>NZ_JAFFPS010000026.1 GCF_016919165.1 Leptospira chreensis
AAGGCAGGTTTTAGTTTGGATTCTAAAAACAGTCGTTTGATATCATCACGTTTTAAATGAGATTTTTCAGTATCAAAGTTTGGTAGAAACTCAATGACTTTAGGTAGTCCTGATGTATGCCGTAGTAGGTGACCGATCGTAACTTTGGAATAGGGAAACCATTTTAAATGTTTTGATACTGGATCTATTAAAGATATTTTTTTTTCTTCTTCTAGTATATGAATCGCAAAGGAAGTAAAAGTTTTGGTAGATTCACCTAACGGAAAATTGTGTTTTTTGTAAAGTTGGGATCGTTTTCTTTTTTTACCAACATAGATGGTTTCTCGAAAAAGGATGTTGTCATCTTGTGAGATAAGGACAACACCTTGAAAACCTTCTTGTTTGATTTTTCTTCGGATCTTTTCTTTGGTTTCTTCTGAAAAAGAACCGATTCCGGGTTCCGTGCAGCTGGCGAAACAGAAACTGAAAAGAACCCCAATGAGTATCGGAAAACGCATAGTTTTTTTAAAGTCTTAGCCTCTTTGGATTAGACTTGGATGGTATCCAACAGGTGCCTCAAATCCTAAAAGATCCATCATCGTTGCTGCAACATTAGCAAGGCCTTTCTCTTCTATGTTTTGATTGAGTTTGATTTTTCCTTTCGGATCATAAAGAACAAATTGGACAGGGTTCAGTGTATGACTTGTTTTCGGAACAGGTTTTCCATCTTTGGATGTCTCTGCCGTTCCTTTTTTTGTAAGTTGGTACATCTCGTCTGCATTTCCGTGATCGGCGGTAATACATAAAACAGTTCCAGTTTCATCACAGATTTTTTTGACTCTCTCTAAACATACATCCAGATACTCCAATCCACGGACGGTAGCATCCATATTTCCCGTATGTCCCACCATATCTCCGTTAGCGTAATTGACTCGCAAGAAAGGAAACTTGTGAGAAGTTAATGCAAGCACTAGATTGTCTGTAATTTCTTTTGCTTTCATTTCTGGTTTTTGGTCAAAGGGAATGATATCTGATTTTACTTCTTCGTATGTTTCCAGAGTTTGATTGAAATATCCAGAGCGGTTCCCATTCCAAAAAAAAGTTACATGTCCGTATTTTTGGGTTTCCGAGAGAGCATACTGAGCGACACCTTCATTGGCAAAGTATTCACCCATGGTTCGATCGATAGTGGGTGGAGCAACTAAGTATTGTTTGGGGATGAATAGGTCTCCATCGTATTGCATCATTCCTGCAAATTCAACTTTGGGAAATCGTTTTCTGTTGAAGTTGGTTAAAGAATCTTCTGTAAAGGCTCTTGAGATTTCTATGGAGCGGTCCCCACGAAAATTAAAAAACACGACTGCATCATTGTCTTCTACTTTACCAACGGGTTTCCCATGATCACCGATCACAAATCCTGGTAGATACTGATCAATGACCGATGGGTTTTCTTTTCGGAAAGTTTCAATGGCTTCTTTTGCCGATGGAAAGATGCGACCTTCTCCTTCGACATGGTGGTTCCAACCTCTTTCCACCATAGACCAATCAGCATCATAACGATCCATAGTGAGTTCCATTCGGCCACCACCGGAGGCAATAAGAATGTCGATTCCTTGTTTTCGATAGGAATCCAAATACTCTTCAAAAGGATTTAAATAGTCTAACGCTGATTTTTCGGGAACATCCCTTCCATCTAGAAGGATATGGAGTCGTATCTTTTTAATGTCTTCTTTGATGGCATTGTCTATCATTGCCTTGAGATGATCGATATGGCTATGAACATTTCCATCAGAGAACAATCCAAGAAAATGAAATGTAGATTGGTGGGACTTACAATTGGAAATAAACTTCTTCCAAATGGGACCTGCAAACAAACTACCATTCTCAATCGATTGGGATACTAACTTGGCTCCTTGATCAAAAATCCTTCCGGAACCCAGAACATTATGACCTACTTCCGAATTTCCCATATCATCATCACTAGGCATTCCAACTGCAGTTCCATGTGCTTTTAATAAAACGGTGGGATGAGTTTTCCAAAGTCCCTTTAAGACAGGCATTTGGGCCTTGGCAACGGCGTTTCCGTTTTCATATCCTTTTTCTGTAAACCCAACTCCATCTAAGACGATGAGTAAAACTTGTTTGGTGAGTGAACCATTTGGATTTTTTTTAAGAGTTAACATAAATTAGATTCCCCTGTCTTTTTCCACTTTGAGATTTATTGAAGATTTTGCAACTGGAAGATATCGAAAGGTGTTAGTTCGACGGAACTGGGTATGGGATTGAGAAGGACGTTCCCCAAATTAGAATCATACACATAAATTCCTGGCCTTGTGAAATCCGTAGACCCAACCAAGAGTTTCCCTTCACTGGTTAAAAGTAAACCCGAGAGACTAATCCCAACATTACCTGGAATTTGTAAGAGAATTCCCAGTCGTTCGCCGGTTCGTGGACGAAAGGCTTGGACTGTTTTGGTAAATCCTGAATCAAGGACTGCTGCAAATCCCAATTCTTCATTTTTGATTTGAAAGGCGAGGATGTCCCCCCCTGCAGTTTCCTCTGCAAAGAGACGATTGGGATGGAATTGACGAGTGCTCAAACGAAAAGCAATGATTCCCGCATCGATTTGTGAAATGAAACCAACTCGCCCCACACATGAGAACACCAAATAAGGTTCCCCAAACAAATTTACTTTTTGGATTTTGGAACTTGGATTTCTGTAAGGAAGAGTATAAACAGTTCTAATTTGGTTTAGATCCATATCTATCTCTACAAGATAAGAATCAGAGTTAGGTGGTAAATATCCCGATACATCATTTCGATCCAATCGTTGTAACAATATAAATAAACTAGATCCATCCTGAACCATATAAGAAGATTCTACAGAACTATCCGGAATTCCAGAAGTTGAATACGTTTCTCTAAGCGAAGTAAAAGAAACTCCTCCCAATTTTGTTCCATTCGCTCTAGAATAAATGGCCAATTCATCGGAATTATAAAGACTCACAAAATATTTGTCATTCCAAACGGAAATGTCTTGAGGATTTTTTCCTTGTCCAACACTAAACTCTTGTTCGGTGAGAAATCCTAGTTGAGGGTTTAATACTTGAATGCTATCGCGATTCAATCGATTGACGATGAACACTCTATCGTTAGTATACCTTCCCACCGCATCGGAATGGATTGGAATTGAAGTAGGGAAAGTGGTAAACGAGTTTGGTTCAAAAGTTTTGAACCGTCCACCACTTGCAAAATCGGAAGTGACAACACCTACAGAAGTGGGAGATGCCGATAAAAATAAAAACTGAAACAGGCTCGGTTTCTCAATTTCCAATTGAGCACATTGCAAATGGAAACCAATAGAAAGTATGGTGAATGCATAAACGAAATAGGAATGGTTTGGTTTGTGGGAAGTTTGAGGGTAGTTCCTGGCGGGTAATAAACGTAACGCGTATATTGCCCGAAGGGGTTTGTAAGCGTAGGTCGTATATCTTACTGCGAATAACCGCATTGCGTATATTACCCGAAGGGGTTGATAAACGTAGGTCGTATATCTTACTGCGAATAACCGTATTGCGTATATAGTCCCCTGATCCCAGGAAGCGATGGATTCAATTTTTTTTCTGTTCATTAGAACCTATAACTCCCTGTAAAATAGTAACTGCGGCCGGGTAGTGGATATCCTACTAAATCTTCCACTCGTTTATCTGATAGATTACGAACTTCAAATCCTAAAATCAATTCGTTTCCTGTTTCTAAATTTTTATAAGGTATGTATTGGATATAAAGGTTCCAAAACTGTCTAGCGGGCAAATAACCTAAATATTCATTGGTTCGGTCTCTGAAATTGGCGCCAATGTATTGGTATTCCAATCCAATTTCTCCAAAATCTTTGAAGAAGGCAAGTAAGGCACTGCCCTGGCTTTTGGAGCGCAAGGGAAGGTATTTGCCATTTAACGCCGGTGATTCGGAGTAGTTTTTTGCATCTTGGTATGTATAGTTAAAATTAAATTTAACTCCTTTATTCCAAATCACATTGTGGCTTGTTTCTAAACCGCGAATGAGGGCTTGGTCAACGTTTTCAGGCCTCAGTGTGAATTGGGAATTTGGCAAAAACAAAATCATATCATAAATTCGTTTTTGAAAAATGGAAATATCTGATTGTATTTTCCAGTTGGTAAATGGTTTTGCGTGTAGATAAAATCCAAAATCGCCGTTTCTACTTTGTTCTGGTCTTAACTTGGTATTTCCGACAATACTTCCACGTTCACCAAATAACTCTAAAAAGGTGGGGATTCGAAAGTCTTTGCTAATATTCGCAAGGGATCCAAACTCCAAATTTTCTTTTTTGATCCAAACAATTTTAATCCCAAAACTGGGATTAGTGAATGCGTGTTTTACATAAAAAACATCACTGAGTGGATCCAGTAGTTGGTTGCGAACACTGGATTCATCTTTACCAAACCTGTCTGTATATCGTTCCCATCGAATCTGAGGGACTAGAAAAAGTCGGTTGGAAAAAAGTCTAATTTCATCTTGGAAGGTGGCAGTTAAAGTGTCCCGACGTTTTTTTGGTTCTTTCCTTTCGGTTTCATGGTTATAACGTTTTTCATATCTAGTAAAAAACTCTTGTTCCGTTTGAAAGGAAGTTCGAATCACTTGATTGTATTCTAGTAAATATAAAGTCGGTGTTAGTTGGAATCCATATTGGTTTGTTTTGGTAAATGAGTTAGGAGTTCCATAACTAAATTCAGATTTTGGATCGAAAAAATCATCTTTGGAAAAATTTCCGTAAGTTTTTGTTTCGAGTGTGAGGTTCTGCAATAGAAATTCATTTGTTTCTGTTGTGATGGCAGAAGAGAGTTTACTAAACACACGTTCGACGGCAACGGTCTGTCTGTTTCCTGGACCGGGTAACCCTTGTTTTCTATGAATGTAATCGTTTAGTAAATTGACTTTGGTTTTTCCGAATTCTAATGAGATGTTTCCAGTGAATCCTGTTTTTCTAAATTGAGCATTCCTTCGAGTATCAATCGTATCGTCGTAAGTATTAAATAAAACAGTTCCTTTGTTGTTGAGATAACTAAAGTTTTGATCCGAAGTTTCTTGGAGTGCCTGCACAAAATACGAACCACCAGCAAATTGGTCCATATGGGTAACACTAGCTTTGGCAGTTTTAAAACTTCCGCCCATCAAATTGATTCGAGTGACAGGTTTATCAATTTTTGATTTGGAAACTAAATTGATAGAACCTCCAATCGAAGATCCAGAAAATCCAGCAGGGGTCCCCGATTTATAAATTTCAATTTTTTCTAAATTATCAAAGGGTAGGTCGGCTAAATTGATTTCGCCACCCATAGAGTTATTGATGGGAACACCATTCCAATAGATTTTTGTTTGGTTGGGATTGGTTCCTCGCAAAGAAAGTGTGGAATAAGAACCAAGGCCTCCGTATTGCCTGACCCGAACACCCGCTTCTCGGTTCAATACATCAGGCAAACTCATGTAACGTGTGTTTGTTTGCGTTAGATCAATTTCTTTTTGGAATCCAGTTGGGTTTTTTGCAAAATTAGAATTTTTTGACTGGTTATTTACACCTGCTCGAATCTCTACTTCCTTTATTTCTTTGTTTTGTGCGAGTAAACTAAGAGGGCCAAAACTGAGACAAATGAGAATCGATAATTTAAAATTAGAAAGCATGGAGGCCGTATTTTCTCGGTACCTACCAAACTGAAACATGAAAATTGAGTGTCAATTCCCTAAAGGAAAAAAGCATTGTCCCCATGAAGCATTACGACGTATTCGGCGTAGGGAACGCCCTGGTAGATATTATTGCCTTTATTGATCCCAATTTTTTACAAAAACAAAATATCACCAAGGGTGTGATGACTCTTGTGGATGAATCCAGACAAGGTCAAATTCTTGCCGATTTACACGATGAAAAGAAAGAACTTCGCTCTGGTGGAAGTGCTGCGAACACTATGATCGCAATTGCAAACTCTGGTGGAACATGTTGTTATACGGGAAAAGTCACTCACGATACCTATGGTGAGTTTTATAAAAAGGACATGGAAGACGCAGGTGTTTTGTTTGAAACCACTCCTGATGCAAACGGTCACACTGGCACTTGTGTTGTGTTAACCACTCCCGATGCGGAAAGAACCATGCTTACCAACCTTGCTATTTCCACTTCCCTTGGCCCAAATGATATCGATGTCGAAAACTTAAAAAAAAGCAAATTTGTTTATGTGGAAGGTTATTTGTGGGATGGAGATTCTACAAAAAAAGCAAGCGAACTCACAATGAAAATTGCTAAGGAAAACAATGTAAAGGTTTCCTTTACTTATAGTGATCCTTTTTGTGTAAATCGTTCCCGAGATGAATTTATCCATCTAACAAAAGAATATGTAGATGTTGTTTTTTGTAACACAGAAGAAGGTTTAGCTCTCAGTGGAGCAAAAACTCCAGAAGACGCTGTAGAATTTATATCCAAACTTTGTCCTTTAGTGTTTATGACTGCAGGAAAAGAGGGTGCATACGTAGCTGAAAACGGAGTTGTTACTTTAGTTCCTGGTTTTCCTGTAAAACCAATTGATACAACAGGAGCGGGTGATGCCTTTGCTGCTGGAGTATTGTATGGACTGACCCAAGGTTACTCTGCACAAAAATCAGCACGTTGGGGTAACTATGTTGCTTCTCGTATTGTTTGTGAAGTAGGTCCTCGTTTGTCTGTTCGCCTAATGGGAAGACAAGACGAAATTTTAGACGGGTTCAAAGACAAATAACAACGACTGCTATTTTTTCGAATCTTCCCAAAGGGTTTGGATTTTATCAGCAATCTCCAGAGGGGCAAAGGGTTTTTCAATCACACCGATGCCTCCTCTTTTTTGGTATTCCAGAATTTCATTTTTTAAAACACGAGATGTCATAAAGGCAACAGGAATCGCTTTGGTTTCTGGAAAAATTTTTAATTCTTCGATCAGTTCCATTCCATTCATACCAGGCATCAGTACATCTAATAAGATCAAGTCGGGTTGTAAAATGATGGCTTTTTGTAATCCTTCCGGACCGGTTTTTGCAAAACTTACCTGGTAGGGTGAGTTGAATTCCAAAGCAATTCGTAGTATCTCCACTATATCTTCTTCGTCTTCAACGATTAACACATGTTTTAAGGTAGGTTCTGTCATTGGTTGTACCCAGAAGGAACGGCTCCAGGTTTGATTATGGGAAATTCAATGGTAAAAACAGTTCCTTTGTCATCAGAAGTAAAAAATATTTTACCTTTCATTGCTTCAACAAAACCTTTTGTGATCGATAATCCAAGTCCTGATCCACCGACTAGTTTATCTTTTGGTGGTGCCCCTTGCGCAAACCGATGAAACAATCTAGGCGCAAAATTGGGATCAATTCCTGGACCATTGTCTTTAATCAAAATTTGTGCATGATTGTCTTTCGGAACTACAGTAATATACACTTCTGAAAATTTAGGTGTGTATTTCACTGCATTGGAAATAAGATTGGTGATACAATGATTTAGTCGGTCTTCATCCACATAGACTGAGGTGGATGGAAAGTTTTGATCATAGTTTAATAAAACATGGTATTGTTCGGCAAAAGTTCTCATTCCATCTACAGAACTTTGTAAGATTTCTTCTAACCGATAGGTTCGAAATTTGAAATTAATATTCCCTGAATCTAAAGCTTCGATGTCGAGTAGGTCTGTGACAAACCGAACGAGTCTTTGTGTATTTTTTCTGCAGATATTGAGTAGAGATTTAGTTTGGTTGGAGAGCTCCCCTGCAACACCTGCAAGCAGTAAGTCAATTGATCCTTTAATGGAAGTGAGTGGAGTTCGTAATTCGTGACTCACCAAACTGATGAATTCATTTTTTAGGGCTTCAGCCTTTTTACGTTCGGTGATATTACGAACGATTGCGAGTATTTCTTCCTCGCCAGTTTTAGTGAACCGAGCTTCAAAGTATTTTTCGCCATCGTAATCTTCGATGGAATATTCGTAAGTTTTTGTTCCACCAATTTCTAATACTTGTTCTAAGAGGGATTCAATTTCAGAAAGTTTTTTTGTAGGAAATAGATTTTCGATTCTTGTGAGTCGAATCTCCCTTTCTTCCTGAAGGGAATCCCAACCTTTAAAATCGGGAAATTCCTTGTGGTCAATCACGGATCCATCTTTATGAATTCCGTACAGTTTGTCCGGTAGAGAACTTAAGATAGCTTTGTTTTTAATAAGGACTTGGCTGTAATTGTCCTTCGCATTTTTTTCGGATGTAACTTCGGTTGCAATGACAATAGTGAAATTTTCCTGAGGGAAAACCTGTGTATCAAACCATCCTTTGGATTCCAAAAAGAATTCACCATACCGGAATGTTTCCTTATTTTTGATGGCTTGTGTTAATTTTTTACCAAATTCGGTAACATCTAGGTTCGGGAACAAATTCCAAATGCTCCGCCCGACCATTTCGCTTGCTGATTTTTCTACCATCGCTTCCGCGGCAGAATTCACATAGGTGTAAATATCATCCTTGTCCAAGATAAAGACGGCATCCGAGCGGGTTTCCAATATTTTGTGCAGGTATTGTGGTACAAATTTGTGCCAATTCTGTTGCAGAAGTTGCTTTGCATCAAAAAAGCTGTCTTCATCCTTGAAAAAGCTTTTGATTTTTTCCAGAAATTCATTCATAGGTGCAGGTATACTAAAACTAAACCAGAGTTATGATTCAAGTCAGCAATTTATCAAAATTTTACGGCGAAAAACGAGCCATTTCAGGGCTCAATTTTAAATTAGAAAAAGGCGAAATAGTCGGTCTTTTGGGGCTTAACGGCGCCGGGAAAACCACTACCATTCGAATCCTCACTGGGTATTTGATTCCGAGTGCGGGGGATGCATCCATTGATGGAAAGTCCATCTTTGACTTTCCTTTGGAAGCCAAACAGAAAATAGGTTATCTTCCCGAAACTCCTCCTCTCTACGAGGACATGACAATCACAGAGTATCTTACTTTTGTGGGTCGGATCAAAAAAATTGAGGACAAAAAACTTGGTTCTGAGATCGAAAAGGTAATTTCTAAAACAAACCTTGCGGCTGTTAAAGATAAGTTGATTGGAACTTTATCTCTTGGGTTTCGCAAACGAGTGGGAATTGCACAGGCAATCCTTGGAGATCCGGAGATTGTCATTATGGATGAACCCATATCAGGCCTTGATCCCAAACAAATTGTCGAAATTCGAAATTTAATTCGTAGTTTGGCGGGGGATCATACCGTTCTCATTTCCAGTCATATCCTTACTGAGATCTATAAAACCTGTGATAAGTTTTTATTTTTACACAAAGGAAGTCTCAAACAGGAACTTTCTTTGTCTCGTTTAGAAGAAGAAATGAATCGACTTGCCGGATGGGAAGTAGGTCTTTCTGGAAAGGGTGTCGACGAACTTCATACCTTCGTGAAATCAGTGATTGGCGATGGCGATAGTGTGGCTGAACTCGGGGTCAATAAAGAAGAAATTCAATTTTTGGTGAAAACGATTCATCCTAAACAATTTAAAGAATCTTTATTTTCTAAAGCTTTGGCTTCTGGAATTCAAATTGAATCTTTAAAAAAACAAGAAGTGTCTTTAGAACAGATTTTTATGGAGAGAATATGAACTGGCAAACGGCTGTTTGGATCTATAAAAAAGAATTACGATTATTTTTTGGAACTTATATGGGTCCCTTGGTTCTTGGGGGAACAGCATTTCTCAATGCACTTTTCGTAATGATTTTAAATTTTAACGGGACTGCAAATTATGAAATTGCAACCTATATCACTTTCATTTCTTTTATGACAACAATTCTCATTGCAATGGTGATCATTTCTATGGGATCGATTGTGGAAGAAAGAAACAAAGGAACTTTGGAATTACTTTTTACTTCCCCCATTACCGATTTGGAGATTGTATTTGGTAAATTTCTATTTGGTGTCACCGTTTGTGGGATCATCACCATCTTTATCAATGGATTGTTTCCTTTACTTCTTTATTCTTTTTGGAAGGCTCCGTTTTATATGGTGGCTTCTGGAAGTGTAGGCGTATTTTTGTTAGGTGTATTTACTTTTACAATTGGGATGTTTGGATCCAGTCTTGGTAAAAACCAAATGATCTCTCTTTTGATATCGGTTCTTATCATTTTGACACTTTGGGTGGTTGGATATTTTTCCCACTTATTCCAGGCGACAACAAGAAAGGTTCTCTTTCACTTACATATATTTTCACACTTTGCTGCCTTTGCAAAGGGTGTGGTTCCATTGACTGGAATTGTGTTTTTCCTAAGCGGAACATTTTTGTTCTTATATCTTACCGTAAAGGTCTTGGAATCCAGGAGATGGAGGGGATAGACCATGTTTTTAACAGCAGATCGAGTTTTACCATTTATTAGTTTACTTTCACTTTTCGCCTATTTCCTGTTTGATGGAATGGTCGTAGATCCCAAAAAAAGAATTCTCTTTTTTGGAGTGATCTTTTTATTTTTAGCATCAGATACCATCGTTCGTGCCTTTTCCAAAGGATTGCGAAAGGAAGATCAGAACCGTTACATTGCCGCCGGTTTTGGAATTGGAGCCTTTTTATTATCGGTGTTACGTGATTTCTTAGATTTGAAACCGGTAGCTGGATTCAACGAAGAAGTCAGTGCGATCCCAAAAGTTCGAGAATTCCTATTACTTTGTGTGGTTTTATTATCCATCGTATTTTTACTCCAAATCATTTTACTGGAGATTGGAAAATCTTCTTTGGAAGCACAGAGTAACTTAGCAAAATCCAAAAGTTCTCTATTACAAAATGCTGTTTTAGGATTTTTGTTTGTTCTGCCGATTTTAGTGGCAGTTAATTATTTTGCGATCAAACGAAACTATAACTTTGATTTGAGTAGCCAGGGTAAATTTTCCCTTTCGCAAATTTCAAGAAACCTAATCAAACCAATTGCAAAAGATGTCACCATCACTGCGTTTTACCCGCGTCCTCTTGAAGCGGATGGACCAGCCAACGGTGATAAACTAGCAGCCTTTGCACTCACACGAGTTCGTCCCGATATTGAAATCCTTTTGGATCAAATCAAAGCAGAAAATTCACATATAACTGTCCAGTTCATCAATGCAGATGTGGAAGTGGATTTACTCAAAGAATTTGGACAGGTTTCGAATGGAACCATCTTTGTTCGTTCCCAAAAACAATCTTTATTGGCGTCCGGAACTCCTTTTGCGGAAGAAAGAGTCATTGCTAAAGAAACAAAAGATTTGGAAGATCTAGAACGTAAGTTAGTGGGTGCACTACTCAATGTTACGACCGAACAGAAAAAAGTTTATTTTACCGTTTCTAATGGTGAAAGATATGGAATGTCTTTTAAAGCCCTGCCAAACGAACAAGTGAACCGATTTGTTTCTTCTTTACAGTTTCTCAATTTTAAAGTAGCGGAGCTCGGATTTGGTCAAGGTTGGCCATCAAAATTGCCAGAAGATGCCGAAATGCTTGTGGTTCTTGGACCGACCGTTCCTTTCTCTAAAGAAGCCAAAGAAGAACTTCGCAAATTTGTTTTAGAGAAAAATGGAAAACTTCTCATCACTATGGAACCGAAGGGAAATGAAGACTTTTCTTGGTTACTTGCCTCCGCTGGCCTTAAATACAAAACTTCGCAGTTAATCGAAAGAGAAGAAAAACCAGGGTTTATTGTGGCAAAACGATTCCCTGATCATAGACTTACCGATTTACTGCAGAAAAAAGATATGGGGATTTTGTTTCCTTATAGTGGTTATTTAGAAACGGATGCCACCATTCCATCTCCTTATGCATTTAAATCGGAAACTTTACTGGAGTCTGGGTTTGAAGCCTATACCGATGAAAATGGGAATGGGAAATTGGATTCCAATGAAAAGAAAGAAAGTAAAATCCTCTCCATTGTGCTCACACCTACCTCTCTCACCAATGAAAAATCAGGAAAAATCATTTTACATTCAGGAACATCTTGGGTGACAGATCAGTTCATTCCGTACGCGATGAACTCTCAGTTCTCTACCGTGTCCATTACTGGTTTGTTCCAAGATGTAGCGGTTGCAGAAATTCCCTTAAAAAAAGAAGAACTTGATACCATTTCTCTCTCCGACAATCAAAAGTTAGTTGCTTGGGTGATTGGAGTGTTTTTGTTCCCGGGATTCATTCTGGCTGTTGGATCCTACTTTGTATATTCTAGAAGAAAGAGTTCCATGATTGAAGTATGAAACAGAGAATTAGTTTAGTTGTTTTAGCTTTTGTTGGTCTGTTTGCCCTTTTCTATTGGATGGAAGACCATCCTGAAAATATTTCAGAAACGAATTATTGGAAAGAAGATTGGAAGTCCATCCAATACATCCCACCCAAAGCCGATTGGTGTGGGACTTTGGAGCCAAAGTTTGCAGAAGAGACTATGGTTTTTCGCAAATTTTCTCGCGGTTGGAACCAAACACCATTGTACACGGTGACTTCTACAAAAAATGGAAAACTCGTTTCTTATGAAGCCAATTACAATGTAAAAAATAGTTTTTCGGAACTGAGTGTTCTCAAAACAAAATTGATCGAAAAGGCAACAGAAGACATCCAAACGACCTATTGTTTAGGGGAGAGTTCTCCTTCGTTAAGTTTGTCGGAAGAGAATGCTCCTACGATTGAATTTTCAAAAGACAAACAATTGTTTTTCGGTAAAAAAATTGGCTCGGATGAAGGTCGTGTCTCTGTTTTGGTTCATGACGAAGTCATTGCTCCGTATAACTATTTGATTGAAAAATTCCGCACTCCTGCCACCAGCTTTCGCGAGAAGATGTATGTAACCTTTAGCAATGGTTATCTGAAAGAACTTTCCTTTTCTGGCCAAGTGATTACGGTAAAGGCAGAAAACCGAGCCAAAAAGAACCAATACAATGTCTATGTGAATGATTGGAGTCGCACCACGGGAGAACGGATTGTTTTGCCACCGGATGTGGGAAACCAATGGGAATCCGTTACCAAAGGTTTGAAGGTAGAATTCTATTCTGATGAAGAGGGTGCGCCTAAGTTTCCGGAAGATTCTCTCACACAAAACCCGGAAGCCGTTTTGGATCTGGTCCAATCGGAAGGAATCAAATACCGCCTTTCTTTTTATTCGTTATGGGAATCTGATTCGGGAAAATGGAGGCCGGTGCGCCGCGAACTCCTTCCCTATTTTTCAGAGACTGTCACTTGGATCAAAGAAGAATCCTTCCAAAATCTGGTGAATGCTGTCATGAAAGTGAAAAATGCTTCCCGGTACGAGCGTCCCAACCAGAAAATCCAATAAGGTGCAAAAAGTTTCTACAGTCGCATCTCGGATGGAAATGATCCGAGATTTATTCTATTCTCCCATGTCCGCCTTCGAATCCTATTATCACAAAACGGATTTGGGAGGACGTGATTTATGGTTGGCTCATCTCCAACTCATCCTTCTCGCACCGATTGCCAAATTTTTTGGTAACCTTTTGCAAATCCTTTTGTTCAAAGTCTCCACAGTCGATGAAGAGACTAGACTTACCTACACACAAGGGATGGGGACTTTATTCTTTTTTTATATAGGATGTTATGTGCTTGTTCGGCTTGTGGATAGTTTTCGGATGTATCACCAGATGCGTGACCGAACCAAAGATTGGGAAGGTCCCGAACCTCATGTATTTATGATTTCTTTTTTGCCGTTTACAGCGACGGCAATCTTTTGGATTTTCCCAGCGCCAATCCCCTTGTTTGCGTTAGGTATTGGGTTTCTTTATTCCTTACATTTAGCGTATTATTATTTATCTCATAGAAGAGAATGGACCTCCTTTGATTTTTTGTTTTTCCTGATGAAGGTAGTTTTGTTTTTTTTAGTCCTTATTTCTGTTCCTTTATTTCTCTACAACCTGGTTAGGACGGTACTCTTTTGAAAATCTTTATGGTCGGCATTGGTGGGATTGCTATGGGCAATTTGGCTTATATGCTCAAACAACAAGGTCATGATGTATCTGGTTCGGATCAAAATCTTTATCCGCCGATGTCTGATAAATTGGTAGAGTGGGGCCTTTCACCTAAATCTGGTTATCGTAAAGAAAATGTAAAAGGATCTGATTTAGTTATCATTGGAAATGCGATCTCTCGCGGAAATCCTGAAGTAGAAGAAGTTCTGAATACCGGAATGGAATACATGAGTATGGCCCAAGCGATTGGAACCTTTTTTCTAAAAGGGAAAAAACCCATTGTGATCTCAGGTACTCACGGAAAAACCACTACCACTTTTTTGACCCATTGGATTTTGGAATCCATCGGATTGAAGCCGGGCCTCTTTGTGGGCGGGATTCGTAAAGATGGATATCCCGGATTTGCGATGGGAGAAGGGGATTATTTTGTCATCGAAGGGGATGAATATGATTCTGCTTTCTTTGATAAAAGTTCCAAGTTTTTACACTACAGACCCTACTACTTGGCGATGAATGCTCTCGACTTTGACCATGCTGATATTTTTGCAGACTTAAATGCAATTAAAACCATGTTCAAACGCCTGTTAAATTTAGTTCCAGGTCGCGGTAAGGTTTTTTATTGGAAGGGTTCCAAAAACCTCGTAGAGATTACCAAAGAATACAAACATGCACCTGTAGAATCTTTTGATTTAGGTGATAAAAACTCCATTTTTAAATACGAAAAAGGTGTTTTGTCTGAAATCAGAACTAAAGCCAAATTAAAACCATCTCTCATTGGTTCACATAACTATCGCAATGTGGAAGTCGCGGTGCGTATTTGTTTGGAGATTGCTCCTCAAAAAAGAAAAGAAATATTGGAAGCGGTTGTTTCCTTTCCTGGGGTCAAACGTAGACAAGAAAATCTTTTTGTTTCCAACATGAGTTTGCTTGTAGAGGACTTTGCTCACCATCCTGTGGCTATCCAAGAAACCATCAAAGCCCACAAGGAAGCTTATCCCGGATATAAAATCATTTCTCTCTTTGAACCAAGAAGTGCCACTTCTCATAGAAATGTATTCCAAGATGATTTTGCTAAATGTTTTAAAGGAAGTGATGTGAGTATTGTTACCGAAGTCTACCAAGTAGACAAGGTAAACAAATCCCTTCGCCTGAATGTCAAAAAGCTGGTGAAAGATATCGCAAACAATACAAAGAAAGAAGCTTTGTATGCACAAGATCCCAAAGAAATTCCTACTCTCTTAAAAAAGATTCTACCAAAATTCCAAAAAGATAAAGTCATCATCCTTGCCATGTCGAATGGTGCCTTTGGTGGAATTTATCCTGAATTAAAATCATTAATCCAATTGCGAGAAACTGTATGAGCCTATCCCAAGAAATCGAATCTTTAGTTAAAGAGGCCGAGTCTGTTTTAACTTCTGCAACTTCAGAACAAGAATTGGATTCTTTCAAAAATCAGTTCCTCGGTAAAAAAGGAAAACTCACTTCTGTTTTAAAAGGCCTGGCTTCCCTTTCTGTCGAAGAGAAAAAAACAGTCGGAAAACAAGCGAACGAAGCACAAAGTAAACTCGAGAGTTTTGTGGAAACAAAACGTTCTTCTTTAAAAGAAAGTTTTTATGAAAACGAACTTGGCCAAGAATTTTTTGATAGTTTGCGCCCGCTTGCTTCTAAAGAAAGAGGGAGCCTTCATCCCATTTCTCAAATTCAATACGAAATCGAAGATATCTTTACTTCCATGGGATTTTCAGTCATGGATGGACCGGAAGTAGAAACCGATGAAAACAATTTCGGTGCTCTAAACTTTACCGAAGACCATCCAGCCCGTGATATGCAAGATACCTTTTACACAGAAGACGGAAACTTACTCAGAACTCATACTTCCGCCATTCAGGTTCGTGCCCTTCGCAAACTAAAACCTCCGTTTCGTATCATTGCACCTGGTCGTGTGTTTCGTTATGAAGAAGTGGACGCCTCCCATGAAAATACTTTCTACCAAGTAGAAGGGATGGTGGTGGGTGAAAATATTTCTGTGGCTCATTTGATTTATACTATGGAAACACTTCTTTCTCGTGTGTTTCGTAAAGAAATCAAAACAAGATTACGTCCAGGTTACTTTCCTTTTGTGGAGCCTGGTTTTGAACTCGATATCAATTGTTTGGTTTGTAGTGGGGATGGTTGCAGTGTATGCAAACATTCTGGTTGGTTGGAACTTTTGCCATGCGGACTCGTACATCCGAACGTTCTCGAATCGGCAGGACTTGATTCTAAAAAATGGACTGGGTTTGCCTTTGGTCTAGGCCTTGACCGGCTTGTCATGATGCGCTACGGAATTCATGACATCCGTTATTTCCAATCGGGGAATCTTAGATTTTTAAAGCAGTTTTAACCTAGTAAAACTGCTTGGATCTTTCCGTCTTTCTCTTGGAACTCCACTTTTGATTTTCCAAGATCCAGTCCTTCTTTCGATACAATCTCTGATCCATCTTTTGCAAAAAGATTGGTAAGAACCATCTCTCCATTTTCCTTTCTCGAACAGACAATGAGATACGGAGGTTTTTTCTCACCCCCCGGATTGAAGTAGATGGTGCTTGCGGTAAGGATAGTGGCTTTTTCTCCCGCTTTGGGATTTGGAACATTCACTTCCAATGGTTTTAAAGCCAAGGGTTCTCGTGCACTTAATTCAGATTTGTCTTTGGCAAAAAGAACAACAGTGTTGATACTATCAATCCCACCGTTTCCTCCCAGTAAACTTACCTTAGGTGGACTTGCGAGTCTTTCAGGAATGGGATCCACAGCAAGACCATATTGGCTTGCGATATCAATGAGTCCTGTGGCACCAGAAAGGGCCATGGCTGCTTGGTAGTTCAAAATTCCTCCCCCTAAATTGATCGGAATCTCTTTGGTGCCATTGGAGATTTTACCTTTGCGAAGGGATGTGGCTGTATCTTTTGGGGAGACTCCAAAATACAATCCTGCTTCATGGATGATCATTCCTGTAAAACAATCATAAATCCAAGCGTATTCAATATCAGATCGTTTGAGGCCGGAGGAGGCCACGGCTCTTTCACAAGCAAGGGCTGCCGGGCTTTTTAAATCTTTCTTTTGGATGAAGTATTCTGCATGAGCACTGTGCCCTGAACCCACCAAATACACATGTGGAGATTCTTTTTTAATGATTTTATTATCGATTAACTTCTGTTTCATGAATTCAGAAGTGACGAGAGTGGCAAATCCATGATCGGTAACAATCGCAATCATCGGTGTGCTATACACACCAGACAATGGTTTCTTTAACTGTTTTTCATTGATTGGTTTTTGGTATTGAAAGGCACGGGGATTGGTTTCCGCCAAACTTCGAAAGTGTTTAGTGATTTCTTCTAAATCTTCACTGGTCACTTCTGTATCAAACATCATTCTTTCACATAACAAAGAATAAAGTCCAATCAGTGTGGCCCCATAAGGCATTTCCCATTCTTTATGGCATACTGTGGCTGTGAGTCTTTTTAAGTCTGATACTTGTTTGAATACTGATTTGGGAACATCGGCCGCCGCCACAAGAACCACAGCATAGGGGTTGGCTTTCACAATCGTATGTGCTTGCCCGATGGTACCACCCACACTCGCTCCACCTAAATCTACTGTATGACAAGCGAGGCCACCAAATCCTAAATCGTTTGCATCTTTGACAGTGAATCCATACCCTTCGCGACCGAGAGACTGGGCTTCAATGGAAACAAAATCGGTGAGATAAGGGGCGATCTTAGAACGATCCGTTCCGAGAAATCCAAAAAGTTTGTCTACGGAACGGAAAAGTAGGGAATGATATTTTTCTAAAGGAGAAAGGTTTTTATAAACTTCCGAATCAAATTCCGATTCGATGGTGTCACTGACACCGAGTAAAATTGGGTCCATTCACCAAAGTAGAATTAACCTTCCATATTCATCAACGCATTCATTCGAAAATCTTGTATGATTTGTTTGCAGCGTTCAGTAATTCGAGTGAGGCTTTCTCCAAATTTTTTACCGTTAAAGGCATTAAACGCATTCGGATAGTCCTTATCATTGACTTGGACAATCATATCAGGATTGATTCTGTTTTTACTGACCAAATCTTGGACAGCCACAGTAATATTTCGTAAGGCAATACATCCATCTTTCAAAAGGTTTTGGGAGGCTTTCTCAATCACAATATTGTTACCATTGGCATCGAGTAAGGTTTTGATAAACTCTTGCATCTTCATCGAAGGAAGACCACGTCTTGTCATTCCAATTCGTTCCACCTGCAAAACAGCATCTTGTAAAAAAGAATACTCAGGGGTTCCTTTGAAGATATAAATAAGTACAGGAAGTTCTATTTCCGTAAAATCCAACATAGCACCGTAGAAATACCTTGTTTCTACTTTTGCGAGTGGATGAAAATCCACCTTCTTATAATTGGCTAACTTCTCAATGGACTCATCCATAATCCGATTTAGCGTTTGTGCTTTGGCGGCTTCTTTTTTCGCAGCCAGTTCTTGGAATTTAGATTTTAATTGTTCGAGGAAGGTGACTTCTTCGGTTAGAAACTTTGTGATGTTTCCACGAAGTTTGAGAACTTGTAAATATCTTTGTTCGAATCCTGTTTGATCAAAGGCTTTGGGATTCAATTTTCCGTGTTCTTGGTATTCCGATCTGATTTTTTCTAATATTGCTTTTGTTTCTGCTTCCGACAGTTCTTTCATTTCGATTGTTTCCAGTTTTCTATATCAAGTATGGTTTTATCCAAATCTTGTGCAAAATAAAGGGATGCATTTTTGGCATCAACATACATTAACTGATTTGCATATTGTAATTGTTTGACCTGAATTTCATTTTTCAGATTCAAAATATTCAATAATTGCAAACTTTGTTTTTTGAGTTCTTTTACTATTGTATCGGAATGTCTTTGCATTTCAAACAGATGGAGTCTGTGCAATTTTTCCTTATCCGATTCAATAAATTTCATTTCTTCCCTTTTTTCTGCAGGTGCTTTCGAGATATAATAAGTAATTGGACGAGGATATGATGTCATTTCTTTATGAAGGTCGACCATTTTATCAATACCTTCAAACACGGTTGCTTCCATTTCTCTGGCAAAGTTTCCAACGATGTTTTTATTTTCCGAAGGATCCCCTGTCAGTTCAAAGATTCTGGAGGATTGTAAGTTGCGAATGATGGCAGTGATTCGTTCTTTATAAGTGGCTAATAATTTGAGAAAGTCCTCAATACTCTGGTATGCCGTTTTTTCTTCCGAGTCTGACCCTACTTGCAAGTTGGGTTCCGCCTTCTCTATTTCTTCGGCCTCTTTCGGACTCGGTAAATCCGGAGTGTTGAGAAGGCCTTCATGGGAAAGTGGTTGTTTGATTGGCTGAAGAGGTGGTGGTGTTTCTCCATCAAATATATCTAAATCCACATCTTCTCGCATTAGATTTTCTTCTGGCAGAGCGCTTTGTCTTTCTTTTTGAGTTTCCAGAGGTCTTTCCGTTGGATTCGGTTGTGTTGGGCTTTGCGTTCCCACTAACTTGCCTAAGATGGGATTTGATTTTAGACTTTCCGAGATTTGAGTTGTCGGTTGAGGGTTTGTCTGTGTGGAAGTAGGACTGATTGATGGGTTTGGATTTGCCGAAGGAATTGGAGTTTCCTTTGCTAACGCGGGAGACGGCGGAACCACTTCAAAATGGTTGCCAATTAGTTTTAAAATCTCAATTCTACGAGTTTCTTTATTAAAACGGAGAGCATAACGGTTGTTATCTTTATCAATATATCTTTGTTGGATTTGGGAAATTGATAATTTAATGGGATCAATTTCTGAAATGGAATCAATTTTTATATAGTGGTATTTTGATTTTTCAGGAGTCACAGTCGTAAAATTTCCAACAAAGCTTCTGTGAAAGCATACGAGAGTAATACGTTCGGGTCAACTTCCTTCTCCCGAGAAATCAAAGTTAAGGTAAAAAAATCGTACCGACTCAGTTCCATTCGTTGATAATGACCTGATTCTCGTTTTTCAAAGCTTCCTGGTTCCATTCCCTCTACTTTTAAGGACAATATAGCCATTTTCGTGACAAGACCTAGATCCAAATTTCTTTGTTTTAGGATTTCATAAAGTTCGGAATCGATCCAAATGAGAATGGGGAACATGGGTTTCTCCTAAGAAAATGGGTTTCCGGTCACTGGATTTGGTTCCTGTTTTTTTCTCTTTCGCCTTGACCGGCAGAGTGGTACTCAAAAGATAAGTAAAAATTCCTCGTAGGGGACATTCCTTGGCTAATTTAAAATCATCTAAAAAAGACATTCGCAGAACCGCTCGTAGAAAAGCACGAAATGGTGAGGACCGCACTGAATTGCGTACTTATGCTCGCCTTCTCATCAAAGCAATTAAATCTGGAGACAAAACAGAAGCACTCACTGTATTCTCAAAACTTGCTTCCAAATTGGACAGAGCTGCAAAAACAAAACTCATTCATAAGAAAAATGCGGATCGTAAAAAATCACGTATGGCACTTCGTATCAACTCCATCGGGGCAAAAGCCGCCTAACATTTGCTTTTAGCTAGAAGGAATGAGGCCACCAATGGTGGCCTTTTTTATTTCTAAATCTTATTTACAAAAATCTCCACTCCGGTTCACTGGTCATAACAACGGGCGATTAGCTCAGCTGGGAGAGCAGCTGCCTTACAAGCAGCGGGTCGGCAGTTCAATCCTGTCATCGCCCAAACCGTTTTTCTTTTTATCTTCACTTTTATTCCACTTCGCTGACACATTCTAAAAAGCAAAAAGATAGACTTGCAGTGGGAATCCGCGAGCCTTGATAGTATTGTATGCGATTTACGAAAGAGTATGATCTGTCCTCCCTAATGATTTCTATCTCCGGTGTTCGGGGTAAAATTGGACAAGGGTTTGGTTTAGAAGAAGCTTTGGCATTTTCAAAATCATTTGCTTTTATGATGAATGGGGGAACGGCCGTAATTGGTCGAGACTCAAGACCAAGTGGCCCGTATTTAGAATCACTTCTCACCTCTGCATTGTTAGCTTCCGGAAATTCTGTTTTAACATTAGGTCTTGTTCCTACACCGACCACTAAAGCGGTTGTGAATCTTTCCAAAGCCAATGGCGGAATTATGATCTCCGCTTCTCACAATCCTATGGATTGGAATGCATTTAAATTCATTTCGAAAAAAGGGTTTTTCTTTTCGGCAGAGGAAAACAGTAAACTTCTTTCTATCATTCAAAACGGCTCTTATCCCAAAGAACAAATTTCACCAAAAGGATATATTGATTCTGGTGAAGATTATATTGATCTCCATTTATCTTCTGTTTTGAAGCGAGTGAATGTCGCCAAAATCAAAAAGAAAAAATTCACCGTCTTTGTCGATGCCGTTGGCGGTGCTGGTTCTTATGTGGTTCCTAAGTTTTTACAGATGTTAGGTTGTAAAGTCGTTGCTCATAACTGCAATCCAGATGGAACTTTTCCAAGGCCTCCAGAACCTACGGCCGCTGCTTTGAAATCAGTAGAACCTTATTTTAAAAAATCCAAAGCTGAGATTGGTTTTGCTTTGGATCCCGATGCGGACAGACTCGTTTTATTTTCTCCGAAACGGGGTGCTGTTTCAGAAGAATACACTTTGCCATTGGCACTTACCAATGTTTTGTCTTCAGCAAAGAAAAAGTCCAAGGTTGTTGTGAATCTTTCTACATCTTTTTTAAATGAAGAGGTTGGATCTCGGTTTGGTGCAGAAGTCATTCGCAGCAAAGTGGGTGAGGCCAATGTCGTCGAAGAAATGATTAAAACCAAGGCAGTGTTTGGTGGGGAAGGAAACGGTGGTGTGATTGATCCCACCATTCCTTCTTTTGGTCGGGACACTTTGTCCGGTATCGCTCATATCCTAAACCTTATGGCAGAAACTGGTAAATCCATCGATACCCTTTTGGATGAATTGCCATCCCTTTATATGGACAAAAAGTCCTTTCCTTTGGCGAAGGGAATGTCTTTAGAAAGTCTTTATGAAAAATTTAAGTCAGAGTTTTCTCCGAAAGTGATTTCAGAGAAAGACGGACTATGGATGTATGTTTCGGATTCTTGGATCCATATACGTCCTTCCAATACAGAGCCAATCTTTCGTGTCATTACTGAAACTAAATCCAAATCTGATTTGGAAACTACCTTAAAGAGGGTACAACAATGTGTGGAATCGTAGGTTATTTAGGAAAAAGAGAGGCACTCCCTCTCATCATCAAAGGTCTCAAACGACTGGAATATCGTGGATATGACAGTGCCGGTGTAGCTTTGTTAAACGGTGGATTGGATATTGTTAAAAAGAAGGGAAAGGTCGCTGATTTAGAAAATGAAATCGGTGATCGTAAATTAGTGGCGACACTTGGGATTGGACACACTCGTTGGGCCACTCACGGGGAACCCAATGACCGCAATGCCCACCCACATACAAGTTCTGATGGAAAACTCGCAATCATCCATAATGGGATCATTGAAAACTATGGTTCTATTAAAAAAGAACTAGAGGCGAATGGTCATACATTCAAATCAGATACTGATTCAGAAGTTCTTATCCATTTAATCGAAGAAATCAAAAAACAAAATAATTGTTCTATTGAAGAAGCAGTTCGTCTCGCTTTGAATGAAGTGGTGGGTGCTTATGCCATCGTGATTCTTTCTAAAGAAAATGAAAGGATGATGATTGCAGCAAGAAAGGGTTCTCCTCTTGTGATTGGGATTGGTGAAGATGAATACTTTGTTGCTTCTGACGCAACACCTATCATTGAGTATACGAACAATGTAACTTACCTGAATGACCAAGAAATGGCCATCATCAAAGACGGAAGTCTTGTAGTCAAAAACTTGGAAAATGTAACTAAAACTCCTTTCATTCAAAAATTGGAATTGGATTTGGAAGACATCGAAAAGGGTGGTTACCCACACTTTATGTTAAAAGAAATCTTTGAACAACCAAAGTCCATTCGTGATTCTATGCGTGGTCGTTTGGTTTCCAGAGAACACCATCTATTCCTTAGTGGAATTGACCAATACCTCAATCGTTTTTTGAATGCGGATCGTTTGATCCTTGTGGGTTGCGGAACGTCTTGGCACGCAGGCCTTATTGGTGAATATCTATTTGAAGATCTCGCTCGAATTCCTACCGAAGTGGAATATGCATCCGAGTTTCGTTATCGCAATCCGATCGTCACAGAAAGAGATGTCATCATTGCTGTGTCTCAATCGGGAGAAACCGCGGACACTCTTGCTGCCATAGAACTCGCAAAGTCCAAAGGTGCTTTGATTTTTGGTGTTTGTAATGTTGTGGGTTCTTCGATTGCTCGTGCTTCTCATGCAGGAGCTTATCTCCATGCAGGTCCTGAGATTGGTGTGGCATCTACCAAAGCTTTCACATCACAAGTGAGTATCCTTACGATGATGGCTTTGTATTTAGGTCTTAAAAAAGGATCCATCTCTTTGTCGGACTACCAAACACTTCTTCTCGAATTGGATTCCATTCCCGATAAAGTGGCAAAAATTCTAACCAAAGATGATGCCATCTTAAAAATAGCAGAAAACTTCTATCGAGCATCTAACTTCCTTTATTTGGGTCGTGGGTTTAACTTCCCTGTTGCCTTGGAAGGGGCTTTGAAGTTAAAAGAAATTTCATACATCCATGCGGAAGGATATCCAGCGGCAGAAATGAAACATGGGCCAATTGCTCTGATTGATGAAGATATGCCTGTTGTGTTTATTGCCACAAAAGATGGATCTTATGAAAAAGTCATTTCTAACATCCAAGAAGTAAAAGCAAGGAAAGGAAAAGTGATCGCCATCGTCACAGAAGGGGATACAGATATAAAAGCTATGGCTGATTTTACATTTGAAATTCCAAAAACGGCAGATGCACTGGTTCCACTACTTGCCGTGATTCCTTTACAACTTTTATCCTACCATATAGCAATCCTTAGGGGATGTAATGTGGACCAACCGAGAAACTTAGCGAAATCTGTAACTGTGGAGTAAACAGTGAACCTTTTACTTGACGATTCGAATAGAAATCCGTCTCTCACGACCCTATCTAGGTTTCATTCTTTTTTTGAATGGAATCTAGGTGGGATCACATTACTCGAAAAACTAGAACGTAAATACCCAGGGGCTAAGATATTTTACAAAGGCCCGGATTCAACATTTGAAAAACTGATCTTTCATAGATACCCACATGTTTTACCGGCGACCTTGGAATCTTATGATTCTATTTTTAGTTCCGATTCGTACTTACCTTGGGAACTACTGGGAACTGTGACTTCTATCATTGAAGACACGCTCACTTTAGAAAAAGATTGGAAACGGTTTCGCCAAAAGTACAAAGCAAAACAATCGGGATTTCATATCATAGGAAAGGAAAAACACCTTTATATCCATCCACAAGCGACTGTGTATCCAGGTGTTGTTTTTGATACTACGGATGGTCCCATTCTCATTGAAGATGGTGCCAAAATTTCTTCCTTTAGTTTTTTAGAAGGCCCTCTCTTTGTCGGAAAAAATACCCAAATCGACAATGCTCGAATCACGGGAGGATGTCTCATTGGAAACCAGTGCCGGATTGGTGGGGAAGTTGAGAACTCCATCATTTTGGATTATACCAACAAACACCATGAAGGTTTCCTCGGGCATAGTTTTGTATCCACTTGGGTGAACTTAGGTGCTCTGTCGACAACCAGCGATTTAAAAAACAATTACGGAATCGTGAAACTAAAGATAGGTGATGCGACCGTGAATACAGGAACCATTAAGTTTGGATCCCTCATTGGTCCTTTTACAAAACTTGCCATTGGTGTGATGTCGAATACAGGAACCGTATTTGATATTGCCAGTAATATCGTTGAATCCAGAATCCAAGGCTATGTGCCTGCCTTCACTTGGATCAAACCAGGTGGTCGCTACCGCTTAGAAGAGTTTCTCTTTGATACAAAAAAAATCATGGCCCGTCGTGGAATGAACCTTTTTGATTTTGAAGATGAGTATTTAAGAAAATTATACGGAAGTCTTACGGAGTAAACATGACACCCAGTTTGTTAGAACATATCAACTCTGGTAAAACAGTAGAAATTGACGACTTACGTTTTTTCTATCTAGATGAAGGAAAAGGGGAAGAGATCATCCTTCTCCTTCCTGGTTTTTTAACGACATCGTATAACTATCGTAAATTGGTAAATTTACTATCCACACATTACAGAGTGATTGCCCTTGATTTTTTGGGGACTGGGTTTAGCACAAGACCCGATGGTCCCCTGTCTCACAGGCTCCAGGCCCATTACCTAGCTCCCTTTTTAGAGAAGGTAGTGGGAGATAAAAAAGTTCATGTGGTGGCATTTGATTATGCCCTTCCTATCCTTTGTTTTACTTTTAAAGAACATGCCACACAATATAAATCCTTATCCATTTTGGGTGGATTTATGAAGTTACCAAAATTTCGATTTTATTTCCCCTTACATTTCCTACGTTTGCCGCTGATTGGAGAAGTGTTTTCCTTTTTGTTTCGTCCACCACTCCTTCGTTTGTTTTTTAAATTGTTTTTAGTCAAAAAAACACACCACCTAACTTATGAATGGGAAAAGACCATGTATCATTTGTTATTTGAAGGTAAGGCTCGTAAAAACACTTTGGAGTTTGTTCGTAACGTGGATCGTTCCACTCACGCCCTTCGTGAAATCGAAGAAGGTGCCAAAAACTTTGTAGGCCTTCGTCAAATTTATTTAGGTGATGAAGACTTTCGTATTTCTCCAAACCAAACAGAATACATGAAGGAAACTCTTCGTACAAGTAGCCTTGTGATCCTTCCCTCCAAACACCTTCCTATGGAAGAATGCCCAGAAGTTGTTTATGAAAAACTCCACTACTTTGTAGATTCCTTCTCACATAAAAAAACAAAAACCTTTCATTTTAATAAACAGAACAAGGATTGATATGGAAAGAATCATCTCCAAGGCGAACCCGAATACATCCGAATTTGTTGCCAATCGTACGGCGTATTTAGAAACCATAGTCCCCATTCGTAAAACCATCGAACAAATGAAGTTAGGTGGTGGAAAGAAAGCCCTCGAAAAACATAAATCGCGAGGGAAACTTACGGCAAGGGAACGGATTGCTGAACTCATCGATGCGGGAACTGAATTTATGGAGATTTGTGGTCTGGCAGGAGAAGGTGTTTATCCTGATCCGGTTCCTTCTGCTGGAATCATCACAGGTATTGGAAAGGTGGAAGGTGTGGACTGTATGATTGTTGCCAATGATGCCACAGTCAAAGGCGGAACCTACTATCCACTCACTGTAAAAAAACATGTTCGTGCGCAAGAAGTTGCAGAAAACAATTCCCTTCCTTGTGTTTATTTAGTAGATTCCGGTGGCGCCTTTTTACCCATGCAGGACGAAGTGTTTCCTGATAAAGATCACTTCGGACGTATTTTTTTCAACCAAGCACGAATGAGTGCCAAAGGAATTTCCCAGATAGCGGTCGTTATGGGATCATGTACGGCCGGTGGTGCTTATATTCCTGCGATGTCTGATGAATCCGTCATAGTCAAAGGAAATGGAACCATCTTTCTGGGTGGGCCACCACTGGTAAAAGCAGCGACGGGTGAGATAGTCACCGGTGAAGAATTAGGTGGGGCTGATGTCCATTGCCGTGTTTCTGGAGTGACTGACCATTATGCAGAAGATGATTTTCATGCCCTTTCGATCACTCGTTCGATTGTGAAAAACCTAAATTCAAAAAAAGAAACCCTTCCCAAAGAAACAGAAGAACCCTTGTATCCTGTGGAAGAAATTTACGGAATCATTGAACGTGATTCCCGTAAATCTTATGATCCGAGAGAAATCATCGCAAGGATTGTAGATGGTTCTAGGTTTCATGAATTCAAAAGATTATATGCCACAACCATTGTGACTGGATTTGCGGAAGTGTATGGATATCCCGTGGGAATCATTGCAAACCACGGAGTTTTGTTTTCCGAGTCCGCACTGAAAGCTTCTCATTTTATCGAACTTTGTGACCAAAGAAGAATTCCACTTTTGTTCCTGCAAAACATAACAGGGTTTATGGTGGGAAAAAAATACGAAAACAATGGGATTGCTCGTGACGGAGCCAAGATGGTAAATGCGGTTTCAACAACCTCTGTTCCTAAGCTAACTATTGTTACTGGTGGTTCTTATGGTGCGGGAAATTATGGAATGTGTGGTCGTGCCTTTGCTCCAGAATTTTTATGGATGTGGCCCAATGCTCGGATCTCCGTTATGGGGGGAGAACAAGCGGCCAATGTTCTTTGGACTGTGAAAAAAGACCAAAAGGAAGCGGCGGGAGAGAAGGTCTCTGCAGACGAAGAAGCCGTTTTTAAAAAACCAATATTAGATGATTATGAAAAGAAGTCATCGGCAGTATATAGTTCGGCTCGGCTTTGGGATGATGGGATCATTGACCCTGCCGATACAAGGAAAGTTTTAGGAAGGGCCTTGTCGATTCTCAGTCAAAGGAAAGAAGAAAGAAAGCCATTCGGTGTCTTTCGAATGTAATTTTTGTCTTTTCATTTCCTTTTGGGATGCAAACTAACTACAAATGGTAATCCTCGAGAAGTCATCGAATCAAGTTGCAATCATATCCATTGAAGGCGAGGTTGATTTGTACAATGCAAAAGAATTGAAAGACATTCTGGATGACAAAATGCGCAAACACATCTATGAGATTGTTGTGAATCTAGAAAAAGTTCCTTTTATGGACAGTTCTGGGATTGGAACTTTGGTGACTGCCATGTACAAACTAAAAAAATACCATGGAAACCTAAAGGTCTGTAGTGTTCACGGATCTGTGGCAAAGGTATTCAAACTCACGGGAATGGAAAGCCACTTAGAAGTATTTGATACCGAAGAAAACGCTGTCCTCTCCCTAGTAAAAGAAAGAGAATCCGCCGAATAACTAAAGTTTTGTGTGGTATTGCCGCAGAGAATTCTTATGCCGAATTGGTCGGCCACCACCGTAAACAAATTACCGAACTTAAGTCAGTTGTAACCCAGCCTTCACCGTTTCCATCACTTCTTTTCCTTCCAATATCTCCAAAATATACAAAGCAAACTCAAAAGCAGATCCAGGACCCACACTCGTATGGACATGGTTATGCGCTACTATCCTTTGGGTTAAATACTTTCCCCCTTTTTCTTTGGCTAAATCTAAGGAAGTAGGAAATGCGGTAAAAGGATCTTCTCCTGTAATGATGTCTAAGTTTCGTAATACATTTGGGGCAGCACAGATGGCACCAATGAGTTTTTTCTCTGATTGAAAGGAGTTTAGAATTTTACTAATCTCTGGATCATTCATGAGTTGTTTACTCCCTTCGAGGCCTCCAGGAAGTAGGATGGCATCAAACTCAGTTGGTTTGATTTCAGAAAAAACTTTGTCGGCCAAGTGGAGGGTTTTTCTTGCAGCAAGGATGGGATCTTTGGTTTTTCCACCGGAGATCACTTCGACATTTCCTCTTCTCAAAACATCGATGAGGATGATGGCTTCCATTTCTTCGAAACCGGTGCAGAGTGGAATAAAAACTCGTTTTGCCATACTAAGACTAGTTTGGTTTGGAACAAAATGTTCAAGTTTTTTTGTAAAAAAACGATCTCAAGAAATGAGAACTTTCCCGGAACTTTTGGGGTCTTATACTGTAGGAGAGATGGTTAATTGTCTATGATTGATAAAAAAACGAATCCTTTACGTTACCTTGCGATTGCTTTTAGTTTTTTACTTTTGGGAACTTTTTTGTCTCCCATTCTAACTTGTGGAAATTCATCCGAAAATCCTCTGCAACTCAAAGCAGATGGTGGTGATAAATTATCCCCGGCCCAAACCCAAGCTGTGGCTTTGGAAGATGCCTTCCAAGAAGTGTTTGATAAAGTGTCTCCCAGTGTGGTTTCCATTGCCACGGAAGGGACAGTAAATGTGCCACTCCATCCATTTGAATATTTTTTTGGAAGACAAGACCCAAGAAAAAGTACACGCCAACAAAAACTTTCCGGATTAGGTTCTGGAATTTTGTTAAACGACGAAGGTTACATTATGACGAACCACCATGTGATTCAAAACATGGACAAGTTTACAGTTAAGTTGAAAGACAAAAAAGAATTCGAAGCCAAACTCATTGGTTCTGATTCCACTGCTGACATCGCCTTATTAAAAATCAGTGCACCCAAAGGAATTCTCATTCCGAGTTTGATTGGAGATTCGAGTAAGGTTCGAGTGGGAAACTGGGCCATTGCCATTGGAGCTCCTCTTGGATTAGAACAATCGTTTACTGTGGGTGTGGTTTCTGCCATCCAACGTGGTGGGCTTGATACTTCTGGTTTATCATACATTCAAACAGATGCGGCCATCAATCAAGGAAACAGTGGGGGACCTCTCCTTAACATTCGTGGAGAAGTGATTGGCATTAACCGTATGATTGTCAGTCAATCCGGAGGTTCCGAAGGAATTGGGTTTGCGATTCCTATCAATGAAGCAAGACGTGTTGCGGAAGAGATCAAAACTCACGGTAAAGTCTCAAGAGCATGGATTGGAGCTGGTGTGGATAACATCGTAGAAGAAGATATCAGACAATTCCAATTAAAAGACAATAAAGGTGCCATCGTTCGTCAAATTGTAAAAGGGTCTCCGGCCGATAAGGCAAGTTTGAAACTCAATGATATCATCATCGAAATTGATGGAAAACCGGTGCGCACTCCAGAGGAACTAGTTGGCAATGTGCTTAGTTCTCAAATTGGCAAACGGATTGAGTTAAAAATCATTCGAAATAAAAATGAAATCTTGACTTCCATCACTCCAGAGAAGAAACCCAATTGAGGTGAGTTTAAGAGAAGATTGGATCCAACCGGGCGAAGATGAACCTAGCCTTCGCCCCACAAAATTATCCGAATTCATCGGACAAAAAGAGGTTTTGGCCAATCTCTCGGTTTACGTGGAGGCGGCTCGCAAACGGAAAAGCCCCCTCGACCATGTTTTAATTTCAGGCCCTCCCGGCCTTGGCAAAACCACACTGGCCAATATCATCGCCAATGAATTGGCAGTGGCCTTCACCCCCACTTCCGCCCCGGCCATCTCTAAGGGCGCGGACTTGGTACGTTTTCTCACCCTTCTTAAAACTAACGAAGTCCTATTCATCGACGAGATCCACGGCTTTATCAAAAAACAAGAAGAGCTTTTGTATCCGGCAATGGAGAACTTCTTTGTGGACCTTGTGGTCGGCGAAGGAGTCACCGCCAATGCCCTCCAGATCCAACTTCAGCCCTTTACTCTTGTCGGTGCCACCACTCGGTCGGGGCTTGTCAGCGAACCCTTAAAGTCACGGTTTGGAATCCATCTGAAACTTGATTTTTATACAGATGGGGAAATGCAAATCATTGTGGATCGTTCAGCAAAACTTCTCGGAGTCAATCTTGGGGAAGGGGTTGCTTTTGAGATTGGAAAACGAAGCCGCAAAACTCCAAGGATTGCCAACCATCTTTTAAAACGAGTTCGTGATTTTGCTGAAGTTCGAAATGAAACATCTGTTAGTTTAGATACTTGTCGTTTTGCTTTTGACCGGATGGGTGTGGACCATTTGGGCCTCGATGTTGTGGACCGCCAAATTTTGGACATCCTCATCAATCGTTATGGTGGTGGGCCTGTCGGAATCAAACCCATTGCTGTGGTCCTCGGAGAAGAGGAACGCACCATTGAAGACACTTATGAACCTTTTTTGGTGCGAGTGGGGCTTGTGGACCGCACACCACAAGGTCGGGTGGCTACGAAAAAGGCTTACGAACATTTGGGAATTGTGTATACTGGAAATATCGGGGAAAATCGCGAAAATGGCCCAACTCTCTTTTGATTTCCGATTGCCTGAAAAGGAAGAAGGGGAACGCAGATTTTTCTTTGCCTTCACCTTCGTCATCCTCATATCCTCATTAGTTCTCGCTCATCTCATCACTCGCAATATGCTCTGGAAGATGTTGGCAGAAGAACAAGCTGCCGAGATGATGGGGCCCAAAGAACAAGAAAAAATTTACGAAGTCCTCGTCGAACAACAGTTCATCAATCCAGACAAAAAAGATGAATACAAAGCCCTCTCTAACAAAGATTCATCGGGTGGCGGTGGTCTTACAGAAAAACAAGGATTTCATACCCTCACACAGTTTCGTGAATTCATCATGGGAAGTTCTGCATCCACTCCCAGTAAAGCCCAACCTAAATCGGAACAATCCAAAGAAGAAGAAATCTTTGAAGTAGGAATTTTTAAAGCAGATCCCAAAAGTAATTCGAATTCAGAAGAAAGCTCAAACCAATCCGCAAGTGCGGGGCAGATGACAAAAATTCCTTTTAACTATAGATTCCAACAGGATTTTTTGTTTCGATGGGACGGGGCCAAGGCTTTGACAATTCCCACCAAACAACTCGCAGGTTATTATTATTTTAAGAATATGTTGAAACGAATTGAAGAATCTTTTGCTCCCCCTGGTGGTGGAAACTACGCTTATCGTGATATGGCAGGTGTTGTGGCAAGAGAAGGAATCAAAGAAGGGGAAACCAAGGTTCTGTTTATGTTAAGCGAACAAGGTCAAGTTTTGGATGTTCGTTTGGTCTCTTCCCAAGGACAAGTGGTGGTAGACCAAGCTTGTATGGATTCCATTCGAGGCCAAAACTTTGGTCCGGTTCCAGAAGAAGTGAAATCCAAAGGATTAATCTTTGGAATCAACTTCATCTTTCCCGGAATCCGTTATTATCGTTAGTTGTTAATCGGTCACTAAAGTACAACCATACTCTTTTGAGAGATATTTTGCCGTATTGGACTTCCCAAGTCCTTTCACGGTGACCGACTTGTTTTCCTTATCGAGTTTGAATTCACTGATCGGAACCCATTGGCGAGCAAAGTTATGGCATTGTTCTTCCGAAAGTTCCATCACAAAGTAACAACTACAATATTCTTTCGAATAAAAACTAGAGATAATGGATGGAAAACTAGATAGATGTTTCCAGTTCCATTGTGCCCAAAACAAAATAAATAAAAACAATAAAGAAAGGAGAACAGAGATTTTTCTTTTCATAAGGTTACCGAATTACCGACTCTTTCACTAATTTTAAAAAATCATTTTTGATGAATGCCTTTTCGCGATCATCTCCAAACCGAACAATGATGAGGTCTAGGCTTGGAATCACATACAACATTTGTCCCCAGTGTCCAAGGCCAGCAAAGGTATCTTTGGGTGCATCGGGCCAGGGTTCGTGGATTCCTCTTTCGGGAACTCCTGTATTGGCATACCAGTGGGCCGTATAATTGTCTTCCGCTAAATCTTCTGAGTAAGGAGTGGATTTGTACCCAGGAGCAGGTGTTCTTGTAAATTGCACCCAACCTTCAGGTAACAGACGTTCGCCGTTCCAAACTCCATCGTTTAAATACAAATATCCGATTTTTGCTAAGTCTTGGGCTGTCATATACAAATACGAAGATCCAATATAAGTGCCAGAACCATCTCTTTCAAAGGTTACATTGGTGATTCCCAGTGGTTTAAAAATCTTCTCGAAAGGAAGTTTGTCGTATTCTTCGGCTCCATATACTTTTTTCAAAATGGCAGAAAGAATATTGGTATCACAACTAGAATAATAGACTTGGGTTCCAGGTTCCGAACGGATAGGAAGGCCTGCACAAAAGTTTCCCATATCTTTACGACCTCTTGTGTACAACATAGCAATCACGGAAGATTTGAGTGGTCCACTTTCATATCCTTCTTCTGCCGCAAGACCTGAAGACATATTGAGAAGGTGCCTGATGGTAATTTTTTTATGGGCTTCGTCGCGACTCAGTGGTTCATAATGATAATAACCAGGATCATCTAATTTAACAAGCCCCCCTTTGACAGCGATTCCATACATGGTTTGCAAAATGCTTTTGGACACTGACCAGGTTAAATGGACTTTGTCTTCTGCGAAGTTTCTTGCATACTTTTCATAAATGAGTTTTCCATTTCTCAAGATGACGAGGGCATCGGTTCGTCTTCCTTTTCTATCTGTTTCATCACCTGTTCGGGTAAAAGCATACTCTTCTACTAACTTAAGTTTTGCGGAAGAGACACCCACTGATTCAGGAGATACAACTTTCCAGTCCGGACTAGGCCATTCCGGTTTCAACCGAGGCTTTAGTGTATCGACTTCTGGTTCTCCACCAAAGGGAGAGAGGTCTTTGCCACATTGGATACAAAAGAGTAAAAGGATGAAGATAAGGCTTTGTTTCATAGAATTCCTGATTCAGATTCGTTTCAGAATTCTATGCGAGTCTTAATCGTTTGCAAAGGAAAAAAGAAAGGGATTAAGCTTTTTCTGCGTATCCTTTTAGTTTTTGTACCATGGAGAATAATCCGTTTCTTCTTGAGATCGAAAGAAATTTTGCAAGGCCTACTTCTTCTATGAAACCAAGCGAGGCATCCGCTATATCTTTCGGAGATTGTCCCGAAAACACGCGTATGAGGATGGCGATTAGACCTTTGGTGAGGGCAGTGTCACTATCGGCATCAAACTCTAATCGTCCACCTTCTAGTTTCGGTGCGACCCAAACTCTTGATTGGCAACCGGGGACTATATATTCTTCTGTTCGTTTTTCATCGGGATAGGGGGGAAGTTCTTCACCTAACTCAATCAAATATTGAAACTTCTCTTCCCAATCAGTAAGATCGGAGAATTCTGCTATGATTTCTTTTTGGATTTCCGCAATGGACTTACTCATGTTTGGCATCCGGAGTTGGAATCTCGGCAAACTTATCTTTTTTTCTCATATAAAACTTGTTAAAGTTTGCTGTGGTAAGATTTTTTAATTCCACTCGATTTACAGTTGATACTGTGAGTTCATACAACTCGTCATTGGATTTAAAAAAATAATCCATTCGAAGTTTTTCTTCCAAAGTATATTCGACATCATTCCAAATTAATTTTTTGGATTCAAAGTCTACATACAAACATTCCGGAGGTTTGGTGAGCACATAACAAAATTCACCAGCCTTAGGAACTCCCTTGTAAAACAATCCGCAGTGGAAAAAGGAAATAGAAAAGAGAAGGAAAAGAAAACTTTTATTTACGATCGCAAAACTTGTTTTCAACTGTTTTGATGGAAATCTAGAAAGTAGGAACTTGAAACCAATCATTCTTTTTTTTCCGGTGTTAGATCTAGTTTGGTTTTGGCTCCTGGTTTTTCTACAATCATCTTCGCAATGAGGATAGGAATCTCCGGATTCTTTTTGCCAGAAGAAAGGTAAAATTCTTCCAATAGGTCAATTCCTTTCTGAGAAAGATTTTGTAAGTGAAAGATTGTGGCTTCCGTAATAATAGAAGTTTCCGTAATCCGATCGGGATTGTTGGACTTGGCTTGTCTAAGGAGAGACAAAGCTCCTACATAATCTTTTTTATAATACTTTCCAAGACCTCGTAAAAAATTCTCTTCTCTTGGTGTGAATTGAATTCCGGCATTATAATTTGGGTCTTTTGTGATTGTGATGAGTTTGTCAAGGCCTGATGCATCACCGGCTAACATGGTATTGAAGGTGAGTAACCAAATATAAACCGTTTGGAACTCTGGTGAAAGTTTAGAACGATCCAAATTTCCATATTCGCTTATGAGAACTTGAGGTCTTTTGACATGACGGTGTGTTTCCCCGAGGAATAATAAAACTTTGTTATTCTCCCAATCAGAAAATGGGGAAGAGGAGAAAGACTCGGCAGTCCTCGCATTCCAAAATATGGAATCCAAAGTAGAATCGGCAAGAACTGAGGTTCCAATGAAGTCTTGGAATTCTGAACCGAGATGTAAAATCAAACTGTCGTGATCAAAATAAATTCCAATTCTATATAAATTCCAAAATAAACTGCGCGCAATCAAATGGAAGGCAACGGGATCTGTAGGATCCTTTTCGGAATAGGTGGTGGCGATCGATTGGAAGTCTTCGATATCTTTTTCTTTCAGGTTTCCCGATTTCCAGAGTTCGATCGTTTTTTCTTTGGTTTTTTCTGCCCTGACACTTTGGTCTTTTGCAAAAAGAAAATAAATTTCTTTTCTATAGGTAAACCCTAACACGGACAGACCAAGCGCTAAAACCAATAGAAATAGCGGGGTCTTTGATTTCTTCTTTCTGTGCGGTTCGTACCGGGAGTAAATCGCCATCGTTGGTTCCCATTTTTTTTTGCCCTCCCCACTTGACACGGCTTTTTCTTTGTGATTTAGTGAGAAGGGTATGGAAGATGACTTTTTAGATGATGACGAATTCGATGCAGATAGCCTCAACGAAGACGTCGTAACGTATGCTTGTGAGGATTGTGACCACCGTTGGGAAGCCGAAGGGGAGGATGAATACCTCGATTCTTGGGAACTGATCTGCCCTATGTGCGGATCGGCGAATATCACCGAACTGTAATTTGACTTATTTTCAGTATATTTTTGGTTTTTTGATTCTACCATCGCTCCTTTGGAGCGAGACCTCCGGTTTTTCGACCCTCTACACAGAATTCAAAAAAGGAAATTACGCAACCGTATCCAAAGGCTCCCTTCAATATTTGAACACAGCCGATGGAGAAAAAGACCCTAGGATATTTTTCCTCTATGTTTCGACTGAGGAAAATTGGTCTCAACTGAAAACTAAGGTGGTTCGAGATGCTCCACCTAACTTTAGATCATCGGTTCACTACTGGAATGCTATTTATCTATTTATGGAACGATCCCTTGTCTTTGGGGAGTCCGATTTGCTCATCGAATGGGGTAAAGAATTCCAAAAGTCGGGGAAACAAAGTCCCAAATACAACGATGCCTTACTTTTGTATGGTCTTGGCCTTATGGACTTAAAAAATGAATCGGAAGCCAAAAGAATTTTTGCAGAAATAGAATCTAATTCTCCCTCCAAACACGTGTTATCCCAATTGGAAGAGATTAAATCTTCAGGTAAATAAATGAAAGGACTACGTGTATCACAAGGAAAGTGGAAAGGGAAAGAAATCCCATCCCCACCAGATGTATCGGGACATTTAAATTTTACGAATAGCCTGATGAAAAAAGCCATCTTCTCTCTTATGGATTCTCGCCTTCTTTCTTGGGGTCTCGGTTTTGATTCTGTTTTGTTTTGTGATTATTTTTCCGGCAGTGGACAGATTTCTGCCGAAGCCTATAGCCTATCTGTCAAACGACTTTTGACTTATGAGTTAGACCAAACTAGATTTAGGCAAGTCCATTCCCTTTTTCGAGGGCTTAGTAATGTTCAATTGTTTCGAAAAGATGCAACCAAACACGCATTAAAGTGGGAGATCGGCGAAGAAGAAGCTTATATCTTTTATTTGGACCCACCTTACACGTATTGGTCGGAAACTCCCACTCGAATGAAAGAAATGTTGGAACATTTGTATGACTTTTGTATCTCTACAAAAAAACCTTTCCTAATTTTATGTCAAATCCCAGAACACCAACCCATTGATAAAATTTGGGCTTCAGTTCCTCATAAACAAAGAGAGTATGGGAGCCATTCCATCATCGAAACAGGTTATGAAAATGCCGAGACCACTCTTCGGTAAACAAAACCGTTTTGATTTTAGAATCATTCGCCTTTTTATTTCTACTATTGTTATTTATTCCTTCGCTTTAGGATCCTCTCTTTGGGCTTTGCCCACCTATGAAGAAGTAAAATCAACTTACAAACCCTCCGACATTCAAGTATTGGATCGCAGTGGCGAACTTGTCCAAAGGTATAGAATCCAAAATACATACCGATCGGAAGAATGGACGGACTATCACAAACTTCCTAAATTTTTAATTGAGTCGGTGGTTCATGCAGAAGACAAACGGTTCTTTTCGCATGGGGGAGTGGATTCGAATGCTCTTGTTTCCTCCTTCCTAGGAAATCTCACGGGGTCGACCTTACGTGGTGGTTCTACCATTACCATGCAACTGGTTTCACTCTTAGATTTGGAATTACAACCGAGAGAATCCAAACGTAAAACAGTATTTCAAAAACTAAAACAAATCCAAAGAGCTGTGGAGTTGGAAGATACTTGGACGAAGGAAGAAATTTTTACCGCCTATATCAACTTGATTTATTTTAGAGGAGAGTTGAAAGGAATCAGTTCCGCAAGTAAGGGATTATTTCGAAAATCACCTGAGGCATTGACACCTAACGAAACCTATGTGCTTGCTGCTCTCATTCGTTCCCCACAAAGTTCGATTGAAAAAGTGGAAAGACGTGTTTGTTTACTAAAAATGGAAAGGGATGGGGTAGAGGACTGTACCGCCATTTCTCGTTTGGTGAGAGAATCTTTGTTTCGAAATTTAGATTATCCGCAGTATCCATCCTTTGTTCCGTTATTTACAAAAGCACTTCTGGATTTTTCAAAAGAAGATGGAAAATTAAACTCTTCGTTTCCCTCTTCCTTATCTTTAAACTTCCAGAGAAAGGTAGAAGAGATTCTCAAACGAAATGTAAAATCTCTGGCAGAAAAAAATGTCAAGGATGGAGCTGTCATTGTCATAGACAACCGCACAGGTCAGGTTCTTGTCTATGTTGCTAATATCGGGGAAGAAAGTTCTGTTGGAAAACTAGACCTCATTCGAAGCAAAAGACAAGTGGGATCCACTCTCAAACCATTTGTGTATGCACAAAACTTCCAAGAAAACAAACTAGACCCCGACTCCATTCTTTCTGATTCTCCGGTAGGGATTCCTGTTTACCAAGGCATCTATCGACCGTTAAACTATGATAAATCTTATAAAGGGAATGTGACAGTAAGACAAAGTTTGGCCTCTTCACTCAACATTCCGGCCATCCGTGCTTTGTCATTTTTAGACATCAATGAATTTGTTTCTGTACTCGAGAGGTTGGGAATCACCGGCCTTCGGTATCCTGAGTTTTACGGACCTTCCTTGGCACTAGGGACTGCAGATATGAGTTTACTAGAACTCACCAATGCCTACCGAACCCTTGCCAATGGGGGTGAGTATTCTGAACTAAGATTTCAAAATACAACAAAGGAAATCGCATCAAGAAAAGTATTCTCACCTAAAGTAAGTTATCTGGTTTCGGAAATCCTTGCGGATCGGGAAGCTCGGTCTCTTGGGTTTGGATGGGATAATTTTTTATCAACATCTTATTATACCTCGGTCAAAACAGGAACAAGCCAAGACATGAGAGACAATTGGTGTATTGGTTATTCGGAGTTTTATACAGTTGGTGTTTGGGTGGGAAATCCTACAGGGGCTCCGATGTTAGATGTTTCCGGGATTACGGGTGCGGCTCCTGTTTGGCGTGAGACAATGGATGTTTTACATGAGTCCCTAGGTTCTAAATTAAAAAAACCTGAGTTTGAAAATTCCACAGATACAGGTTATCATCTGTCTAAAGACGGTGGGGTAGAGAAAACAAAGTCGAAGAGAATTCTCACTCCTGTGAGCGGAAGTATTTTTGCATTGGATCCTGATATTCCCTTGGGACGTCAAAAAATCCTCTTTACTTTCAGTTCCTACGAGGTTTCGTATTCTTATTATTTAAACGATGAAAACATTGGTTCCGCGGGAGGGCCTTACCTCTGGGAACCGAAGAAGGGAGAATATCGTTTGCAAGTAAAAGATAGAGATGGTAAAGTTTTATCTCTTTCTTTATTTGAAGTTCGGTAACATACAATGCCAAAACCAATCAAATACAAACATAAATTCACCCAACAAGTTGTTTGGGGTGAGATGGATGCTTTCGGGCATGTAAACAATGTAACATACGTTAGATACTTCGAATCGGCGAGAGCTGATTATTTTACCAAAGAAGGATTATGGGATTCACCGGTAAAACCAGTCAAGGCTGGGCCTGTGCTCACTCATTTGGATATGGACTATCGCAAACAAGTGGTTTTCCCTGCTACTTTAGAAATTTCACTGGAAGTGGATTCTATTTCTTCTCGAGCATTTACTGTGATTTGTTCTATGTGGAATGAAAACGAGGAATGTGTTCTGACTGGGAATGCTGCTTTCGTTTGGTTCGATTTTGAATTACAAAAACCATCGGCCCTTCCAGATCATTTTAAAACAAAATTTGGACCCAACCATTTGGTATGATAAAACAATCCTTTCAAGAACGATTTAAACTTGATGATGAGGTGATGAAGATTTCCAGAATCTGCCTCGTTGTATTTTTTAGTTTTATCGGTTTTGGAATCTTTGCTCCTATTGATGAGTTAGGATTGTACGATCCCAAGTGGATTCGTATTTTACATGCATCAGTTACCTTGGGATTTTTCTTTGCCACTTATTTCTCCGATTGGGTTCGCAAACAAATCCAAAACATCATGTTGTTTTTCTTCTACACCATGAGTGCCCATTCTCTTATCCTTCTGTATTGGAACTCCCTTTACATTGGTTATCTTGTGGGAATGATTTTAGTGCTTTCTTGTATAGGTGTGAGTTTTGTGGACAGAAGGTCTCTTGTTTCTTATTTGGGAACTGTATCTTCCGCCGGAATTTTTATTGGCCTTTATACAAAAGAACCACAAGTGGATTTACCACTTTACCTTTCGGCCATCATCACACCCGCTCTTGTTTCCTATCTAACACTCAATATACGACTCAGCTCTGTGGAAAAACTTCGCATTTCAGAATCGAAACTCAAAGGGTTTCAAGATCGTATGTTAAATGAATTGGATCTGGCCAATGAAACCCAGTCCAATTTGGTAACGACGCAGTGGCCCAAAACAAAAGGTGTGCGGCTCCATTCTTTTTTTCAATCCTTTGGACAGGTGGGTGGTGATGCCATTAGTTATTTGGAACGCGAGGATGGAAAGTTAGCGCTGTTTTTTGCAGATGTTTCTGGTCATGGAATTGCATCGGCTATGGTTTCTGCCATGGCAGTTCTTGCTTTTAAAATTCATGGAAATCAAACCGAACCTTCTAATTGTTTAAAATCAATTCATACCGACTTGCAAGAGTTAGTTCCCAATAATCATATCAGTGCTTGTGTATTGTTTGTGGATACATCCACAAAAGAAATTCGATATTCCGTGGCAGGCCATCCCCCTCTTATCCGAATCGAAAAAGGTTCAGATCCTAAATTTATAGAAGGGATGGGAACTCTCATTGTGTCCTATTTAAAACCCAATCTCAAAGATTATACTCTCATTCCCAACTCAGGGGATCGAATTTTACTCTATTCGGATGGAATTTTGGAAGTTTTTGATGAGGCGGGAGAGATTTATGGAGACGAACATTTACTAACATCCATAAAAAATCATTCTGACAAAAAAGGTGAAGAATTTTTGAATGCTCTATATGAGGACTCTATGTCATTTTCGGCAAAACGAATTTCCGACGATATGAGTATGTTATTACTGGAAATTTTATGAATTTGTTGTTAACACCCTTTCTTTGGTTCAAAAAAGAGTTCATCCCCTTTCGTACTTTAGATCGTTATTTATTTTTAGATTTTTTTAAAACCTTTCTTGGTACTCTCATCATGCTTACATCCATGATTGTGATTTATAAATTCACAGACGTGATGAAGTATTTAGTTTCTTCGAAAGTAAACCAAGTGCATGTCTATTTACATGTATTGTATTCTTTGCCATCGATGGTGGATCAGGTTGTAGCTCCGGCACTTATGTTTTCCGTTTGTTTTGTCATCGGTCAATTTAGTGTGAACAAAGAACTTGTGGCCATGATGGTTGCCGGAGTTTCTTTTATCCGAATCATCACACCCATTTTATTTTTTGGAATCGCTATCTGGCTTGTTATGACTCTCTTTGGGCAAACAGTTGTGATTCCGGCCAACAAACAGGCACAGATCGAATTTAGTATTATGGCAAAGGGATCCAACCGACTGATAGATTTTGTCTATCAATTGCATATCAAAGGAAAAAAAGGTTTCTATTATGTCTATTGGATCGATGAAAAAGATAACACTGTAAAAGGTGGATTCAACTACATCGAAATCACACCAGACGGCCATCCCACTTATACTGTATCTTCACAAAAAGCAAAATTCATTCCGTCCCCTCACAGTTGGGTTTTGTATGATGCAGAAGAAGTCAGGTTCAATGAAAATCTAGAACTCGTATCTCGAATTAAATATCCAGAAAAAACCTATGATTTCCCGGAAGACTTAGCCTATTTTTCCAAACCTATTCGTAATCCAGAAGAAATGAATTTTTTTGAATTAGCAGATGAGATTCAGTCCAGGATCACCAAAGGAATTCCTTTTCGAAACGTGATCATCCAACAACATATGGCTTTTGCTATGCCACTGATGTCTTTTGTTGTGGTGACTCTGGGTGCCCTTGCTGGTGCCATCACCAAACGTTCTGCAGGTGTGGCAAGTCTTGGTCTTACGATTGCCGTTGTATTGTTATATTATATTTTGAATTCGACTGCTAAAACTTTGGCCGAAAACGGCGCCTTGCCAATTTGGATTGGTATGTGGATGACACCTGTGATTTTCACCTCAGCGGCGTATCTTTTGTACAGACGAATGAATATTTAAATTCATTCCGTATTCTGTATGATGGGTTAGAACTTTACTTTAGAAACCATACTATCAAAACTTTAGTTGGATAAAATACGAGGAGTGATCCTTCTCCTCGTTTAAAGATTGTGAAAGTTTTAATCCTTTCTTTTGAAATTGCCCGTGACTTAATTTTCGGTTAAAAACACTCGTTTGTAAAGATCGGTTTGTAAAATCCCCTTGGGATCATACTTCTTCTTCAAGGAGTAGAATCTTTTTAGATTGTCTTTAGGGAAATAGGATTCCATCACACGTTTGCGAAGAGTGGAATCTTTGGCAAAGTAGAATCTACCTTTGTGTTTTAAAACAATTTCATCCATCTCTTTACAAAGTGCCCATAGTTTATCTCTATTTCCTTTGGTAACAGGGAAGTCCATTGCCATAGAAAATCCATCCACTGCATGAGTTAATAGGAATGGATCTGGTTTGTGTTTTTTGAATACAGACAGATAATTCACGATTCCTCGTTCTTGGCAAATGGTGAAAATTTCACGGAATGCTTGTTTGGCGTTTTCTTTTGGAATGAAAACTTGGTATTGGATCATTCCACCTGGTTTGTAAACAAACTTCCAATTGGGTACATAATCCAAAAGAAAAGCATACTCCGCATGGCCTTGGTAATAGGCTTTGTTATTTACGAGAATACTTGCAATACACTTAGCAAAATTGACAAGGCGCATTCCTAAATTAAAACTAAAGGGACGCATAAGAATCCACATCCATTTTTTAGGAATCACATAAAACAAACGAGAAGGAAGGTGTTGTCTTTCGAGTAAACAGTTACCAGGAAAATCAGGATCTTCTCCTTCTTTTAAGTTTGTGGCTTTATGGATTTGGCCTCTACCCATGGATTCACCTGAGGCAAAGGCATCAATCCAACCCACTAAATAATCGGATGATTTATAATGTTCTTCGAAATAAGTAAATAGTTCATCAAAGTTTCTCACATACACTGGATCAATTTTCATTTTTCCAGAATAAATGGGTTTCATCTTGATTTGTACTGTTAGAAAACAACCTAACATTCCAAAGCCGGAAATTGCAGAATAAAATAGATCTGTATTTTTTTTAGGAGAACAAACTAAAATATCCCCTTTGGCAGTTAGGAATGTAAATTCTTTGATATGTTCGCCAATGGTTCCCACTTTGAAATTGTTTTTTCCATGAATGTTCATAGAAAGAGCACCACCAAGGGTTGGCATCATGGTTCCAGAAACTACAGGAGGCCAAAATCCATTTTCAATACCTGTTTCCCAAAGGTCTTTGATTCGCGCTCCGGATTGGACTGTCATCACTCCTGTTTTTAGATTAAAATCCAAAACCTTATTGAAGTGAGTTAAATCCAAAACAATCCCGTCTGTATTTGTGGAAGCATCTCCATAACTACATCCACCACCACGTAACGCAACTTTGGTGCCTGTTTGGTTTGCCCAAACAAAGAGTTCTTTAATCTCTTCTTCTGTTTCTGGACGAAATATAGAAGAAAGAGAAAACGAACTCATTCCCCATGCTTCGACTTTTTCCTTTTTAGGAACTTTCACATCTTGAATGGATTTAGTTTTTTTTGCGACCATGTTATATACTCAGTTTTTTAAAAATGAAATTGGGAATGTTACGAATGATAAGGCCAACGAGTGCCCAAATCCCAGGAACAAATGCTTCGTCTTTTCCACTGGCAACAATCTTAAGAATTTTATTAGCTGCTTCTTCAGCAGTGATTGCTTTTAGTAAACCTTTTTCAGGGAGTTTTAAACCTTTCGTCATTTCAGTGATGACGAATCCCGGTTTAATGGTTGTTACTTGGACATTGGATTCTGATAATCGATTGCGAAGGGCTTCAAGGTAAGTATTGAGTCCGGCTTTAGAAGTATTGTAAACGGGATTCCCTTTACGACCTCGTTCTCCTGCGATCGAAGAGATTCCTACAATTTTACCAGACTTTTGTTTTGTAAAATATGTAGCCACAGGATTTAGAAAAGCAACTGCACCCAAAAGGTTTACGTTTAACATTTCTAAGTCTTTTGTCGTATTGTACTCATTAGGAGAGATCTCAGGCATAACTCCAGAGGCAAAGTACACTTCATCCAATCCGCCGAGTAAACTCACTGCTTTCCCGAAGGTTTTCTCTGCTGTGGAAAACTTTGTCACATCAAAGACTAAAGGGAAGGCTCTTTTCTCTTTGGTTTGATTGGCTTTTTTGGCTATGGACTCTAGGGACTTTTCCCTTCTTGCCAAAAGAACCACGGAATTCCCTGCGTTCAATTCAGCTTCTGCTATGGCTTTTCCGATCCCACTCGAGGCACCGACGATGATTATTTTTTTCCCCATGTTTACGTTTTTTTGGTTTAATCGAATCTGGCAAGTGGTTTCATTAGAGTTGTGCCCGTAAATGAGAGAATCCTGATCGACGGGATGAATCTAATGTATAAATTTCCCGATTTGGCTTTTTGTTTGGGGGAATACCGCCTGCAAGATGCCCGGGACGGGTTATTGGCCCATCTAAAACGATTCTATGTTACGAATCAACATTCTAAGATTTTAGTATTTTTTGACGGGAAAAAGGATCTTACCTCGGATTGTTATTCGGAAGATTGGGATAAATTCTCGATTCATTACAGCCATGAAAAAAAAGCCGACGAACTCATCATTGGATATCTCAACTTATGTCCAGTACCTTCACAGTGTTTGGTGATCACTTCCGACAAAGAGATTGTTAGTTTTGCACGTAGGCTTCGGGCCAAAAGAATGACCTCCGAGGAGTTTTATGCAGAATGGCTCAAACGGGAATCCGAAGAGGATGAAACGGAATTTAACTACCTGAAAGAAGGATTGACACCAAGTTCGGAAACCGATTACTGGGAGAGACAATTCCTCCCTTGATATGTTGTTCAACTCAATCCCATTTTTAATCTTCTTTTCCATTGTCTACACACTCTATTGGGCCATTCCTAAAGAGGTTCGAAAGTATTTTCTGCTTATGGCAGGGATTGGTTTTTATGCCTACTTTTCTTTGGTCCTGACGGCCCACTTTCTTGTTGCCATTGGGATCAATTACCTTCTCTATCGCAAAATCAAATCCCAACCATCGAAGTTTTGGATTGGACTTACGGTAGCTCTCAACCTAATCAATTTAGGGTTTTTTAAATATATTTATTTTTTCAGTAAGGTCCTTGCTGATCTAACGGACTATCCGTTCTTTAAACAAGTTCCTGATCTCATCCACATTGCCTTACCACTGGCGATTAGTTTTTATACCTTTCAAGTGATTGCCGCCGCCGTTGATACTTATCGCGATCCATCAAAACCCGTAGTCAAAGTGGATGATTACTTTTTGTTCGTTGCTTTTTTTCCTGTGCTCATTGCGGGGCCTATCATGCGGATGTCAGACTTTTTTCCGAACTTGGACAAACTTGTTCCAAACAAAGAAAAGATGTACCGCGCATCGTATTTACTCATGTCGGGGCTTGTGAAAAAAGTTCTCGTGGCTGATCCCATGTCACTAACCATCTCACCGGTGTTTGGTTCTCCTGCGGAATACGATTCTTTTTCTTTATTCATCGCAGGGATTTGTTATTCGATTCAAGTGTATAGTGACTTTTCTGGACTAACCGATATGGCGCGTTCCATTGCTTTGTTTTTAGGTTTTGAAACACCAGAAAACTTCAAAGCTCCTTTTTTCTCCACGTCTGGACGAGAACTTTGGAAACGTTGGCATATCACACTTTCTTTTTGGCTTAGAGATTATATTTATTTTCCACTCGGTGGTTCTCGGAAAGGAGAACTCCGCACTTACTTAAACCTAATCATCATTATGACACTCGGTGGATTTTGGCATGGAGCCGATTATACTTTTATCTGTTGGGGTTTTTATTGGGGATTGATTTTGGCCGGGGAACGGTATTTTGAAGACAACTTGGGTTGGAAGTTAACTCCACAAAAAAACAAATTCTTAATCGTAATCAAAGCTCTCATCGTTTTTGTTTTATTTTCGATTTCGGGACTGATGTTTCGATCGAATAACGCAACCAATATGGTAGATCATTTTTATGGTATCTTTACTCACTTTTCCCATAGTTTAGAAGTTATGTTTGTAGGTGATTCCAATGAATGGTTGGTTTCAGCCACATCACTTTTGGGAAATGGTTCTTCTTTTCGGTTCCAACATATCGAAAACCTGGAACGTATTTTTTATACTTCGATTGCTCTATTGTTTTTTCACCATATCCAATATGTTCCTGAGTTTTGGGAACGGGTTCGTAAACACGATGTATGGCTTGTGCCAATACTTGGTGTTGTTACGATTTTCCTTCTCGCCACTCTTTCACAAGATGGTGGAGAATTTATCTACTATAAGTTTTAGGAGACATTGTGGATTTAATTCGTAACCGATATTTACTCGTCCCTTTCCTAGTTGTATTTTTAACGTTTTGTCTAGATAAACTATTACTTCTAGAGAATGTACATACTTATTTTTCAAAGTCACTTTCGGACATAAACTATATCCAAAAAGACCAATTATACGATGATTTAAAACTGTATTTATCTAATCAAGATAGAGATAAAGTCCTCGTTTACTTTGGAAACTCTCGGGCACTTTTGTTTGATAACGAATACATTCACAAAAAATACCCAGGTTGGGTGATGTTTAATTTCTCCGTACCAGGAGGAAAACCAGATTATGTATTACAATGGATGGAAAAGTTTCACAAAGACAATGTAAAACCTGATTTCTTTTTGTTTGATCACTCTGTGGAGATGTACAACTCTACTGCCACTCTAAAAGTGGATGAAACTTTGACCAATGGACTCAACGTCTCTTTTGTATTAAAACATTTTTCCTTATTTTCAACGGATGATATTTCTACACTCATCGCAAAACGAATGTTTCGTGCTTATCAATATCGTCCCAAGTTGGAAGTCATTCTCACCAGAGCCAAAAACAAAGAATCCTTTTTGTTTCCTTACCGTGAATTGCGTAATAGTCTTATGGCAAATTTAAATAGAGGAAAGGGTTCTGCCATGACACCGGGAACTCACCAATCAGTGCTCCCTCCGGAGTTATTAAAAAAATCAGCGATTGGTGATTTTCATTCCTATTTAGTTCCCTTTCAGTTTTCCGATCAGGTTTTGAGTTTTACAAACCAATCTTTGGAATTAGCAAAAGAACTTGGTGTTCCGTCTGCTGTGATTTGGGTTCGACTCTCCTTACCTTATATGGATCATATTAGAAATTTAAAAGTTTCTGTAGGTGGTGGGAAGACGGACACAGTGTATCATGATTGGTATCCAAGAATTTTAGATTACCACAAACAAAATGGTGTGCCGTTTTGGAATATGAACGATGATCCAAACTATGCCTGCAACAATTTCAGTGACGCAGGCCACATGTCACCGACATGTTATGATGAGTATACCGATTTTATTTTTAAAAACTTACTTCAGTCTTTTGTAAAAGGTGTCCGGTAGAATTCCGTTCGATTCTGAACATCATTAGGGGAAAGTTTTTCAGGATCTGTTGGATTTGGTTTGGTAGGATTTTGTGGTTGGGGTTTGGTATTGTTTTCTTTATCCACAGAGTATCCATAATAATAACCATGAACAATTTCTACCACAGTGACAGGAGTGTCTGAGTTTAGATTTTGAATTTCCACTGTGAGTTCTTCTGGTGGTGCTAATAATTCAAAGACCCACTGTGCTTCGCCTTCAATCTTTTCCTTTCTTAAGATGGTTGGATTTTCGTTTTGACCATTTCCAGAATACACAGTGAGAACCCACTCTTTCAATTTTCCATCAGTTGCCACACCGATACCAATGGATTGTGGGGAAGCCTCTCCTGCTTTTAAATCAAATCGAATGGCACCACCTTTGGAAACGGCACCATAAAGTCTTTTTTTAGAAAGAGTAGGATAGAGAGCCAAATCTTGGATTCTAGTTGTGACTTCTTTCACATTTTGGCTCAGAACGGATGGTTCGGAATGGATGGCCTGCATTGTGACAAGTACGATTCCAACCGATGCAATCAAAGAGTATCTCATTCTCTTAATAGGACAAAAAAAAGCGATTCCTTACAAGCAAAAGAAAAAGAAATTATCTCGAACAATTTCGAAATTTAGTCAATTCTTGGAGTAGTGATTGGCGTTCATCTGGGTCGAGATTACTTCGATTTTTCGATTGGAGTTCCATTCGTTCGAAGGCAGGTCGAAACCGGGGAGAACAATTCGCACTAAAGTAGTAGTAGGCACTCACTCTGTCGGATTCATTATCGCTAATCAACTTATAGAACTCAAATACAGAATGATTGTCTTCACTCGAAAAATTTAAGATAACGTATGTTTTGTGACACTCACTTAAAGTAAGGGCTGGCACCTTAGTATTTTTACAATTCGCAGCTACATCGGTTTCTAAAAATGCCAACATCTCTTCATATGTATAGTCCCGAAATGATTTCCCTTTGGGTACGGTCACTTTCGTTTTTTGGGTCAAAGGGTTATCTTTCGTTGTTGTGTTTTGGGTGACAACAGCTTGGGATTCTTGTTTGGAATCTGTGGTATGATGTTTTGGTTCTTCTACTTGAACAAAATTGGTAACCACTTTTGGTTTCTGATAAGGATTGGTGACGGTTAAATCATAAGGCCCAGATTTTGCTTCCGTTGTATCTACTTTTAAATCAATCCGTTCTGGTGATTTGACTTCCTTGCTGAGAATAGGAAGTGAATCTTCTTTTTTGGTAAGATCCACTTTGGTTGCTTCCAAAAAATGTTCCCCTTCAATGGTTACATTCGAAATTGTTTTTTCTGATTTGGATTCCGATTTGGGAAGGATGATTGGTTTTTCTTCTTCTGTCACAACCTTCGGTGGTTCGGAGATGATGACTTCTAAGTCTTTCCATGCAGACCAGACGGCTGGTTTTTTGAATAAGTTTAATGGTGCGGTTCTTACTAGATAAACACCTGACGGAAGTTCTTCGATGGAATGATAAGCCGTATCAATCTTTTTATCGATAACGATTTTACCAGATTTTTCTTTGATTTGGATTTGATACCCGCTGGCTTCGGGAATGGGTTTCCAAGCGATGAGTTTGGTTCCGTCCTGTGCGAAGAGGGAAACAGAGACCAAACAAAAAAATAAAAAGAATCGTTTTGTATTTAGTTTCATCGTTTCTCTTTATACAACCGTTTTGGTGAAATGAATTCAATATCAGAAGGTTTTAAGGATTTGAATTGGTCCAAAGCCAAAATAAAACTTCCCTTTCTGGATAATAATAAATTGGAATCTTTATACACACTCAGATCCCAAGAGAAGGAACCTTCATCTAAGATACTTAAATCCTTTAAGTTGTGTTTTGAATCCTTTGTTGTGATTTTATAGATGGCTACTTTTTTATCATTTGTGTGTTGGTATAAAACCAAATCATATCTGTCGGCCACTACACCCACCACCTTCCATTGGAAATCCAAACTGGTTTTCCCTTTCATTTGAACAATGGTCCCATTGGGTGACATCATTTCTAGTTTGGGTTCTTGTTTGGAATCGTTTGGTTCTTCTACTGGTTCCTGTTTTTTCTTTTTGTCGACTACAGTGAAACTCAGTAAACTGGAGGATTCTGTTTCTTTTCCTTCTTTGGATTTTCCAGTGATACTAACATAGAAAGTTCCTTTTCCCAACTGATTCCAGTTAGGTACAAGAAAGTTTGATCCTGTCTCTTCCGATAAAACAATCGGTGTCATTTTTGAATCTTTTGCAAATTTTAATTGGTAAGACTTTAGTTCCGCATTCCCATCCCAGATTAAAATGGCTTGGTTTTGTTTGATTTCATCCATTGAAATTTCTGCCCCATTGGCCGGTCGTAACCATTTTGGTGCGGGAACTGTATTTTGTTTTTTGATGATGAAGGATAAAACTTGGCTTTCTCTATCTTTTGTATCAGGAAATGAAGACTTGGCAACTACCTTCCAATAATAAGTTCCTTCTTTCAGATCGTCATAAGAAATTTGATTTGCTGTTGTTTCTAGTTGTTTGATCGGGTTCGTTAATTTTGGCGAATGGGATACAATCAACTGATAAGAATTAGCGGTTGTGAGTTTGGTCCAAGTGAGTGTGACGAGAGGGTAGGTTTGGACAAAAGGAAAAGTAGTTCCTTGTTCTGGAGATTCTCCTTGGAAGGATTCTCGTTTGGTGACAAAGAACTTATTAATTTCACTGAATTCAGGATCGGTTCCCGTTTTGTTTTTAACTTTTAATCTCCAATAGAAGGTTCCTTCTTTTAATCGAAAGTCAGCTTGGTTTCCTTCTACTTTTTCATTGATCAGCGTCAATTGAAAGTTAGGTGATCTTGATATTTCTAATACAGGGTTTTCATATCCCGATTCTACTTTCCATTGGAAATGGACCGATACATCTTCCGGTTCGGTATAGAATAATTTTTGAGAAGAGGGCGAGACTAAGACAACGGGAATTTTTTTGATTTCGATTCCTGTTTTTTTGAACTCTGCTTTTTTTCCCTCTTCCACTGCAACGGACTTACCATCCTTTTGTTTGACAGTGGTTTTTCCTTTTTCTACAAATATACTCAGTTCCCTTTCTTTGGAACGTTCAATTTTGACATTTCCTGAATCTACATTGATTTCACTTCCGGAACTTGTGATTTTGATATTGTTTGGTTGGGAATCGTTCTTTTTGACTTCTAGAGATCCTTGGGTGAATTCCAGGTTTGGTTCCTCGCCCGTCAAATCTAAGTTAAACATTGAATTTTCATCAATGTTAATTTCTGTTCCGTCTTTCAATCGAATGAGTGCATCCGAAAAAGCTTCGGATCGGATGGTGTCTTTATTGGTGAGAGGGCTATTGTTTTCTAACTTTTCCCAAATGACTTCATCTTCAAATTTTCTTTGAACAATATTGTTTTTAAAAAAAATAGTTCCTACAACTTCTCTGTCACCAATCCCAATTTTGCGATTGATATCCAAATAAAACAAAATGGAAAATAAAAAAGCAACACTGAGTAGGGTAAATAAGACGAGACGATCTCGTTTGTCTAAATTCATTTTTTCCCCTTCTTCACTGCAGTGATTCCCACTAACTTCTGTAGTTCGCTCAAACTTTTGGGGTAATTGGGATCTGTTTTTCTACCGAGTACAGCATAGACTTTTTGAGCTTTCGATTTTCCTTTTAACTCGATTTCTCCCATGCTGAGTACATGGTAATCGGATTTGATTTCTTGGTAAGTGGTTTCTGTAATGAGGATGTCGGTTTGGGTTTCTTTATTCAATGACTCCACACGAGACGCAAGGTTGACCGAATCTCCAATGACAGTATATTCCATTTTATTGGCACTACCGATTTGTCCTGCAATCACATAGCCGGTGTTAATTCCGCATCCAATCTGGATGATTGGCTTTTTAACAGACCCACGTCCTTCATTGAATTCGATGAGTTTTTCTCGCATACGGAGTGCAGCTTCTACAGAGGACTTAGCATGTTGTTTGGAATCACGAAGGGCACCCCAAGTGGCCATGATGGCATCTCCAATAAACTTATCTACTGTTCCGCCTGTGTCTTGGACACATTTCACCATCTCTGTCATGTATTGGTTTAAAAATTCCACAACCTCTTCCGGTTGTAACTTTTCTGAAATGGCAGTAAAACTTCGGATATCCGAGAAAAAGATGGTACAATACTTTCTTTGTCCCCCGATGGATAGTTTCCCTTTGGCAGCAAGTTCTGCGATGTCTTGGTTGACAAACCTTCCAAAGGAATCTTTTAATTTTTCACGTTCTTCTAAACCCCGTCCCATACTTACGAATGATTTGGTGAGTGTTCCAATTTCATCATGGGTTGTAGCATGAAGTTCAATGTGATAGTTTCCACGTCGAATTTCTTCGGAGGCATCCACCAATTTTAAGATGGGTGTTGATAGAGATTTTGCAAAAATATAAACAACGATAAAAGAAAGAGCGAGTGATACAATGAGTATGTAAACATTTCGTTTCTGAATGTTATTGACTTCTTCAAAAATTTTAGCTTCTCGCACTTGAGAGATCACGCCAACTCCACCGAGTCCTAGTTTTTTGAATGATCCAAGGTAAGACACGCCGTCTTTGGCTTCATAACGAAACTGTCCATTGTCGACTGTGGATTTTTTCATACGTTCCACAATAGGTAGGTCGTTTAGATTGATACCCGATAATACCACCTTAGCATCGGGATGTGCGAGTACACTTCCATCCTCACTAACAAGAAAGGTTTCTACTGGTCCTGATGTTTGGAAGGCATCTAAGAGGCTGTCCAGTTTGACTAGTGTGACAAGAATGGTATGTGTATCTTTGGATTCTGAAAGGGGAAAACTAAGACAAAGGATGGGGTGACGAAAATGAGGACTTGCATTCCAAATAACAGTAGTTCCACTAAATGCTTTTTTTAATTTAGGTTGGATGGTTCGGAGTAATCCTTTCACTTCTGCTTTTTGGTAATCATATTTTTGTAAGAACTCATCATTCAATGCTTCAAATTTTGGATTCAAACTGACATCATAAGCACCAATCAAAAGAAAATTTTGATCTTCATCAAACAATTCTTTGGCGATAGCATTGGCTGAGTTGGGATTTCTTAAGATGGCAGATGCCGTGATGTGGACATCTTGTTTCATCGAATGTAAGTCCGACTTTACTTTTAAGGAAAGGATTTCATTGATTTTGATGTTGTTTTCTTTTACTCGAACCTCACTATCTTTTCTGAAAAAATAAGAAGCAAGAAAGATGATCCCCGACATGGAGACAAGTAAAACAATCGATGTAATGAGAAGTAGTTTGTATCGAATCGGAAACTGCAATTCTCCAGGAGATAAGGAATTCTTGGAAAAGAGGGAACGGAGTTTTAGCAATATCGTTTTCATATCATTGGTACTTTTACCAATTTCCGCGAAAACGGGACTAAAAAAAAAGTAAAATTGAAAAGTGAAACTATTTTTTTACTAAGGGCAGGCCAAATCAACGTTATACGTTTGTCGGAATGGTTGCTCCGGGATACCAACTGTAGTCTCACGTACTACAGTGTCGGGATATCCGTCCTGCTTAATCAGGTCTCCTAAACAAACTACCTTATACAAACCTGGATTTAAGTATTTTATTTTAGCACCTTGTTTTGCGGGTGTTGCCGCAAGAGGCAAAACGTTTATAAATTCAGTTTCTGTGTATCGAAAGATGCCATAGTAATGTAACAAAGAGTTGCCCCCGCCAGAAATCGTAAGGCTCGATGCAGTTTCAGGATAAATCACCCGAGCTCTTGTCAATATATTTCCGCCGGCATCTCCTTCCCCTTTATGGTCATAAAAAATATCACTGATACCAACATAGGTAACCGTTGTCGCCCGACTGGTTTGGTAAGAATGTAACATTAGGTTTTCTTTTAAGTTAATTCTTACTTCTAGAATATAAGGATCGAATCCATCCCGAATTTGCATATCCGATTGGGTGGGAAGTTGCGAATAAAGAGTGGGGAACATTTTAGGTACAATGGTACTTTTGGCCGAGGAAGTTGTTCCCGCAACATAGTTGTTACGTGGGACAATATTGAGTCCGTTAACGATTGGTCTATTGTCAAAACGACCAGTCACAGGAATTCCTGCGTCTAGTGCGTATCCAGTCACAAGAGAACGAAAGTAAATCGCTGCATAATAATACTGACGTCCAATCCAAGGTTGTCCTGTGGCGAGTGCGGATTGCCAACTTTCTGTTTGGGAAGAGGGGTCATTGGAAGGAAACTGAGCTCCGATCCCATTAAAGAAATCAGATGCTTTGAGAATTCCATTACTTTCCGTACAGGTATTGTTATCAAAGGAATACGTAACCGTACAAAATACTTGCCTGTTAGGTGCAATGTAGTCCCAGAATTTATTGGAATCCACTGTATCACGAATCTGTGTCAGTTCATTTAATCCCTTCACGTATTTACTGGAGATTCTCACCTCTCCAATATCGAGAAAGATAGGAATGTTTCCCACTTTGGGTTGGTTGACAAGAGTCATGGTTGGGTCCACACCTTCCCCTTGCGCATCCACATACAAATCCCCGGTTCCATTATTGAGTTCACCCCAATCGAGAGGATTGTCTGTTGCATATGTTCCTTTTAGGAGTAACAACATACGATTGTTGAAGAGAGTGGAAACAACGGGGAGTTTCGATTCTTCCCCTAAGTCCAGTTTGGTTTTACAATCGATAAAAAGGAAAACATTGAGAAATAGAATGAAGACAGGTAGTAAGTGGGATTTCATATCAAAACAACACTCCAACAGTTAGACCGAAATAGAAAAAGTCCACGTTTTGCAAAGTGTAATTGGCCGGATTTTGCAAACGAGGGTCATCATAAGGACTTGCCAATGGATATCGGTATTCGCTCGGAACATCCATATTCGTCTCAAAAATCTTATGATAGTCCAATCTGACTCCAATCCGAATCCTACGGCCAGCAATAAAACTCGCCTCTAACCCGGCAAAGGCGGAAGGATTCCAACGAGCCGTATCGGAGGGACGAGCCACCACATAAGCGGAACCACCACCCCCTTTCAAAAAAAACTGAATGGGAAGTTCAATGGGGATTTTGTAAGCTAAGGCAGCATAAAGTGGCATGGCTGTGAGAGCGCGTTCCGACCGAGATAAAAACACAGCGTAAGATCCACCAATTTCCGTATAAAAAATCCAAGGCCAAGGCATACGGGCATAAAACCCTCCCCCGAGAGTGGTGTCCAAAATACGAACTGTGGGAGTTCCAGGCATGGGATTGGCCGCTCCGACCCATCCACCAATTTCATACCTTCGTTTGTTGTATTCCTCTAAGGTTTGTGCGGAAAGAAGACCGGAAAATAGAGTGAGTGCCAGAAAAAGGCTAAGGAAGAGTGATTTTATACAATTCATGAATTTCTGGATAATCTTCGTAATATGCGCGGACAAAATAGAGTCCGTCCGGCGGGAGGGTGATCCCTGCTATCGTACGGTTCTTCTCTTCCAAAATGGAGCCGATGGATCTAGATTTCCAACGTCCCTTCCCAATGTCCAGTAAAGTTCCTACAGTAATACGAACCATATTGTGCATAAACCCATTGGCACGAATTCGGATTTGGATCCAATCTGATGTCAATCGTTCCAAACGAATGTCATAGATATTTCGGATCGCCCGTTTGCCCGCCATTGATTTTGCTTTGGTAAGAGAACGAAAGTCCTTCTCGCCAATGAGATTCTCTAATTGGTTTTCTACAAAATCCCAATCTACAGGGTGTTTCTCCCAAAAGGCTCGGCCTTCTACAAAACTACTTTCGTATTTGCTGTAATAGATTTTGTAGATGTATTCTCTTCCCGTACAACTGAATCTCGAATGAAACTCTTTGGGAACTTCGACAATGTTTTTAACGGATACTCCTCTTTTGGTGAGGGCATTCACAGAGACGAGGAATTTGTGGAAGTTAGGAATGGGAAACTCTGTTTTGAAATTACACACCATGCCCAATGCATGCACACCCGTATCGGTTCTTCCAGCAACTGACAAAGGTGATGCGGGGTTTTTGTTTAAAATAATGGTTAGAGCAGATTCAATGGAGGACTGAACCGTAGGAATGTCTTTTTGTTTCTGCCAACCGTAAAAATGATTACCGTCGTATTCGACGAGAAGAGCGTAGTTGGGCAAACCCTTACTTCTCGCCTCCCATTGCCTCAAGGATCGCATTGTATTCGTCATACAACTCACGAGTCATTTCTACGATAGGACCTGGTTTTCCTTTGGAAGCTTTTCCCGAACCATAAAGTCTTGCGAGTGTTCGTTTGGCGCGAGACAAAAGTAGAACTTGATCATCTGGTTTGGGAGCCATTTGGTCTTTGAACTTTTTGGTTAAAAATGCATTTAGATAAATAACACCGTCAAATCCCCAGTTGTTATCGGTATCGGGTCCGAGCATTCCTGCCGCTTGGTCAACAGGTTCGTTTCCATTTTGCATTAATTCCAATGTAAAACCGTAGATAACAGCTGCTTTTTGGTAGAGTAAGTCTCTGATTTTGTCATAACCGATATGAGGAAACTCTTCATGTAAGTCGGAAAAATACCAAGCAGCACGAATGGCACAAACTGCTTTTTTCGGAGTAGGGGCAACACTCGCACCCCGGAGTTGGTAACAGTCCATTCCGAGCAGGTAGGATGCAGCACCTAACACAATTTGGCGGTCTGCAGTAAAATCAAGAGGTCCGAGGATTTTTTCAATATAAGCTCTGCGACTATCAGTGGCCATGCGGATGGCTTCGTTGTCGGCAGGGTTTAAAGAATTCCAATCTTTCGGAAAAGAGGAATAAAGGCAACGCGGGCAAACGGACATGACATAATCCAGAGGACTGACACGACCAAATTTTCGATTTTTTTCGTACAATCGACGTAAATCCTGAGCCAACTTCCCGGCGATGAGTCGTCCACCCCCTTGGAACATTTGTTCCTTTTGGTGATTTTCATCACAAATCGGGCAAACTGTGGACTCTTTGGCGCGAAAAGATACTTTTTTGGACTGGGCTGCAGCTAGGGACATAGGAAAAATCTAGGAAAAGGCTCAATTTTAAAATACAATCTGTCAATCCAATATCAGAAATCTCCGATAATACTCACAGGGGCCACCCCGAAATTACTTGTAAGATTCTTCGAAGGAAGGAAAGTACGGAAACGGAATGAACGGCAGAGCAATGAAACAATCCCTTCTTATTCTCATGACGAGTCTCGTTGTGCAGGCACCTATGTTTGCAGAATCGGTCTCTAGTAAATCATACCACAAACGAATTGAACTTCTAACCTACTTACGTGAGTTAGAACCAGTCGTTAAAAATTTCCGTGGAGAAGATCCGGAAGGAAAACCAACGGAATTAAACGCACCGGAAGGGAAAGAAGGCTTTCGTATGAAGAAATACAACGAAGCCAAACGAATTTACCAAGAAGGTTTACAATACCATTTCGAAGGTAACTATTCTTCCGCATACCAACGTTTTCTTGAATGCCAATTGGGAATCGAAAAGATGACCGAGGAACTTTCACAACTCTATATCTTACGTGCAGAAGAGATGATGAAAACGGCAATGGAAAGAAAAAATCCAAACAATCATATGGATAAAGCTCTCCTTGATATTTCGATTGAATACGGAAAAGGTTCTTACTTCCGCCAAGATGTAATGGACATTCCAAGAGAAGCACCATTCTCACGCCGTATGTATGATTCAAAAGAAGCTCACTACAGTTATAACAAATACGATATTGAGAAAAACTTAGAGTTGGGTTATAAACATTTGGGTCTTGCCAAAGAAGCTAGAGCCAATGCTTTAAAAGTAGAAAAGAATTTGGAGAAACACCAAAAACTACAACCAAACCATAGAAAGTATCGAATTGATTTATATTTTGGTGCGATCAACTTAGCTCGTGATTCCAAAGCAAATGCGATTAACATCTATAAGTTGAAATATCCATACGACAACTATTACCTGAACAATTCCCAAGCAAAATCAGAAACGCTGAAAGATGAAAACGGTGGTCCTGTGGAAGGACAACCAGTGAAGGTTGATGGTGTTACTTACGATTTTACAAAAAATCCTTACATCAAGTATGACAACCGTATGCAAGCTATGTTTGATGTTCGTGTTCCTGAAGACTACCGCGTGGACCATGCTGATGTGAGAGGTCGAGTGTATGATTTGGATTCCAACAATATGGTGTTCATGAAATACGACCAGGAACGTAAAAAAGCCTTAAATGTGCCTGCAAAACCTGCTGGGGGATCTACTTCCACTCCGCAACAATAAGAAACGTTAACTAACACCGTTTCCAATTGAATGAGCCCAAGAAATTTCTTGGGCTTTTTTATTTCCACAAAATGACCTCTTTTGTCTAATTGTTGCTATGGCGAAAATTCCGGTCGTTGACGATCTCATCAAAAAAAATTTACACGGACTAAGTGTCCATTACGGACGTTTGGTGATGAAGGTTTACTTAAGAATCACCCTTCTTGTTTTTGGAAAAGCAAGTCCCTATCTTGTTAGAGGGTTGTATCGTTCTCTCACGGGGAACAAAGAAGCTCGGATCCGTGAGTTCTTAGAAGGAACCAAAATTTGGGCCGAAGACGTTCTAAATATCACTAAAACAAAACTCATGGTATTTAATGAAATTAATGTTCCTGAAAAAGGACATATGATATTTTTAAACCATGTCAACGAAATGGATTTCCCTTATGATTGTTATGTGATTCGGAAACCGTTTTTAGCAAATCAGGTCATCAAAAAAGCATGGTTTGCCTATTGGTGGATGGTGGCTATGGGTTCTCAAGTGTTTGATAATTCAAAAGCTAGATCAGTTGCCGTTTCTGTAAAAAACTTAATCGAAGGCTTAAAAACCACTTCCTACATTGTATACCCAGAAGGAAAAAATACTTATTCGGAAGAAATCCTTCCTCTAAAAAAAGGAATGGTGAAAATTGCTTTTGAACTAAAAATTCCCGTGTTTGTAGCTCTAAAATCAGGAATCACAACCTACCAAAACTACCAAATGGGAAATGTGGTCGGTTATTTGGGTCTCGGTGTACATGATCCTACGGATTTTTCTTCTTGGGAAGAATTCCAAACTTACTTAAACAATTTAATGCAGTCCAAAAAACAAGAGTTAGATGCCATAACAGAAGCCGAAAGAGTCAAACTTTCTAAAGTTTAGTTTTTCACTTCTTTTTCCCAAAGTTCTAAGAATCGAATTTGTTCGAGTGACTCCACCGCTCGTTCACTTCTCGATTCCCTCACTCTTTGGATGGCTGATCCTGCATCCAATCCATGTTTCCAAATCAAATAGGCTGCGGCCACAGTCCCAGATCTTCCCAGTCCCCCTACGCAGTGGATGAGAACCTTGTTTTGTTTCGAAAGAGCTTCGTCCATCCATTCCAAAGTTTCTTTCATTTGTGTGAGGCTCGGAACTCTTTGGTCCAAAATAGGAACCTGTTTTTGTTGGATTCCATTTTGTTTTAGTTCTGATTTTAAATCGGTGACACCATAATCGACATACTCTTGTTCTGTGATGAGGCTTAGAACATGGGAGATCCCTTCTTTTTTCATAGTGGTTAAATCATCAGACAAAACACGGGCTCTGTCCTTTCTACCAGGAAGGATGGTGAGTCCAATCCGAGAGATATCGTCAGAGGGAGAATTGGTAACCGGTTTTAAATAATCAATTCGGAGCACTTTGGAGCGTTTGATGAATTCCTTAATTTTTGTAATGAGTTTGGATCCGACATACAAAGCCCATTTCCTTTGCCATTCATTACTTTCATCAAAGGATAAAGTATGCATCGCATACCGCAAAGCACCCACATGCATTTGGTAAGGATCTCTGTCTAACTTCACCAAACGAGGGTAGTAGGATCGTAATTTTACAATTACACGATAGGCTTTTTTTAGTTTTTCATTTGTGATCTCAGTAGGTGGTTCTAGTTTCAGTTCGATTCCTAAATCTTCCTGATTGTGTAAAAAATCGGTGAGTTTTACGGCTTCTTTCCATTCTGCCTCCGATTCAATTTTACAAAAAATAAAAAGAACATCATTTTCCAACTTCAACAAATCTCGAATGATATGGCCTCTGTGGGTGTGAAAAAAATCTATCATCCAAACATTGTCTTGTCCATCGACAATGATATTGGCCCCATTCAAATCTCCATGTACATAGGATGTATTGTGAGTGATGGCATTGTATTCTTTCAGCTCCAATAGATCCTTCTCGTAAAAGAGACAAGGATTGGGAACAGGATAACCGGAAACGATTTCAATTTCTTGTCCTGTTTGCGGCCCACCAAGAAGTGATTCCACACGAGAACGAACTGATTTGGCGTATTTGGGTTGGAAGTCGTAGTATTCTAATAAATTGAGTTTTTCCGTGGAAGCCGCTTCAAACAAACGACCCAGCTGTTCTCCAAACACAGTGTCGATGATGCGATCGAGGCCCGTGCCGTCCGGCATAGAACCATAAACCTTTTGGAAGGTCCTGACATTCCCATCTAACATCGCCGCATAACGGTATTTAATGGCTCCTCTGTTTTCTAATTCGCAAAAATCCACAATGGAAGGAGCATTGTTTCCAAGGACTTCTTGGATTCGTTCGAAGGCTGTTCTTTCTTTGGCAATGAGGTCTCTATCTCCAATTTTGACAACGCAAGGGACTAACAAATGGCCCAAGTGGTCCGTAGACTTTGATTTTAAAACTACGTTTCCAGAAAACCCACCATCTAAAGTTTTGAATTCTACCTCTTTACAATCCCGAAAGAGATAGAGTAGAATTTGATTGTCGGTATTGGAGATCGGATATTTGGGATCTAACTTTAGTTTGTCGCTTGAGATTCGCGAGTTTGTGGAAATTCGTTTTTCTAAATTGGGTTGGCTTCCTGTTAGAAATTCGGTAAAGGCTCCAATCGAGGAAAATACTTTCACTCCTAAAATCTGTTTCAATTGGTCGAGGGCAATGAAATGCATTGAGAGAGAGGAACTTGCTGTGAGGGCCGAACAAACTCCAATTTCAAATTCGGGGTATCTTGTTTTTAAATCATAAGCAAGGAAAGTCACTTTGGCTTCTGTCCAAACTCCAGTGATTCCCACCTTAATGGATTTTCCTTTGTATGGTGCTAATACGGATTCTAAATTGGTATCTACAAAATCATTCAGCCCCGAAGCATTCACCACTTCTGCTCGGTTGGGATTTTCTTCGATCCATTTTTGAAACACAAACTCGGCTCCTTTTGTATCCTTTAAACAATGGTCACCAAATTGTATTAGGTGGTCTTCTTGGGATTTGTTTTTCGAATCATGCCAGTCGCGGATATGAATTAGTTTTAAATGACTTGGATCTGTTTCATAAGCCCAGTCCATAAGAGAGAACACTGGTCCTTCTTCCATCATTTCTCCTAAAAGGCGGTTCGCTTCTTGATACCCAATATGAAGGGAGTTGGGAAGTGGATCGTATTTATCGAGGAGGCTTGAGAAGTCATTTTGAAGGCATTGAGTGAAGAGGATGGCAGATTCCGAATTCATGGACAAAAGGATTGACAGGTTGGAAAATAAATCTAGAATTTATTTCTTAAAAAATAGGAGTTCGTATGAAGAAGTTGGTTGTTTTGTTATTTGGAATTTTGTTCAGTTCGGCTCTATTCGCTGGAGAAGTGGGATCTGATTGCACTTTTAAAGGAAAAAAATTAGCGGGAAAGGTGCAGTTTGTTACGAGTTTCCCGGACTTTAAAGTGCAAATTGTAGATAGTTTTCCCGACATCAAAGTACAAAAGGTCAGTAGTTTTCCTTCCGATTGTGGTAAGTGGCAAGAAGTCAGTTCCTTTCCTGATTTTAAAGTGCAGATCGTTACTAGTTTTCCTGACTTCAAAGTTAAGTATGTGGATTCATTTCCTGGTGTACCGTAGAGAACCTTCCAAAGGATAAAGAGAATTACGATTCATTAATTCTAAAGATAAATTAAAGAAAGCTCTTGCTTTCACTGTTTGGTGGAGGCAGTTCTTTCTTTCGGGATTACAAACGGGATCCTCTGCATAGGGCGGAACCATTTGGAAAATAAACTGAGTGTCTCCATCCACACTTTGGTAGAGAATTTTTTCTTCATCAATCCAACCACAGGCGCTTCCATAAGCAAAGTATGTGCTACCGGACTTCACTCCCGGAGCTCGCATATCCTTTCCAAAACCAGCAAAGTAAGTTTCTTTTCCTACCACTCCTAAAATGGTAGGAAGGACATCGAGTTGTGAGGATATCCTTTCATCTAACATTGGTTTAATGTATTTTGGGGCATATAGTAAAAATGGAACCATTCGGTCTTCGTAATAGGACAGATATCTATGATGGGTATGGTCACCCACAAATACAAATAAAGTGTCTTCAAAGTAATTTCTCTTTTGGACTTCCTTCATAAATACCTCTAGCGCCGCATCGGAATAGTGGTAGGTATTCAGATAATCAAAATCGGTGACACTTGGACCATAAATTTCATACTTCGCGTTCGGCACCTTATAGGGGTAATGTGTTGTCATGGTAAGAATGGTCATAAGAAAGGGTTTGTTTTCTTTTTGGTATGAGTCCATTTCTTCCAATGCTTTGGAGTAGAGATGTTCGTCATCATAACCCCAAGCTCCAATTTCATATTTCCCTGCCTTAGCGAAGTCTTCTTTTCCAATCAAAGTTTGGAATCCGAAATGGGGAAGGATGGTTGCAAGACTATCAAATTTTAAATCATCACCTGTGATGAAACTCGTTTGGTATCCAAATTCTGAAAATAGATTTCCGATCGCAGAAAAGTTACTGAGGATTTGCGGTGTACGAATGGCGGTGAGACCTGGTCTATCGGGAACACTGGTAAGAACAGAAAGTAGGGCATTACTCGTCCTTCCGCCATTGGCATAGAATTTGCGAAAGCTATGGCCTTTTTTCGCCAATGTATTGTAATACGGTGTGACTTCCTGGTTCAACCAAATTCCATTGGATACGGGCCAAACATACTTTCCTGTCCAAGATTCTTGGATGACTAAAACCACATTGATGGATTTTCTTCCAGGAACCTGTTTGATTTTGCGAACGAGGGGAAACTCGGGATCACCTAAAAATTCAGCACCGTTGTATGTGATTTCATTCCGAACCACGGCCAACATATCTTCGTCTTTCATCTTTAGATGTTTGGGAATGGACTGGCTTTTAAAATCGTTGATGGTTGTGTAAATTCCATTTAACGCCAGTTGGTTGATAAGGGCGTCATCCGAGATAATCGCTTCACTGGCTCGCAAGGGAGATTCTTGTGGCCCACCCCGCAGTCCAATAAAGAAAAAAAGAATCCAAAGAGATGTTTTTATGGTTTTAGATCGAAAGGATTCCTTCTCATTCCTTTGGTCTGCGATCTGGTGTTTGCGAAACCAAAACATCATCCCTAAAATATAAAGTAATATAAAAATAAAAAAACTAAAGATTTTTAAAGGAGCTTCTTTGACGGCCGAAGAAACTAAAACATCCAGGTCTCCAAGAAACACAATGGCTTCATAACCAATATGTTTGTTTGCATTTTCAAAATACAACAAATCAGCAAATAAATGTACCAAACATAGGGGATAAAGAATGAGAGGTGTGAGGATCCAAAAATAACGATAGGTTTTTCGTTTTGATGCCCCATTCCAAAGCGAAAGCAGGTAAAAACCAACTAACAGAATCGATATGGTAACCCAGTCAAATCGAAACCCAATCAAGAATGCTTTGAGTAAAATCAAAACGGGAAACTCTTCTAAACGATAAGAATAAACAATAAAAAATAAAATGCGGTGGAGGAAGAGGGTCAAAAACCCAAAGGAAAAATAAGTTAGAAAGATTCGATCCGAAAATTGAAAACGGGGAAACTGTTTCACCATAAAAAAAGAATTGGTTAAGGATGGAGACGGTCAATGAAGTTACGATCTTTCTGTTGATTTATTTTCGCATCCCTTTAGATTTGATCCTACTCCTATGAAGCAGATCCAAAAAATACTCATCGCCAACCGTGGTGAAATTGCCGTACGTGTCATTCGCACTGCAAAAAGAATGGGAATCAAAACGGTGGCGGTTTATTCCGATCCGGATGCACAAAGCCTATTTGTTCAGTCTGCAGACGAGGCGTTCTCACTCGGGGGAACCGATGCTCGTTCTTCCTATTTAAATGTGGAGAAGGTCATTAAAGCCTGTTTGGAAACGGGAGCGGATGCCGTTCACCCAGGTTATGGATTTTTATCAGAAAATACTGACTTTGCTACCAAATTAGAAAAACACGGAATTCGATTCATTGGCCCAAAACCACATTCCATCGAAGCTATGGGAGATAAGATCGGCTCACGTCTGTTAGTCGCAAAAAGTGGTGTTCCCGTGGTGCCTGGATATGAAGGTGCTTCCCAAGAAATGTCCGTATTCCAAAAAGAAGCGACAAAAATTGGATATCCCATTATGGCAAAAGCCAGTGCCGGTGGTGGGGGAAAGGGAATGCGGAGGATCAACACTCCAGAAGAATTGGAACCGGGAATCCTTTCGGCAAAACGGGAGGCATTGTCTGCATTTGGAGACGATCGTATCCTTTTAGAAAAATACATCACGAACCCTCGCCATGTGGAGTTTCAAATATTTGGTGATACCAAGGGAAACATCATCCATCTACATGAAAGGGATTGTTCCTTACAAAGACGCCACCAAAAAGTGGTCGAAGAAACACCCGCTCCCAGATACTCCGCAGATCTCAAATCCAAAATGTCTGAAGCGGCTGCGATGGCAGCAAAAGCGGTTCAGTATGAAGGGGCTGGCACCGTAGAATTTATATTAGGTGAGGCTGGTGAGTTTTATTTTCTCGAGATGAACACTCGTTTGCAAGTGGAACATCCAGTGACAGAAATGACAACCGGTCTTGATTTAGTGGAGTGGCAAATTCGAGTTTGCCAGGGAGAGGCATTACCAGAAATCAAAACCCCTCCCCAAAAAGGACATGCATTGGAAGTTCGAATTTATGCAGAAGATCCCAAAGAAGGATTTTTGCCTTCTACCGGGAAGATTCACCATCTATCCTTTCCCACTAGAGATTATTTACGTATTGATTCTGGTGTGGTTTCCGGATCTGAGATCACTATGTTTTATGATCCAATGATAGCCAAGATGATTGTATGGGGTGAAGATAGAATCACTGCGATTCACCGCCTAATCGAGTGTTTGTCGGAGACCATTGTATTTGGTCCCAAAACCAATTTGCAGTTTTTACAAAGACTCGTATCTTCTAAAGAGTTTGCAGAGGGTCATGTTTCTACACATTTCATTGCAGACAATGAATCAGAACTTTTGTCAGATAAAACCAAGGAAGAACTAAAATTAGCCCTTGCTGGTGCCTTTTTTACTTCTAAAGAACCAATCGACCCTTGGATCAAGGAAACCACCTAATATGGATTATTTATTCGAAACAAAATCTGAACCTGCTTCTGTTTACGTAAGTGGTAATATTGTGCGTGTTCGTTTGGGAAAGGATAGTGCTTTGTTTGCCTTAGAAGATTTGGTAAAAGAAGAATCATACAAATCAGATACAAGTTCATTACAATCTGTATCCATGAAAGATGGATCTGTATTACGATATCTTAAAGTAAGAAATGAGATCTTCCTTCATTGGAAAGGTGAGACCTGGAGTGGAAAACTCGCCGAACGTCAGTATGAAGGTGCAGGACAAACCTCTCCTGAAATCAAAAGTCCCATGCCAGGGAAAGTAGTGCAAATCTCTACTGAGGTTGGAACGGAACACAAACAAGGTGAGACCCTATTGATTTTGGAAGCGATGAAGATGGAGAACGCTGTTAAGGCACCTTATCCATGTCGTGTGGAAGAGATTCGAAAATCACAAGGGGATCTTGTCCAACAAGATGAGGTGCTCATCATATTACACAGATTCGAACCGGAAAAAACATAAATTTCCGAATCTATTTGACATATTTTTCAAACTTCCCACCATAAGGCAGTTTCTTTGGCTGATAGGTAGAGAATGTACAATCATATTTTAAGAAGTTTCACACTTCTGTTGTTTTTTTCGTTTTTCCACGGGGTTCTCGGTCAGGAACGTCAACCCCGTACCGACCTTCCGTTCGAGATCTCTGAAAAAAAGAGGCTGAGCGAGAGGGACTTTAAGAATAAAAAAGAGGGGGGATACTTTACCGGTCTTCCTCTCATCAACTCGGATCCCAATGTGGGTATCGGATTTGGGGCTCGCGTGCTCTATTTTTACAACGGGGAAAAAAAATCCCCCATGTTTGAATACACACCATATCGTGTTCGGGTATTTGCTCAGTATTTTAATACGACCAAAAGAGCTCCTTACCACCAACTGAGTATTGATGCACCTTATATCTTCGATACCAAGTGGAGGCTTCGTGCCGATTTGGTCTATGAACGAAATCCAAACTCTCTCTTTTTTGGAGTCGGATCTGAGACGCTTCAACCACTCTCTTATTTAGAGAGAAACGATCCGAACGGGCAAATCAGACGAAATGCTCCATTTGCCGATTATGAGGACAATTTAAACTATCGTCGTCAAGGGGATGCGGGCGCGGGTGAATATCCTATCGTGAGTGATCATAGATACAACCGATACGATATTGAAAATCCTAACTTCAGTACTTCCGGTGAATATTCCTTTTTCGGAGGAACACTTCGTACGGTGACAGGGGTTCGTCTCTCTAAACAAATCATTCGTACTTATGACGGAAAGTATAACAACGCCCAATTGGGTCCAGCAGATGGAATTTTAGGACTACTTGATGTAGACCGTACTTTTGGAACTCCGCAAGGGGAAACAAAATTAACTCGTGAAGACAAAGATGGAAAGATCAAAGGTCTTAACGGTGGTTATACGAACACAGTGCGAGCAGGGATTGTGTTCGATACACGTGACTTTGAACCGGATCCGAACCGTGGGGTATTTTTGGAATACACACATGAACGTTCCACAAAGGCCATTGGTTCTACATCAGAATTCAATAAAAACCTAGTTTCGGGTCGTATTTTCTTAAGTCCGGTTACGTGGTTCACAAGCAAACCTCCTGAAATTCTGGAAAAGTTTGTTCTTGCTGCCCGGGGAACTATGGTGCAAACCAATGGGGACGCACCGTTCTATGAATACCGCAACATGTGGGGAACAGAAACCAACCAATCCGGTTTAGGTGGTAGAACTACCATTCGTGGTTACAAACAAGATCGTTTTGTGGGTCAAACCATGGCGTTTGCAAACTTTGAAATTCGTTGGAAGTTTGCTGAAGCAGAATTCGGTGGGCAACACTTTGACTTTCAATTGGTTCCATTCTATGATGTGGGACGAGTTTGGGATCGCACAGAAGATGCAAACTTAAAGAACTACAAACACTCTAGGGGTATTGGTCTACGAATTCCTTGGAACCAAGCAACTGTTATCTATTTTGATCATGCGATTTCGAATGAAGATAGACAAACGTTTATTAACTTTAACCATATATTTTAGGAGGGCAGAGCTTATGAAAAAAATTCAATATTGTTTCGCTCTTTTGGTCTTATCTTTTTTCATGAACTGTGAAATGAAACCAGTAGAGGATATCTACGGTTTAAGCCCGGAAGAAACTAACCAACTCGTTGCAGGTCTTCTTGCAAACCAAAGTCTTAGGGACAATGGAAACGGAACCGTTACGGACACCGCGTCCAATTTAGTTTGGCAAAAATGTACGCATGGACAAGTGTATCGCGCAGCAAATAATGATTGTTTGGGGGCTCCTCAAGGTTCCATTTTCAATCCTTATGATTCCGCTCGTGCTGGTGCTGTTCAGGTTGCATTTTGTGATTCCAAAACACATGCATGTAACTCCATTGCTTTCCCACAAGTAGTCCAAGGATTTTCTTCCATTGGCATTGCGGGATCCAGTGAGTTGTATGGGGCTTGCCAAAACAGTAATTTCTTAGGTGCGACTTGGCGAGTTCCGACTGTGATCGAATACCAAAGATTGGTGATTCCCGGTCGAGCAGCCACTCTCCAGTTTTTCCCTTCCACACAGGAAGATGATTATTGGACTGCTTGGTCGAACAACGAAGACCTTCCAGGGGAAACGGCACACGCCATATCCTTTGATAGACAATCTTACGGTGTCCAAAGGTTCATTGTCAAAACACAAAGGAATTTTGTCCGTTGTGTTCGCACAGGCCCTTAAACACCCAATTTTCTCTCATTTCTGTCCACTCTCCTGATCTTTCAGGAGAGTTTTCGCTTTTCAAAAATCCAATTTCCTACTAATATTTTCTGATAATAAACCGAAGTACCCATTAGGTGGTGAGGTTTCCATGAGAATTGACGAGTCCCCATTCAATCGTATGAATGTAGATCTTTCCAAAGATCGCCGGGTGAACTATGTCGGACATGGAAAATTGGAAAGTTCCCCAGAATCCCTTTCCGCCCTCCATGTGATTTCCCATGAACTCGGACATGCTGCTGAATTCAAAAATGAAGCCTTCCGAGAAGGACGTGATGTCGAGTCCCTCCAAGTCAAAATCAATTATGAATTAAGAGATGGTCGTATGGTGGCGGTGAGTGGAGAAACTCATGCGGTCACTCGTCCCAAATCAAATTCGGAGGAAGATCCTGCCCTCACTCCTTATTCCGATGGGAAATCGATCAAAGATATTTTCCAATTGAAAGAGGATGAAGACAAAAAACCCAATTCGAAAGAGAAAACTAAATTAAATCCCAAAGAGATCATGCAAAAATCTCATGAAAAAGAATTGGAATCCAAAATTAAAGAACTCGAAACACGACTCGAATCTGAGAAAACAAAAAAGTCATCCACAGATGTTCATTCTGCAGATCGTTTGAAAGAAATTGAATCGGAAAAAAAACGTTTGGAAGAAGAAGTGAGACTGATCCGTGTGAAAGAACAATTAAAAGAAACTTTTGCCCTGCTCACAGACTTTCGTAAAATGATGACTTCTAATTTATTTGGAATGATGAGTATTCAAACAGGATCAAACTCAGGTAATTATTTAGACACCTTTGTTTGATGGAATCATATTCTCTACAATAAACTCACGTAACTCTCCCACACCCCTTCCTGTTGTTGCTGAAAGATAAAATACTCGAAAGGGAACTCCAATTTCATTCATAGCTGATTCCATGTCTGTTCGGACACGGTGTTGTTCACTTTGGTTCAGTTTATCGATTTTGGTGCGGATCACCACAGGTTTGATTTTTTTCTCCATAGCAACTTCGATGGTTGAAAGTTCTTCTTCTGGAAATTCTCTTTGTGAATCACAAAGGATAAATAGAATTTTTAAATTTTGCCATGTATTTAAAAAACCTTCCAAAAGTTTCATCATATCTTTGTGTTCTTTATGAGAGGCTTTGGAATAACCAAACCCTGGTAAGTCGACAAGGTTGAACCCTTCTCTAGTTCTGAAAATATTGATGAGTTTGGTTTTTCCTGGAGTTCTCGAAACTTTGGCAAGCCCTCTGTGGTTGGAGAGTGCATTGAGTAAACTCGACTTTCCCGAATTGGATCTCCCCATAAAGGCAATGGACTGAACGGAGTCCAGTTCTTCCTTTTCATTTAGGTTGGCAATGGAGGTGAAGAACTTAGTTTCCGGAAAAGGAATTTCTTTGGAATACTTATGCATCTAGTTCATCTTTCCAGATAGATTCGTTTGGGATAATTCTTTTCGCTTTTCGAAAACAGAGAAAACAAAATTTGGATGGGTTCTCCTTCAAAATAAAGGATGGGAATGTAGGTTCTTAGGAAAAAAGGAATCCCGTTTTCGCGCATACATTCGGAAATTTCCTTATTTCCGGATCGAATTTGGATTTTTTGGCCATGGTGCCAAGATCCAAGGTTGTATTTTTCCTTTGGATCAGAAAGTTTAAATCTGTTTTGATTCCATTCAATATATAAACTATCCCCTTCTCGGTAGGAGACTGCTTTTTTAAAAGCTGGGGATTTTTTATCGATAATAAATAGATCACCAAACTTTGATTTGTATAAAAAACAGTTTTTATTCTCTAAAAATGCCCTTTCGCCTTCGGATTGCAGATGAAAATTATCAAATCCTGATTTGTATAAAGGATAATGACCGAGTAACTTTAAATAAAAATCAATTAGGTCTTTTTTTGCAGATAAACCTAGACTTGTCCATGTTTCGTGAGGGATACGAAATAAACGAGGGACTTGTTTGGGTGCATTTTCCTTTTTTAAATCAAATTGTAAATTGAGTTGGGAACGATCGTGGAAGTTCCAATAGGTTTTATGGAAGTTCCAACTTTCTTTTTCCAAAATAGGAAGTAAATCCATCCGAAGTCGATTGCGTTTGTAAATCGGATCTTTATTGGATTCATCTTCAAAGATTTTCATATGACTGGATACAAACTCATAGAGTGATTCCAACTCTTTATCTTCAAAAAAAACTAAAGGTAAAAAACGATCTCCGTCAAAAGGAGGAAGTGTATAAAATGCTTTTTTCCCCCCACCTCTTGTTAGGTGTAAAAAAATAGATTCTGTATAGTCTTTACAATGGTGACCCGTAAGGATGATGGCAGGGATTTTATCCGTGATTTTTTTGAGTTCGTGGTAACGAACGAGTCTTCCCGTTTCTTCTAATCCCTTTTTTAGTTTGAGAGATAGTTTTGGGATTTTTTTTTTACAAAATGAAAAGGGAAGTGAGTGGATTCTAGAAACTGGCGGATTTCTTTTTCTTCTGCTTCAATGGAACGAATCCCATGGGATAAATAAAATAGAGTCGGAGTTTGGGTTTGGTAGATTTCTTTTAGATATTGAAAAAACAAAACTAAAATTGAGGAGTCCTTCCCGCCTGAATAGGAGATAAGGAACTGAGTTTTATTTTCTGCCCAGAGTTCGGGGAGATTGTTCCCCATACGACCGAGTGCCGCTGCAAATAGTTTTGTGATCGGAGCGGGAATTTCCGGGATCATATCTTCCTTACTGCCACCATAGTGATATCATCGTGTTGTTCCTGTTCTTTGACAAATTCTTTTAGTTCCGAATAGATCCGTTCGAGAATGTTTTTTGGCTCTAGTGCAATCCAGGAAAGAAAACTCGCTTTGAGTTGGGGTTCTCCAAACTGTGTTCCTTCTGCGTTTCTTGCTTCTGTCGCTCCATCGGTGTACAACAAAATGGTATCGCCCGAATTAAATCGTAGTTTGGATTCGTTACGAAATGCGGAAATATCGGGTTGGATTCCAAGGATCACTCCTACCGTTTCGATGACGGAAAGAGATTTTGAATCTGCATGGTAGTGGTAAAAATTTCCATGACCGGCACCTGAGAATTGCACCTCTCCTGTAATTAGGTTCCAGCGGAGTAAAATCATACTCATAAACCTAGGAGTGATGGCCTCTTTATAACTAGAATAAAGATAATTATTGATATCGTTTAAGATCTCCCAGGGTGAGTCTTTCACTCGAACGAGAGAGTGGAGGATGGTTCTAACAGTTGCCATCACAAGGCCTGCGGCAACTCCCTTACCACTCACATCACCAATACAAATAAATAGCTCGTTTCTGTTAGGTGATAATATGAAGTCATAATAATCTCCCCCAATCCCACGAGCGGGAACCATAAATCCACCAAAAGAAAATCCTTCGGCTTCTGGAGCTTTTCTCGGTAGGAGGGTACTTTGGATTTCTTTTGCAATTTCAATTTCTTTTTCCAATCTTTCTTTATTCGAAAGGTTTTGGTATAAATTGGAATTTTCCATAGTGATTCTTGCTAAGGAAACAAAGGCATTCAATGCTTCGATTTCATCTTGTGGAAATCGATTCTCTTGTTTGGTAAGAATAAAAACACAACTAGTTCCATTTTCTAATGTGAGTGGAAAAACCATGGATTCTTTCCCTTCGATCCCGAGGTTCGCAAAACTAGTGTTTGTGATGGGATCAATGGTAATTGTTTCTTTGGTTTCTAATAAAGAAAAAATGTTTTCTACATCAATGGTTTTTGTTTCTGTATGGATTTGGTAGTTTTCTAAATCCCGATAGAGTTTGAATATTTTTGCTTTGGAAGATTCGACTGTCCTTTCAATGAGACAAGTCAAAGAAGATTCCACAATCCCCGATAGTGTCAAAAGGATCATACGAATCATCTCGTCATGATTGTTTAAATAAAGTTGGCTAAGTGTTAAGGCTGCAGTATGTAGGCTCTGAAAGTTTTTGGATTGGTTTTCCGATTTAGAAAACAATAGAGAGTTCCGGAGGGAAACGGCAAATTGACCCACAACCAATTGTAAAATTTCCTGGTCTTCGATAAAGTCCGAGTAGTCTTCTTCGTCATAATCAATGGTTACCATTCCTACGGCCGTATTGGCATAAAGAATGGGAATGACTAGTTGTGATTTGGTTCCTGTGAGTTTTGAATAAAACTCATAGAAGGGATGGTTTTGTTCAGAAAATTTATAAAAACAAGGTTCCCCCTTGGCCATCGCTTCAATCAAAACACCATAACTCAAATCATAATCGAGAGTGATTCGTTTGATTGCTCTTTGTAAGGTCTTTTGTCGGCTGGAATAATATGCTAGTTTAATTTCACCTAACTCTAAATTGGTGATAAATACCGCAACCTTATCGCGTTTCAAACGAGCGGAGATGAGTTCGGTAAACCTTTGCATCAAATCCTCCAAACCCATGGCGGAGTTGAATAAGGAGAGATTGTCTAAAAGGAATTCTGTTTTTTCCTGAGAGCTAAGGATGTTTTTCCCAATCCTTGGGATTTTCCGTTTTTCCAGAATCCATTCCCGGTCACAGGTTTGGCAGAAAAAACGCCCGTTCTTTGTGATTCCGTTCGGGAGTTGCGGTTCGGCGCAGAGCAAACAGATCCGATCATCAGTGAGCTCTCGTTTCATCCTAAACCAGGTTATTCGATTTCTTTTTTCATAAGCTACAAGAATTTCCTCAATATCCAAGAAACCTGGTACGATTCATGCTTAATCTATAAGCAAAAGTTGTTTTTTCTGCAGAAATCGGAAGGATGTCGGCAAATATGATTAAAAAATGGTTTATTTGTTCAATAAATAAGCATAGTGTTTTGGTCACCAGCAGTGTCCTTCTGCATTCTTTCGAGGCAGAGCGTAATACTAAAGAGCAAGAACCATGAGCGTGAAAAAATTCAATCCCATCCAATCCATCCACGAAGTCGCAACGGCTATGAACTCCACCCAAGACCCGGACGGTCTCCTCGAACTCATTTTGGATCGTTGCATCCAAATCTGCGGGGTGGAATCGGGATCCTTAATGCTCATCGATGAAAAAAACGGAGTTTTGGATGCGGTCACCTCTCGGGGGATGAACCAACAATTACTTCGTGAAACCAAACTAAAAATTGGGCAGGGGATCACGGGGATGGCGGCATCCACTGGGAAAGCGAAACTCGTAAATGATGTTTCTAAAGACCCGGATTACATTCAGGTCAAAGAAGAAATCAAATCAGAGTTAGTTGCCCCGATGATTATGGAAGATGACATCATCGGTGTTCTTTCCCTCGACTCGAATCGTCTGAATGCATTCACCGCGGAGATGTTAGAAATAGTCAGTGTCCTTGCAAACCAAGCAGGACAAATTTTTAAAAACCTACAAACCATTCGTAGTTTGGAACAAAGAACCAAAATCCAAGCTACCCTCATTGAGATTTCCAAAGTAGTGAGTTCTACATTGGATCAAAATGAAGTTTTTGATTCGATTATGGTTACCATGGAAAAATCCCTTCGATTGGAAAAGGGGAGTATTGTTTTATTCAATAAGGAAGAAAGTTTACTTCGTATCGTCGCTGCCTCGGGACTTTCTCCTGAGGAAATTGATAAAGGAAGTTACCAACCAGGGGAAGGAATTACTGGAAAAGTATTTGAATCTGGTGAACCCATCATCATTGAATCGGTTGCGAGTCATCCAGATTTTTTAAATCGTGTTGGGTATTTGTCTCATTTTAAACATGATCCACATAACGTAAGTTTACTTTGTGCACCTATCCTTAGTGAACAAACAATGCTCGGTGTTGTGAATGCATTTATTGTTCAAAACAAACATACCGATTTAAAATCCTTTTTGGATTTTTTACAAGTGGTAGCGTCTATCATCTCTCAATCGATTAAAATCCAAAATTTGGTAGAAGAAGCCAAAAAAGAAATTTCTCGTGAGAACATTCAATTAAAAAGAGAATTAAAGAATAAATATAAGTTTGGATCACTGATTGGAAAAGCAGCAAGTATGGAGAAGATGTTTGAAAAGATCCAACTAGTTGCTGATTCCAGAGCTTCTGTTTTAATCACCGGAGAATCGGGAACAGGAAAGGAGATGATTGCCAATGCCATTCATTACAATAGTTCTCGTTCTGAAAATCCGTTTATCAAAATCAATTGTGCGGCCATTCCTGAGAACCTACTCGAAAGCGAACTCTTTGGTCACAAAAAAGGATCTTTTACCGGAGCTGTTACTGATAAAAAAGGAAAGTTTGAATTAGCAGATACAGGAACCATTTTTCTAGATGAAATTGGTGAAATGGATTTGAACCTACAATCAAAGCTACTTCGTGTATTACAAGAACGAGAGATTGAAGCTATTGGTTCTGTAAAGGCCAAAAAAGTAGATGTAAGAATCATCGCTGCCACCAATGCCGAATTGGAACAACTGGTTACTGAGAAAAAGTTTAGAGCCGATCTTTTTTACAGGTTGAATGTAGTGAAGATCAACACACCTCCCTTGCGGGATCGTGTGGAAGACATTCCACTTCTTATGAATCACTTTTTGGAAAAATACACAAAAGATAATAATAAAATCATCAAAGGGATCTCCAGAGAGGCATCCAAACTTTTATTAAAATACCGTTGGCCAGGTAACGTTCGTGAGTTGGAGAATGTGATCGAAAGGGCAGTGGTTTTGGCACAAGATGAAATCCTTAGCGAAGACGATTTTTCTGATATTCTCTCTAGTTTAGAGGATTTACCGGAACATACAACGGAAGTGACACAATCAAATCATGTGGAAACTTTGTCTGGCACAGAACCTTTGGATTTGGGTTCAGGACGATTGACACCAGGGCAACTCGATGGCCTGGATGGTCGGGCTATGGAAATTGTAGTCAGCGAAGTCGAATCAAGGCTCATCCAATACGCTATGAAAAAGTTCCGTTATACCAAAACTCGTGTTGCTAAGTTTTTAGGAATCAACCGAAATACTTTGGATAAAAAAATCAAAGAACTCAATATCGAATATTAGATTTCGGTTCAGTTGGTTGGTTCTGGGAAATGATTTAAGTGGTGGATTGGTCCCGTTTGGATCGAGTCTTCTAACGTTAGGTGAAGGTATTCTTTGGCAGAACCAACAGCTTCTGGTAAGTTTTTCCCGTGAGCGAGAAAGGCAGTAATGGCAGCGGAGTAGGTGCAACCGGTTCCGTGTGTATTTTTGCCTTTTAAAAATGGTTTTGAGAATATATACGATGATTTGCCATCAAACAAAATGTCCGTAGCCTCTGTTGCATTTGGTAAATGTCCCCCTTTTAAAAGAACAGGAACCTTATACTTTTGAAATAATTTTTCTGCCATAGGAACGAGTTGGTCATACTCGTGAATTTTTTCACCCAGCAGGAGAGACGCCTCATCTAAGTTAGGTGTAATTAGTTTTGCCAGCGGTAAAAGGTCTTTGGTTAAAGACTCAATTGCATCGTCTCTTAGAAGTTTAGCACCACTCGTTGCCACCATCACTGGATCTACTACCAATTGAATGTCTGGGTTTTCGTAAAAAAACTCGGCAACGGATTCTATAATTTTTGCAGAGTATAACATTCCCGTTTTTGCCGCTTTGATGGGAAAGTATCCCACAACTGCTTTGAGTTGGGCTGCCACAAAGTCTGGTGAGATTTCATAGATATCGCTGACCCCGTCTGGATTTTGAGCGGTCAAACAAGTGAAGGTCGTAGTTCCAAAGGTGGCAAGTGAGGAAAAGGTTTTGAGGTCCGCTTGGACACCGGCACCACCTCCGGAATCCGATCCGGCAATTGTTAAGGTAATGGGGAAATCTTTTTGCATATTATGGAAACCATCCGTACTTGTCAAAATTTAAGCGATCATCGTTTAAATCAAAGATAACACCTTCGGATTGTAAGATTTTTTTCTGTAAGTCGGCTCGGAAACCGTCACCTCGAAAGGAAATTTTACCTTGGGCATTGATCACTCGTTGCCAAGGAACCTTCTGTTCCATTTCTTTTTTGAGAGCATTCAAAGCATATCCAACCGCTCTTGCGGCTCTAGGACTCCCCAAAAGTAATGCGATATGCCCATAGGTTGTTACCTTCCCCTTGGGAATCTTTTTTACAACTGCATACACGGAATCGTAAAAATTCGTACTTTTAGTTTTAGGTGTGTCCATTGAATTTGGATTTATATCCTAATGATTGAAATTTTTTGTAAATTCCTTTTTAAAAGTTGCCGGTAAATGAAAATCTCAGAATACGCAAAACATTTGTTACTTGCTCCTAATTTAGAAGATAAACTTTTACCTCCTAGTCGCCCTTGGGATGAGGAAACGGACTTTACACCTTTGTATATCGAAACACCGGGCAGGTCTGCCAAACTCCAGTTCTCTAATAAAAAAGTAAAAATCCCTCGTTTAGAACATCTCAATTTGGTATCCAATAGGGGCCTCAGTCTCCATCATTTTGCCAATCATGAACTGATGGCAATTGAGTTGTTTGCCTGGGCTCTATTAGCATTTCCATCTGCCCCTAAGTCCGTACGAAATGGATTTTTAAAAACAATCGAGGAAGAACAAACTCATCTAAAATTATATTTGCAGCGAATGAGAGAGTTCGGTGTAAATTTTGGTGACCTTCCATTGAATTCTATTTTTTGGAAACAACTTGGCCAATTTGGAAGTTTAGAATCATTTGCTGCAGTGATGTCGGTTTCTTTTGAAGGTGCCAATTTAGATTATGCACAAGTCTATGCTCAGGTTTTTTCTTACTTCGGTGATAAAGAAACATCCGATATCATGATCACAATTTTTGAAGATGAAATCAAACATGTAAAAAGAGGACTGCGAGCCTTTGAACATTCCGTCCCTGAAAATAAAAATCACTGGGACCATTATCTTTCTCTCATCCAATTCCCTTTCACTCCTAGAAGAGCGAAGGGATATCTTTATCTTCCCGAAACAAGATTGCTCGCTGGTATGAATCCAGAGTTCATTCGGTCCCTTGGTAGTTATGAAGATGAATATACGGGGCGTGTGAACTTGGAATCTGTAAAAAAATTCGGACTGGGAGAGACCATACTTAGAAAAAACAGGCTTGATTCTCCATTGCAAAGTCCTTAGGATTCCTAACGGAAGGTAACTATGAAATTGAGAATGATCTTGAGTTTATTATTGTTTTTCTCTGCACTCGGAGTAGTACTGAATGCGGAAAAAAAAGCCAATTCTTCTGTTGAAATGAACCTTCATGATTTTATGGAAGACTTTACCAAACCGGCAACTAAGTTGTACGACAAAAAGGACAATCCAGACTACCTCAATAAAATCTTAGAAAAAGTTCCTGACATGGCACCAGAAGACCAAAAAGTAGAATGGAAAGAAATCATAGATGCGAAATTGGCTGTGGGAAAACCAGATGAGACTTGTAAATCATGCCATACAAAGTTTAAAAAAGAATACAAAGCAAAATATAGAAAAAAACTAATCCCGATTCCCGAAGACCTTCTCGGGTTTCCTAAAGAAATCAAAGAGTTATTAAAGAAGTAATCCGATTTTTGCTCCGGCTTTATGGAGCAAATTGTATGATACAATTAGGATCCTTTAAATTTTCAATCCTTCTATGTAGTTTGTTCTTTTGTTTTTCGGTATTACATGCCGAGGAACTGAACCAACCTAAACCAGGGGAAACTTTACCGACACCAGCGCAAGCTCCGAACCCGCTTCCCGCCAGTTTGAAGTTCGGTGCCTTTGTTGATACTTATTATTCTCACAATGCCAATCATCCCATATCGAAAGAACGCCAATTCACCACACAAGCGGTTCGTAATGATGAGTTTAATATCAATTTAGGATTTGTGGATGCTAAGTGGCAGGAAGAAAAAATCAGAGGAAGGTTGGCTCTTCAGTTCGGTACATCGGTAAACACAAATTATGCGCCAGAAGCAAATAAAGATGTCAGTTCCAATCAAAACTCAGTAAAACACATTCAAGAAGCTTATGTGGGTTTTAAAGTAACAAAGAATACTTGGGTGGATGCAGGAATTTATTTTGGACATATCGGTCATGAGTCTTGGATTTCATCGGACAATTGGAATTATACTAGGGCTTTGGCTCTAGATTACGTTCCTTATTATTCCTCTGGGGTTCGGGTCACTACAAAGTTTACCGATAAATTTCAGTTTCAATTTCATGTGATGAATGGTTGGCAAAACATTACTGATCAAAATAAAGATAAATCGATCGGCACTCAGTTTAAGTTTTTTCTAACGCCCAATTTTACAATTATTGCCAATCAATTTGCTGGTAACGAAGCTCCAGACTTTGAACGCAAACAAACAAGATTTTATAATAATACGATTATAGAGTGGAAGGCTTTGGATTGGTTGGCCTTTGCTGCTTCCGGTGATGTCGGGGCACAAAAGGCTAAAGAATCATTTCAATATGAACCTTGGTGGAAAGAAATCAATCCAACGCTTGGAATTTATACCAACAGGGAATCGGGAGTGTACAACCAGTGGTATCATGGAACATTTTGGGTTAGTTTTCGGTATGAAGATTTATACCGTTTGAGTTTTCGTGCGGAACGATTTTATGATCCGAAACAAGTGATGGCAACCACTTATACGCGAAATGGATTTATGACTAATGGTTACACCATGACTTTTGATTTTTTAGAATGGAATCCAGGACTCATTCGTTTTGAATTCATCCAAAGAGAATCAATGGATCCAGTATTTGAAACCGATAAAAACAAACACACTCGCGTAGAACGTATATTTGTCGCAGCAGCTTCTGTTCGATTTTAAAAAAAAACTCCAAACCACTATACTGGTTTGGAGTTTAAGATAGGAGATGGGAGCCAATGCTCCCAGATAAATAGGCTTTTATTTTTTCTTCTTTGTAGAAGACGTTGATTTCTTTGTAGGTTTTTTCGGTTTCCTTGGTCTTTCATCATCATCATCTTCTTCTTCCAAAGGTTCTTCGTTCAATTCACTTACAAAGTCAAGGAAGGGAATGTGTTTTTTGTGACTCATCTCCTCAAGTTCCTTTGCATTTGGTTTTCTTTCACCGACCACTACTAAATAAAGGGAAGGAAGAATTGTGAGGACTAAACACATCGCAGAGAATAATCCACCGACAATCACTGTAGCAAGTGGCCTTTGCACATCAGAGCCAACACCAGTTCCTAAAGTTGCTGGAATTAAACCAAGTAACGCTAGTAACATGGTCATGAGCATCGGACGTAATTGAATGACGGCAGCTTTTTTCACGGCAGCTTTTGTGGTAATTTCTGGTTCTTCAATTAATAAGTGGTTAGTTCTAGAAACGAAAAGAACACCTGCCATGGTTGCAATGCCAAATAGGGAAATAAATCCTACGCCGCCGGAAACGTTGAAGTAGTAACCTCTCATTAGCAGAGCATAAATCCCGCCTAAGAGTGAGAGTGGAATACAAGCCAAAGCTACATAAACATACTTTAGGTTTCTATACAACAGGAAGAGTACGCCAAATATGATTAAAATTGTGATTGGTATAACGAGTGCTAATTTTTTGCCCACACGCGCTAGGTTCTCGTATTGTCCACCAAACCGAATTTCATAACCATCTGGTAGTTTGATTTTTTTCTTCACTCGTTTTTGGAGTTCGGATACAAACCCTCCCTGGTCACGCCCACGTATATTTGTTCGAACAGTAACAACACGGCGACCTTCTTGTCGGAAGATCATTGTCGGTCCGTCTATCACTTCAATCTCCGCCAATTGAGATAAGGGAATCCTTTCTCCTTTTGGGGAAATAATTGGCATGTTTTCGATTGCTTGCTTTGAAGCTCGGTAATCTTTAGAAAATCGAACTACAATTCCAAATCGCGCAGGCGTTTTTGGTGGAATGTCGGAAGGGCCTTCATACAAGGTGCTGATTCGTTGCATTCCAATGGCTGCTTCAATCATTTGCTGAATATCAATGACGTTGATTCCGAATCGTGCTGCAGCCTCTCTGTCAATTTTGATTGTTAGTTGAGGGCTTTCTGCTTCTTGTTCAATCCCAAATTCACTTGCCCCTTTCATTTCTTTAATTTCTTCCAGGACTTCGTTTCCGATTCCACGCATAATTTTTAAATCGTTACCTGAAACAAAGACTGCTAAATCGGCAATAGTACCCATAATAGCTTCGGAAAGGTTGTCCATAATTGGTTGAGAAAAACTGACACGAGCTCCAGGGAGTGTTGCTTCTAAATCATTCCTCATTCTAAAGAGTAACTCTTGTTTAGTGATATTTTCCTTCCATTGGTTATAGTCTTTTAAACCAATTAGAACTTCTAATCGGTTTGGAGGAAGTGGATCGGTTCCATCATCATTTCTTCCTAATTGAGAAATGACCACACTGACCTGTTCATTTTTATAAACCGTCTGACGGATTTTTGGCATGAACTTTCTTGCTTCTGGTAGGGAGATACCTACAGGAAAGAAAATTCGAATGTTAAATCCACCTTCGTCCATTTCTGGAAGGAACTCTGTTCCAAGGGAGAACATACCAATAGCTAAGAAAATTGTGACTACACTGAATGTGTATTTTACCGCTTTACGTGATCTATCGACGATAAACTCGATGATTCGTTTATAGCGAACTTCAATCCAATCATAAAAGGGATTATGCCATTCAATAGGTCCCGGATTTTTTGATTCAAAATACGTTTTGTAAATGATGGACATTAATACAGGAATGACGGCCATTGCAAAAATTAAGGCACCTAATATTGCAAAGGAGATAGTGAAAGCCATTGGTTTAAACAACCGACCTTCTATCCTTTCAAAAGAGAAAATAGGTAGGTATGCTAGAATGATGATCAAAATCGAAAATAGAATTTCCGTTCCTACCTCCGAAGCTGCATCTCGGGTGAATGCTAAAATTCCATGTGATTTCTCTTCGGGAGTTGCATCTCGGTAGCGCCTCATTATATTTTCTACCATGATGACGGCCCCATCCACAATGATTCCAAAGTCTATGGCACCTAATGAAAGTAAACTGGCAGGAATTCCCGTCATATTCATAAGTAGGAAAGCAAACAACATCGCAAACGGGATGGTTGCAACAACTACAAGAGATGCTCGCACACTTCCGATAAAGAAAATTAATACTAAACTTACTACAACAACACCTTCGACTAATGTTTTACCAATGGTTCGAAGAGTGTAGTTTACTAAATCTGTTCTATCATAAGTATTTCGAAGTTGTACACCTTTAGGTAGATAGTTTTCGTTGATTTCTTTGACTTTTTCACGAATCCTTTCTCCCATTTCATTAGGATCTCCCCAACGACGCATTGCCACCAACCCTTGAACAGAAGAATCCACGTCAATGAGTCCTTCGTCTTCATTTTGGATGGTATATCCCAAAACCCCGCTCGGAATTGGATGAGAAACTTCTACGGAACCCAAGTCACGGATAAAAACAGGAACTCCATTCACTGTTTTGACAACGATGTTTTCAATATGTTTGGGATCTCGGATGGCTCCAAGAGAACGAATCGGGAAACCTTGTTCTCCTTGCAGGAGTAAGTTTCCTCCTGTATTTAAGTTGTTCTCTTGAATCGCTTTGATGACATCACCAATAGTCAACTTAAAACGAATTAACTTATCAGGAGAGGTTACCACATGGTATTGTTTTGGTAATCCACCAAATGTGACAACGTCGGCGATCCCGGGTATCTGCAACATCTTTGGCATAACTATCCAATCTTGGATGGTTCGAAGTTCCATTGGCGTATGGTTTTCAGAGGATTCGACAACGTAGCGATAAATTTCTCCGACAGGCGAACTCATTGGTCCTAAAGCAGGATGAACATCTTCTGGAATGTCTGCATCGGCAACACGTTCCATAAGTCGCATCCGCGCGAAATAATCATCAGTACCGTCTTCAAAAACAAATTGGAATACAACGAGTCCGTTGATAGTTCTAGATCTTCGAACCGCAACCTTAGGAATCGCATTTAATACGCGTTCTATGGGGAGAGTGACACGTTCTTCTACTTCAACGGCTGCTTTGCCGGGGAATTTTGCTATGAGACGAACCTGTGTATCGGCAATATCAGAATAGGCTTCTTTACGGATGTCAATCCATGCCCAAAGTCCAAAAAGTACTGCTACGGCTGCAGCAACAAGTGTGGTGATACGGTTTTTTAATGCTGTTTCTATAAAATCTTTAATCATGATATTCCCTCGTATTGAAGAGGTAACCCATTTGTAGTAAAAGTTGTGGGTTTTTGTAGTCGCCTTGCCCAACTCCACCACCTACCTGTAAAAAGAAATTTCCAAGTAAGAAGTCGTATGTAAGACCGATATAACGTTGCGATAGGTGGACCCTTTGTCTTTCTCGACTTTCATATTCTAAATACGTTCCTACATTGCTATCAATGGAGTTAACATATGACCGAATCAGCAAGTCTTCCTGAGAAGGGTCCCTTCTGTTGTATCCAGGAATATTAAGCCCTGTAGGATAAGAAGATTGTCCCCCACGACCCACTTCTGGAGCAAAAGGATTGACTTCAAAATATCCTCCAACAATCGAAATGCTATGAGCAATGACAGGGGTTTTCCAAAACGTATATCCTAAATCTACTTGACCACCATACCAATGAGGACCCCATTTACCACCTGATCCACGTAATACGACGTCTTTGAAATAATATCCTAAATTAAAGTTAAGACTGGCTGGAGAACCAATGGTAGCACCATACACCCAAAAATTTGTCGATTTAGGAAGTCTCTTGGCATCCAAACTATCTGCCTTTAATTGTTCATCTTCACCAAAGGCAGACTGTTTCGATTTATTCGGTGTCCATTCGGGTTGGATATCATTTCCATCTTTATCTTTAGGATAAGGTGAAGTTTGCGCAAACAAAGATGTACCGAGTAAAGATAGAGTAATCACTAGAAAGATAAGTTTTTTCATATTAAAAACCAAAACTTAAACCTTTTAAGAGAATGGAGCCTTGGATTGCAACCTTCTCACCAGGTTCTAGTCCTTGTATAATGTTTACTCTTTCTTTTGTAGAGATCCCTAATACAACTTCTCGCCTTTTAAATGTTAATGGTTGTTCTTCTACAAATACATAGTTTTTGCCTTCTACAGTCACAATGGCAGTATAAGGTAATACAACACTATCACCACCAGTTTGTTCAGGAAATTTGACAACTCCAAACATACCTGGCTTCAGTCTGTATTTATCGTTTACAACAATGATCCTCATTTTTGCAGTTCTTGTGAGCGGGTCTACGTTATCACCAATGGCTTCAGCTGTTCCGATAAATTCTTCATCAGGAAAGGATGCAAAAACTACTTTTACTTTTTTACCCTTACGTAAGGTGGAGATTTGAGATTCAGGTACATCGGTGATGATCCATGCTTTTAAACTTCCCGCAGTACTTAATTCGCTTGGATTTAAACCTTGTGCTCTTAGTTTTCCTTCAAATTCAGCAAGTTCTGCTGCATCATTTCCAGAATCAGTTTCTGATTCCACTAAGTCTTTTTCAGTAGCTACACGGTGAACAAACATATCTTTGATCCGGCTTAAGTTCTTATTCGATCGATGGAGTTTGTTTTTAGCATGTACATACCCAACATAAAGATCGTTTAACTCTGCTGATTCGAAGAGGATAATTCGAGATCCATTACTTACTGAAGGGGAAGTAGAAGCAATGAGTCTTGCAGGTGCTTCTAAACTTACAAATTCCCCCCCTCCACCGATCGCTGTAGATTTTACAATTTCAAGTCCAGGGCTACCTGGTTTAAAAACAATCCGTAGCCCTCCATCAAACACTTCTGCCTTCTCTGGATGTTTATGAGCAGTTTTTGCTGGTTTGGAAAAAACCAGAAATAGAATTGAAATCGCTACAAGTGCCACTCCTGAAATCAGGAGGATTTTTGCCTTTTGGTTAAGAGATTTTAAGGTAATTAACATTTTATTCCTCAGATTTAGGATTGGTTTGATTTTCGGATTTTGGGATAAAGATTCCTTTACCCACTGCGTAGTTTACATTTTCAATGGCTTCCATTCGATCCGTTTGGAGTTTTAACATCTCCACTATACTGGAACGATAGGTTTCAAAAAAGTCTGCGAATTCTAAGATCGTGATGTACTTCTTTTCGTAACTCATGATCATATCCAAAGACAAACTTCCATAATCTTTGATATAGGCGTTACTAAATCGTTTATAAAGTGCGTCTTTGATTCGTGCTGATTGGTAGGCAACAGCCACTTCGTTTTCTACTTCGAGAATATTGTTCTTTAACTCTTGTTTGCGGACAAGAATGGCTTTTTCTGCTGCTTGAATATTCCCTTGGTTTCTATCAAATAGTGGTACACTCAACTGTGCTGTGACTCCCCAATAGTTTTGGAATGCCGTACCACCTCGGTTATAAACAGGCCCAAATGACAAATCGGGAATAGCATTTGCATATTGTAGTTCTAGGTTGGCTTCTTCAAAACGTAATGTTTGTAAGGCCTTTTTGAGATCTGGTCGATTTTCACGAGCAATCTCAACTAAATCTGTCAACCGAACATCATTGGGTACAATCAAATCCAAATTCGTTTCATTTACTGTAGGATTGAATTCAATTCTGGCATCACGATACAAATCATCATTCAAAAGAATTTTTAGATCTGCTTCTCTTTCATAAACCTTAATGGCCAGATCTTCTCTTTCTTTTTTTAAGAAAAACAAAAGGGCTTTTAATCTTAAATGTTCTGCCTGAAGGAGAGCTCTTCTTTTGTAAGCAAGTTCAGAGGAGTCTACAGTTTTTTCAATCGAGGCAATACTTTGATCATAAAACACCACTGCCTTTTTATAAAAGTAAATTGTATAAAAGGTTCTTCTGAGTTTGGTAATGACGGCGCGAGCTAAATCATGAAAGTCTTGTTCAGAGATTTTTGCATTGAGCTCTGCAACTTTCACTCGTTTGTCAATTTTTCCACCGAGTAGGAATACTTGTTGGATTTGGATTACCGATTGTCCTGACCTTGTTGTATCAAAGTATCTTTGTGTTGGTTCAGCGAAGATACTTTGGTCAATGGCTATGTTTGGGTTTGCATAAAGGCCTGCTTGTAAGATCCCCGCTTTTTTTACATCTATTTGAAACCGTGATGCTATGAGTAAAAGGTTATTCTTCCATAAAAGTGTCTCTGCAGACTCTAAATCAATTTCGCGCGTGATCCTTTGGTCATCAGGATAGAGACTAGATCCCAAGGAAGACCTTGGATTTTCATCTGAAAGTTGCCTTTTAAGCGCTTCGCTTGCCTGTACGATCCTTTCCTCTCCCCATAAGTAGGAGGTGGACAGTACAAACAAGAGGTAGATACCGATTCTGTTATAAAAACTCATAAATTACCAAACATACAAAGATTGTGATAAAAAGAAAACATAGGTATACCTCTATCAATTGGAAAGAGGACTTACTTCTGAATTCAGCAAATGCCGAAGTAGATTAAACGAAAGAAAATGGAGGAGGAATATTTAAGAGAAGTGACGAGAGTAAATTAGGAACATAAGTTCCCTCTGAAATCAAATTAAGATAACTGACTAAAAGTAATTCCGATAATAGGGTAGATTTACTTTCATTAAAAAAATCTAAAAAGTCTGCTCTAGAGCGACCTACAGTCGCAGAATCATCAATCGAAGAGATTCTAGGGTCATCAATCGCTGTGTTTTCTGGTGTTTCAAGAGAGGCGGAATACGATTTTTTGATCTGGTGGAGATTTGCTTCCAGGTATTTGGAAACTGTATCTGACGTACCGTCCAACGGGAAACCAATGGTTATCGTTAGTAGTAATGCTAGCAGCTTTGCCGACCAGTTTGCCGTCATTTTGTCCACTCATTCATTTTCATCTAGGTACTCAATTCTAAAATACTTCTAATGTTTCAAAGGATCCATAGAGATTGATCGAATTGAGCAATATATAATACATGGGACGCTCGGATCTTTAAAAAAATGACTGCCCAGAGTCAGGAATTCCCTGGAGCAGTCGCGAATGGTCTTTGGCAAATGAGAAACAAATTATAGGATATGTTTAGAATATAAAAACATCCTGTGTCCCTCACGGGACACAGGTTTAAGCGGTAGAGAGGAGTTAAACGGGTGGAGGTAGACTCAGGTAACGAGAGGCAAGGAGCCCAGAAATAAAAGAAGGACGTAAGTTTTTGTTATGTGCCAGGGAATAAGTCTCAAAGGAAGACTGACCTTTTCCACTCCATGTGAGTACATCTTCTAAATCTTTTGTACCAGAGGTTTCTTCAGAAGAAGATTTGTTGATCGCGGTAGAAAGAGAACCTGACAATAGGCTCTTTGTACCAACTCGGCTGGATTTGGCTCCGCGAGTGCGAACGAGTACATTTTCTTCTGAAAGAAAGGCGCTGCCCAGGGAAAGCGTGAGTAGGGAAATCCCAAGTATCTTTATCATCTTCCTGAACATAATTACAGCTTAGACGGTATCTGATTAAAATCTAGCATTTTTTTAGGACATGCCTATAAAATAAGCAGATCGACCAGAATTTTCTGATCCATCTGCCTCTGCCTGGAATTAGAGCACTTTGCCGGGATTGAGAATTCCTTTCGGGTCAAAAGCCAATTTGATGGCTCGCATCGTGTCAATTTCCGATTGAGAACGAGAAAAGTTTAGGTAATCCTTCTTCAAAAGCCCAATTCCATGTTCTGCAGAAATGGAACCTTTGAATTTTTGAATGAGGGTGAACATTTCTGGATCCACTTGTTTGCACTGAGTGAAAAATTCTGCGTCCGTTAGGTCCTTTGGTTTCACAATGTTTAGATGGAGGTTTCCATCACCAATATGTCCAAATAGAGCAATATGGAATCCTTGGTATTTCTTTGTGAGTAGTGTCGTCATCTCACCCAAGAAGGCTTCCATGTTGCGCAGTGGTAGGGAGATATCATTTTTGTGAACCGTATAAGCGAGAGATAAGGATTCAGAAATTCCTTCTCTATATTTCCAGAAGGTTTCGTTTTGGCGAGAGTTCTGAGCAATTGATCCATCGGTAATCAGTTCTTTTTCGGTGATGGATTCTAATATAGAGTAAAGTTTTTCTTCGTCAGTTTCCCCGCTCACTTCGAATTCCATAAGCACATAGTATTTGCTAGGTGCTTGGAATGGGTCGGGAACTCCTAAATGTTCTTTGACTTTGTCCAAACAATAGTCTGTTAAAAACTCGAATGCAAGAAGCGGTAAATCGAAGTTATGTGTTTCTCTAAAGATTTCTAAAATGTTTTTGTATTCGGGTACAGCAAGGAAAATGACACGAATGTCTTTGGGTGGTTTTGTAAGTTTGACAACAGCCTCTGTAATGATCCCCAGTGTTCCTTCCGAACCAATAAACAGGTGTTTGAGGTCATATCCTGTATTGTTTTTTAAAATTTCGCCATTGAACCGGTAAACTTCTCCTTTTCCATTTACAACGGTAAGGCCAAGAACCCAGTCCCGAATGAGACCATAGTGCACCACGCGAACCCCACCGGCATTGGTGGCGATATTTCCACCGATATGACTGGATCCGGTTGCTGCAAAGTCTACTGGAAAATAAAATCCACGTTCTTCTGCTTCTTTGTGTAGATTTTTTGTGATCATGCCAGCTTGTACGTGTAAGGTGCCAAGGAAAGGATCAAAATCAACCACTTGGTTCATTTTAGATAAAGAAACAACAATCTCACCATTTTTGGCAACAGCACCACCTGCATAACCCGTTCGTCCCCCAGAAGGAACCACGGCAATTTCATGATTGTATGCGTAAGAAACGACAGCTGCTACATCTTCTGTTGTTTCTGGGAAAACAAGAACTTGGTAGTTAGGTGGATACACTTTGGTTCTGTCTGTTCCATAAGAATTGAATAAAGCTTCATCCATGGTCCCATCGTTTTTTTGAATGACCTTTTTATCTCCGATGAGTTTACTTAAGTCAGTTTTTGTTTTTGTAAAATCCATTGATTATCCTTTAAATATCCACCATATCAATTTGTGAGTTTACCGCAGGATCATCATCCCCAGGTGCCAATCGAGTGTAAGATCCGTCTGATTCGAGAACCCTGGCTTGGGTATTGTCTCGGAGTAGGAGTTCTAAAATTTTCCCGATTCTTTTTCTATGTTTGTCTTGTAAGATAGGGAACATAACTTCGATTCGGCGAAGGAAGTTCCTTGGCATACAATCTGCAGATGCCAAATACACTTCTGGTTTTCCGCCGTTTTCAAAACTATAAATCCTAGAATGTTCCAAATACCTTCCTACAATGGAGCGAACACTGATACGATCAGAAACCCCCGGAATTCCGGGCCTTAAACAACATATCCCACGAATGATTAAATCAATTTTGACCCCAGCTTGTGAGGCTTCATAGAGTTTTAAAATGACATCGGGATCGACAAGAGAGTTCATTTTAAAGATCACACGGGCTTGTTTTCCATGTTTGGCATTGTCTGTTTCTCTTTGGATGAGGTGGAGGAACTCTTCCTTCAAAAAAGTAGGTGCAGCATAGATTTTCGAAAGCCTAGGCATCTTTCCGGAACTAGTGATGGTATTAAAAAGAATTGCTACATCTTCTGTGATCTCAGGGTTTGCTGTGAATAAACTTAAGTCCGTATAAAATCGAGCAGTGGTAGAGTTATAGTTTCCTGTGCCTAAGTGCACATAACGATTGAGTTTATCATCTTCTCGGCGTACAATCAGTAACATCTTACAGTGGATTTTCAGTCCGACCACACCGTAAACGACGTGAACACCGCTATCTTCTAGTTTTTTGGCCCAACGAATGTTTCTTTCTTCATCAAACCTTGCTTTGAGTTCTACAAGTACAGTAACCTGTTTTCCATTCTCTGCGGCCTCTCCCAAAAATTGAATGATGGGAGAATCTCCTGAGGTTCGATATAAAGTCATTTTGATGGCAAGCACCTTGGGGTCTTGGCTTGCAATCTTTAACATATCCTCAATGGATTTAAAACTTTCGTAAGGGTGATGGAGTAAGTGATCGTTTTTACGAATTTCAGAAAAGATGGATTCACTTTTTTTGGCAGCAAATCCAGACTTAGGAACAGGATAAGAATATTTCAGATGGCTAGTTTTTTCCAATCCTTGGAAAAACATCATATCGTTTAAACTGAGTAAGGTGGGAATCTCCATTACTTGGTATTCTTCTAGTTCTAGTAACCCACGTAATAGTTCTTTAATATGACCCGCACCGGAATGGACATCCAAACGAACCGCATCTCCCCACATTCTGTTTTTTAGTTCGTTTTTCATGGTGGTGAGAAGGTCACCAATGTTCTGTTCTTCGTTGATGGAGATATCCGCATCCCGAACAATTTTGAATGTATGGATTTGTTTTACATTCATTCCATAAAAAAGATCACCTAAATGGAGTTTAATGATTTCCTCTAATGGAAAGTATCTTCTGACATCGGTTTCTTTGTTTGGAGGGAGTTGTAAAAAACGAGGGAGAACACTTGGCACCTGAACAATGGCAAATAGTTCTTTCGCTTTGTTTTTATCATCATCCGAATACAAAGTAATTCCCAAATTCAAAGTTCGGTTCAGAATATGTGGGAAAGGGTGGGACGGATCGATAGCAAGTGGAGTGAGAATGGAAGACACTTCTCGTTTGTAATAATTTTTTACAAACTGAATGTCATCACCAGCAAGTTCACTTGGGTCTTGGACCACTACGATTTTGTTTGTTTTTAGTTCAATGAGGATCTCATCTAAGGATTCGTATTGTTTTTTAACAAATTGTCCCACTTTCGAATAGAGTTCGGCGACAGTTTCCGAAGTTCTTTTTCCGTTGAGGCTTCGTTCTTCGATTCCTGCATTTTTTAAGTTGAGAAGTCCGGCCACGCGGACCATAAAAAACTCGTCTAAATTGGATTCTGTGATACAAAGAAATTTAAGGCGTTCGAGGAGAGGGTTTTCCTTATCGAAGGATTCTTCCAAAACACGATGGTTGAAGTCGACCCAGGAAAGTTCGCGGTCGAAGAAGATATTTTGGTTCCCCAGTTCTATTTTTTCTGTAGGGCTAGCAGTCATAATTCTAGGATTTGGGAAGGAAAAAATTCTGTAAATTCCTAATCCTTTTGTAGAATTCGACGACATTAGATTCAGAGGAATTTGAGACGATATGCCAGCATACACCATGCCGGGTCTGATGACCGGGCAAAATACAAACGATATCGTTAAAAAACTGGTCGAACTGGAACGCCGGCCCATCAAGAGATGGGAAACGGAAAACGAATATTCCAAGGCCCAGGTCCAAATTTGGGGTGAGATCAAAAACCTGACCACAAATCTCCAAACCAAAAGTCGTGCCCTTGTTTCCTTTACCGCTCCTTTTGCTACCAAATCGGTCTCTTCTTCGGAAGAAGGGGTGATTACTGGCGAGGCTTCTCGCGCTGCGAAGTCGGGAAATCGTGCTCTAGAAATCACAGAAATGGCAAGCAAACACCAGTTATCCGGTGTAGCCATCGATACAGACATTCGTATCCCAGAAGGTAGTTTTACCATCTATTCGGGTAAGTCCAAAGAAACTGTCACCTTCCCGGGTGGGGGACTTACTGAGCTCACGCAAGCCATTAAAAATATGGCCGGGGGACTTGCCGAAACTTCCATCATCAAAATTGATAAAGACTCCTCCATTCTCACAGTAACTTCCATAAAGACCGGTAAAAAGAATGAACTCCAATTTTCCGATCCGAATGGAATTTTGAAATTGGCAGGTCTTGTTGGTGAAAACAAGGCCAGTGTGGAAGACACCAAACAATTATTATCTTTAGATCTATTAAAATCCAAAGCTTGGGAACCTACAAAGTTTAAAAAATCAGAAACAGAAACCGAGAAGTTGGTTCAATCAGAAGAAGGAATTACTATCAAAGCAGACACTGCTTTTTCTGTTCCCATTGCTGTGACAGAAATCAAAGAAAGAGCCTTTGTTGAAATAGAAATCATTGGGGAAGCTCCGGCAGTGATGGAGCTTGGAATTGGTTTTGAAAAAGAAGGTAGTGTTCGCAATAAATTCCTTCCCATTTCCAAAACAGAATCTAAATATATTTTTCCTGCCGGTGATTATGCTTCAGATAAAAATCTAACAACGATTATTTTATCAAATGCAGCGACTACACCAGTTTTGATTAAATCAGTCACTCTTGTCACACCACAAGCTCCCGGAACTGCGGAACCACTGAAAGTATTACAAGAAGGGAAAGACCTTAAAATCAAAATTGATGGCGTGGAAATCACTCGTGAAACAAACGATGCCATTGCCGATGTATTAGAAGGAATTTCTTTTAATGTGCACAAAGTCACTGAAAAACCGGTGACTTTAAAAATCCATGTGGATCATGCTAAGGGTTCTCTTCTCATCAAAGAATGGGTGGATGCTTATAACGAACTCATGAAGTTTTCCAAGGAAGTCACTTCCGTTGAAAAAAATGGAAAGATCTCTGATAAAAAGGAAAGTGATGATTCCAAAGCCGCAGATATCTCTAGAGATTTTTGGGATAACAAATCTAAATCGGGAATCCTTGCCGGCGAAAACGCAATTTTAAGACTCATCGCTTCTTTAAAAACAACAGCAAACTCTTATTATCCGTCATCGAAAGACAATGGATTTAAAGTTCTTACAGATATTGGAATCTCCACTGGGGCCGTAGGATCCAACTGGGAAAAAATCCAAGACGGACTTTTACAAATCGACCAAGAAAAGTTGGTTTCTGTTCTTTCTGAAAATCCGGATGGGGTTCGTGATTTATTTGCCTCTGACCCGAATAACGATGCGAAGATGGAAGAAGGGGTTGGAATTCGGTTATTAGAAACTTTAAGACCTTATAACCAATATGCTTCTGGAATTGTCACAAGCAAAGTGAAACTTTTGGAAGAAAGTGTCGCTGGGAATAATAAAAAAATCAAAGAACATGAGTCTCATCTCATAAGTTTTGAAGCCAAATTGAAACAAAGATTTCTCTACATGGAACAAGGTGTGGGGAAAAACAAATCAGTGGGTAACTATTTGCAGAATAATATGTTTAGAGGTAACGGTGGGGAATGATGAATATTTATATCAATGAACAACAATTAGATACTAAACTGGATGGCGAAACAAACCTCGGCCAAGTGTTGGATGAAATTCAAAAATGGATTGAATCCAATGGAAAGTATCTTCGTCATTTTACTGTCAACGGGAAAGAACTCAATCGTTCGGATCTCAATGCTGTTGGTGTGGACGAAACAGAACGTTTGGATTTATTTGTGGGTGAAGAACTCGATGTCATTGAAGATGGCCTTTGGGAAGTAGATAGTTACGTAGACAAAGTGGGATCCACTCTTGTGGGTCGTGATTCTCTGACTGAAAAAGAAACAGCGGATTTAAAAGAAGGAATCCCTTGGATCATTTCTATGATCCAAACTACGACTAAAATTTTGAATTTAAACCTAACCCTCATCCAACCAATGGGAAAAGGAAAGAACGTAGAAGAAATTTTGGAGTCCTTACAAAATGCTTCGGAAGTTCTCGATTCCACAAAAGCGATTGAGACTTTTTTAGAAGACCTTCGTGATGTAAAACTTTTCCTTATGGATCTAAGCACTCGCCTTGCTGTGATGCGTATGGACGAAAGTGAACTGATTGAAATCATTTCTCGTTTTGTGGATGATAGGGAAAAAGTCATCAAAGACTTTATGTTGGTGAATGAAAACTTCCAATCGGGAAAGGATCATTTGGCTTCTGAGATTTTGAATGATGCTGTGGGCCGGTTGACTGGTCTTATGTCAGCACTGGTTTCCATCCAAACTCGTCATGCAGAACTGGATTGGCAAACACTTGCTATCGATGAGAAAAAACTATCGGATGTGATTGCCAGCTTGAATGAAACACTTTCTAACATTGCTTCTGCGATGGAAAAAAATGATATTGTCTATGCAGGTGATATTTTGGAATACGAACTTCCAGAACTTTTGGATGCTTTCATTCCTTTTCTTTCTCTTGTATTAGAAAGAGTTGCTGTTTAAAGATTTGGTTCTTTAGGGAATCGGGCCGCAATCCGGTTCCCCGCTCCAAACAAAATTCCCACAAAAAAAACAACCCCTCCCCAAATTAGATTTAGATTCCACCCCAGGGACTTCTCATACATAGAATCGGACCAAGTGGAGATTCCATAGAGAGAGAGAATGGATCCAAGAGTGAGGAATAAGACGGCCAAAATTGCGGATAGGGAAATCATGGCGATACTCTATCCGAAGTTTCCCACCGATACAAGTCAATATTAAGGAACCAAACCGTTGACAGAAAGCAGATCCTTGGTTTTCTTTTCTGATATGGCTTTGTTTTTGGATTTGGACAACACTCTTTTACCTTCAAAACCAGCATATGAGTTTGCGATTGCCGAATGTGCTAAAGATTGGTCGGAGCGGAAGTTAGGTGGTGATTTTTTTTCCTTATATGAATCTGCCAGAAAAAAAGTAAAAAACCAACTTATCGGGCATAGTTCGAACCGCCTGCGACTTTTGTGTTTTAAATTGATGTTAGATGCAGTGAAAACCCATTCCATCCCAAATCACAAGCCAAGGGAAACTGAGTTGAAATCCGCAAATGGTTTTCAAACCAAAGATATCGTAGATGTTTTGTGGATGGAAGAAAGATACCATTTCCATTTTCTGACTTACTTAAAAAGTGAATCGAAAAAGGAAAATTACCAAACCAAACTCTTTCCGAGACTAGTGGCCTTATCCAATAAGTTTCCTATTTTTTTAACGACCAACGAAACCTTACGAACCCAATTATTAAAAGTCTCTTCCTTTTTGCCTGAGGACTTCCGTTTTACTCTCATCACTTCGGAAGAGGTGGGACATGAGAAACCTACAACAAAATTCTTTTCCTATGTTTTAGAACGTTCGAATCAAAATCCTGAGGATCGTATTCTATTGGGTGATAACTGGGAAGATGATGTTATGGGTGCGAATCGTCATGGGATAGCAAGCATTCACATTCCTGATATGTGGGGTGAGGGATCTTCGGTGAGCGAATATCCTTCCGATACTCCGGCACCGATTTGGACGGCACCGAGTACGGTAGTTGCCCTTGACTTTGCCGAGTTATGGCTTTCGAAGCGTCAGAAATAAAGTATTATTCCAGTTGATGGTTCTAAAACTGAGTGCAAAGATAAGTTTTGTTAAATAATAATAACCTAACTTAAAATAAACGGCAAGTTTGCTTTTGCTTCCTGATACAGAAAGAATCGGCATAAGCACTTTGTAGTTTGGATCTGTAAATCCGCATTGTTTCCCGAGTTCTGCCAAAGTATGCATTTTGTAATTGTTCACATGGTCTTTGGCTTCTAAGTAATGAACCCCTTCTTGCATCCCTTTTAGTTTCACCTTCAAATTGGCTTTGGCAAGTTGGATGGGAAAGTTAGGAGTTTGTAAAAATAGAATCCCACCGGGTTTGAGGAGTCCATGTAAATAAGTGAGTAGGGAATGGGGTTTGGGAATGTGTTCGATCACGTCCCATAAAGTGATGATATCAAAACTTTCTTTGGGAAGTTTGGAATCTTGCACAAGACCGGCATGTACAGTTTTCATTCCATTTTGTTCGTTGGCAAATTTGACTGCTTGTTTGGAAATCTCATAACCCACGGCAGACCAACCCGTTTTTTTTGTGAGCACTGCTTTGACAAAAAATCCAAGGCCACAACCTACATCCAGAAGGTTTCCTTTGTCTGATTTTAAGTAAGTAGAAATAAAATCGGAATACACAGCTCGGTGCGCATCGTCCCACCATTTTAAATCATAGGTTTGTTCTGCCCCGTCCCAATAACCTTCATAATGTTCTTCTTGTTCATAAGAGGAATACACATGACCACAGTTTCGACATTCCAAAATGGGGGTTCCATTTTCATTGAATACGGATTTGGACTCGGAAGATTGGCAAAGGATACAAGATTTCATGGTCTATGAGTCAGTCTAATTGATGAGAACAAGGGTCAAACCAAAAACCTTGATCCGACTTGCCAATAGCTATGGCCCAAAAAACATGGGGTGAGATAAGAGAGGAACCGATGAAAATCAACTTCACCAAAATGGAAGGAATTGGAAATGACTATGTGTATATCGATGCCACAAAAAACGATATTCGCATGAGTCCCGAACAAATCCAAAAACTATCCGACCGCAATTTTGGAATCGGTGGAGATGGGGTGATTTTTATCCGCAATTCAAAAACAGGTGAGTTCCAAATGGACATGTACAACTCGGATGGAAGTTCTTCTGAGATGTGCGGGAATGGAGTTCGTTGTGTCGGAAAATTTGTTTTTGACCATGGTCTTACCAAAAACCAAAAACCTACCATTGAAACTGGGAAAGGTGTCCTCACCCTCGATTTAAAAACAGGAACCAATGGCAAAGTCGAGATGGTCACTGTGGATATGGGAGAACCCATCCTAAAACCATCCCTTGTTCCTATCGTTTGGCCGGGTGACGAAGCGGTCATCAACCAAGTGATCGAAGTCCAAGGAAAACAATATCATTTTACAGCTGTTAGTATGGGGAATCCACATTGTGTGATTTATGTGGATGATGCCGATGCCTTCCCTGTTCGGGAAATCGGGCCCTTAATTGAAAACCATCCTCTCTTTCCTAGAAGAGTGAATGTAGAATTTGTATCCATAAAGGGAAAAGACCATCTTTACCAAAGGACTTGGGAGAGAGGAACCGGAGAAACCTTAGCCTGCGGGACAGGAGCTTGTGCGGTGACTGTGGCTTCCATTCTCAATGGAAAGACAGGGCGATCGGTAAAGATTGATCTACGAGGTGGAACTCTCCATGTCGAATGGAAAGAAAATGGATCTGTGATGATGACAGGACCTGCCAAAGAAGTATTCTCTGGAGAAGTGGAGATTTAAATTTAGCGATTCACTGCCGAAACTTGTCCTATCTCTTTTCGAGCTACAGACAAGTCGAATGGCTATCAATTATTTCTTTAAATAATCTACTTTCTGCAATTCACCCATTCTACGTTTGGTTTCGTTCGAAACTTCCACCATACCCTTGTCAAGTGGTAGGTGGGCGTAGTTCTCGTACTTAATCACTTCCCCAAACACAACATTGATTTTTTTGTAAACCACGCGACGTTTGATATCACAAACTTCTTTAGGCATACCCATAAAGGCACGTACCAAAGGAGGGATAGGATAGTCAGTGACTGTTTCTTCATCGGGAATGATGACAGTAGGTAAGATATCGACTTTGTTTCGAAGGCTAAAGGCAGCAAAGCCGGAATGGAAGTTGGCAAGTGGGGCAGAGAAATCGTTTTGCACCATATAGTCATGGCCTTCGGGAAAAATCCCAAGCACATCTCCATTTTTAAAGACCTGTTGTACCTTTTTGATACTGGCCATAGAGATATTGCCATCGATGGCCATGGGAATGGTTCCCGTTTTTTCGACTAAGTCTTTGAAAAGAGGAATACGAGTGGTATACTCCGCGGCAATCCAGGAAATAAACCTGGGAAAAACCGAACCAATGACAAAGGGATCCATATCACTTCTATGGTTGCAAGTGAGGATGAGTTTGCCATTGGGAACAATGTTGTGGTAACCGTAGACAGTGGTCGTCACCGCCAAATTAAAGAACGGAGTGACAAACTTTTTGATGTTCTCAACATTCTTTTTGATTTGGTCTACGGTGTTTTCCATTTCATTCTCCTAAGATTTTTTGCCACCAAGACTTGTCAGAGGGGTCCGAGCTGGGATGTCTCGGTTCTTGGCCCGCTCCACTGCCTCCATTGGACTCTCTGGGATCATTGGCGAGTGGATTCTCTCTACGTTTTTTTCCTAAATGAGGGCTTGGTACGGTTCTTTTTATCTCTTCCAACTCTTTTTGGGCAGATACATTGGTTTTTAAAAATGCACGGATTTCATCCCATTGGGGATCAAAATCATTTCCGTACATGGCATAATTCATAAGATCAATACGATCAAACTCGGGCATGATCAAGATTGAAAGTGATGCCTCGACAAATTCAATCCAAATTTTATTCGGGCACTCCAGAATGGGGGAGGGCTGTTCCGAAAATAATAAAGTGAGAGATAGAATCGAGTCCAAGAGACATAAGATCAAAAAAACAAACCAGAACACATCCCTTTTGCCTCCGAATGTTGTACCCTTTCCCGTACTCCCCAATAAGGAGAAAATTTTCCATCTCTGTGAAGATTTGTTTTGCGAGCCGGGTGACGAAAGGGAAGCATAGAAATGATGCCAAAACGACTCGCCATATTTGCTATATTTTTCCTTGTGTTTCAGAACTCTATGTGTTTGAAACTTTGGACCGTTTCTTCCAAATACCGGACTACAGAAGATTCCAGAGACCACAAAACCTATCAGAAGACCCGCAGTTATCTAAAGGCAAAACAGTGGTTGGAATACAAATTGGATCCGGAGTTATCTAAGATTGAAGCGGAGAACCAAGAGACCGGGGAAATCAGAGGGATAGGCCTCATTAAATGCTACGTTCCTTATGGAATTGGGGAAGTGGATGCCAATGAACATGAATTTGAATACATTGTAAAAATTCGAGACGGGCATGCTGAAATGCAAGTGAACAAAATCTTTTCTTTCATTCGGGATCCGAATGATATCATTCTCAATTATGGGCCAAAAAATGAGAAGGTCGCCAAGATTACGATCCGGTCTTGTTTTCGACCATTGATGGATGATTTTTTTGAATTTATCAAATAGAGAAAAAGATTAATATCCGAGCGGGTTTCCCACTGTGGAACCCGTAGATCCGTAAGTGTTGGTTCCCGTTGCGGAATCTGTCATTCCGTGATGATTGAGATTGTTCGAATTGCCACTGTTAGTGGATGAACGGGAAGAAGAATCCGAAGATCCTGACTGGGAAGCGGCACCTTGTGTTCCATCCCCTTCCAAAAGATCCAGAATGTCTTCAGTGCTTACCAACTTGATTTCGTTACACGAAATGAGTAAGAAACTAAACAATACAATACCAAGAGTAAACTTCATTCCGTTTCCATTTTGAATGATTTTGGAATCAGGTTCAACCATTTTATTCGCCCAAATAATAGGAATAAATTCGTTCTTTGGTTTCCCTTCCCTTCAATTCATATTCCCCTTCGGACTGAAGTTTGGATCGAATTTCTTCTGGTAAAAGAACGGATGTGTTTTCTGTGAGGAGGAGAGTTTTCTTGAGTCCCTTGCAGAGACCTTCCACTCGGGAAGCGGTATTGACCGTGTCTCCAATCACAGTAAATTCCATACGATTGGCAGAACCAATGTTTCCCACAAGGAGGCTTCCTGTATGGATTCCAATTCCCATCTTTAGTTCTGCCAAACCTTCCGATAAAAATTGTGCATTGAGAGAATCTAGATTTTTTTGCATTTGTAGAGCTGTTGCAAACGCTCGTTCGGCGTGATCTGCCATAGGCATCGGGGTTCCAAAAACAGCGAGGATGGCATCTCCAATGAATTTGTTGATGAACCCGCCGTGGATTTCGATGGCATTACTCATTTCTTGGAAGTAACGATTGAGGATGTACAATACTTCTTCTGGTTTTCGTTTTTCTGAAAGTTTTGTAAAGTCTCGTAAGTCAGAAAATAGAATGGAAGCATCGACTACTTTTCCACCTAGACTATGTTCGTTGGACAAAAGGTAGTCACGGACTCTGGGATCGACAATCCTACCAAAGGTATCTTTGATCCTTTCTCGTTCCGCAAGGCCTTCTGCCATTTCATTTACCGCATCCCCGAGTAGTCCCAATTCATCGGAGCTAAAAATTTTGACCCTGGTATCAAACTTTTGTTCTTTGATGAGTTGGGTGGCCTTTTCGATTTGATTCAGTGGGTGTTGTAAACTGGATGCAAAAGACATCGCAAAGGCAAAGGAAAAAACGAGCATGATGGCGATGACTTCAAAGAGTACATCGTTATGAACCAGTTCGTGAAGGTTCAAAATGTTTTGGTTGGTTCGTAATAATAGACCAAAGATTAAAAGTACAATCGGAAAGAGTGTAGATGCGGCCCAAAAGATGAATTGTTTGGTAACAATGGAAAATTGTTTTCCATGAGCATACTTTCCAAGACCCCCTTCTGGAAACACACAAGGGATGATGAGGAGTTTGTTTAAGTAAGTGGTAGTGGCATAAGAAAAGGCAAAAGCAAATAGACCCCAAAATGCAAACAATATGGAAACAGTAACAATGCTTTGGTGAGGTGCATCTGGAAACAGGGCATCGATTCGACAGACACTTAAAAAATTGGAAAGTTCCCAACCAATAAATCCTAATAAACTAATGGTGAGCGGTGAATGAACGATACGGTGTCTTGCTCTTTCTTCGGAGATAAGATTACAACCTTTGGAAGAAAAAAGAAATTTTGCTATGGGTAAACTATAAAAAAACAAAAAGAGAGTGATGATGGGAAAGGGAGCCCAAGTGAATATAGCTAATGTTAGGTCCTTTTTGATTTGTGTCGCTTCGAACAATGCTAAAAACTGGTCCGGCAAAAATGCGGAGGCAGTGTAGTTCGCAAAGAGGAGTGTGAAGAGACAGGCACAAAAAGGAACAATAAAGTAGATGAGTAAAAATGCGATGAATTGGATGGTGCGGCCTGGTTTCATATCAATAAGTTCCTTATAACTTGGTTGTTTTTGTACTTCGTTTCAATAAGATTCTTTGCACTTGGATGTGTTTTGCGTCCGTCAGTGGAAAAAATAAAAAGAGGATCGAGCCTAAGATAAAGAAGAATCCCACGCCGGGACCAAAGATCATCGCCAAACGAAATCCCACATCTGCTGATTGGGTGGTGGCACCATTTTGGAATCCAATGGCATCGAGTAAAAAACCGGTGAGAGCGATTCCAAAGGCTTGAGAAAACTTAACTCCCATCTTCCAAATTCCAAAATACAATCCTTCTCTTTTTTCACCAGTTTTGAATTCATCATAATCCACAACATCAGTAAGGATAGAATCCATAATGAGAATGGATCCAGCACAGATCCCACCCACAAAGGCAGCAATGAGAGGAGGTCGTAGTTCTCCATAGGGGAAGAGGGGATATACAATGACGGTAAGAACACCAAGACCAAATACACCGAGAAAGGCCGGGATCTTCTTCCCGATTTTTTTGGCGATCCAAACCCAGAACCCTATCGAAAGGATGAGGACTAGAAAAAAAGGCAAAAGGATATTGATGACCACAAGGGATTCTTTTAGTCCCAATCGATACTCGTAATAGTAGAGGGCAATGGCTGAGTTGAATGTCCTTCCAATCGTTGCAATGATAAAGGCAAAAAGTAGAATGAGAAACATTTTGTTTTTTAAAATGGAAGCAAATGCTTTAAAGAAAGGTATCTTTTGTTCGGAATGATTTCTTACATTGTCTCTTCCCCGAGTCACAAGAAAGGTGATGATGGAAGAAACTAAAATCACTATGGATACAATTTCACCGGCTACAGTTCGTGAGGTGATGATGTTCTCTTTTGCCGATTCATCACCTAAAGATTGTAATATGGCAGCCGGAACTATCATTCCAATGAGCATTCCAATATTACTAAAGAAAAGTCTCCATCCAAAGACAGAGGTTCTTTCGTTCCTTTCAAAACTAAGTTCCCCACCCAGAGCAATATGAGGGACAGAGATAATGGTCATGGCCGTATTCACAAAAAGATAAACAGATAGTAGATAAGCAAACTTACCCATTTGGGTAGTGAGATGCGGCGGGGAGAAGAGGAGTAAGACCGCTAGGGAGAGTAAAACCCCACCTAGGAGGATGTAGGGCCTTCTACGCCCCCATTTGGTATGCGTATGGTCAGAAATTCGGCCCATCAGGGGATCACTGACAGCATCCCAAATGACGGATATGGATAGGGCAATCCCGGCCAAACTAGAATTTAATCCAACGATTTCTGTGTAGTATTTGAGTAAGTAAATTTGAGTGAAGAGTTGAACGGCTGTTATGCCAGTCTCTGCCAGTCCATATCCCATTTTTATGGGGAGTTTCAGTTTAGTTGGATTCATTCATGGACTCAAGTATTGGACGGGGGAACCTAGATTCTGGGGTGAGAAAATTTAGGTCTTCAGTGAATCGGTTTGGGAACAATTAACTGGTTTGATTCCTTTTGGGTAAATAACAGATTCGAATCAAAGAAATATCATCGATGACTTGTCCTGAGGATTCAATTTGTTTTGTGATGGCGAGTAAATTGCCTTTTGTGGATTCCACCAGTTTCAAAAATACTTGTTCGTCCGAATTGATTTCCCATTTCCCTTCGGCATCCAAACGTAACACGTCGTCCTTTCCATCCGAGCCAATGATGAGCACATCTTCTGATTGGAGTTGGAATTCTTTTATGTTTTGGGTGGTTGAGGCACCTAGAGTTCCTAGTTTTCGAGAAGAATGATCTGTTTGTAGATACTCGGCCTTTTCCTTTCTATACAAAACAATCGGTGGGTGTTCTGCATTGAGAAAGAATAACTTACCTGTATCTTCTTCCAAAAGACCCATGGTAAGAGATACAAGCATGGTTCCGTCAAAGGCCTCAAAGATCATATGCATTTCTTGAAGGCTTGTTTTTAGCCAGTCTTCTGGGCTAATCAGTTCATACCCTGGATCTGTTTTGGTTCTTTGGACAAGAGATTGGAAGACAGCCCCAAATACCAAGGCACCACCGGCACCTTGCATGGACTTACCCATAGCATCCGCATTGACAAAGAGTAAAAACTTTCTCTTTTGTAAAACGATGGTGTGCGAGATATTGATATCCCCTCCTATGTCATACCTTCTATCTTTGTATTCGAATACTTTTTTTTGACGAACCAAATGGTCGACTTCTAGTTGGATGCTATTTACATCTTTGACGGCAAGCGGACTTAATAGTTGATAGGTAAGAAAATAATCCCCATCTTGTTGGATTTTCAGTTTGCTGATATCTTGTAAGGACTTGTTGAGTTCGTTTGTTCGAAGTGTTACCTTTTCTTCTAATCCTTCGTTTAGATTCTTAATTTCCTCATACATTCCTTTCAGTTTCGATATTACTGAATTGAGATAAAATGCTTGTTTGGCGAAGTCGTCACTGGACTTGGGAGTAACAAGAACATCAAAATTTCCTTTCGCCAGTTCCCCCAAAGATCTACTGGTTTCGTTTAGACCCTCGTTGACTGATTTAGCAACAACATAAGAACAAACAATCAGAGGAACAATAAAGATAAAGGAAACAGTGACAATGGGAATCATTGGGTCTTCTACTGCTATTTCTCCCATCGCTAGAGAATAGAGAATATAGGAAAAGATAACAAAAGGAAGGGCGGCCAAACTGAAAAAAGCAACAAGGATCCTTGCGAAATAATTAAACTTAGGAATGTCCTTTTCCTGAAGTTCAATGTTTTTGATTTGAGGAAGGTCGAAGAGACAGCGAATGGAATTTTCAGAAATAAAATAATATGTTACAAAGGAAATCGGTGCAATCATCACAAAGGTAAAAATAGCAGAACGTGCCACCGAAGGCATATATGCCACTAAATGAAAAAACAAAAGGCTTATGGGAATAACACCAGATAACCAGCGTATGACGATGATGATGGCCTCAACTAAGGGATAACGAAATAGAAGTATTTTTACGGATTTTGCATACTCTACTTCTTCTTTGGATAAAGAAGAGAGTTTTGAAGAAGGAATCGTAATCCTTTCGATTTTAGCAAAAACATATTTTAATAGAAGATGGCGGGCAAAGGTTCCGAGAAGGCCGATTCCGGTAGCAAAGACAACACAAAGGGCGATAAAGATCCGCCAGTGGTCCGGTTCCATCTTTTGCGTGATGATGGCGTAGTACACAGCGAACGGAACGGGAACTGTATGGGTAAACGCTTCGAGTTTTAGCGTTAGATCCCAAAAGATAGTTTCTCGTTTCACGTTTGCACCTGACTCGTCCAATATCGGATTTTTCACCTGTTCCTTAACCCCGAGAGAACTTATGACAAAAATACCACGATGTCAAGCCAATGCCCACTGGGATCGAGAGAAACCTGAATTTCTGACGTAGGTTAGGTTTGGAAGGATTCTAATTCGATTTTAGATGATTCTTAGGATTCTTGCGAATGGATGGGCAAGCCCTAGGCGGATTCTGGACTAAACTTTTAGTCTTCCGAATTCCAACCTACCGAATAAATAACGGCCGTTATAGTTGTAAAAATAGCATAATAAGCAACCCATACCCAAACAAGGACAGGGGGAGCAAAGTTTGTGAGAGACAGTGTCCAAAGCATGGGGGAAACAAATCCAATGATAGAAACTAAGATTCCAACGAGAAATCCACCCACAAGACCCTCCGGGAGAGAATCTTTGATTAAGGAATACAAAACTCCAAAGGATAAAGTAAAGACTAAATCGCTGAAGACAGGAGCTAACCAAAAAACATCAGTTATGAGAATGAAGGTTCCTTTGAAGTTTGGATCAAAGTAAAACTTTGAAAAAAACAACATTCGGAGTGGTATAGAAACCGCTTCCCAAAACGAAAAGGCCAGAAGGAACCGGACCAAAATCCGATTCCATTTTTCTGTATTCAGCGAACTCAAAATCTTACTTACCTAAGATGAACACGAAGTTCGTAGTCGCAGATCCACCGATGTTAAGCATAAGGCCATTTTTAGCACCTTTTACTTGGTAATCACCTGCCGTGTTCGTCACTTGTTTGTATAGGTCGAGCATCATACGAACCCCGGACGCACCTACTGGGTGACCCACACCGATCAGTCCACCGGATGGATTGATTGGTTTTTTACCACCAAAGTCAATCGTTCCGTCTTCGATCGCGATATGTTCTTTTCCTGGTTCAGAAATTCCAAACGCAGAGATAGCAGCATACTCAGAAGAAGTGAAACAGTCATGAGTTTCAAACACATCAATGTTTTTTACATCTAAGTCAGCACGTTTGTAAGCATCTTTTACTGTTTGGCGAGTCCATGGAAGGATGTATTTGTCCCCAACGGATTCTAGTTTTTTTGCTTCAAAAGTAATTGGTGCCACTCGGTGTCCCCAACCTTTGATGCGAGGGATATCGTCGAACTTACGGCCCGTTTTTTTAGCGTATTCTTTTGTGTAATCTTTGGAAGCAAGTAGAGTTACCGCAGCACCGTCTGTTACTTGTGAACAGTCAGTGATACAAAGTCTTCCACCCACAGCCATATTGTTATCTCCCCCGCGAGCCATTGCATGTTCTTTGTTCATGAACCATGTGCGAGTTTGTGCTTTCGGGTTACGTTTTGCGTTTGCGTAGTTGATACGAGAAATTTCAGCAAGAGCATCCATAAAACGTTCTTCTTTCAATTCGTAACGCTCTAAAATAACATCTGCTAGTTTTCCGAAAAGTTTAGGGAAAGGAAATTGAACTCCCTTCGCTTCTTTATCGTAGTAAGCAGCAGTTCCAAGGAAGTCACCACCTACAGAAGAAGAAACAGTTTTCATCACTTCCACACCAAGAACGATCGCTAGATCGTAATCTTCGGCACGGATATGTGTGATGGCAGCGTCAAGGGCAACGGATCCAGAAGCACAAGCGGCTTCGTAACGAGCACCAGGAACACCAAAAAGAGCAGGGTTTACTTCTGTTAAAAATGCACCTAAGTGGCCTTGGTTGGCATACTGTTCTGCATCGAAGTTACCAACAAAAACAGCCACTCGGTTTTCTTTATTCAATCGTTTGATTTCATCATAGCTGATGCCAACTTTTTCAAGAGCATCATCTAATACTTCACGCATCATGGACATGAAGGTTTTTCCTTCTTTAGTCCAGTTACGTTGGAAATCGGTTTGTTCTCCGCCTAGTACAAATACTTTTTCACTCATATGATACTCCTAATTAACCTTTGAAGAGAGATCGTGCATCAAGTTTGTCACCGAGTTCGTAAAACTTTTTGCCATCTTTTGCATCTTTTAAAAGTTTTGGAACTGGTACTTTAGACGTTTCCATCAGCTTAATTGTTTCTTTGGGGCCACCAAGGAAATCAACGAAAGCAGAGGCAGGAACCCAGTTAAAACCGAAACCCATAGCGCCATCAGTGTTTTCTTTTGTATCAACCACTTCTCCCACGAGCGAGAGCGAGTAACTGATATAACGTGAAATGAAATAACGAGCAATGTCTGCTTCGAAACCACTTGCAGTTTTTACTACATCCATTGCGGCTTTGTAGTTAGACTCTTTGATTTTTTGGCGAGCTTCTTTGATAAAAGGAATATCAAATTTTGGATACGGATCGTACTCACCAGTTTTGATATTATAAACAAATTTCTCACGTTTTCCGTCTGCGTGTTTCACAACTTTTGTGAGACCACCACCGGATTTCATACCGAGTTTACCGGCATCGATTAACTTCTGGAAGTAACCTGGAAGTTTGAATGTTTCGTGTGCTTCGTCTTTTGTATTTTCGTAGATATTGTCTACGATGGCTTTGTGAACATCAAGTCCTACGAAGTCAGCAGTTGCCAGTGGTCCCATAGCGCGACCTGTGTAACCAGACATGATTTCGTCAAGAAGTGCGATTCCACCTTTGTCAGCATACTTTTCTGCAAAGTGAGCCACTTCGTTCATCAACTGAAACCCAATGCGGTTTCCAGCAAAGGCAGGAGTGTCGTTTGTATAAACAACAGCACGGCCTAAAACTTTATCTAGGTATTCACCTAACGCTTGTGTGACTTTTTTATCGTTTCCCGAGTGAGTGACTAGTTCACAAAGGATCATTTTGTAAGGAGGGTTGAAAAAATGCGTTCCGTAGTAATGTTTTTGGCCATCTTCATCGTAAGCTTTTGCCAAACGACCGATAGAAAGTCCAGAAGACACAGTGGACACGATGGTTCCGGGACGACGAGCCTTCGCAATACGAATATTGATTGGTTCTTTGACTTCGTAACTTTCCGCCACGAGTTCGAATACCCAATCTGACTCAGCGACAGCTTTTTCCAGATCCGCATCGTAGGAACCAGGGATCATTCGTGCGCGAATTGTATCCGTTTTTACGGATGCGACAGCGGCTTCGATACCCTGTTTTGCTTTTTCAACATCTCTAGCGAGCATATGGACTTTAGCACCACCGAAGGCGGCAATGACGCCTGCACTTCCAGAGCCCATGGCTCCGTTGGCACCTAAAATCGTGACAGTTTTGATTTCTCTCATGAAGGAATTTCCGAATCTAATTTTTACTTACCGTTCTAGAAAGCCAAGGTGACAGGAAAATCGTTTTTTTTTGTCAGATTTGTTACAAAAGAGGGTCGGAGGGGGTGGGGGTGAGAATACAATTTCCCCGCCCGATGAGAGGGTGGGGAACTAGACCCGCCGCCCAATGGTTTCCTTCTATCACGACCTACCTTTTTTGGCACGCGACTTCCCAAAATCCTCCATTTTAATTCTGATAAGTTCGTAGTTTCGACTCTGGGCGCCCGGGCCGGCTCCTTCGGGGTGCGCGTTCGCTCCCGTCCTCGGTAGGAGTTCCTCCTCCTCGGACCAAGCCCTACAGATCCCTGGCGCGGGGATTGGTTTGCTATATAGTGAATCATCGGTTTTTATATGAATAGAATCCTCTTTGGCAAAATGCGAGATTTGATTTCATTTTTCAGAATCGAATCAATGATTTGGGTGAATTCTTAGATACTGTATTATTTCATACGAATGAATCTTTATCAGTATTTTATGAACAATTAAAATGTTTATTACGTTGAAATAATATCTGTTATTTGCTAAAAACAATTTGACCTAACATAGGTTTCTGTTGCACTTTGACCGATGAATTTGAAAGAAAAACCCTCTAGTCAATGGATTATCATTATTTCAGTTTCTTGCTTAGGAATATTACTTAATTGTATTTCCTTTGTGAAGTATGAAAATCCTTCCCTGGCCAATACGCCAAATCCTGAATTTAAAGAAAAGAAAACAATTCTATTAAAATATTATGGTGATTACCTACGATATGGAAAACACAGTACAACTTATCAACACTTGCCACTCTTAAAGGAAAATATGGTTGATACCCTTAAAGATACAAATTTATTTCAAAACGTAGTGGTAAACGAAAATGAACCTCATGATTATGTGATGTACTACGAGTCTGATTTTAATGACAAAAGTTCTGTGGGTTTAGGAATTCTCTCAGGTTTAACTTTTATGCTTTTTCCAGTGAGCGTTGATTTAGACCACAATATAAAAATTTCTTTGTATGATACAAAAAATAAACTTTTAGCATCCAACCAAGAAAAAATTTACGTTGAAGGTTATCTTGGTTGGTTGCTTATACCAGTTTCACCTTTTTTCTTTTCGCCAGTTGTTGAAAAAAAAGCAACTCGAAACGTAATCTTTAGTGCTTTGAATGATTGGAAATCAAAAGGAATCATCAGATGAAATTTAGAGTTTTATCCATTGTAGTCCTATTGAATTTCATCTCTTGTGCAGAACTTCCTCCTTTGCAATATAAAAATTCGAAAAACGGAAAGATTAATTTATCTTTAGAAGTGATTGAGCCAGGTATCACACTTGATCGTTTTAATAAAGGTGATACTCAAATTTCGATGCGCGCAGTCTTGAGAAAAGGTCTGATTGAGTCTGATCTATTTAAATCAATTGTTAATTTTAATGGGGATCTTCAGCTCCGTGTTCTCAATAACGATAAAGAAGAAGTTCAGGAATTCAGCGGTTTCAATGCTAGACATAAACTTTCATTGACATTTATTGTTTTGAAAGATAAGAAAGAGATTTTTTCAAATACGTATGCAGCTGATGAAACTGCAACAACGTCAGAAAAGTTTAGCGGTAATCAACGCGTAGGATATGCAACTGAAAAAGCAACTTACCGTTGTTTAGAGCAATTTTTAGAAGATGTATCTAAACAAAAACTTTGAACTCACGAGGAAGTTTCCAGGAGTTTTGATGAAAATTTAAAATGAAATCCAAGCGCAAGCGGTAGTAGCGGAAATCCTTTCGCGATGCGAATGATTGGAGCGGATAACGCGGTCGGTTTTAGATAATCTGTTAGTCAACTAACGGATTCGAGGCGCCCAAAAGGAAAAACAAAAATTCCTTTTGGGGGCTGTCTCTTTTGAAATGATTTTTAAATTTCTACTTTGTTTGCACTTCCCTTTCCAAAAATTCCGTAAACTCAATTTGCCGATTAATGAATGTTAGATTGTATCTGCTTTCATAAAAAAGAAGGGCACTGGCCAAAAACAAACAGATTCCTCCGGTAATGGCTACAACCGTTGGAACCCATGCGAAATCTTTGGCAAAGGCAAGAGTGATGGCTAAAGTCAGGCTCGAAATCACAAAGAGAGAAGTGGCCAAATACAAAAACGCCATCGAACGTTGGATGAGAACGGCCCGTTTTTTTTGGACAGAGAGCTGTTGGCGCATATATACCATTCGCTCTGTTTGAAACCTTCGTTTGCCTTCTAAAATTAATTCCACTTCCGACTTTAATAAATTCACACGATCAAAAATACGGCCCAGTCGGTTGGCTGTGGAAAAGATCAAACTAGCGCAGGCAGAAACAAGGACTGCTGGGGTAATCATACCGGATAGGATTTCAGAGTTGGAAAACGATTCGAACATAAGGAATATGATATTGAAGATCGTTCGTTTTGGAAGGAAAAAATAATGAGAGTTTTTGCGAAACTGAATCGAAAGGAAAATTTCTAAAAATTCTAGAATGGCTTAAAAGATAAATGATATGGATTTTAAAGAAATTGGAAAAAATATGTTCTTTTATCGTTGTATCATTTATCGTTAATCTTCCGTTATGCGATGTAATCGTTATATATCATAAATAAATTGCGCTGGAAGAATTTTTAGTATTTTCTTATCTAAGGTCCAAAGTTTTAAATTTCTTTGTTTGGTTTCGAATATTAAGATAGAATCAATAAGTCCAATTCCTTTCTCTAAATGTTTATGTTCAAAAGAAAATTTTCCTGCTTGAATGAAGGTGCCATTAGACAAAATATTATTTAAACTTTCCCAGTAATCTAAAACAAAAGCGACTTCAGTTTTGTTTTTGCAACCTTGTAATAATTCACCAAAAACAACTTCGTGAGCAATTACATCAGAAGATTCAATCAATCCAACTAATTTAGAAAAATATGGTTCTTTGCCGCGAAAAAATTCAATCCAAACAGAAGTATCAACTAAAATCATTATGTTCTATTAATTCTTCTAATTTTTTCGGCACTAAATTCACTAGAAAATTGCAAAGGATGTTTTCTTAATTTTTCATTTAGTTTTTTTACTTTTGCAAGTTTAACCCACTCAGAGAGAGCCTTTTGCAGAGAATCAGTAATATTTTTTCCTTCAGTATATTTTTGAACTTCGATTATTAAATCATCAGGTAGTATTGCTGTTACTTTCATACGATCAAATATACGATAGTCCTTCGTATCTGTCAATTCTAATTTCAGTTTACTAAGATAAGTTTTGCAAACATGTCAAATAACGCTTGATATACGAAAATATTGTTGACCTTCGGATTCGGAGTTTATAGAATAACCGCTGTCATACCCATATGAAAATTAGAATGTTTATCTTGGTTTCCTTAAGTTTCCTTAAGTTTCCTTAAGTTTCCTTAAGTTTCCTTTTTGCTTATTGCGTAAATTCGATTCCCAACCAGTCCGATCGAAAAAACGCAATCTCTGCCAAACTCACCCCGCTTCTTTTGGGAATGCAGGGTTCTGCTGGACAAGAGGGACATAATATTACAAATGTCTATGATCCCAATGCCATTTACTATCCGAGTGAGGAGGAATTGACTGCTTCTCTTTCACTGGAAGAAGGTTTGGATGCCCAAAAGCTATTAACTCCAGAATCTCTGCAAAAAACTACGTCTGACTTCACAGAACTCAACAAGTATGTATTTCTATCACCGGCAGAAATGGATGAGGAGGCTCTTGCCTGGAAGAATGGAACTCCGCTGCCACTAAGGACTCTTTCTGCGAATGAACAGGAAACACGTTACCAGGACAAAAAAAATCTTATGAATGATTTTTACTCCAAAGCACTGGAAGAAGTTCCCAAACTATCCTCCATGCAATTGTCTCATTTGCGAGGGAATGCTTTCCTCGGGGTTTTTGCTTATTCCTATTTGAAGGACTATTTTGTGAGTTTACCAGAACGTGAAAAACAAATCATCGAGACCAATTTACATTGGTTAGTCTCCCTCCGCAAAGCAGCCATTGATGAAGCAGTCAGGAGAGGTAAGTAATATGAAGCAATTGATACTACTATTGCTTGTTTTAAGTTTTGTATCCTGTGAAGATCCAAAGAAAGAAAGCCGGAGCAATGCCGAAGGGTTTTTTGTGATTTGGTTTGAGACACTGTTTAGAATTTCTGGGCCTTATGATTCTGCTTGTGATAATCCCAATTATTCCACTCCTCTTTCTTTAAACAGTCTAGTCACTTTAGGTTCATTGAGTCAGAAATACCGTATTACAACTGGTTCCAATGGTTTTAAATATGCGTTTACGCTCTCAGGCGACTATCCGAATTGTGGGGTGACTCTTTATGTTTATAAATGCGCAAAACCGAATGTCTTTGCCACCAATTCCGATGTAAATTGTGATTCTGGAACATTTTCAAACCATGTTTCTGGGGCTACACAAACATGTGTTATTCCTTCATTTGCGAATCAAATGATTTTGATTTTGATTGAACCAAACTCAACATCATTCCCAACGACTAAATGCTCTACCATCACGTTTGAGGCACTACCTTGAATAAATTTCTTATACTAGCTTTAGTGGTTTTTGCAAATTCAATGTTGTTTTCACAACCATTTGCAGATTTACCTGATACTCAATCTTGCAATACAAACTCTAAGTTTTCACCACCGATGCAAACTTCGCCTGATCCAGTAAATCCACTTTACTACTCAAAAACTAGGGTAACTTTCTTTGGAGATAGTCGCATTGATTTTGCCAATGCAGTTCCCATGGGAATTAATCCAGCACTGTATTATGCGCCAGTAATTCCGTCCGCAGATTATCCTGGAGTTTCTTTTTCCCTTGGCCTATTTTATGGAGTGTCTAGTTTGGATTTTTATTTAGGCACGGATCCGAGTTGGAACATCCAAAACTTTGGCCATGGTGGCGATAGTTCGATTGAAATGTTAGCACATTTGAAAGCATGTCTGGTACGGCCAAATTATTCAATCGCACCGAATGTTGCGTTTGAAATTGGAGGGAATGATTATTTGCAGAATATGTTGATGATCATGCTTATGCCTTGGAATGGAGATGCATACATCAACCGAGCACTCAATAATATTGAAAGATCGGTTACTCTCTTTTACCAAAAAAGAAAAAATGTTTTAATTGTGGGGAATTATCCAGCGATTGGATGGTCTGCAATATTAGGGCTACCGGATGAACATAAGGGATTTGCATTTAGAACATTTAATTTTAAATATCAGTATATACTTCATAGGCGATCCATTTCAGATCAAATTTCTTTTGCCAATGCGCAAGCTTCTATTCAAGAAATCTTAAACGCTATTTTAACCGAATATAATGGTGTGTCGATGATGGATTTGTTGGGAGGAGTGACATCTGTTGCTTTAACAATTCCGATCAATGAAGATAAAAAATGTTTTGGAATGACAATACCGCCACATGCGTTGGCTCCTTATTTTTGTTGGCTCGCTGCGAATATTAGTGCACCTGGAACAATACCTACCCATCTGATGCTTCGCCAAGAGTTACAATACCCTGAAATACAAGCCAGGAGACGACCGTATTTCCAAGCGCAAGGATTAACTCTCGAATACTTACAAATCTGGGAAAAATTTATAAGTCCAGTCACGGGAGAGCCTTGGGTTGTGAATGATGCTTTGATGGGGGATATTGTGCACCCGAATGCCATTGGACTTTCCGTTTGGGGCCAGCAGGTAGCCGCTAAAATCAAAAGTATGGGTTGGCATCTACCAGGTGTTGCTCCAGTAGTCCCACCTCCGCCACCACCAACAGATACCGGTGGTGAAGTGATCGATAGACCAGAACCAAAGCCAATTTCAGATTTAGAATTATTAATCCTATGTTTTTGGTTCGGATTTTGCCATTTATAAAAAACTTAAATAAGATGATTCAGTTTACGGTTAGTCAAATTATCTCGTAACTATTGATGATCGGTTAACCTGATACGAAAGCTTTGCCTAGCTCTATTTTTTGATTTATGTGATTACGACTGCGGTATTCAAATACTTGGAAAAATCATCCAAGTTTGTGAATCGTTTTACAGTTTCAAAATCCTTTTCGGCTTCTGGGTATTGGCGAGATAAATAGTGTAACCATTGTTTGATCCTTCCAGCTCGGCTTTTTGCTTCCATATCAGTTTCTAAACTCAACCAATACTGAAATAAAATTTCTTTCATTTCTTCCCAAGAGAGACTTTCGTTTCTTTCCTTACGAATCATTAAAGCAAGAGCAGGGTTTGCAACGACACCTCGACCAATCATAATGTCTCTGCAACCTGAAACTTCACGGCACCTTTTGGCATCATCTACAGTCCAAATTTCTCCATTGGCAATAACAGGAACCTTGACCGTAGAACCAATTTTTGCAATCCAATCCCAATAGGCAGGAGGTTTGTATCCGTCTGTTTTGGTTCTCGCATGGACCACGATTTCTTCGGCCCCACCGTCTTCCAAAGCCTTTGCGCAAATTAGCGCTAGTTCGGTGGAATCAAAACCAAGTCGCATCTTTGCTGTCACAGGAATTTCTTTCGGAACGGCACTACGAATTGCTTTTACAATCGCAAACATAAGATCGGGTTCTTTGAGAAGAGCCGCTCCACCACGATTCCTATTCACTGTAGGAGCCGGACATCCAAAGTTAATATCAATTCCGTAGGCACCAAGAGATGCCACCTTACTGGCGTTCTCTGCCATGCAAATGGGATCAGAACCGAGAAGTTGGACCTTTACGGGAACACCTGCTTTGGTTCGGCAACCTTCATACAACTCGGGAACATATCTGTAATATCGATGGGAAGGGAGGAGGGTATCGTTCACACGAATGAATTCACTGACACATTCATCAAACCCACCTACGCGTGTTAGTGTATCACGCAATCGGTAATCGAGGAGTCCTTCCATGGGTGCCAGTAAGATTCGCAAAACAAAATAGTCCTATCCAGTCACTTTTCGCACCAGGGCCCGGCCGATCATTCGAATTTTTGCAGCAAATGGCAGACGTTTTATGTTCGTTCCTACGATCCCTTGGGTGAAACGGGTTTTTTTACTGTAATCGATATGGACATCCAAAATCACAGGACGGCCTTCCTTTGTGAGATTCCAGGCGGTTTCTAACTTTTCTTGGATTTCCTCATTGGATTCTATCCGTAAATATTCGGCACCGGTGGCTTGGGCGATCCCTTCAAAACGAGTGGTTCCAAGAACTGTACAAGTTTTGCGATTGTAAGGAACTTGTTGTGCCTGTGCAATTTGAGATAACTCACCGTCATTGAACACAGTAAATATGGCTCCGATCTGGTTCCTACTGGCAGTCACAATTTCCATACATGTCATAAGGAAAGCTCCATCTCCAATGATGCCTACTACTGCTTTCTCGGGATTTGCAAGTTTGGTGGCGATGGTTGCTGGCACCGCATAACCCATACAATTAAAATCTGTGGGAGAAATCATATGCCTTGGTTTATGGATCGGCATGAGTTCTGCTGTAAGAAAGGTATGGTTGCCATCATCCACTACAACAAACCCATCATCCGGTAAGGTGGCACGTAATACGCTGAAAAATCGTGCGGGATTGACTCTATCCTTACTATCATGTTGGAACCATTCTTCCGTGTAAGCCTGTTTATTTTTTAGGATATCCGATTTGATTTTTTCTTTCCGTTCTTCTCGATTGTGATCCGTTAGTTGGAGTTTTAATTTCAGCCTTTTGACAAGTTCTGGCAGTATGAGTTTGGCATCACCGGTAATGCCTACTTTGGCAGGGTAATTGGCACTTAACACATCGGGATTGATATCGATATGAATTAGATTTTTCGGCACAGTCACACCAAAACTGGCTGTTGCAATTTCGGCAAAACGAGTTCCTACCGCCAGTAAACAATCACAATCAGAAAATGCCTTTGTTGCAGCAGGAACCGCTGCAGCCCCAAAACTCATTCCGCAATGCAAAGGATGATTGTTTGGAAATGAACTTAATCCTTGTAAGGTGGTAGATACGGGTGCACCCAGTAGTTCGGCAATTTCTAAAGTGGACGTTGTTGTATCCACCGCTCCCCAACCTAAAAACAAGCCAGGTGCCTTCGCCTGAACGAGTAACTCCACCGCTTCGTCAAGACTCGCTGAAGGAAATAGAGTGTGGATTACCGTTTGCGCCTGACAATACTCTTTGTATGTGGGAAGAGATTCCACAGAACCAGTATAAAGTTGTATATTCACAGGAATTTCTACAAACACAGGCCCCGGCTCTCCACTAACAGCAATTTGATATGCCTGGTAAAGTGTCTCTACCACTTCTTCTTGCGATTTGACTTTAAAGGTTTTTTTAGTAATGGGTTTGAGTAATGTATGTTGGTCCATATCATGCAATTGGTACTTAAATTGGGAATCACTCCGTACCCCACCAGCGATGACAAGCATGGGTATCCCATCTAAAAAAGCTTCTCCGATTCCACTTGCTGCATGAGTCACACCTGCTGCGGGCACAATGAGTAAAGTGCCAATCGAATCACTTGTACGACTAATCGCATCGGCCATAAACGCACCACAACCTTCATGGGTGACGAGCATAGGAGTGATCGAATCAGAACTGTTCAGTTCATCATAGATTTCCGTATTATGCACTCCGGGAATTCCAAAGGTATAACGAACTCCCATTTGTTCCAGAGCATATCTTACTAACCAAGCACCTGTTTTTTTCATGTTTTATTTCCTTTGTAATTTTTGATTACTTTCTTTAAACACCAGCATTGATTGATTTTGCGGCAGCCCTTGCTGTTAAGATACAACCAGATAAAAAGGTTCCTTCCAGAGATTTAAAACCACTGGCCCCACCACCACCAAATCCGGCAGCTTCCCCGATGGCATAAAGCCCTCGGATCGGAGCACCTAACGTATCCAAGACGCGACTTTGTAAATCGGTTTGGATTCCCCCTAGGCTTTTGCGTGTAATGAGCCGCAGTTTGATGGCAATGAGAGGTCCCGCACTGGGATCAAGAATGGGTTTCGGTTTACAGGTGCGCACTCGGTCAGAGCGCCATCCTCTGGCATGTTGGATCCGTCTCAATTGGTCGTCGTTCCAAAGCCCCTTTCCTCGTTTGATGACATCATCAAATTGAGTCACTTCGTGTTTTAATACTTCGTAATCAATCGCCTCGTCCCCATTTAAGAGATTCATTTTACCAACTAACTCGCGTAAATCACGAGCGACAATAAAATGATCGTTCTCTTGTTGCAACTGTCTGACTAAGCGGTGATTGCCGAGTAAAACTTCTCTTAAGAAAGAAAATAGTTTTCGATCTCGGATCATCGGATTGTGTTCGGAACCAGAAACCGCAAGTTCTTTGGCAGCAATTCGCCAATTGAGTAGTTGCCAAGTGTATGGTTTTTCTAATTGCGAGACCCGATGGCAAAGTTCATTGGTATCAAAACCAGTCACCATTGGTTCGGGTCCAATCCTGCGCCCTGAGTGGTCCAACCATAAAGCAGACTTACAAGGGATCAAACTCAGTCCATGAGCTTCGAATTGTGGTTTGGGATGAGGAATCCCCGCAGCATAATTCCACATCTTATCTAGATGAGTTAGATTTCCTCCATGTCGCTTCACTGCATCATGGACCAATCCATCAGCAAAAGGATGAGAGCCGTTGAGCATCTCTTTCGGAGCCTCTCCCCAAGGTTTGTGCCAGTGTTCCCTTACTTTATCTAAACAACCAGTGATCCCACCTGTTGCCACCACAATGTGGTCAGCAAAAAATGATAAATCTTTCCTAATCGTATTTTCTTGTTCGGCGATACAACCAACTATTTTTCCATTTTCTTGGATCAAATCTGTAACTTTGTGTTCAAAGAGATAACTCAAACCGGCACTGCGTGGATGATTTTTTAATAATTCTTCGAAACGTTCCACAAGACGATGTCCTGTTCCCCAAAGTACATGATAACGGGGTACGGAATTACCTCGTTTGTATTGGCCTCGTTCTACCCAATTGACCACCGGGAAAAATTTTAGATCGAGACCAAGTAACCAATGATAAACTTGTTTCTCACTTTCATTGACATATTGTTTCGCCCAGTGTTTGGGCCAAATATCTTCTTTACCAAAGTCAGCGAAAGAAAGCCAATCATCTAAAGCAATGGCAGGGTTATCTTTTATACCCAAACGTCTTTGTAAGGGAGTGCCTACTAAAGCCATTCCACCAAATGATAATTTGGCGAGTCCGCCAAGGTGTTCTTTGGTATTCCTTTCAATGATTAAAACAGATTTTCCTTGGTTGAGGCATTCGTATGCCGCCACCAAACCAGCGATTCCCGCTCCGATGATAATGACATCGTTTTTCTTTACGGCCACTACGTAACCCTCCGATTGTTTCTGTGAATTTAATGAAACTTAATTTCGCTTTGTATAAAACGAACCACTGGCTTTGGTAGCAGCGATTTATTTTATGTCAGAATGTACACGATAATAATTTAAATAAAACAATTGCGACTCGTTTTTTATAAATCTATGAATTCCTGTTTTAGAATGAATTTAAATTTATGTTAGGTGGCACTTATAATTATAATTATAAAAAGAATAGTTCTAAATTATTTCTTTTTTGTTCATATAAACTAACAAGAATTAATTTTATAAAACAATGTCTTTGGCGATATGTTTGATTTAAGAAGCCAGTTTCTTGAGTCATGAACTAATATATGTTTTGTTTATTCTCTCTGCAGAAGTCTGAGGTGTTCTTCTTTAGTGGTAAGTCGATAGGGTTTTTGTTTTAGGGAATAAATTCTCTGAACTTTTTGACTTAAAGATTAAATTGATTTAATTGTTGTTAGGTTTATGTTTTCGTGTGGAGATCAGACCTAGGAGTTTTCTTCATAGGGGCGTTTTTACTGCCGAAGAATCTGCCAGAGATTCCTATTGTTCGCAAAGTGACGGCATTGGAATGAGAGGCTTTTTTTTCCAGTTTCCGTAAAAAAGAATTTCCAAGTTTGGAAATAAATGTACTAATCATTGCTTGCTTTCTCGTTTTTCTTAATTCCTAAGATTTAGTTTCCTTTTCACTTCTATCCTATTTCGATTTCGGAGCACTGTGCATGGCGATCCAGGTTAAAATTCCACAAAACACAACACTTACCATCAAAACAGATCTCAGGGGGAATGTTGTATCGGTGAATGACGAGTTTTTTAAGCTGATTGGATTTGATAAGAGTGAATTACTCGGTCATTCGATTCAAAAAATACAACATCCACAAACACCCCCGTCGGTTAGAGCCAATATATCCAAAACCTTAAACTTCAATGAACCATGGAACGGTATCTTAAAAAACCAAACCAAATCGGGGGATTATTTTTGGGCCAATACAACGGTGACTCCCTATTATGACAGTAAGGGAAATACTATTGGACATATGTATGTCGAACGTTCGGCTTCTGAAAACCAAATCAAAAAAGGAGAAGAATTTTATCTAAACCCGAATCATCAAGGGTCTGGTTTTACATTAAATCCTAAAAAATTAGTCTATAAATTTAAAATCAAAACCAAACTTCTTTTCGTTTCTGGCCTTATGGCTAGTATGATGATCATCTTAGGAATCAATCTAATCCTAATCAAAAAAGTTGAGTATGAAGATGCTTTCAATCGACTCAAAGGTTCCGAGTTTAACTTGAGTTTGACTAATCTTATGCAGCTAACAGCAAAACATCGAGGTCTTATGGCTCGTGTTTTGAGCGGTGATCCAACTGCCAAAGAAGGTTCTCTGCAAATTGAAAATAAACTAGATTCGGCCTTTAAATCATTTTTAGATTTAAATGAAGAGGAAGGCAAACACTTTCATGTTTATGAACTTTCCAAGGAAACATATAAGGATTGGAAACATCTCAAAGAAGTGAATCCAAGTTTGACTCCCAAGGAAAGTTACCTAGCACATGTAAGTCTCATTAAAAAAATGTTAAATGTAAATAGTGAAGTGGGGGAATCATCCGGTTTGTTTTTGGATCCTGATAAAGACACTTACTTTATGATCGATGTATCACTTTCCAAATTGCCTTATTTGGCCGAAAAACTAGGACAACTGCGTGCAACGGGTTTGGCATATGTAGGTAAAGGAGCAAATGCAGAAGAATCTGAAAAAAATTTACTCCAAGAAATTATGGGGGCAAATCAGGGCTATTTCGAATCCATTTCTATAAGTATTGCTTTCATCTCCAAATTCAATTCTGATAGTAAGGCTATTATTGAAGCCTATAAACACGCAGAGGCTGATTTTCCAACCTTACACAAACTCATCCAAGATAAGATTATCAATGAAAAAATTCCAACAGCAAAACCTCTGGAATATTACAATGCTACAACCAATTTAATTGATCAAATTTTTAATGTGAACCATATGATTTCGAAACAGCTCGCTGAGAAATTCAAAGCAAGAGCGGATCATGCTAAAAATTATGCGACAATGATGACCATTGTCACGGTAGTCATCCTTGTTTTTTTAATCATTTTACAATATTTGATTATACAAAGTATAATGTCCGTAATACGAGATAGTACAAATATCATTAGTCAAATTGTCCGCGGTTCTGGCGAACTAAAGGAAAATTTAGATTATGGAATTAATGATGAAATCGGAGGCCTTCTCAAATGGATGGGGGTTTTCATTTTAAATATCACTGAGATTGTTTTCATTCTGAGACAAGTATCTGGTGAGTTATCTAATAAATCAAAAGATGCCGCCAGTTTAGTTCGTAATTATTCGGCCACTACCCAAGACCAAGCAGCCTCGACAGAAGAAACATCGGCGGCAACGGAAGAGTTAGCCGCATCCGTAGAAAATGTTTTTTTAAGCATTTCGACACAAGCGGACCATTTAAAAGAAATCGAAAAAGTTACTTCTGACTTTAAAATGGCTATGGCGGACGTTGCTAATGCTATGTTAGGAATGACAAATCTAACAGAAGAATTTTACAAACAAGCAAATGATGGAATGTTAACCACAAAAAATACGGCTGATTCCATTCATATTGTAAATCAAAAAGCAGAGTTGATTGATGAAGTTGTGAATATCATCAATGAAATCTCGGATAGAACCAACTTGCTCGCACTCAATGCCGCCATTGAAGCGGCAAGAGCAGGTGATCTTGGCCGAGGGTTTGCTGTCGTTGCCCAAGAGATAGGAAAACTTGCGGAACAAACTGCACATAACACTCGCAATATCCAGTCATTAACGACAGATACTAAAACTGCAATCAAAACCAGTGTGGGATTGATGATGAACACGGAAGCAAGTTTTCGAGAATTATTGAATAATATAACAAAAATCCAAGAGACCGCAAAACTTGTAAGTTCTGCCCAAGACAAACAAACAGAAGATACCAATCGTATTGTGGAATCGGTTCATAAGATCAATGAAAATTCTCTTCATATTCTAAATGCGGCTTCTCAGGAAAAAATTGCCGTTGAAGAAATTTCTAAATCCATTGAAACCATCGCCACAGGAACCCAAGTCATTGCGGATAATTCATTAGTTCTCCTGGAAACAGCAAAAGATATCGAGGTCACGGGGGAACATCTACAAACTGTAGTGGAAACTTATAAATATTAAAAGTAATTTCTTGCTTAAAAACGATCACAGTTATGATTCATTCATTATGGGTTTTTAGCGAATGGGAATCAATTTCTATCAATATATTTTAATTTTCATTATCTTTACATTCTCGTATGGAATGGAAGCAAAAACTTGGCCAGATTTAGAATCAGAAAAAGAAATCCAAGTATATGGGAGCGAAAGAAGCGCTAAGTTTACAGCCAGTAATATTTTATATGACATAGAAAATTGGACAAACCATTATTCTGTTCGAGCTTTAGGATTCTATCGTTATTATGATTATCCAAAAGCCAAAACAAAATCTATATTTCCCTTCTATTATCATATTCAAAGTAAATCGGATAACCGCGAATACAAACGGATTATCAATGTAAATCGAACCAAAGAAAAAGATGCTCTAGACCAATCTTTTTATCCATTGGTTTTTTGGGGGAGTGATTCCAATAGTTCCTATTTAACAACCATTCCTTTTTTCTTTTCCAATTCGAGTGATAGGGAAAGCAAATTTGGATTTCCCGTTATTCCTTTGTTATATTATCATAATCGTGAAAAAGTCGGTGATAACAGAAATCATTACACGCGGTTATTGACTTTGATTCATTCGGAAATTAATGACGAAAAAGGATTTCATGAATTTTCGATCTTCCCCGTAATCTATTATTCCAAAGAAAACTATTTATTCCTGCCTTTGGTTTTGTTTTACCAAAACTACAGAGCTAACTTTAATGAATATTGGTTCGGCCCCATCTATTATTCAAAGGATAAAGCAAAGGACAAACTACTTGTGATTGGGTTTCCATTTTTGGCGCATTACCGAGCTCCAGGTAAGGAATTTGATCTTATTTTTCCTTTATATATTAATTATTCCAATTCAGAAGAAGACTATCATATCAATCTATTGTGGTATACAAAAAAGAATTCGGCAAATGTAAATTTGGCAACTAACGATGGAAATCTGTATCTAGACTTTGATTTTGGAATTTTTTATAACTTGGTCGGGTATTCGCAAAGAACCAAAATCTTGAATGGAAGTTTGGATTCTAAAAAACCAAAACCTAGTGATGTTGATGATCCGAAGGTAGTAAAAAAACGAGAATTTAATCGTGAGAATAGTGATAGTTTTATCGGATACAATTTACTTTTTGGAATTTTTTCTTATGAAAGGGCAGACTCCAAAAGACACATTCGATTATTACCTCTCGCCTGGTTCACTTGGGATGAGGCCTCAGAAGACAATGTAGTTTTGTTACCGCCTTTTTTCCCAATTTGGTTTAGTTATCAATCGGATGACTTGGAATACAAGGTATTGTTTCCGTTATATGGAAAACAAAAAGATAAGGATTCCGAGTTTCGTGCTTATCTATTAAATGTTTATTTAACCGAAGACTCTAAAGAAAACAATCGGAAAGAACGTTCTTACCTTTGGCCTCTCGTTAATATTTATGAATCTGATGTAAATTCAGGTCATAGATTTCTTCCTTTTTATATTCATCGTAATTACCAGAGAAACGAAACTAAGATGAGTAACACATATACATTAGTCTCTGTTTATAAAAAGATGGAAAACCCTTCATCACTTCATAGTAACTTCTTGTTTTGGCCTTTATGGATTTCTTATGAAAATCGAAATTCTTTTCATTACCAAAAAGAAAGTACAATCTGGGTCACTCCTTTTTTCTATCGAAACTGGAGAGAGAACGGAACAAGGACGAATTTATTATGGTTTATCGATTGGGAATGGTATGGGGAACGAGATCTAACAACTAACTCTAAAACAAAATCTCCACTCAATACAGAGCAAAAGGAAACATTATCTCACCTGTTGGTATTCCCATTTTATAAATCAAGTTCTAGTTTTCACGTGATTCCTCTGTCATTCAATTCCTGGAGTAGTGATACTTTTACTACTTTTACTTTCTTAAACTATTTCAAATGGAATCGAACTGGTCACTATTATAACTTTTTGTTTTTAGTTGAATCGGAAAATTCTGAATCGAGTTATGAGTTTCAAAGTTTAGGCGGTTTGTTATGGGATTTCCAAAGAAAACCATTGAACATTGATAAGATGACATTTTTGTGGTTGGGATACGACGACAAATCTTACAAAACCATTTATAATTTTTTCCCAGTAGTCAGGACGGCCGATGCGGTTGGAGAAAAATCAAGACTCTATGGCCCATTTCTCTATTATCTTTTTGATTCCAATGAAGAAAAAACAGAGTTAATGTTTGCAGGTCTTGGTTATTACCACAATAAAACCAAATCTGATAACCAGTATTCAACATATATATTGTTGGGTGCGTTGTATCAGGAAAAAACAGAAATGGAAAGAGGATATGTGAAAAGAGGAAGCCTGTGGGGTTGGCTTTGGGAATACCAAACAGAAGACAATGGATATGAAAAGTTTTCGATATTAAAATTATTTTCTTATACGAAGGAAACAGATGGAACCAAAAAAATAATGGGGGTGTCTATATAGAACATGAAAAATCCAAAACCAAAAATTCTTGCCATTTCTGGTGGAATTAGCCCTACATCATATAACAAAAAAATTCTGCAAACCTTAGAACGTGATTTTTCTGAAGCTTGTGATATGAATGTATACGAGGGAATCTCAGATTTCCCTTTTTTCTTATCTGGTATTGCCGAGGAAGAAACTCCGGTGATCATAAAAGACTTCTTAAATGAAATTCAAAATGCCGATGGTATCCTTATCTGTTCCCCAGAATATGTATTTAGTATTCCCGGTGTGCTGAAAAATGCATTGGAATGGGCCGTTTCTTCTGTGGTATTTACAAACAAACCAGTTGCTTTGATCACTGCTGCTTCTGTTGGAGAGAAGGCACATGAATCTTTACTTTTGGTATTAAAAACAATTGGTGCCAATTTATTCGAAGATACAAACCTTTTGATTTCTGGTGTTAAAGGAAAAGTGGCAGTGGATGGCCAAATCATCGATCCATCTACAAAACAATTGATTCAGAACTTGATGTATTCTTTTTTGAATTCCCTAAAAGTTTAGTAGAAGTATCCTCTAGAACCAAAATGAAACGTCATGAATTTGCCGACATCGTTTAGACTTATTTCTGTTAGTCTAAGGGAATACGATAACTGTTGGTAATAAATTATAGAATTAATATTATTGATTGCGACTATACTAAATACATCAAGTTTGGCATAGGCAATCAGATCTTTTATTTTTTATGTTTCGTTATTTATTCATTCCATTTTTAGTTTTTGTTTTTTATTGTAATGACAAATCATTAAACAATGCCTGCGATATTAGTTCGGATTCCTTTTTGGAATCCGTATTAGTTTTTAATTTAATCGGGGGAACTAAAAGTTATTGTTCAACAGGTATGATTGAACTCAACCCTTCTGTCGTCGTTGTGAATTCTAAACAAGGTAGTGTTTCGGAAGGTGGTGGGAGTTTAACAGTTGGTAGTTCGTCACTCTTTAGTGTGACTCTGAAAGAAATTCCAGGAGCTAATGTTGAAGTTCAGTTATCGCTTTCTCATCCATCCTATGCAACCATCAATCCTACTAAACTTAGTTTCGATGCTACGAATTGGTCAAAACCACAAAACATTCAAGTCACTGCGATAAACGATTCTGCTTTCAATGGGAATCGACCGTTCCGTGTAATTTTAATTCCAACTTCAATTGATACTAGTTTGGATCTAAACCCAAGAGAAATTGAAATGCAAATCCTGGATAATGAGAAACGAATGTTTTTATCCACAAATCCATACCAGGGAGGTGGATTTGGAGCAGTTTCTGGAGCTGATGCGATCTGCAGTTTAGATACTCACTGTCCGTCTGGCGCTATTTGTAAAGCTATGATTCTGAATGGAACCACTCGGATTGCATCTACTACCGCGAATTTAGGAGACGCTCAAGTAGACTGGGTATTAAAGCCGAATGCTCATTATTATTTAACTGATGGGTCTACTTTAGTTGCTAATACGGATAATACGTCACTACTTCAGTTTCCATTCACAAACGCTATTGATTCCGTTAACTACGGGACATGGTTTGGTGGTTCTACTGGATGGGTATATGGAGCAAACCATTGTTTTACATGGGTCGCAGTCACTAATACAGAATCAGCCTACATATTAAGGACTCAGCAAACAACTAATCTATTTTTGAGTGCTACATATGCATGTAATAATTCATTAAAATTATTATGTGTTGAACAATAATTTCTGAACATCGTCGCATATAGCAGTAATTTGAAGTTTACTGTTTAGGACAATTCTCAAAAAAATCCCCATTTTTCCATTGACAAAACATATCTAATAGATATAGCTGATAAATATATCTATTAGATATGGTGGAGTTATGAAAACAAACCAAAGGAATCTTCTTGTTGTCCTCGGCCATCCAAACCCAAATTCCCTTTGTGGTCATTTGGCGGAAACTTATGTAAATGCAGCAAAAGAATCGGGTCACCATGTGAATCTTTTAAAACTCTCTGAGTTAAAATTTGATTATAACTTATATGCAGGCCATAAAAAGGACATAGTTCAAACCCTTGAACCGGATTTGCTTCAAAGCCAAAAACTAATATCGGAAGCGGAACATTTAGTTTTTGTATTTCCTAGTTGGTGGGCAAGTATGCCTGCTCTATTAAAAGCATGGATTGATCGAGTTTTTTTGCCAGGATTCGCTTTTAAGTATAGAAAAGACTCTCCTTTTCCCGAAAAACTTTTGTTAGGGAAAACTTCTCGAATCATAGTGACTATGGATGCACCTGGTTGGTATTATCGATGGTTTAATAAATCTCCTGGTGTCCAATTGTTAAAGTTTGGTACATTAGAATTTTGTGGAGTCTCCAAGGTAAAGGTAACCACTCTCGGAGAAGTGAGAACCCGCAAATCCAAACATTTTCTTAAATGGACAAAATTGGTAGAGTCTTTAGCAATCAAGGGAGAATGATATGAAATTTTCTAATACGGAACTAAACGACTTTGAATCCAATGGGCAATACTTAAACTTCAAAGGTCATTCCATATTCTATCGAACCATCGGAGAGGGAGAATGTTTGTTTCTATTACATGGTTATCCATTTAATAGTTTCGATTGGAGTTTGGTGATCCCAAAATTATCTATTAACAGAAAGATTATTCTTTTGGATTTTTTAGGAATGGGGTTTTCTGATAAACCACAAAATCATAGTTATTCGTTTGAGGAATATGCAGAGATAGTCAATGAAGTTGCCAAACATCTGAATGTAACAGAAGCAGAAATTTTGGCTCATGATTTAGCAGTCAGTGTTGTTCAGGAGATGTTATCATCACCCGAAAAGAATTCATTCAAAATTCGTTCGGTTGCTTTTATGAATGGAGGTTTGTTTACCGATGTTTATAAACCAAGACTCATTCAAAGGTTGTTATCCCAAACTCCAAGCGGTATCGGGAAATTTTTAAGCAAAAGAATGAGTCGTAAATCTGTAGAAACTTCGCTCTTCCGAGTTTTTGGACCTAACACGCAACCAAATGAAAGATGGTTAGATATCTTTTGGGAGATTTTGAATTTTAAAGATGGCAAATCAATTGCTTATTTGATCGGTCGATTGGTATTTGCAAAGGTTCGTTATCAGAATCGATGGATTCATTCAATGAAAACTACACCAATACCATTCTGTTATATCTGTGGCCCGATAGATCCAAACTCGGGTAGACATATGGCAAATCGTTTTGCAGAAATTCTTCCATCAAAATCTATATATTTTTTATCCGAAAGGATCGGCCATTGGCCACAAATTGAGTCGCCCGAAGAAGTTATCTCTGCCTACTATCAATTTATAAACGGTCTAAAAGAATCGAATGAAACGAGAAAGTAAAACACAATATGCCCTGTTGGGAATTCTTTCCCAATGTGAAATGAATGGATATGAAATTCGGAAGTACATTGAATCCACGATTAGTTTTTTTTGGAGCGAAAGTTTCGGTCAAATTTATCCCACTCTTTCAAAGTTAGAGGAAGATGGTTTGATCCGTGAATGGGAAAAAACAGACGTTAGTGGAAAAAAGAAAAAAGTATATAAAATCACTCGGCCGGGATTAGAAACATTTCGACGATGGATGGACGAATCACCCATTCAATCCAACAAAAGAAACGAATTGTTATTTAAGGTATTTTTTGGAAGGCATATGAATCCAAAATTGTTAACAAAACAATTGGAAGAAGAGATTCGCAAACAAAAAGAAGATCTAAAAACTCTGAAGAGTTTTCAAAAAGAATTAAATACAGATTGGGACAAACACCCAGATCAAGAATATTGGTTTTTAACTCTTGAATATGCGGAAAAACAGGCAAAATTAAATTTGGATTGGATTGATAAAGTGAAAACCAGAATCAACGGATGAATTTTTATTTTTCCTGCATATGACGATATTAATTGCCTTATGACTTCGTTTGATCTTAGTAATAAAATCCTAAAATTTTGATTAAATTCATTGATTTGAAAAATACAAACTATATAAAAAGCAGACTATGGGAAGGAGCTCTGTCTCTAAAAGATTTTACTATGTCTTCTTAGTTTATCTTGTACTGCCGTGCTATTTCCCTATTTTCGGAATGGAAAAAGTAACCCTCCATCTGAAGTGGTTTCACCAATTCCAGTTTGCTGGATACTATGCTGCTTTCGAAAAAGGATATTATCGGGATGTCGGCCTCGATGTAGAAATTTTAGAAAGTACTGTTGGAATCAAAGGAATTCATGAAAAGGTCATTCGTTCCACTGGCCAATACGGAGTCGGAAGTAATGAATTAATTCAGGAGAGGTACGCAGGAAAACCAGTGGTTGTTCTGGCAGTGATTTTTCAACATTCTCCTTCTGTTTTATTTTTTAAAAAATCTTCAAACATACAAAGCATTCATGATCTCGTTGGGAAACGAGTGATGTTAACTCCGCGTATGGATGAAATTGTTGCCTATTTAAAGAAAGAAGGAATCAAACTAAGCGATTTACAATTATTACAACATAGATTTAAACCTGATGATTTGATCCAAGGAAGAACAGATGCTTATTCAGGTTATGCAACGACACAAAGTTATGATTTTAAAAAAGCGGGTTTTCCATATGTTGCATACTCGCCGAGAGTTGCCGGGATAGATTTTTACGGTGACAATTTTTTTACGAGTGAAGTAGAAATTCGTGAACATCCAGAACGAGTGAAAGCGTTTCGAGAAGCTAGTCTGCGTGGTTGGCAGTATGCAATGAGTCATCAGGAAGAAATTGCTGATTTGATTTACGAAAAGTATTCTCAAAGAAACCCCAAAGAAAGATTACTTTTTGAAGCCGCACAAATGACTCCACTCATCCAACATGTTCTTGTTGAGATGGGATATATGAACCCAGGTCGATGGAAACATATCAATGATGTGTATTTTGAACTTGGTATGCTTCCGAAAAATATTAATTTAAAAGGATTTATATACGATCCAAATCCGCCAACTAACTATGATTGGATTTATTATTCGTTCGGAATTCTTGTATTCTCTTTTGTTATTGTTGGGTTAATACAGTGGCGTCGTTTGAATAAACAATATTCAGAAAATTTAAAGAAACAAGTGGAAGTCCGTACCGAAGAATTGAAACATTCTAATGAATACTTGCAAGTTTTAAACCAAAGTCTACTCAACACTTTAAAAGAACTTACGGAAGCACAGGATAGGCTTTTGGCATCAGAAAAATTAGCTGTCCTTGGGCAGTTGGCTGCTGGGATGGCTCATGAATTAAACACTCCACTTGGTGCTATCGTATCTTCAAACTCTTCTCTTTCGGATTTTTTGAATCATAAATTAAACGAAGTAATCGAAACAATTGTTGGATTTAGCAAAGAAGATTCATTGTTATTCCATAAGGTATTGGAAGAAAGTTTGAAGAATCAGACTTTCCTTGAAGGAAAAGTCGAAAGGTTAATCAAGAAAGAACTGGCCGCTAAGTATATAAATGTCGAAAAGATGGATTTATATGGAGAACATATACAGCTGGTACTAGAAACGGGAGCCTTCCGTTTGAATGATGAACTTAAAACTATATTAGAAAGTGACCGTTCATTGCAGATTTTGGAAGCGGTAGCTCGGATCACGAATGCTTTTCGCTCCAATCAGATTATCTCTGTTGCTTCAGAGAAAGCAACTCATGTGATTAAGGCTTTAAAAAGTTATCTTGTTTCAGATAAAGATATTTTAAATGGAAATACGGTTGTTGATATCATTTTTGAAATGGAGACAATACTTTCTCTCTATCATTACAATCTAACAAAAGTAAATATAGTAAAATCCTATTTAACTGATAAACGATGTAAGGGGAATCGAGACAAACTCAATCAGGTTTGGATTAATTTACTAAACAATGCGCTCCAAGCAATGTCCTATAACGGAACACTCGAAATTAGAATCCAATGGATCGATCCATGGATCAAAGTATCCATCATTGATTCAGGTATTGGTATTCCTGATTCAATTAAAGGAAAAATTTTTGATCCTTTTTTTACTACAAAACCAGATGGTGGGGGAATGGGTTTAGGACTCGATATTTGTAAAAAAATTATTTCGCAAATGGATGGAAAAATCGAGTTGGAAGAAATTAAGCAAGGAACTTGTTTTTCTGTTTGGTTACCGAATGCCAATTCTTGATTTTGTAAATTTTACTTTTACATTTTAACTGAGTGGTCCATAAATATAAAAGCTTAATATCACCAAACTATAGTTAATTCTTTATTTTCTTTTCGATTGATTTTTTTAATTTTGTTAAAAGAGAATTCAATTCTGCAATTTCCTTTTCAGTAAAATCCTCAACACATGCATCTTCGTTTTTGGTGTGAAGGACAACTGCCTCATCAATCAACTTTAAACCTTTTTCTGTTAGGGAAACCAAGGTAGCTCGTCTGTCATTGGGATCGGCAAGCCTCTCTATATATCCTGCCGTTTCCAAACGGTCCAGGCGGTTTGTCATGGCCCCAGAGGAAAGTAACATTCCCTGCCAAAGCTGGGTTGGGTTCAACCGGAAAGGAGGACCCGAGCGGCGGAGTGAGGCCAAAACATCAAATTCACCTAATTTTAAACCCAGATTACCTAAGTTTTTTTCGACAGCATCACTCGCTAGAATGGCGGCCTGGCCCAAACGTCCCAAAACTTCCATCCCGCGTAGAGAAAGTGAGGGAATTTCTTTTCGCCATTGCTTTAAAATCTCTTCCATAGACCTATTTGTTGAACTTGGGGAAATTTATCTTGACGTCAAAATAAAAATTGAAATATCTCTACGTTAAGATTCTTTATGGAGAGATATTCATGAAATCCTTAATTCCAATTCTCAGCTTGGTAGCCCTGTTTTCCATTTTCGGTTGTTTGGGCAGATCTGCAGTTCCCTACACAAAAGAGTTTTCTTCGATCCAGCTCCAAAAACCTGTTTCTGGTCTCAAATTAGAAGTCTTTCAAACGGGTCGTATGGTGATTGATGGTTGGGCGGTATATTCGGGAGGGGAAGGAAAAATCAGTATGGACCAACCTGCCTATTTGATCTCCCATCCAAACTATGGATTGGTTGCTTTTGAAGCGGGCCATCATTCAGAGATTGCTACAAATCCTTCAGAACATCTAGGTTGGATCCATCGAGTAGGTCTCATGCCTATGGAACAAGACCCGGGGCAGGACTTTCGAAACCAACTGAAAGCAGTGGGAAAAAATCCCGATTCCATTCGAGATATTTTGGTTTCACATTTCCATCCGGAACATGTGGGTGCTGTGGAAGAATTTCCAAAATCACGTATTGTAGCAGATCGTCGCGAAGTGAGTCATGGAAATAAATCACCAAACTATAATTATGTGAAGTCTGAGTATGATCATGTTTTAAATTGGTACCAAATTGATTTTACTCAATCGAATTCATTTGGTTCTTTTGAAGGATTTTATGATTTGGTGGGAGATGGTTCCATACTAATTCTTTCCACACCAGGCCACACTCCCGGTCATATTTCTGTTTTAATCAATTTAGAATCTGGACCCATTCTTCTGACTGGCGATATGGCGTGGACAGAGCATAACATCCGTTCTGCATCAATTGGACTTCCCTTTGTTTCTTCTGATGGAGAAGCGGCCAGGATTTCGCTCGGGCAACTATTGGCATTCCAATCCATAAATCCAAATATTCTCATTGTTCCTGGGCATGACCTGAATCCACTGCGTAGAAAATCCAGAAAGGATATCCATCTCCATCCTTGGGCAGAAATTCCGAAAAAATAAATTTCCGATCCTGATTGCACAATAAACGAAATGCGTATACCACGCGTGTCCCCAACCCGGTGGGGTGGAGTGGAACGGGATAGTACGTGTGGTGAGGCTTGGTTTGGTGCGGTGAATATACGTTATTCGTATATTTGCCGGTTCCAGGTGAATTATCAGGGTCCACCCCGGGAAATCGTCCAATGCTTGTAAATATCTGCAGCGCGTAAATTAGCGGAGGTTTTCTTTTTCGATTCCAATGGGAATAGGCAGATGTACTTTCGTTCTAGTTTATATGGAACCTTTGAAAGAAATGTATTCCCGGGAATGGGTTCTCGGACTAGGCAATCAGTTAAGCCTTGTTGACTCCAAAATCAATCCTTTGGAATTTCAGAAGCAGGTGTTTTCTTCTCCTTGGAAAGATCTGGAGTTAAAGGAAAGGATCAATCGGCTTTCCGATGTGTTGGTCCAATATTGGGAAGGCCCCATATCAAAAATTTATCCCAATTTAATCAAGTTGATAGATAAACTTCGTGACCATGGAATTTCTGATTTTAATTTTCCATATATTTTTTTGAATGATATCGTCACCAAAACAGGGTTAGATGATTTTGAAACGTCAATGAAGGCTCTTGAAAAAATTACGGTATTTTCTAGTGCCGAATTTGCGATTCGTTTTTTCTACAAAGAACATTTTGATAAAACCTTAAAACAAATGCATAAATGGTCAAACCACAAAGAAGCATTTGTTAGAAGATTAGCAAGTGAAGGAAGCCGTCCTATGTTGCCTTGGGGGATTGGGATTCCTGAAATCAAAAAAAATCCAGAAATTCATTTATCGATATTAGAAACTCTTTGGAATGATCAAAATGAAATTGTTCGAAGGAGTGCCGCTAACCATTTGAACGATATATCCAAATTAAATCCTGATTTGGTATTAGAGTTCTGTAAAAGTAAGTTTGGTAAATCGGAAGAATTAGATAAAAATTTAAAACATGCATTACGTACACTTCTTAAAAAAGGAAACAAAAAAGCCTTAAGTTACTTTTCATATAACACAAAATGGGAACCTGCAAAATTCAAACTTTCTTTATTAACTAAAGAAATCAAAGTTGGAGATTCCCTTGAGTTTGAAATTTCTCTCAGCCAAACCGCCAAGGATAAAACAAAGGTGAGAATGGAGTATAAAATTGGATTTTTATTATCGAATGGCTCTTACGGGTATAAGGTATTTCAGTTAGGGGAGAGACTGTTATTACCTGATGAAAAGTTAAAAATTTCAAAAAAACATTCGTTTGCTCCCATCACCACTCGAGTTTATTATCCAGGAACACAAACAATCACAATTTTGCTTAATGGCAATGAATATAAGTTACAAAAATTTGAATTGAAAAGAGGATAGGAATCGGTTTTGCAAAGAATCATTTTTAGTATTATTGGAATTATCATTTTTTTTTCTCTTTCGTCATGTGCTGTTTTCTACTCTTCAGAAAGACCTAAGATTGATTTTTCAAACTATAACAAAGATAAATCACTGAGTTATGAATTGATTGGTTGGGATGATGAAGTCGATCGCCGTAGAATTTCTTATATACTTGGAGCTTTACAATCTTCCGGGAAATTCACTCAAGTAAGATATCAAAACCAAACCAATGCAGATGTACATATGCAGATCATTTTGGAATCAAGTCCTAAGTTTAAGATTTTTTTAGGAGAGTCATCTGAGCCTGTTTCGTATCTGCCAGAACGAAATCCTGAAAGATTTGGTCTCTATTTGATCAATCGATTCCTGGCGATTTCTACTTTTTTTATTATCCCAGACATTGATAGGGACGACGACTATTTAGTTTTTCGTTTGAGTAAAAAAGGGAAGTTGGAGAAGGAATATCGTTATCCAATGGAATCTTATCGTGTGTTTGGTTGGATTTCTTTACTTCTTATGTGGGGAGATGATAGAAAGGAATGGAAACCAATACTTACAGAAAAAGTATCAAAATTTTTAGGGGATTCTGGCGATGAACTATAAATCCAAAGTATTTGCCTTTCTTCACATAACGTTGATTCTGCTGGTTTTGAATTGTGCGGCAATTCCAAATCCGGTGACATCTAAAGAACGTAAGTTGCAACCAATGAATCAGGAAAAAATAAGAGTTTTGTTTACTGGATTCTATCGTTATGAAAAAGAAAAGAATACTATACTTGAAGCCCTAATAAAAAAAGGTTTGGTCGAAGATGCAAATTCCCAATCAGAGTTAGAACTAATCCTCCAAAAAAAAGAACCGGTTTATCAATATCTATTTCTGCATCGAATCAATATCTTACTTACTTTCTTTACGGGTGGTTTGATCCCTTCTCATATTCGGACGGAACAAACCCTTACATTTCGTTATTCTAGGTTAGGTGTGATTGAAAAAGAATCTGTATATGAAATTGGAATGGATCAGTGGCGGGGAATTCCTGTAATTATTCTTATGGTCACACATTGGCCCAATCGAATTTTTAAAGAACAATTGCTTGATGCTACTGAGCTGGAGATGAAAGATATATGAAGAACTTATGTTTAATTTTTCTCTCTGGTTTGGTTTTATCTTGTATGGGACTGAATCGACGATTGTTACCAAATGAGAAATTGGATTCGATAAACATCCAAAACAATGAAAGGACTTATATTGTCCACTATCCAAAAAATTGGAATGGATCACCAATACCATTATTAGTTGCTTTGCATGGTCGCTTCGGTTCGGGATCTTCCATGATCAAACAAACTAAGTTGGATCTTTTATCAGACACCAAAGGTTTTATAGTCGTTTTTCCTGATGGGTATAAAAGGAGTTGGGCTGACGGGAGAGGAAATACTCCAGCCGACGAAAATCAAATCAATGACATTGTTTTCATTGAATCAATTGTAAAACGATTGATTGCTGAAGGTTCGGTCAATCCGAAAGAAGTATTTTTAGTAGGTCACTCAAATGGTGGTTTTATGGCTCAAAGGCTGGCTGTAGAAAAACCAAATTTGTGGAAAGGGGTTTTGAGCGTCGCCGCTCAGATTTCTGTTTTTACACTCAAAAGAAAGTCGGCCTTAAAAACGAATCCAGTTTCCATTGGAATTATGGCTGGTACTGACGATCCGCTTGTTCCATATAGCGGGGGTTACGTGAGAGATGGAGGTGAAATTCTTTCTGTAGGTGATTCGATTTTGCGATGGAAAGAATGGAACTCCTGTACGGATTCTGTAATTAAAAGAACAGAAAACTATAAAGAGGAGAAGGGCGATCTTCCCGATCTAAAAATCGATTTCATTCGGTATGAATCCTGCGCCGATAATACAAAGGTTGGATTGATCCAGCTGAATGGACTTGGTCATAGTTGGCCTGGAGAAACACCAATGATTCCTTTTATTGACCAAGGGAAAACAACGAAAGTGTTGGATGGTTCTAAACTGGTTTGGGAGTTTATGGAAAGCCTGTGACTATACCAAAAATTGCTTTAGTTACTGGAGCTTCTCGTGGGATCGGCCTTTCCATTTCGCAAATGTTAGTTGGCCTTGGATACAAGGTTTATGGAATTTCTAAAAACCCAGAAAATTGCCTTTATAAAAATGAACTTTTCCATTTGATTTCTTGTGATCTTTCTGATTCCAAACAAGTCGATCTGTTACTGAATCGTATTCATGATAAAAAAGAGATTAGTTTACTCGTTCATAATGCAGGTCTTGCCTATTTTGCTCCAGTAGAAGAATTGTCTTCGGAAAAAATTAGAGAGATGGTGAATCTTCACATAACAACACCTATGTTATTGACATCTCAATTGACTCGGTATCTAAAACAAAACCAGGGTCGTATTATTTTTATTGGGTCAGTCTCTGGAAAAGAAATTTCCCCCTGGGGGAACGTGTATGCCTCTCTCAAAGCAGGGATTCATCATTATGCGAGAGAGTTATTTTCTGAACTGAGAAAGTTTGGTGTAAAAGTTCATTTGATCATTCCTGATATTACCAAAACCGATTTTTATAATCATTTGAACTTTGAACCGGATGAAGATCCCAAGTCTTATTTGTTGCCCGATCAAATAGCAGAAGTGATTGAAGATTTAATAATAGATGAAAAAGGTTGGGTGGTGCCTGAGATTCAGATTTCGCCGGAACTCTTTAAGTTAAAACGTAAAAAACAATCTTAAAGATCATTCACCAACTGGAGTTGTTTCATCGGAAAAAGGTTCCGGTGGTGCTTCCCCTTCTTCGTTTTCACTCGAACTGACACCCGATCCGGGAATCACTTTGGCAATTGCTGAGTCCTCATCTTGTTGTCGTTTGATGGCTCGAATTTTTCCATCTGTTTCATAAAGTCGTTCGATTACTTTTTTCAGTAACAAAAACAAAAATTCCGGGCTTTCCTGACTCATCTGAACAAAGGTAGTTCGATTGATGATTCCGAGTTTTGCCATTTCCGAAACAACAACGATGGATGCTGCCCTCGGACTATTATTGATAATGGCCATCTCACCAAAAAACTCACCAGGAAGGATACTTCTTAGTTTGGCATGTTTGCCTTCGATTTGTTTATAAATATCTAATTGTCCTTCAAATAAAAAGAACATAGCTCCATTGGAAGGAACGCCCTCTTTAAAGAGAACTTCTCCACGTTTGATATTGATCATACTGAGTTTTGCGAGAGATTCTTTAAGCCCCATCACTCAACTCCGATAGATCTTTTAATTTTTGTTCTGCTTCAATCAAACGTTCCACATAAGTTTGTAACAATGCATAAACAAACATAGGGTTGGAATTTGCAATACGAGTTAAATTTTGTTTATCTAAGATGCCAAGTTGTGCACGGTCTGAGTCGATAAAAACTGTCATAGCTCGCGGGTGACTAGAGATAAGAGCAATCTCACCAAAAAATTCGCCCGTGGAAAGTTTTCTTACTTCATGGAAGTTCCCTTGATCAGGAGCTCCCATACCCACAGAGAGAGAACCACTTAAGATGAAATACATCTTCTCGTTAGACGGTTCGCCTTCTCTAACAATGATTTCTCCTCGTTTGAATGTCTTTGTAGGGACAGTATTAACGAAGTCAAAGATGTTGATTCGATTATCTTTTTTAGGAATGGACATTAAAGGCCGCGGTAAATCTCAATCAGTTCAGGTAATTTCTTATCCTCCGCATATTCCAGAGGAGATTTTCCTGTTTTATCTTCTATTTTAGAATCTCCGCCATTTAAAACAAAGACTCTTGCCAATTCCAAAATGGAATCACTTTTACCAGGATCGAACTGGATTGCTAGTTCGGAAAGTATAGTTTTCCCTAATTTATCCTGTTGGTTTAAGTTCGCTCTTCTTTCTACTAGGAATAGTACTAATTTCTTATAACTTTCTGTTTGCGTATTCTCTCTAGAGGACAAAAACTTTTGGATGGCTTTGTGTAAGACCGTAAGACTGTTGTTATCTGTTAGGTTGGGGTCAGCTCCTAAGGTAATCAGTTGCGACATGGTTTCTAGTCGATTTCTATTGAGAGCGATGTGAAGAGCACTTAATCCGCGTTTGTTTTTTGTGTTTGGGTTTACGGATTTTGTGACAAGGAGTTTGATCGTTTCATCTGCAAACTTTTGTTCTTTTTTATCAATCTCCAATTTACAAACTGTAGTGATTAGGTTTTCACCTTCTTCGTTTAACGATTGAAGATCGGCACCAGCACCAACTAAAAGTTTAAATGCTTCTGCATCCTTTCTTTCGATGGTTGCAAAAATCAAACTGGATCCATCTTTCTGTTTTTGGCTGGGATTTGCTTTTTTTGATAAAAGAAATTTTGCAATGGATAGTTGTTTGTTTTCTAAAGCTAATGCAAGTGAGGTTTCATTTGTCTTTTGGTTTATGGCATCCACTGGAACATTTTTTTTCACCAATTCTTCAACGATTTTTAATCCTGATTTTCTGGATGCCAAATGAATGGGAAGGTATCCTGCTTGGTTTGGTGTTAAGACATCTGCATTTTTTTGAATTAGAATTTCTGCAACTGCCCATTTGGAAGATTCGATCGATTCCTCTAGAGGATTTTTATTAGTAGAAAGGGTTTGGTTGGGGTTGGCACCTGCATCCAATACTAGTTTCAAAAGATTGGAATCGTTTTTTTGTAAGGCGATTTCGAATAAAGTTCTGTTCTGTAAGTTTTTGGAATCTACATTCAGCCCTTTTTTGAGTAATAAGTTTACTGCTGTTAGGTTTTTCTTTTCTACAGCATAAAAAAGTAAAGATTCCCCGTCCGGTGTTTTCGCATTCACATCAGCACCACGGTTTAAAAGAACTTCCAATCCTTGGGTAAATCCTTTCTCAATAGTAAAAACAATCGGACGAATGGACTTGGTATCTTCCGTATTGGGATTTCCATTGGAATCTAAACTTAAGTTTAAAAGTTTTAAGTTCTTTTGGTCAATGGAAACAAAAACCGGTGTTCGACCTGTAAGGTCAGGAAGATTGATGTCCCCCCCATTTTGAAGGAGATAAGTGATTGAATCGATTTTTGATTTTTCAAAGGCCAAGTAAAGTGGAGACTTCCGTGGATTGTTTCTTAAGTTTACGTCAGCTTTACTTTCCACTAGTAACTTTTGTACGGCGAGATTGGCTTTGAGTACAGCCACATGGAGGGCGGTGTTTCCATCAGCGTCATAAGCATTTAGATCCGCACCTTTTTCGACAATGGTTTTGATTTGGTTTGTAAACCGAGACGTAACCACATAGTGTAACAATGTTTTGCCGGATAAATCTCTTTTGTTTAGATCTGCCCCTTGTGTGAGTAGAATCTCAAACTGTTTGGGTTTATTTTTTTCCACAGCAAGGACAAGGAGAGTTTTTCCTGATTCGTCACTGGCATTGATGTCACCACCATTGGTGATCGCAGTTTCGAAATCCTTCAGACTCCCTTTGGATAGAATTTGCACCATGTCGGGAGCGGTACTGACTGCTGTAGTTTCTGCAGCGTTTTCTTGGGCAAAACGACTTGTGGAAGAAACGAGTAGAAGGGATAAACTAAAAGTAAAAAAAATCTGTTTCATTTGGGTAAATAAGCATCCGGATCCAAAGCTTGTTGGTCAGGGCCTTTCCTAACTTCAAAATGTAAATGTGGGCCGGTAGATTTACCGGTGTTTCCTACCTGACCAATGATATCGCCGGATCGGACAGTGTCACCTTCTTTTACTTGGCGTTCATTTTGATGAGCATAGTAGGTGAAGATATTGTTTTTATGGCTAAGGATTGTGAGCATCCCATAACCACTGCTAGTTGTTGTGGTTCTCCATACTTTCCCATCACTCACAGCCTTTATGGGTGTACCGATGTTTGCCGGTAAATCAATTCCAGAATGGAAGGCGCCAACTTTACCTGTGACCGGATCGACTCTTGTTCCAAAGTTGGAGGATACATAACGATCATTGTCCACAGGGATTTGAAAGTACTTAGAAATATCATCACTATCAACAAGGGGGCCACGATCTTTAGAAACAAATCCTCCAAAAACCCAACCTTCCCATTCATCATTCCAAGAAACGTAAAGCCATTTGGAACGAACGCCACCAATGGTTTCTATTTCTTTTTTTGTATCAATGATTTTGATTTTTTCATCTCCAGGAATTGTTGTCACCACAGAGCCGTAGTCATTGGGTTCATCACGCATTCTTAGACTTGTCGAACGAACGAATCGTTTTTCACCATTCCTTAGTTCATCGGGATTTTCTTGCGGGTAAGAAATTTCACCTGGTTGCACATCATAGGAGACAACTTCTGAGGCACTCAAATACCCACCAAAGACCCAACCATTTCCATAAGCAGAAGAAACTTGGTGCCAAAGGGAAGTGATCCCATCGATCGTTTCTTCCGCTAAAGTGGATGTTTCAATTTTGACTTTAAGACCTTTGGGTAATCTAGCAACAACGTAGGCGTTCACATCGGGTTCTCCTCTCATATTGAGAGAACTTGCTTCCACCCACATATCCTTTCCTTTTTTTGAGTCCGAGTAACTTATGTTTGTCGTTTCGGATATCCTTCCCGAAAGAGAAGATAAGTCCAAGGAAAGACCGTCAGTGTTTCTTGATTTGACTGCTGGTTTGGTGGCAGAAAGTAAATCTTGAGAAATATAACCTTCCTGTTTGGATTTGGTGCGAACGAGTACCCAGTGAGATCCTTCTTTTTTGGCTGTCACATCTTGTTTTAAAACCATCACCACTTCGAGCGAATCCCCTTTTTTCACTTTCACTCCAGAGCGAGAAGAGGGATTGTTTGTGGGTTCTAATTGTAAATAAAAACTATCTCCGGCAATCGCTGAAAGTGATTTTGATTTTTTATCTTTGGCACCAGGTGCTGCGTTATGATCTGCAATTCCTTCTGCTTGTTTTAAGTCTATGGGGGAGGAGGAAATTTTGAGACCAGGAAATCTGTTTTGCACACGATTTACAAAGTCGTTGTACTTTTGTAAAATTTCTTCCTGTTTCTTTTGGTTTGCAGTGACAAGACCGGATTGTCTTTGTTTGTCCCTTTCTTCTAGCGTGCTTTGCGAAAGAACAGGGTAAACCGAAAACAATAGAACAATAGACGTTAGAAGGATTCTCTGATTTTTCATAAAACAAGCTATAAATAACCAAAGAAATGGAGAATGGTCAAGGTTTTTTGTTTAATCTTCCTCAGGCAAAAGGGGAGTTAAAAAATAAGAAATGAATTCCAGTTTGCCTCGCATAGAGGATTTTTCGTAGATGGCGGCAGTTTGGTTTTCGATGGTGCGAAGGCTTTTTTTTCGAACCGCAGCGATTTGTTTTTGGGAGAATCCGCGGAGTAGAAGGATGGCAATCTCTGTTTCGGCTTCGGACAACTTCCATTCTTCCATTTGGGCCTTGGCTTCTGCCCAAAATCCTAATTCTGGATTTTTTAATATTCTATTTGTACGTTTTAGGTCATGGATTTGAGACTTTGCGTGTACGTTTTCCACAGCCTCGGCTTTCAATTCTTTGTAAAGGATAAAGACCACAAGAAAAGAGGAGAGGGCTATGAAGGATTCCACCGTGGCAATGATGAGTCGGAATCGATCAAAGATATCTGGTGGGTTGGTAAGGGTGAAAATTTCTTCAGCAATCCAAACAAAAAGAGATACAACGTAAAATGCTAAAAAAAGAATTCGTACCTTGCGAGTGTCCATATTTCTATCTAAACTTTGCCACTAGTCCCTGTATGCGCAAGCCAGTTTCTTAGGTAATATCCACATTTGCGGTGATCCTCCATGGAAAGATGGGTGAAATTGTGAGATCCTTTTCACATGAACCGATGGATGTTAAAACTTGTGTTTCTTTCTTTCGGATTTGTATTGGCGTTTACCGGATGTTCCAATTCAAAAAACTATGAGACAAGATCTCAGTGTATGGACCGATGTGTTCGCGAACAATTTGTTTGTGCTTTGGCCCTTGCACCACAACTCGACAATGCAACTGCAACCACAGTCACTTGTGTGACCATGTACATGATGTGTTATGAAAAATGTCCTGTGGTATCCACTAGCAGCTCTACTACGACAAGATCTAGCCGGTCTTCCAGTTCTAGCTCTAGTTCTGGTAATAAAGGTGGAAGTAGTTCTAGTTCCGGGTCAGGGAGTGGGTCCAGTTCTTCTGGAGGTAGCAACTAATCTATGAACCAGTTTGTCTGTAGATGATTTTGGCACCGATCTGTAAATTTTTATATAAGTCCAAAAAGATTTGGTTCGGAACCATACCTTCTGCGTCTCTTGAGAATTCAGGACGTAGTCTCTTTAAAAAATACATTCCGAGCTCTCCTTTGTTTTTGGCTTTCACCTTTCCTCTGTATTCACATTCAAAGAATCGTTTCACTTTATCATAAGTTGTTTCTGATAGATTGATCTCACCGGCATCACCCGAACTTTCCATACGACTTGCCGTGTTGACCGTATCTCCCCAAACATCATATGCAAATTTTGTTTTCCCCACCACTCCGGCAACAACAGGTCCTGTATGGATTCCAATTCGGATTTCCCAAAACTCTTGACCTAACATTTGTTTGAAGGATCTAATCTGAGTCATAAAGGATTTGATTTCCATAGCAAAAAGGCAAGCATCCACCGGATGAGTGAAATTCCCTTGAGGAATCCCACCGGCAGCCATATAAGAATCCCCGATGGTTTTTAATTTTTCGAAATTATGACGAACCGCAATGTCATCGAACTGAGAAAAACAGCCATCCAGTTGTTCGATGAGATCTTCTGGAGAAAGAGATTCCGCTGCTGATGTAAAGTTTTTGAAGTCAGTGAATAGAATGCTCACGGATTCGTATTCCATAGGAGCTACTTCCCCTCTTTCGATCAGTTCATCCGCCAAATCTCCCGGTAGAATGTTTCGAATGAAGTGGAGAGTTTTTTCTCTTTCTTTTTCTAGGTCTCGCCTAAGGTTTGCATTGTGAATGGCGCCGGCAACCTGTTCACAAAAAGAAGTGATCTCTGCAAATTCATCTTTTGTCCAATCTTGTTCTCTTGTGAGACGAGTGACACAAATGATTCCGATGGTTTGTCCTTGGACAACGAGGGGGATTTGGCCAAACAATTCTAATTTGAAACTATCTACAATGGATGTATCAATGGTTGATAATTGTTTCCATTTGATGGATTTTTTTAAATAAACAGGTTTTTGTTTTTCGTAAGTTCGGAAAAGGGAACCGATGTTTGGTGATAGAACCGGTCGAAAGGACCGAAGGAAGTTTGTCACAAGGAGGCCTTTGTTAAAGACTTCTGCTCCTTCCATGAGGGGAACAAGAGAATTGGTTTTGGGATCTACCAGTAGAACAAATCCTAATTCCACTCTGTGATTGATTTTTAAGTAAGAAAACACCTCCCTTGCAATGTCTTCAATTTGTGAAAAAGAATTAATTCTCCGATTGAACCGGTGTAGGTTTTCTAATTTGAGTCGATTGATTTCAATGTTTTCCTTTTCTTTTTGGATTACAAGATTTCCTTCTTTGAGTTCATTCAGTAGGTATCCTGTTTCAATGGTTCCCGCTATATAATCCGCTATAATTTTGATTTGATTTAATTGTTGTTCGGTGAGTTCGAATATTCCTGAATAATCTAGTAAATCTAGGGTTCCAATAAATTTGTTTCTTAAATGTAAGGGAACAATCAGTAAAGATTTTAAATTGGCCGATTGTTTGTTGGCAAGTTCCACACCTTCCGTTCTATACGATTCGAAATCTCGAATATAAAAACTTCGTTTGCGTTTTTTGACATAGGCATGCGCATACATAGTCACATAGGAATCAGAAACAGGGATGTTCCGGCTCATAATTTCTTCTTTTACTTTCTCTGTGAGTTCTTCTGGAAAGTTACTATGAAAAAATTCCAATGCTTCGAGTTCTTCTTTGTAAACATACAATAGATAATGGGGAACTTTGAATTTTTCTCGGATGTAACGACCAAGAATTTTCAGAATGTCTTTTAGATCCGAGGCAGAATTGATTTCTCGAAGTAGACCATCCAAATCCGAAAGTTGGCTATACGAATCCACAAGTTTGTCTGAAAATTCTTCCGAGATGGATTTGGTGCTGATCAGTTCCTTTTCTTTTTCGAGTAATTCTTTTTTTAGTGAATCTAATTCTTTTTGAAACTCGGTGATTGTGTTTTCTCTATCTTCCTTTTGTTTGTATAAAGAAAATATCCCATAAAGAATTGTGATAAAAAGAAGGGCGATACCAAAAAGTCCGTAGATCATTTGATTAGAATTTTTGCTCCGCGTTTTTGTTGAGTGTACAACCTTCCAAATTTTTCGTTCGGCATAGAACCTGTATCATCCGACAAATCAGGTTTTAAGGCTAACAATTCATAGATAGGAACTTGGTCCCCTTCGTATGTATTGATTTGGCGTTGGTTGCCTAAATGGAAGAGGCGTTTTACTTTTTCCATCGTTTCTTGAGAGATATTAATCGGAACACCCACACCACCTCGGCGGATGGCTTGGGTTTGTGTTACTGTTTTTCCCCATACATCATAATTGAATTTTGATTTACCAATGACTCCCGCCACCACCGGTCCTGAATGAATGGCAATGGTAATTCCATTCGGATGGAAAGGAATGTCTCTAAAGTCTTCAATCATTCGATTGACTTCGTCTTTTATTTGTAAGGCGGCAAGGCAAGCATCCACTGCATGGGTAAAGTTTCCGATAGGAAGTCCACCTGCCGCGAGATACATATCGCCCGTCATACGAAGTTTTTCCATTCCTTGCGCTTTGATGATTTCATCAAACCTAGAGAAATATAAATCCAAACCTTCAATGAGTTCTTCTGGTGTGAGTTGTCCTGTGATTTGTGAAAATCCAGGAAAACTAGTCATAAGCAGTGTTACATTTTCAAATTCGACGGGATTGACCCTTCCTTTTTTTTGTAACTCTTCGGCTACGTTTTTGGGAAGGATGTTGAGTAGTAATGAATCGGATCTTTGTTTTTCTTCTTCAATTTTTTTCAGTAAGAAGTGGTTGTTGATGGCACTCGCAATATGTTCCGAAACACCGACAATAGAATTCACTTCATCTGTATTAAGTTGGATGTTTTCATCACTAATTCCATAAACTGCCATAGCCACGACTTCGTCATTGTTGACGAGAGGGGAGATGAGAAATCCTTTCATTCCCGATTTTTCTGTAATTTGTTTGTCGATTGAGAACGGCATGGATTTAGGAACATGTTTCATATAGAAATGTCTTTTTCTTTGGTAACATTTGTAAATGAACCCACTTTCTTCTCTCAGTGGAAAACGAAGGGATTTGAAATAATTGATGTTATCATCCACTAACAGGTCAAATCCGGAGTGGTTGAGATAACGAAATTCATTGTATTCTTTGTCCAAGAAATAGAGAACACAATGTTCGATTTTATAGTTCTTACGAATGAATCCAAAAATTTCTGCGAGGATATTTTCTAAATTATTTTGAGAGTTCACCGTTTTAGCAAACTCATTCATCTTTTGAATTTCGCCTCTGGCTCTTTCGGATTTTTTCCTTTCCTCTTCTGTGATTTGTAATAATAGAGAGTTTTGGATGGCTCCCGCTATTTGGTCACAGAATCCGGCGATCCTTCGGAGGACCTCCCTTGTGACTTCCATGGGTTTTTGGTAGGAAGTAAAGTATGCCATACCAATCACTTCGTTTTGAACGACGAGTGGGACTGCAACGAAGGAAGTCAGGCTTAATTTTGAAAATATTTGTTCGTCTAACTCCGATTCGTATCGCTTAGGAGGTTTCGGAACAAACAATGCTCTTTTTCTGGCATATGTTTTGTAAATGATCCCCCCCTTTTCGTTCAAAGGAACCCTGAAGGATTTTGCAAATAACAACTGTTCCTCTGTTGCGTAAGTCGGAATTGTTGTTTTGTAAGTGTATAATTCTTTTTTCTTTGTATCAATGAGTTGGAGGAGAGTGGCTTCAATCTCAAATGTTTTTAAGATATAGTTAAACATCTCATCGATGATTTGTGAGAGGCTAGACTCTGAGTTGATTTTTTTTGTGAATTCGTTTAACTTCACAACTTCGTTCTTCGCATTTTCCATCTGCATTCTTGCATTTTCTGCAATGAACTTTTCACGATTCATTTCTTCCACGAGAATCGAGTTGGTAACAGCAGTGGCGATGTTCTCTGCCGTGTTTTCCACTAATTGGAGTTGTGGTTTGGAAAAACTCGTACCTTTTTGTTCGCTAAGAAGAGTCAACATCGCAATGACTTTTCCTTGCGAACTGAGAGGGATGATCATTCCAGGTTGTTTCCCAATCAATTGGACAAATTTTTGATTGGATTCGTTGAGACGTGATTCCCAAACTTTGGCAAATCGAAAAGGGCGGTTCCTTTTGTAGACATGATAAAAAAGCCCAGCACTTGGATCTAGAGGGAAACTCATACCTTGTAAGGCAGAATCAAGATTGAGTCCTGAGTTAGGAGAGACTACGGATTTATGGTAAAGGATTTTTGAGTTTTCGGAATCGACTAAAAGTAAAATCATCGAATCGCAAAAAACCTCTTCGTTCAAATAATCGAAGGCTTTGGCGAGAATACTATCGAGTTCGAGAGATGTGTTGAGTGTTTTTGCAAATTCATTGAGCCTTTCTATGTTTGCTTTCGAATATTCTAATTCATGTGTCCTTTCAACAACAATGTCCTCCAATCCTTCTTTCAGGATGTTGAGTTCTTTATTCGAAACTTCGAGTCGTTCTTTTAATTTTTCAATCGAAAGGTAGGCTCTTGTGAATCCATAAGAGAGAATGTATCCTTGGAATAAGATAAAACCTAAAAACCCAAAAGGCATTACATTCATTGTGTTGATGACATTGTTTTGATAGAGGATATCATGGACAACGGTTCCAAAAACAAAACTAAAACCAATCAGGGAGAGTCCGGCCCCCACAGTGTCGGAACGGTAAGCCATAATGATGGCAATGGTGATACGAACGCAGACAGAGATTAAAAAGATTTGGAAAAAATGAATTTTAGCGCTGAAGATGGCGACTGGTAAAAATAAGGAAGCAAGGAAGGGCGTGATGAGGATATAAAGAACCCACATGGTCCTTGGGCCAACAGTGTTAGGAAATACCAACCGGTAGAAGTAAGCAAAGACAATGGTTGCGATATAAATGGTGGCAAATTCCAAGCGGATGAGAAAATCCATCGGCATTTCCGGGAAGATGTCTAGAATATTCCTCTCTCCTATTGTAAGGAGGCGCATAACAATCAGTAGACTAAAAAGGGAGATAAAAAGACTGGCTTTGTCTTGTCTGCGCATAACAAACAAACCCAAATGATATAATGCCCAAAGAAAAATACTTCCCGCGAGAAAAGATGTGATTTGATAACTGCGATTGACTTTGTCGTATAACGTTCGTCTTTCGCCCAGTTCCATACTTTCCCAAAACCCACCTTTGGAGTAGTGGAAGTTCGAAATTTCATAAACAATTTCTGTTTCACCAGAAAGAGGTTCCAAATCCATAAGAACTGATTTATAAGATGGTTCAAAGTAATTTGGATTGATTCCAAAACTACCTTGTTCCACTACCAGTTTGCCATTGACATACAATCTGTAGGCAGACGAGAGATCTAGGTTGTGAAAGGCCAGTGTTGGTGTGTTTGGTGGGAAAAAAACTTTTAGCTTATATGTCGCATATCCAAATCCGCCGAGAGATTCACCAAACCAATCGACACCTTTCCAATTGGAGGGAATGGTTTGGTAGATGTATTTGGGTTCTCGTCCGAGTTCGGTATCAATTTGGATTCCTTGGTTGGTTTGTTTCCAATAAAATTCCCATTCTCCATCAAGGGTGATATTTCCATCTTTAGAGAAGTCCCATGAGGACAAGTCCATCTTTCCTTCCTTTGCGATTGGTTTATTGCGATTGACTTCCTTACAGTGGGAGAATCCAAAGAACAGACCGAATAGGAATAACAAAATGACTCTTTTCTTCATAGTTAGGCTACTAAGGTTAAGAACTAGTGATGGAAAAGAAAAGGAAAAATTCAGGAATAACTGACTTTTATTTGAGAAGATGAAAAATGCTTTTGCAGAGTCGTTGACATAAGATTTAAAATTTCTTCTGTTTCTTGTTTCGAATAAGAAACAATTTTATCTTTTTTTTCAAAAGCATGAAATAAAATCGAAGAGTCCTTTCTTACATCCACCATCCTCTTTAAAAAATCAATATTCATTCGAAATCCGCCAATACTGATGTCAAGAATGCCTTCCATTTTTAGTTCTTTCCCTAACTTCTCAGCTAACGATTGGTAATGGGTTTGCCAATTCGGAACTCGCAATATGGGATCCAAACAAATACGAACTTTCCAACCATCGGTGATGGCTTGGTTTATGGCTTTCAATCGGGCTTGTAGGGACGGAGTTCCATGTTCGATGGTTTCAATCACTTCCTGTGGACTTAAAGTCCAAGCCAGAATGACATTGGGGTTCGGAGTGGATTTGGCAATTTGACTGTAGTTAGTTGACTTGGTTCGAATTTCTAAACTCAAACCCGGCTCTGTGTTAGCAAATTCCAACCATGCTTTGGTGGCTGGAAAAAATGATTCCAAGGCAAGAAGGTCTGTGTCATAAGATAAAGCAAGATAGAGGGATTTATTTTTTTCTAAGAACTCAGTTGTGGCAGAAAAAAAATCTTCCCAATTAACAAATAACACAAGATTGGCGGAAGGAAACATCCCTTGTAGATAACAATATTCGCAATCGTAAATGCAGTTGAGAGCGAGTGTATTATAATAAAAATTTGGATGTGAGAAGTTGGGTGCAAAATCACTTCCTGGGTATAAAAACTGGTCCTTTTTTTCTGCCAAAATTAATTTGGGAGTTTCTTTTTGGATGCGGAAGTTTTGCGAATTCCGATTGAAACTATCTTTATAATGTCTGATGGGAATGGGAATGGCATTTGGAAATCGCGTTAGAATCTCTTTGGTGCGAAAGTGATCTTTGATACTGTCTTCAATATAAATATGAGAGAATGCTTTAAACATGGAGGGAAGTCCTCCACTCGTCAAAGTATGTTTTTAGATCGTTTTTGGATTTTAAATTGATTTTGGATGATTCCTCTGGAAAAGGAAGTGGTGAATGGGGATTACGCAATCGAAAGAAACGAATGGATTTTTTGAGATCATGTTTCATAGTCTCTGTTAGGCGGATGTTTTGAATGAAACTTTCTACCTTAGGCCAATCGATGGATTCCACTTCATCAACACGATTCCAAGGTAAGGGAGTGGCCCATTCTTCAAATAAATCGTTAGTGATTTTTGTCATCATGGTCTCAACATCTTCTATTTGGCAAAATTTTCCTTCTAAGTGGTCGGATATCAGTTTTCCTAACGCTATATTTTCTAAGGGAAAATAAAGGGAAGCCGCTTCAAAAAAACCAGCTCCTTCCATATCGACAAGACTCGTATCCAATAACTCTTCTTTCGAAAGAGATAAAAAACGATCCACGACCTTTTCTTTGGTCACCGGCCGATCGAAGGTTTTGAGACTTGTTTCATTTTTAAACTTTGAATTTAAGATTCGATCCGGGTAAAAGTCCCTTTGGGATCCAACATCCGTAATTTTATGAATCCAAAAAAAGTCGCCTAATGCTAGTTCGGATGGATAGGCACCGGCAATGCCCAAATTCCAAACTTTCATTTGTTTTCTTTCCTCTTTGGATAAGTTGTGAGCAAATTCAGAAACAGCCAAGGCCATAGAAAGTTTGCCTGTACCTGAAATAATAATATAATGAGATTCTTTTTGGAAAATACGAAATTTGCCAGGATGGGATAAGGGTTTTGCCTGCAGAAGTTCCAACCATGGTTTGGCCTCGGAAAGAACAGCGAAAAACAATGCAGACATAGTCTAAACATGGAACAGGGGGGTTCCATGCAAAGAAAAGTTTTGTTTGCCATTTTTCTCTTTATGGGTTCTTATATCTATGCTGGAGCAAAAAAGATGTCATTCCATGATTTCAAATCCGTTTCAATCCAAGGGAAAGAAGTTTCCCTTTCCGAATACAAGGGCCATCCCGTCCTAGTTGTGAACGTAGCATCTAAGTGTGGTTATACGCCGCAGTATGAAGGACTCGAAAAAATCCATCAGTCCTATAAAGATAAAGGACTAAAAGTAGTTGGATTTCCTTCCAATGATTTTGGTGGTCAGGAGCCGGGGACCGAATCACAAATTGCCGAGTTCTGCAAACTCAACTTTGGGGTCAGTTTTGATCTGATGAAAAAAACCAAAGTATTGGGAAATGATAAAGACCCTGTGTATCAATTCTTGACTGAGAATGCAAAAGAAAAAGGGGATGTAAAATGGAACTTTGAAAAATTCCTAATCGATAAAGAGGGGAAGGTTGTTCATCGTTTTCCTTCTGGAACCAAACCGGAAAGTGCGGAGCTAAAACAAGCCATTGAAAGTCTTCTTTAATCAATTTGTTTATCCTTTTCTTTTCGTTTTTCTAAGTTTTGCCATTTCTGCCGAGGAAACTTCCTCGGTTGTACAAATCGTTCGAACATCCACGGCAGAAACTGTTTCCATTGCAGAGATAGTCAAAGAATCATCCAAATATGATGTCGTTGTTTTGGGCGAAGAACATGACAATGGGGACCTGCATCGTTTTTATGAATCTTTATTTAAAAGTATTTCTGATTTAGAGCCCACTTCTTTGTCTTTGGAAATGTTGGAACAAGACCAACAAAACATAGTCAATGAATTTATCAAAGGAACCATCACTGAGTCACATTTCCTTTCAATCACATCGAACTGGAAATCCTTTAAGACCGACTATCTACCGTTAGTATCCATTGCCAAAGAAAAAAAATGTAATGTAGTTGCTGCCAACCCTCCCAGGCGATACGTAAATGTAATTTCAAGAAAGGGTTTGTCCGCGTATCGCGAGTTTTCAGATGGGGCACTACAGTATTTACCTCCCGCTTATAGTTTGGAAAAGTATCTAACGGAAGATTACAAACAAAGGTTAACTGCCCTATTTGCCGGTGGGCATGGAGCAAACCATGGACCTGTGAACCAATATTTGGTTCTTGGCCAAGCCACTTGGGACCAAGGGATGGCTGAATCCATTTCTCGGGAATTCTACAAATCAGGAAAGAAGGTGGTTCACTTAAATGGAAGGTTTCATTCCGATCGGAAGGGTGGTGTCGTCCACAGACTACGAGAAATGGGCCATTCTGTCTTAGTTATCTCTGGATTTGTCAAAGATCGGGAAGAGAGTGGGGAATTTGTGAAAATCGCTGATTTTGTAATTTTAACAAACGGCCGATAAGAATAGGGAGAACCTATGTCGGCACCCTCTCTTAAATATCTTTGTCCACACTGCCAAAAGGCATCTCGACTTCCTGAGCCAACTCCTAAGGAAGGGAAGTTTCAACTAACGTGCGCTCATTGCAGTGAAAAAGTAATTCTTAATTTTTCGGATTATCGTTTTGAAATAGTAAAAGTGGTTCCCAAAGAACCACCGATTTCTGAGACGACTCAGTTGTTTCAGCCCTTTAAAATTCCCACACCGACAATCACCAAACCAAATGATTTTAAAGAAAGGTCGGAATCAAAATCCAAACCATTTTGGGAACGAAAAGTTGTCTTCGAACGAGAACCAGAAGTTCGGACATTCAAACCCAAACCTTTAAAACAAAGGCTTAGTAGTGGGAACGGTGGTCGAAGTAAGTCTCCCACATTCTCCTATGTGAAACTTGCGTTTACAATCACTTCCGTTTGTTTATTTTTATTCATTCTTGGGTTCTCTTATTTTGTGGCAGGAGTGCTTGCGACTAAAAAAGAAGTCCCTTTGTATTTGGAATCTCTTTCGAAAAACATTCCCACTAAAATCCTAGATCGTAATGGACAGATGGTGAGTGAAATCTTCCAGAAACGAACATCCACCTTACGTTTGCAAGACTACCCAGAAGATATGATCTCCATTCTTTTGAATATTGAAGATCAAAAGTTTTTCTTTCATGGTGGGATTGATTATTCGGCAATCCTTCGAGCTATTTTTAAAAACATCATAAATTTAAGTTATAAACAAGGGGCATCCACGATCACACAGCAGTTAGCACGAATCATCCTGGATGATCGTCGCAAAAGTTTAAATCGAAAGTGGCGAGAGGCACAACTGGCCTTTGCTTTAGAATCTGTACTCACCAAAGAACAAATCTTAGAAACTTATATGAACCATGTTTATTTGGGTCATGGAGCATTTGGATTTGGAGAGGGTGTTAAGTTTTATTTTCAAAAAAATCCAATGGAGTTGAGTAAAGAAGAAATGGTGTTACTGGCCTCTCTTCCTTCAGCACCTAACAAATATTCTCCCTTAAAAAATCCAGAGGAATCCTATACTCGTGTCCGGGCCATTTTACAGATGTTTCGCAATCGTGGTATTTATCCCAATTTAGATCGGGATAAGTTTGTAAGTTTTTATCATAACCTTTCCACTCGTTCGCCGAATGAAACAGTTTTTGGTTCCAGACAAGACATTGCTCCTTATGTAACAGAACATGTCCGTGGGGTTCTTTCTTCTTTAGAAGGAGATAAGAATATCTACGAAAGTGGTGGATATACCGTGGAAACCACGCTAGATCGCGGGGCACAGGAACTAATTGGACCCATGGTTCGTGAGTATCTGAACAAAAATCGTAAGTCTGGCAAAATTCAAAAGAAACGAGTCCGACTGAAACCAGAATCACCAATGGATTTGGCATTTCGGCAAAAGATGGAAGAAGTATCCATCTTAAACGAGATGGTTTGGAATCCAGATAGTTTGGAATCAGAAAAAGATACAAGTTCAGTGCAGGCGGCCATTGTAGGAATCCAACCAAACACAGGTCAGGTGTTATTTTTACATGGTGGGGAAGAGTTTAATTCACAAAACCAATTCAATCGCGCCACCCAAATGCGTAGGCAGACGGGAAGTTCCATCAAAGCCGTGTTATATGCATCTGCCATAGATGCTGGTGTGATCCAAGCCGGAACCAGGATTCTCGATGCTCCTTTGTATTACCGTGGTGGTGGGGGAAAGGAATGGGCTCCCGAAAACTTGGGGGGAAGTTTTGATGGAGAGATCTCCCTTCGCACAGCGCTTGTAAAATCCAAAAACACAGCCGCCGTTCAAGTTGCAGAACGATTGGGAAGTGCAGGCATTGAACGTTATTTTACAAAATATTTTTTCCCGAATGATGGTGAAAAGAAAGCTCGCTACCGTGGTGATTTGTCTTTGGCTCTCGGAACCTTAGAGATCTCACCTTTGGAGATGGCATCAGCCTTTACTGGTTTTGTCAACCAAGGCACAGTGAAACGTCCTTATCTCATTCAGAGGATTAAAAATGCGAAGGGTGTTGTTTTGTATGAAGCAGGTGGCACTGATGAGTTTAAATTAAAACTCCCTCCAGAGCGCCAAGTGATTCGTCCAGACACAGCAGAAGTGATGGTATCATTACTTAGGGATAGTGGCCGTGCCAGTGGAGTACGGGGCGGTGGTTATGCGGGAGATCTCATTGGAAAAACGGGAACCACCAATGATTATAAAGATGCATGGTTTGTAGGTGCAAGGCCTGATTTAGCTTTGGCAGTATGGATTGGATATGACAATCCAAAATTTGGAATGGGTGGGAGCGGACTTGGTGGGGCAGTGGCGGCACCACTGTGGGGAGAGATTGTTTCCTCGATTGATAGAAAAAATATAATTCCAAAAATTCAATTCAGCCAACCGGTCTATGCAAAACCGCATAAAATTTGTTCCTTAACCGGGAAACAAGCTGGTGCCAATTGCCCTGTGGTAAACGAACTTTATCTTTCGGATCATCCCCCTGAAGGAATTTGTGCGGAAGACCATAAGTCCGTACAATCAGAGAACAAAGATTTGATGAAAGGGTTGTATTAATTGAAAACAAATTTGAATCAACTCCTTGGGGCGAGTATCGTTCTACTCTCCTTTGTATTCACTCTTTCTCTTTCAGCCAATTCCTATTATGAAGAAGGGTATGAAATGGAGCAGTTGAATACTCTCTTTGCCATTCCTTTGTATGAAAAAGCTCTCAGCCAAAAACCATCGGGGAAATTACAAAAGGCCGTAGTCTCTCGTCTTTTCTTTTTGTATAAAAAACATGGAAAACTTTTGGATGCTTTGTTTCTCGGAAGTAAGTTTCCTTCTCTCATTCCTTCCAAAGAAAGAAGTTGGATTTGGTCTCATTTAGCAGAAATTTATAAACCTATCACTGTATCCGAACTTTCCGCAACTTATGTATTGGCTGCCAAAGTTTCATCAGATAAATTTACCGAACTATCCGAACATCTAAAAATATCCAACTCACAAAAGTTATATGAATTTGCCTCCATAATCCTTTTGAAACGCAAACAATACAAAGTGATTTTATCAATTTATGCTGAGAATCCATCAATGGCCAAAACTCCGTTGTTTATTGGGATTTCTGAATTTAAAATCGGAGCCGATTCCGGTAAAGAATTTTTGAAAACCATACTCGGAGAATCAGAAACGGAACGCTCAGACCAAGAGAAATCAGATGTTTTGTATTTGATGGGTGTGTATTACCGCCAAACAACAGAATACGAACTGTCGGCTCGTTACTTTCGAATGAGTGGAAGTTTTGGATCCAAACCAAGGGCCGATTTAGAAACTACAAAATCTCTTGTTTTGAAGGGAAATGCAAAAGAGATGTGTTCTACTTTTAAATTTGGTTCTTCCTCTACAGATGAAATCGAAACCCTTTTGTATTATTACTGTTCTCCGAATGCGAATAATTCTTGGAAACCTTATGAACCAAGTATTCGTATTTTAGCCGAAAGGGAAGGAAATGAATTTTTAACATTACTCTTTCCAGGTAGGGACCAATGAACTTTAAATTTTATCTTTCTTCGTTTGTTTTGAATTTAGTTTTCTTCACCTATCCGGCATTAGCAAATTTTTTAGTCACACCAGAACAGAACTTACGATTGGAACTTGTTGGGTCTTCCCGGGACCAAATTCGTTTTTGCAAACAAAAACCCGCACAAGTGTTTGGACGTAATGCGATTGCTCCTTCTGTCACTTGTCAGTTTCTACCAGAAACAGAAGTGAGTTTAGATCATTTTTTTACAGAAGAACTCGCGGACACGGAAGAAACACAATGGACTTTCTATGATGGATCGGGCAAACAATTGTATCCCACCGTCTCTTGGGAAGGCCAAGAGACTTTGTTTTTGGTATCGGTGGTTCGTTCCAAACGAGGTCAGTTCGGAGTTCAGTTGCAAAGGAAAAAAGACGGAGCCTATTTTTTCTATCGCACTAAGATCCAAAACTGGGTGATTTAGTTTTCTATTATTTAGAAACTTTTTCCTTTTGCCTTAAGAACTGTAGAATCCAAATCAGAATCGGCAAACCTAATTCCAAGGTTACATAAACATAAAGTCTAACCTCTGCTGGAATTCCAACGGTGATCATCGAAATCACACGACCTAGGCCTGATAAAAAGATAGCAGCTCCCATAATGTAGACAAGATCACCTTGTTTTTGAATGTTAAATGCCATCCACAATGCGATGAAACCTGCACCCAGAAGAATCCCGGCTAAATAACGATAGACATTGTCTGCATAGGGAGTAACAGCTGTTCCCTCAGGCATGATGAGGGCAACACCTTTGATCAAATTGGTAATGCCGCCAGATAGGCCAATCAGAAACACAAGGAAAAATAGGATCTGCAGGATTCTTTCTTTTTTGTTCATTTGGACCTTTTCTCGCATGAAAGGCGTGGGAAAACAATCCATAATTTGGTGGCGCCGAAGCCGCTGCGGTCTATTCGAATCCTTCAGTTTGTTGTTAGTTGGGGATTTGGTTCCTTTGTATCGGAACTTAGTTTGGGCAGGGAACGGACAAGTAGGGACGCTGTCCTGATTCGCCCACCCTTCACTCCGCCATCCTGGCTACGTTCGCTCGGGCCCGTCGTCGCTCTTTTTGACATCCTGTCAAAACTTCTCCCTATGGGTCGAAGTCGAGCTCCTCTATTCGAATCCTTCAATTAGTTGTTAGTTGGGGAATTGGTTCCTTTGAATCGGAACTTAGTTTGGGCAGGGAAGGATTCGAACCTTCGAAGGTAAAACCAGCAGATTTACAGTCTGCCCTCGTTGGCCACTTGAGTACCTACCCGAAGAAGTGCATGAAGCCGCCTGAGGGATTTGAACCTCCGACCGGCTGTTTACAAAACAGCTGCTCTACCACTGAGCTAAGGCGGCATGCATTTCCAATTTTTGTGAAAAGCCGTTAAGGTCAAATAAAAATTCTTTGAGCGGAGGTGGATTCTATCAGAATGACAGGAGATGGCACTGTTTTTTGTCAATTCTCTGATGACGATCTCCATAATTGGATTTTATTCGGGTTATTTTTTTCGAAAGAAGGACCAAAACCGGCATAGACTCTTCAATAGCATTGGGATTTTGGCAAATCTCTCGGCAGCTGTCTATTTACTCGGCATGAAATATCTGTTAGGTGGGATTGCCGAACACCAAATTTATCCAACGGCACCGGAATTCATCATTCATATCCATCGGTTTTTTGCAGCCATAACTCTCGTTCTTATGTTGTGTATGGGTTATTTGGGATGGAAAAGAAAACGAAACTTACACGTAAAATTGCATTACATCTTTTTGCCATTGTACACGATTGTTTATATCTCCGGTCTGTTTTTATTTCAATCAAAACCGCTTTAAGGAATGTTCATGGAAAAAATTGAAGTCGCAAAGAAATTTGCAAAAGATATCCGAATCCAAGTTATCAAAATGGTAACGGCTGCCAATTCTGGTCACCCAGGTGGTCCTCTTGGACTTGCTGATATCTACGCTGCACTCTATACTTCCATTTTAAATCATGATCCAAAAAATCCTGAATGGCCAGAAAGAGACAGACTCATTCTTTCCAACGGCCACGTATGTGCGGTTCGTTATGCATCCATGGGGCTTTCTGGTTATTTCCCTGTAGAAGATTTGCTTACATTTAGAAATATCAATTCATATCTCCAAGGCCACCCTTCCACTCGTTATATGAAGGGAATCGAATCTAGTTCTGGATCTCTCGGACAAGGTTTATCTGTATCTGTTGGTTTGGCATTGGGCGCGAGACTAAAAAAAGAGACATATAAAATTTATACATGCATCTCTGATGGGGAATGTGGGGAAGGAATGACTTGGGAAGCAGCACAATCGGCAGTCCACTTCAAAACAGATAACCTAATTGCCTTTATGGATCGTAACTACATCCAAATCGATGGAAACACAGAAGAAGTAATGAAGTTAGAACCACTAGATAAAAAGTTCGAGATGTTTGGTTGGAACGTAATCAATGCAGACGGACATAATATGGAAGATATTTTTGCTGCATTTGCAAAAGCAAAACAACATACTGGTGGACCAACTCTTATCGTCTTTAGAACTATTTTAGGGAAAGGTGTTTCTTATATGGAAAACAATCCTAAATGGCATGGGACTCCTCCGAACAAGGAACAAGAAGCACAAGCACTTGCGGAATTAATATAATCTTTCAGATTCGATTGACATTTTTGATTTTATACAGATAGTTTTTGCATGGGACAAACTTCCTTTCCAGACTTTTATCCGGATGATATCACTCGTTTATTGTACGATTGGGAAGTTGCTCCTCCTGAAAAAAAACGTTTTCTATTAAAACTCATCGCATCTCGCATTCCATGGCAGATCCAATTGGAATCTGCTCTGGATGAAGTAAAAGATCCTTACCTTCGTGTACAAGCTCGTAATCTAAAATCCGAAATCACTCGTCATAGACTTCGTCATTCCTTCTTCAAACTCACGTTACGTGGGAATACAAATCATTATAAAGATTTAGAAGAGATGGCTGTGCAGTTGTCTAGTATTGGTTTTCCTGATCAAAACTATGCAGAGATCAAACATGAATTGGACCGTATGGCACTGCGAGTATCAGAATTGTATGATGATCATTCTGGTTATTTGACAGATGAACTAAAAGTACAAATCCTTTGCCAGGTTTTATTCCAAGAAGAGGGTTTTGTCGGAAATATTCAAAACTATAATGATCCCGGAAATTCTTATTTATTTCAGGTAATTAAAAGTAGATTGGGAATTCCTATTTCTCTTTCCGTAGTATATTTGTTAGTGGGCCAAAGGTTGGGTCTACCGCTCTATGGAACCAATTTACCACTTCATTTTCTTTTACAATATGAATCCGAAGGTTATTTTACCTATATCGATCCATTTCATGGTGGTGTTTTATTAGATAAATTCACCTGTGAAAAGTTTCTCGAAGCAAATGGATATACCAATTCCCCGAAATATTTCACAAAAGCATCTACACTTTCTATGATCAAACGTATGTGTAGAAATCTCATCCATATCTACCGGGACAACCAATCGAAAGAAATGGAGAATACAATTAAGGATCACCTGCAGATTCTAGAAAGCCGATCCACACATGTGGATAAAGAATGAAATCAAATGTCCGCATCCAATCCATCTTAACTAAGTTTGATAAAAATTTAGATGGAATCATTAAAGAAGACATTCCTGTTCTTAAAAAAATCAAAAAACATGTAATCACTTCTGGTGGAAAACGGATTCGTCCTTTTTCTCATTATTTATTTTGTCAGTTCTTAAACGTAAAAGATAAAAATTGGCTTGATGTAGGAAGTGTTGCCGAACTCATCCATGCTGCAAGTTTACTCCATGATGATGTCGTAGACAATGCGCCCATTCGTCGCGGGAAACCAACCATCGGATCTTTGTTTGGAAATAAAACTGCCATCCTTGCCGGCGACTATCTGTTAGCTTGTGGAATCAATCGACTCAATTCCCTGGGCAATCCAGAACTTATGGAGATTTTTTCACAAGTGCTAAAGGATTTATCTGTGAGTGAACTTTTACAGATGGAATGGGAAAAAAATCCCAAAATTTCCTTAAAAGTTTATGATTCTATCATTTATGGAAAGACGGCCTCTCTTTTTGGAGTTTGTACGGAATCGGCAGCCATTCTTGCCGGTAAATCCAAAAAAGAAAGGGCAGTGGTTCGTGATTTCGGTGTTAGGTTGGGAAAACTTTTCCAAAAGAAAGATGATTGTTTGGATTATTTTGTGGATTCCAGTGCGAGTGGTAAGGAATTTTTAAAAGATTTTAAAAATGGACTCTTCACATATCCTGTTCTTCTTCTTCGCAATCAACTAGGGCTTTTAGAAAAAAGAAAGTTGGAATCTGTATTCAAAAAAGAAGAAAGAAATTCTTCCGACGAATCCTATATTCTTGGTTTGATGGAATCTAAAAAAATATCTGAAATGTTACACAAAGAACTAAATTCCGAAAAAAACTATCTACTTGGTTTTTTAAATCAATTTCCAAATAGCTCCGAACGGCAGTTATTCGTTGAACAATTGGACCGTCTTACTTAAAAATCATCGGAAAATGGTTCATTGGGATCAATGAACTCAATGATGGGGAGTTGGACGGAAAAACAAGTCCTACCTGGTTCTGATTCTATATAAATATTTCCTTTATGTTTTTCTATAATTGATTTGGTAATTCCGAGGCCCATTCCTGTACCTTCACCGTGGTTCTTTGTGGTAAAGAATGGATCGAAGATTTTTTTCTGAATTTCGGATGGGATTCCTGGGCCATTGTCTATCACCTTAACTTCTATCAAATTACCTTTTTTCTCAGTAGTAATCATTAGATTTCCCGTTTGGTTCATGGCTTCCAATCCATTTAAAATCAAATTGGTCCATACGCGAATTAAATCTTCTGGCCAACCGAGAATGGTGGCATCAGTTAAGAATGTTTTCTTTAAAGAAACTTTTCCTCGCATTTTGTATTGATAGATGGTCAGTACAGTTTCTATATTTTCGAGTAGGGTAAAAATCCTTCTTTCTTCTGCCTTCGTTACACGGGAAAAGTTTTTTAGTGCGAGTATGGTTTTTGAGGATCTGTCTACGGCAATCTGAATGATGGATAGATGGAGTTTGAAATTTTTTTCTTCGAGAATGAGATTGGATAGTTTTTCTTGTCCCGATTTTAACAAATTGATTTCTTCTTCGAAGAGATTGGTAATGCCTACATCTAAAAACTTTTCGAGTGTGGCTTCTTCGAATTCCAAACCATTGTCTTTAAAGATTTTTTTAAGATCGGCCTTTTTCTCTTTTCGTTCTGTATAACTGGCAACGAGTCCAAAATCAGATTGGTAGGTAAACATTCGTTTGATGGTGTTGATTTCGGCCGGGGTCAGTGAAGAATAAATATTTTCCTTGGAGCCTAAGTTTTTTATTTCGTTGTTTTTGGATTCAATCAAAGTTTCTATCGATGCTTTGATGGCACTCAGTGGATTATTGATTTCATGTGCTACACCGGCTACGAGTTTTCCAAGTTCTGACATTTTTTCAGAAAATACAAGTTTACTTTCCGTATGACTAATCTGTAACAATGCTTTTTCGAGTTCTTCCTTTTGGGTTTGGATTTCTTTTGTACGTTCCATCACCATGGTTTCTAGTTCTGCATTTTCTTTGGAAACAGATTCTTCTTTTCTCATACGAGTTTGAATTTGAAACTTTGAGATGGCAATTGTGAAGATTGTCATTTGTAATGCGGAACCAATTTCGTTCGCAGAACTTAAAAAAGGATAAGAGGGTAAATAACCAAGATTTGTGAAAATGAGTAAACCGGTGCTGATTTGTTTTACCAAAAAAGCATAAAACAAAACCTTCCCGTTCTCTTTCTTTTGGATCATACAATAGGTGGCATAACCAAAATATATGGTTGATAGTATCAAACTATTTGCATATATAAATCGAAAGTATAATTGGAGATCAACAATCACAATTAAAATGGAACCCAGTAAAATATAGGCGTAAAATACGAAATACTTATCTGCATTGGGATATTTCTGTTTAGTGTGGAGAAATTCTCTCAAAAAAAGAATTAACCCAAAAGGAGTTAAAGAAACAAGACCCGGAATATAACGATAAAACCAAACATAGTTACTAAATCCATACTCATAAAATAAGCCCGATCTAAGGACGTTTGTAAATAGAACTGAAATTGTAGCAAAGGTTAATAAAAAATAAATTTTTTCTCTTAAGATGATGTATTGGGTTGCGGAAAGAAGACAAACCAAGATACAAAGTCCAAAGTAGAAACCTTGCCAGAGCGAAATTGATTTTGTGTATTGTAGTAAATTAAATGCGTCTCTAATTTCGAAATTAATTCTATGGGTATCTTCTGAACGAATTCGGAAACGATAGGTTCCTTTTTCTAATGCCGGAAAAACAAATCCGCCGGTAAAGGAAACTTCAGGAATCTTTTTTCTAACCAAACCTGTATGGGCTTTTGATACGATCTTTCCGTTCTGAATGATTTCATAATCCAATTCAGATATCATTCCGTTTTCAAAGTGTAGGTACCGGGAAGGGCTTTCTTCTAGGTCAATTTGGTAATAGTGGCTATCTTTTGTGAATCCGAAATAGAAGAGGGAATTGTAGTCTTTAGGGCTAAGGTCTGTTTGTTTGGTGTTCGGGTTTGTTCCTAAATGCCAAAGTCCCAAACTTCCTTCTGCCGCAAGTGCCAAAGGAAGGAAGAGAAGACAAAAAAGAATTCGATACAATCGTTACGGTCTGTTTGTGATTGAATTTTATTGTGGAACGATGTTTGGAGCATTACATTTTAATGTCCCACGAATGATCACAGACTTAGCATCTGTTGTTGTGTTTTGTACCAAACAAGTTTTGTTGTCTGATGTAAAACATTGGGTTGTAGAAGTTCCTGATGTACAATTTACGCTATCCAATGTATTACAAGAATTGAGAACACTAGTGGAAGAGGATGCTGAATTACTATAAGTTCCGTTGAGTGTGATCTCTAAGTTAAAGAAAGAAATTTGTTGGGCACTTTGGAGAGCCGTGTCAATATTGATCCCTTGATTGAACCATTCCACAGTTCCTTGCGTTCCTTGGACTGTTTTTCCGAAAGCACCACCTGCAAGAACAAATCCTTGTTGTGGGTCAATCTTTCCTTGGATCTGCGTGCTATCATATACAAAACGTAAGTTGAGAGTTTCTTTTGTTTTGAAGATAAGTTGAGAAATCACCGTAAAGCGAGTGTTATTCGTAGTGGAGCTAGAGCCTCCAGTCGTTCCCGTACCGGTTCCAGTGCCCGTCGTTGCGGTGGTTGCTGGAGTGGCTTGTCCGCAACTGGTAGTGATATCGCTATCCACTTCCCCAAGGAAGTAAAGGGCTGGTTCTCCTTCGGCAAGGAGTGATACTTCCGCTTTATTTTCGTTTTTTAGACCACAAGCGGCAAAAATTGAGGAAAATGCAAAAAGGATAACAATAGATCGAAACATACCATCCAATCGTCACAGGAATTCATTCTTGGGTCAAGAGGATTCAGAATTTCCTTGGGAAATTTACACGAATTTACAATCTTGCCCAATGGGGTTAAATTTCGGTCTAAAGGGAGTGTTTTCTATCCAGGGACCGCGATCGATTTATGTCTATTCCTTACTCATCGGTCTCCTTTCTGGTTTTGGAGCCTATGGATTCAATTGGGCCTTAACTTGGACAGAATCCTTTACCTTTGGTAACCTTATGGGTTATGACCCTGGAATCCCTTCTGGTGATTTGCATTTCCATTCGATTGGTAGTGCCGGGCCCATTTCCCCTCTTTGGATTGTTTTTTTACCTGCTGTCGGGGGACTTCTTGTTGGGATCATCACCACCTTCTTTTGTTCGGAAGCGCAAGGTGGCGGGACCGACTCTTTAATCTATGCATTCCATTTCAATGAAGGAAAGATTCGGGCCAAAGTTCCGTTTTATAAAGCTCTCGCCACCATACTTACGTTAGGTTCCGGTGGATCAGGGGGAAAGGAAGGACCAACGGCACAAATTGGCGCTGGATTTGGTTCTAGTCTCGCTGGGTTTCTTGGGGCCGGTGCACGTGCGCGAAGGACATTGATGTTGGCGGGAACGGCGGGGGGACTTGGGGCCATATTCCGTGCTCCTCTCGGGGGTGCGATCACTGCGGTGGAGATGGTCTACCAAGAAGACATCGAAAGTGATTCTTTGGTTCCCTGTATTCTCTCTTCAGTCACCGCATACCTTACTTATACAAGTATTGCAGGAAGTGGTTCTTTATTTTCTGCACAAGAGTATAGCCTTCATGATTACAGGCACATCCCATTATACATTGTTCTTGGTCTTCTTTGTTATGTGGTCGGATACTTTTTTGTTAAGGTATACCATCTAGTGCAAGATTTGTTTTCTAAACTTCCCTTACCGAACTACTTAAAACCAGCGTTTGGTGGACTGATTGTTGGCTGTATTGCTCTTTTGTTTCCTGAAGTTTTAGGTTCTGGGTTTGGACTCATTCAAAGAATGATCAATGGAGAAGTTCTACAATCCACAAGTTTCGGATTTTCGGGTCCATTTTTTCTTTTGGCTGTTGCCCTTTTCAAAGTATTTTCTACTTCGCTCACTGTTGGATCGGGAAGCTCCGGTGGATTACTCGGGCCATCCTTTGCCATCGGTGGAATGTTAGGTGCCTTTGTGGGCACTATGGCTCAGGTGTTGTTTCCAGAACTTGGTATCATTATTTTCCCCTTTCTTTTGGTAGGTATGGGATCTTTTTTTGCCGGTGTGGCAAGGGCCCCCATTGCCGGAATGATTATGGTTTGTGATATGATTGGAAGTTATGAACTTCTACCACCACTCATGATTGTGTCCGTGATTGCAGTGGTATTGTCTCACAGAATTTCTATTTATCGCAATCAAATCAAAAATAGATTTTTGTCCCCCTCTCATCATTGGGATATGAATCAAGACATTATGGATCGGATTCGTATCACGGATCATTTTTCTGAGTTTCGTAAGTATGCTATGGTCTCCGAACACCTTTCTCTTACAGAATTACAATCCAATGCACCGGGAATCCAAGCGAGTGATTTCATTTTACTGGGGGCAGGAGAAGAGTATAAGGGGATTATCTCGCTTAGAAAAAATAGAATCCTTCCAGAATTTGAAGAAGATTTGAAAAACCTGATCACTTGCGGAGAAATTGTGCAGGATGTTCCTTCTGTTTGCACGAATGATACTTTGGGCCGAGCCCTCCAAATTCTATTAGAATATGATGTCGACAAACTTGCGATTGTTGAAGATGGTAAATGTTTGGGTTATTTGCGGTACATTGATTTGTTCAACGCATACCAAAATGAAGTGAAAAATAAACAGCGTAAGTCAGTATGAGATTCATTAGCCATTTTATGAAATTTTCACGAGCCCTAGTGGGGCATTTGTTACATCGATTTTTATTCTTACTTGTAGTCGGATATATTTTTTTATTAGCCAATTGTTTTGGATCCAAACAAATTATTGAGAAAAAACCAGATTCTCATATCAAACCCATCGTCATTCCTCCTCAATATTTAAAACCCATCATTGGTCGAGTGGAATGGGTTGAATTCCCCAATTGGAAACTCAAACTCCGTGCCAGGGTTGACACTGGTGCCAAATCTTGTTCCATTCATGCAATTAATATTGAAAGGGTCACCGAAAATGGAGAGGTATTCGTTTTCTTTGATACCTTTGTGGATGAAAAACCGGTCCGGCTAAAAAGTAAATTTGTCAAAGAAGCAAAAGTGACCAGTACATCCGGGGTTTCTGAAAATCGAATCATCATCAGCGAAGTGATGAAGATGGGAAAGTATAAAGAGGAAGTGATCATCAATTTGAATGATAGAACTAATTTGACCTATCCCATCCTTATTGGTCGAAATTATTTAATGGGTAAGTTTTTAGTCGATGTATCCTTATCCCATCAATTAGGGGATTAGTTTGGATCGCAAAACTTTAATTACAGTATCGATACTAATCATTCTGCCTATAGTTTCGATTCTTTATAAGTTGAATGTTGCTGAGTTGTCTTTACTTCCTGTAGAAGTAGATGATACAGTCAATTTACAAGTAGTCATTTTGCCAAAAGAAAATGTGGCTCTTTCGGAAGTGACCTTTCCCGTTCCCAAACAATTCATCCAATCGCGAGTCCTTAAATCCAATACCAAAGTGGAAGATTTGGATTTTCGATTACAAAAAAAACAATATGGACATTTGGGAATTTGGGAAGGAGAAGATTGGAATTCTTCCATTGGGTATTATGCAAAAATAAAAATCCTACCATATGCACACTCCAACCCTGAACCAGAAATTCCGAATCCAACGGGAAAACAGGTTACCAAAGAACCATATTACCTATCTCTCAAAAATTATTCTTCTGAAGAGATACGTTTGGCCAAAAAGTTATTTGAACAAATCCATCCTTATGACAAAGACAATGTTGCGGCCGCTAAACAAATTTATTATTTTATTTCTGAAGAAGTTCTAAATACAACCAAAGAGATCACACTCGCCGACACCATTCGTTTGAACAATGGCAGTGCTTACACGCAAGCCATGTTATTTTCTTTACTTTGTCGAATGAAAGGAATCCAAACAAGAACTGTGGCTGGTTTTGATTTGTCCAAACAAAGTGCAAAAGACAACAAAGCAAAACTCAGTTTCTGGAATGAGATTCGAATTCATGGGAAATGGTATTTTGTATCTACCTACAAAAATAGTTTTGCGAGTGCTGTGAATGGATACCTTCCTCTTTGGAAATCTGTGGAGGAAAGAAGATCTCTCGGCGAAGACCCAGCTACATTCCGTTATACGGCATATATCACAAAATCCAATGTCAATCGTTATAATTTTAAAGAGTATAGTGATGAAGTTGCCTCCAGTAATAGTTTTTTAAGATATTATTCTTTGTATAGCCTACCCACACCGCTGCAGAATTTATTTCGTTTGGTAATCCTCATTCCAATTGGGGCCTTGGTTTTGTCTGTGGCTCGGAATATGATTGGGATTCCTACCTTTGGAATTTTCACTCCCATATTGCTTGCTATGTTTTTTTATGAAACCAATCTCCTATTTGGGATTAGTTTTTTTCTTTTGATGATTGGTCTTGGTTTTTTTGAAAGGTATGCCTTGGATAAATACTATCTACTCGCAGTGCCTAGGCTTTCTATTTTACTCACGATCACAGTCATTAGTTTGATTCTATTTTCTGTTCTGAACGAAGAGATTTCTTTTTTCAATCAAATGAGTGTGACTTTGTTCCCTATTGTTATCACAACCATTTTTATCGAAAGATTTTCAATTATGATCATTGAAGAAGGTATACTCAATACCTTTGTTACTTTAGCGGGAACGTTACTCATTGCACTCATCGGTTATATGATTTTTTTCTTTGGTTCTTTACAAATCCTCTTTTTCACTCACCCCGAATTATTACTCGTTGTGATCGCCATCCAAATCCTTCTTGGACAATACAAAGGGTATCGTGTATCAGAAATCTTTCGGTTTAAGGAAATATTTAAATCGTGATTTCTCTTTTCAAAAAATTTGAAGGGGAGGGTGTCCTTGGAATCAATCGCAGGATTGGGGAATACATTTTGCCCTACAACCCAAGAGAATATTATCCGCTAGTTGATGATAAATGGAAAACGGCAGAACTGGCGAGGCAGTTCCATGTTCCCATGCCCTACCATTATGGAGTAGTGGACGCTTTTGGTGGAATCCGGAACACAAGGGAGCTCATTCAAGGTAGACACGGTTTTGTTGTCAAACCAGCTAACGGTGGTATGGGGAATGGAATCCTTGTCATTACTCGTGAATCGGAATCTAAGAATGGTTCCATTCAATATCATAAGGTAGATGATAAAACCCTTTCTGAAAAAGAACTGTTACATCATATCTCAGGAATTCTATCGGGATTGTATTCCTTGGATGGAAATTCCGATTCTTGTATTTTACAAGAAAGATTGGAATGCCATTCTTTTTTTAAAGAGATTTCTTTTCGTGGGATTCCTGACATTCGTGTGATAGTATTTTTAGGTTATCCTGTAATGGCCATGTTACGTTTGCCCACAAAGGAATCCGGGGGAAGGGCGAACCTCCACCAAGGAGCACTTGGAGTGGGTGTGGATCTTCGTACAGGAACTCTCACTCATTCGGTATGTAATGACAAAATCATTCATCTCCATCCAGACACAAAACAAACATTAAGCGGAAGAATCTTACCTCACTGGGAAACTATTTTGGAGATGGCCTCTCGGTGTTACGATATGTCTGGCTTGGGATACTTAGGTGTGGACATCGTACTCGATGAAGCAAGGGGTCCATTGCTCCTCGAAATGAATGCAAGGCCAGGACTTGGAATTCAAATTGCGAATCGGATGGGGTTACGAGATCGTTTGCAGTTGGTGGAGAAAATCAGAAATTCGGCGGATGGTCCTGCAACCAGAGTCCACCGAATCTTTCAAGAGTTGTGAAAAAAGAAATTAAGCGTTTTGTTTTGCCGTAACAAATACGGTTCTGTTGAGAAATGCCATGGATCCAAAAAGGATTCCAGAATACACTAAGTCCCCTGCAATCGAGTTTTGGAAAAAAGGAATGGCAAGTGTGAAACAAGTCACAAGTCCGGACCAATCCAAAGTATACATTCCGCTTGTTGCCCAAACCGCAAGGTTTGTGAGAACAAAGAAGATTACCGATCCAACCACTGTGAATCCAAAGGATTTGGTAAGAGAAGATCCAATTTGTTTTCCAAAAAGGACTGCCAGAATCATAAATCCGTAAACCACAGGCATTAGGTCATGAAACCCAATGTAGAAATCGGAAACGAGCATCGCCAAAATAGGAACTAAAAGAGCAAGTCGTCTGTCTGTCAAATAGGCACCCGAAAACAAAGAAACGGCCAAAATCGGCGTAAAATTCGGTGGGTGTGGTAGGATACGGCTGATGACAGTAGCGATCACCATCAGGATGGCAACGGAGACACGGGATTGGAACATAGGGATAGACTCGTAAAGGGGGGGGGCTTTCGCAAGATAAAATTTCCGTTTGCTTCCCGCAAGGTTCGGGAAAAATACAATCAGTGAACCCTCCTAATTTTGATTCACCCCTGGAAAACCTACTCGCTTTGACAGCGGACCTCCGTAGCCCGGAAGGTTGTCCTTGGGACAAAGAACAAACCCATCTTTCTGTCATTCCCCATTTACTCGAAGAAACCTACGAGGTGGTGGATACCATCGAACGAGGTGACGACAACCACCTCAAAGAAGAACTCGGGGACTTGCTTTTTCAGATCACTTTTCATAGCCAATTGGCAAAAGAACGCGGTGCCTTTGGTTTTGAGGACGTGGCAAATGATGTATTCCAAAAATTAGTCTTTCGCCATCCTCATGTTTATGGGAGCCAATCTGGAATCAATTCCGGGGAACAGGTTCTTAACCAATGGGATCAGTTAAAACAAAAAGAAAAAGAATCCAAAGGAAAAACAGATTCTGATAAAAGTATTCTCGCAGGAATTCCGAAAGCACTTCCTGCCATCCAACGTTCTGAAAAAATCCAAAGCAAAGTCACCAAACAAGGATTTGATTGGCCCACTGTTTCTGGAGTATTTGAAAAGTTTCAGGAAGAAATAGGGGAGCTGGATTTGGAGTTACAATCCAAAGGATCTTTAGATTCCAAAAAATTATCTTATGACGAAAGAGTGGAAGATGAGTTAGGGGATCTATTCTTTTTATTAGTGAACTTATCTCGCAAACTCTCTATCGATCCAGAAACCTGCCTTCGCCGTGCGAATGAAAAGTTTGAGACTCGGTTCCGTATTGTAGAAGACTTAGTTTCTGAAACGGGAAAAACTCTAAAGGATCATTCCTTAGAGGAACTGGATTTGTTTTGGGACCAAGCAAAGTTACAACTAAAAGCAAAATCCGCAATACCTTCCACGAAAGCTTCCAGTTCCAAAAACACTACAATGGAAAACTCTTCCAAGAATGACGAAGGATCCCTGAATCAAGGTTCCCGTCCAAACGAATGATGCAGGCTCTCGATTTAAACGATTTACCATTTTTAAAAGAGGAATCCCTTCGTGCCTTTCATTGGTTACTTGCCGAATATCCTGAAGCCAACACACAAAAAAATTTGGATCCTGGTTCTCAAAAGTTTGTTGAAACGAAGGAAGAGATTCCCTTTCCCATTCGTTGGAAGACAGAACAAATGGGGCAGATTTTGGAATGGGTGGTTTCGGATATGGGTTCCGTCACTCTTAGGTTAGGTGGTTTGGAGGGGAATCGACGAAACCCGGCTCCCATCTTTTATTTGAGTCTTAGAAAATCAGAAGAGGGGAAGTTTCTCTGGACAGATCCGGAAGGAAATCCCATTCCGTTTCCCGATCCGTCCATTCATAAAGACATCCAGAATCGAATCCAATTGTATGTAGATTCGATTTCTTAAAAGGTAGAAGGAATTAAAATCCTATTTAAGATTCTTTTGTTTCAATCCCTACTTTCTTTTCAATGTTTTCAATCCGTTTGAGCCATTTGTTTAAGTTCACAATGTTTTTGATGTTCACTCGATACTTTTGAAACTCTGGGAAGGTCAGACCTAAGTCCCAACCAACCCAGACGTCCTTAGTTTTAGGAGAGTTTCGAAGGCTTGATCCACCGGCAACGATGGTTCCGTCGATGAGTGTTAAGTGGTCGCTGATGGCACAAGCACCACCAATGATGACATGGTTTCCAAGAGTGACACTTCCCGCAAGACCGGACTGACCTGCAATGATGACATGATCTCCCACCGTACAGTTGTGAGCAATATGAACCATATTGTCAAATTTGCATCCATTCCCAACTGTTGTATCGGTAAGAGCACCGCGGTCGATGGTACAGTTACTTCCTACTTCCACATCGTCTCCAATCACCACTCGACCCACTTGTGGAATTTTGTTATGTTTGCCTTCGGCAAAAACAAATCCAAATCCATCGCCACCAAAACTAGAATTTCCAAATACAATGAAACGTTTTCCAACGATGGTATCATCAAAAAACACACAGTTTTTTCCAATGCGAGCACCATCACCGATTTGAACTCGATCTCCGATTTTCACGCCGTCTTCAATGATACAATCTTTTCCGATGACTGAATCTTTTCCAATGGTTACAAAATGTCCGATGTCTGTGTTGGATCCAACTTTAGCAGTTGGGTCAATGATGATATGTGCACTTTGTTTTCCTGTAGGTTGTTTTTCTGGGAAAAAGTGTCGAATGATTTTGGCAGTGGTTAGTTCTACTTTAGGAACAATGATCAAAGCTTTTTCAGTGAGTAATTCCGCAAGATCGGAAGATACAACGAGTAAAGGTGCTTTGGATGCTTTAGCATCATTGACAAAAGTTTTGTTTGCTACAAAAGAAATTTCAGTTGTAGAAGCTAATGAAAGTGAGGTGAGTCCAGTAAAAGAAACAGAAACGATACTATCTGTATTTTGAAACTTTGCTTCTGGTAGTAGTGACTGGAGAGTAGAAAGGTTGATTTGGTTCATCTCCGATTCCTTATCGATGGTTTAAGACAAGGAATCAGAGAGGTCAAAGTTTGGCTAACACTATTAGATAGTCTTAGTCAAGATTTTATAGATGATTATCCTTCGATTTTATGTGCAATAATATCATCAAGGGAAAACGAACCAGCACCTTTGATGATCAGAGGAATCGCAAGTCCGAAAGTCAAAAGTTGATATTCGAATCCACCCTTGTCAGCAAAGAAACCGTTTGGTAAGTGAACGAGAACTGCAGCGACAAGCATTGTTGAAAAAATTCCAAATGCAGCAACTCTTGTGAAAAGTCCAAGGATGAGACCAAGTGCACCAAAGAATTCAGCGATGATGGCAAGTACAGCAAAGAAATACGGAATGCCCAATTGTCCTGTAAAGAAACCCAAAGTTCCTTCGAAGCCGTATCCACCGAATGCACCTAGAACTTTTTGAGCTCCGTGGGGAAGGATCACAACTCCGAGAGTGACGCGGAGGATGGTGAGTGTGATGTCTTTATTCGTTGCGAGTAGTTTGTAAAACATAGAACCTCTTATTGCTAAATAGTTTAATATCAAACTATTTAATGATGATACACCCGTCAATGCTTATTTTAAAAAAAATTAACCTTTTTCGTAAACGAGGAAGATTTCGTTTCCTTTGGCAAAATGGTCTTTTAGGGTCCAGCCGTTCTTGTCAAAACCGGGGAGTTCGGAATTCCTGTCGGCAATCCCTGCAAGTCCCGTCTTTCCAATGATAAAAGGAACCACAGTCACATAGATGCGATCGACAAGGTCTGCTTCCAAAAAGGAGAAATTGAGTTTGGGGCCACCCTCTAAAAGGACGTTTTTATAACCTTTTCGTTTCAGAATCCCTGTGACTTTTTTGGGGTCGATGTCATCAGAATCCAAAGCAAAGATCTCGGCTTTGTTCTCTAAACTGGTTTTGATTTCTTTTAGATTCGATTTGGTGCAAATGATAAGAGGAATATGGTCGGATTCTTCAAAGACATGTTTGTCCGGGGGGAGTGTGCCTTTACGAACCAAAATGACGGGCCTTGGGTTTAGGGCATTGGGCACGGCTCGGATTTTGACAATGGGGTTGTCGTTTAATATAGAGTTTTTTCCTACAAGAATCGCATCGGATTGCGAACGATAGACATCCATTTGGGTTTTGTCTTCGCTGGAAGTGAGGCCATACCAACGACCATCCGGTCGAACGACCTTTCCGTCCAAGGTCATGGCCATATTGATCGATAATTTCATGAAATTTTCCTCCGTGAGAGATTCTGCAATTCGCGCTGGAGGATGTGGTACACCTGCATCGAGCAGGTGCCGCAGCCGGTAGAGGCCCTTGTGGTTTCCCTGATTTGTTCCATTGTCACGGCACCAGCATGGATGGCACGGACTAATTCATCTTCAGTCACCATTCGACATAAACAGACCCGTTTGGGTCTCATAAGGGAATTTAAATCGAAAGGATCCATACCTGAACTATTCATTTGACAGATTTACGAAAGGGAGGGAAACTCTTTAATTACTTTGAACCAAGGAAAATTCTAACAACCTCTATGTCCCAAGACAAAAGCCCGGAAGCCAAAAAGAAAAAAAACCGTGAAATTTTTGGATGGTGTATGTTCGATTTTGCGAACTCCTCCTATACGACTGTCATCATCAGTGTTGTTTATTGCGAAATTTTTACGAGACTCGTTGTCCCGGCGGATATGGCCTCGGACAATCCGTACCGGATGGGAAATTCCCTTTGGGCTTGGGCCCTTGCGGCTTCCTATTTGTTTGTGGTGTCTACCGGACCCATTTTTGGAGCCATTACAGACTATAGTTCTAAGAAAAAACTCTTCCTTTTCTTAAGTTATGTGGGTTGTGTCATCGCTACCTTTTTGCTTTATTACGTGGAACCGGGAATGGTTTGGCTTGGGATGGTTCTTGTTGCCCTTTCCAATTTTTTCTTTGCTTCGGGCGAAAACTTTGCCTCCAGTTTTTTACCTTCTCTTGGATCGAAAGAGGACCTGGGAAAAATTTCTGGATATGCATGGGGAATTGGATACTTCGGTGGAATCGGTTCTGTGGCCCTTGCGACAACCCTCGGCGATTACACTCTAGACAACTTTCAAAACTTAAAGTTAGTGGGGCCTTATACTGCGATTTTCTTTTTGATTGCGGCCATTCCTACTTTCCTATTTCTCAAAGAACCACATTTGCCACTCGGTGTTTCCCATAATGTAAATTATTTCAAAATTGGAAAGGATCGTGTGATCCAAACCTTAAAGGATGCCAGTCAGTTCAAAGATTTGATGATCTATTTGGTATCTTTGTTTTTTACTATGGCGGCCCTTGCCATTGTGATTTCCTTTGCTTTCATTTACGGATCTCAAGAGATTCATATTGAAGCCGAACACAAACAAGCCATGTTCATCTTCATTCAAATTTTTGCAGCAGTCGGTGCCCTTGCTTTCGGAGTTATCCAAGATAGCATTGGTGCTAAAAAAACATTCAACCTTACACTTGTTCTTTGGCTTGTGACTTGTGCTTTGATTTATTTTGTCTATGATATCACAAACTTTGCCAATGCGACTCTTGGTAAAACATGGACTGTGCAGTGGGTATTTGTATTCATTTCTTCTCTTGCGGGAATGGGACTTGGTTCCACTCAATCGGCTTCGAGAGCCCTTGTGGGTATCTTTAGTCCTGAATCGAAATCGGGAGAATTCTTTGGAATGTGGGGTCTTTCTGGAAAGATTGCGGCGGCGGCGGGACTTTTCCTTTTTGGATACATCCAAACTTTAGTCTCTCTGAGAAATGCCTTCCTTGTGGTGGCTTTTTTCTATTTTCTATCGCTAATCATTAACTTGTTTGTAAACGAAGAAAGGGGAGTGGAAGCGGCTTCACGTTTTCAAGAAAAACCATGATCATAGAAGACGAGGACGATTTCGAATTACACCAGAGCCAAAGAAATTTGGCTCTCGCCACCATCGATGAACTGATGTTAACCAAGATGGATCTATTGGATGCGGAAAAGAAAGTACCTCGTTTTATTAACAATGCACTTTCGTATTTAAAGAGGAAGTATGTGACAGAGGAGCAGACGATTTCGCAGCTCCTCATCAGTCGGAGAGAAAAACAACAAACGTAAAAAGGGTTCGTTGTTTTTTAGTTGGTGTTGTAATCCAAAATTTTTGTAATCATTTGTTTTTGATCTAACTCAATATTTCTGAGTTGGAATGCAGTTTGTTTCGCAATCTTACGTAACATCTTTTTATAAGATCTCATGATATGTTTTTGTTTGTCATAAGGCAAAGGATCTTTTTCATCATTGAGAATCATGGCAATGTCCGGCTCAGCGGGTTGGACAGGGTCGTTCGGCCAAATGGTATCTGAAGTAAGAGATCGGAAGTATTCCAATCGGATATCAGAGTTTGTATCTAACTTAGCTTCTCCCTTTTCATCTTTTTCTGCACTTTCTGATTTTGGAGAAGGATTGATGAGTCGTCTCATTTCTTTGACATGAATCGTTCCATCAGCATTCACTCGGCGGAAAGCAAGGATGATTTTGTCTAAGTCGCTATAGTCTTCTTTAGGGTAAATATAAGCAATTCCATCATACAAAAATACTGTCGGATAATCAATGTAAGACTGCCCTTGTGGAAGTTTGATTTCCAAGTAAGGTTTTCCATCTTTATCTTTTTTATAAAGTTCTTTGTGAGATTCTGGAGTGTGTGCCAAATACTGCGCAGCTGTTTTATCCACTCCCAAATCTTGGAGTTTTTTAATTTTCTTCAAGTTCCCACTGATACTGGCGTGGAGGGTATCGATTTCGTTATCCCCAAATCCGTTTTTTCTTTGTAGGTCGATTTGTTTTTGGGTCTCTCGTTCTTTTAAGGTAGCAGAGGCCGGTTTTTCAGCGTAGAGTGCCGAAATCCCAAGTAGGAAAGCGAGAGTGATGGAGAATCGTAGAATCATGACGTACCTCAGAGATTTCTGTCTTTTATAGTATCGAATCCTTCCTTGTCGATTCTTGAATGGACTGACTCAGATTTTTCTTGCAGAAAAAAAACGCACCAGGGACTGGAAGAGGTCTTGTTCGGCTTCTTGGGCCTTGGGAATGAGGCCTGTCAATTGGATGTATCCGTGGACGAGAGAGGGAAAATGGCGTTCTTCTACCTTTACCCCGGCCGATTGGAGGTTTTTGGCATAGGTTTCCCCTTCTTCCCGGAGAGGGTCATATCCTGCGATTCCAATGTACGCCGGCGGGAGGCCTTTGAGTTCTTTGGGATCGGCAAGAACCGGAGAGTTGGTAGAAGTGAGTCTGTCTTTTTTGTTCGGAAGGTAGTTTTGGATGAACCACCGCATTAGGGAACGTGTGAGGACATAACGCTCTCCAAAAAGTTCATAGGTTTCTGATTCCTTAGAAGTATCAAGCATGGGGTAGAGAAGGGCTTGGAATATGGGAACAGAGACTTTGTCTTTTTTGGCTCTGATACAAAGAGAAGTGGCAAGAAGAGCACCGGCACTATCACCACAAACAGCAATGGCATTGGGTGATCCTCCAAAGAGATAGGCAGAATTACGAACATATTGGTAAGCAAGCCAAACATCATCATGGGCTGCGGGGTAAGGATGTTCTGGCGCCAAACGATAATCCACGGCAATCACGATGCTCTTTGTATAATGAGACATTTTACGACAGAAATTATCATGTGTCTCTAAGTTACCAATCGTGAGTCCACCACCGTGAAAGAAGAGTATGGTGGGAAGATTTCTTTTTTGAGGATTTGCGTTATAGACTCGGATAGGAATGAAAGAGGCGCTGGGAGTGGGAATGAGTTTGTCTTCGATGTGAGGGATGGGAAATTCCGGCTCATCGAAGATCTGCATTTGATCGCGGTAGTGCCGGCGTGCCTTTTCAGGACTCATTTGTTCCATTTTAGGAAGGAACCTGGCAATGTTACATGCCAATGCACAACGCGGATCCAATTGGTTGGTTTCCGGTTGATTTGTTTTACGCACCAAAGTGGAAATCCAATGTTCGGGTAACGAAAAGACAAGTTGTGCGACTGATTTTTTGATACCTAACATTAAATAACCGATAATCGTTCTAATAACATTCTATAAATTAAAAACAAACCATAACTATCAAGTTTGCAGTAAGCTTTCAAATCCTCCAGAACACGTTTTTTTTCTTCGGCTGTCACCTGCTTTTTTATTAATCTTAAATATTGGTAATTTGCATCTTGTCCTTCGCGAATGGAAAGTCCTCCGTGGCTCTCTGTACTAAAACAAGGCAGTATTTCCTTGAGAGATGCTTTCCCATTTTGGCCGGGATGGTAGAGCCAAAGTTTTTTGAAAGGCATAGCAAGGTCGATAAACATTGATTTGGCTCTTTCCCAGAACTCTAAAAACTCAGGGAAGGCTGTAGCGGTCTCTTGGATGATGAGTTTTTCAAAGAAATCATTGAAGGAGAAGATGGTGATTCCTTCTGGTAGGTCTTTTTGTAATTGGGTTAGGACGGGAACTCGAGGGTCTGTGTCCACATCTTCGTGTAAGTAGGTTTTATGTGTTAGGATATCGTTTTCTCTATCCCAAATGTGTAAGGAATACAGGTAAGGGACGTGTTGGAAGGGCCTTGTTTCGGGATAAAGAGGGATGTAAGGGTTGATGGACTCAAAATCCAAAAAGGCTACAGTTTTTGTAACATTTGTTAGGTAATTTTCAAAGGCATTCCGGTCGAAGTATGTCTCTTTTGAGATATGCGCTTGTTTTTGTATCCTTTGGATGGGTGTGAGTTCCGAATCGGGTACAGATTCGTACGAATCGTACCCCAAAGCAAACCACCCTTTGGCTAATTCGGAGCTGTCTCGGAAGTCAAAGACCTCTTTGGCATTTTCTTTCCCTTTTGCACAATGACTGGGAGACAAACAGGTTTTTAGGGATCGGCAACTGGGTTTGGAATCGAGAAAGGAAAACCGTACGGATTGTTCGCCTGTTTTTTCGACTTCCTCTAGGAACTGTTTCCATTCTTCCTCACGAGTTCCCATATCGGCAGCCATTCTGGAAGTTATGTCTTCTACGAGAAGATAATCCGCGGGATTGATGTCACCACCGGGGAAGAGGTATTTGGTTTGGATGCGGATGATTTTGTATCCGACGACATTCAGTGACATTCCTTCGGCCACTTGTTTATGAAAATAAAATGATTTGAGAATGTCTTGTTTGACGGAACCAATCGGGCGAAAGTCCCAAAGGATCCAACCTTCCCTTTCCGAGTCATATTCCAAATACTCTACAGTGGATACAAAATGTTGGAAACGAAGGTGGGCATGGAAGATCGATTTTTTTTCAGAAATCCACTCTGCTGTTTTTTGGATGCTCTCTTCCTTATCCATTGTTTTTTCAATGGATACAGATTCGGGAAATTGGTTTTTGCAAAGTTGGAGGAAATCTCCCCATTCCAAATAACCACCGTAAGATGAGCTAGAAGGTTTAGGAACGAGTCCCTCTCTTACCAAATGGAAGGCATTGCTACAACGTAAGAATTGTAAAAACTGAGACTTGGTAACGGGTGTAGTGGCTAAATCAGACAAATTGATATAAGTCTTCCCAATGTTTTGTATAGGATAGGAAGGTTTCCTTCCAAACTTCGGAACTCGAAACGAGAGCTTCGGGAGAAAGGACAAAAAATTGGAAGAGGGCATTTTGGTTTGTAGTTCTCACTCGGTATTCTTCGCCCGCTTTTTCAAAATTCGCCCCTTCTAAAAACAACTTCCAACGATCTTCATAATCATTATGGATTTGGAAGGGAATTTCGATTTCAGGATGTTTCTTTAGTAACAAAGGATGGAAGTTTAAATCTTGGTTTGTAATTTTAAGATTGGATTGGAATTCTTCCTTGGATTCTTTTTTCACAGTGATTCTTGGAAGGATGAACCGGCGTAAGGATTTTTTCCCACGGTCATAAGCGAGTAGATAGAAGTCCGTTGTATTCTTACGAACAAGCCTGTAAGGTTCAATCACTCTTTCGCTGGCATCATATCCATATTGGATGGTAAGGGCTCTTTTGTCTTTGATGGCTTGGAGGATTTTTTCTGTATGAGAGGAGTCCGGTGTTTCTTCCGATCCCGATTCCTCTTTGGGTTGTTTGGCAAATTTAGGAATGAGATCCAGATGGTGGGAGAATAGTTTTTGGGAAAGGCTAAAACTTTCCTGTGTGGGTTCAGCGGCAAACAACACTTGCGATAAGTATTCTAACTCTTCTTTGGTGAACTTTAGCGACCTGTTGATTGATTCTTTTTCTAAATAATAAGGGAAGTAGTCTTCTGATTGGTATCCAAACTGTGCCACTTTGATATTGAATCCAAGGCTTTTTAATTGGTTCAGGTCGCGGTAGAGTTTTTTGCGATCTGATTCAATATCCTCATTTTTATAGAACCGAGGCATGATATTACGAAATTTTTGGAAGCTGATTCCTTTGGGTTCGCGGAGTAGATTGAAAAGTAATGCAAAGAGACGAACCTCTGTCTCATTCATTTTTTTCACTTCAATCATGGGGAAGTCTTCAAAAGAAGTCATATCTTCCCAAATTGTTTGTTTTTTTGATTCCGAAAAGTAGAAAATGAAAAAAACTGGAAAAGTATGCGAATCACAGGCCTCATCCTTAGTCTTTCTTTGTTTCTACAATGTGCCACTTATTGGAAAAATCGTAAAAATGACTTTCAAGACATTGTCACCGTTGGTGCCGAAACTCCTATGTATGGAGCAGCTGTTAAAGTAGGCCCTTTACCCATTGGGGTTCTCTTCCAAGGAGGAGAGTCGGAGATGGGTAAAAAAGATTTGGGACGAGGGGTTGGCCTTCGTGGTGGGCAGTTCGGAACCTACCATTCACAACAACTCGTCTTTGGCGTATTAGGTGGCGAGAGTTTCCATTCGGGACTTCCCACAATGGATGCCAAAGGGAATTGGCTCGTGGATAAAAAGGGAATCCCTCTCACTACTGATGAAAGGGCCAATGTAAAAAGTTATAAAATGCGTTATTATTCTTATTGGTATGACCCTGTTAAAGATCGGAAAAAAAGAAAAAAAGAACATTTCCGTCGTGAGTTAACCAAGGACTTGGTGGCCTCAACGGGGCAAAAGGAATTTTTAGTGTATCTTCCTCCCGAAGACCAAAAACCTTACGGATACCCGCCTGGTTACTCTTGGAATGTGGAATTTGCTGCTGGAGTGTATGGCGGTGCCAGAGTGGGATTCAATGTTGCGGAAGCTTTTGATTTTTTACTTGGGTTTACCACCATCGATTTGTTAGATGATGATGTGGAAGGAAAAGTCAAACCAAGTTTCCCTGGTTTTCCTTTCCCCGCTCCTACAGATGCGGAAACAGAGTCTCCATCAGAGGAATGATTTTATAGTTTAAAATCTTTTGCTGTGATTTTGTTTTTGGGATCAAATGTGAGTTTCAAAAACTTTTCTACTACATCTGGTTTTTCTTTCAAAGTATAGTATTGTTCGGGAACATCACGGTCTTCTGCAAAATACCATACCAAAACGGTTCCGCTAGGATCGATTGATTTTTCAGTCGATTTTCCAAGAACCGCTTCTGTTTTTACCAATCCATCTCCCACTTTAATCATATCGATTTCTAATTTACGGAGTGCTGTGTGTGGATGAACTTTAGTGCTTCCTGCTTGAACTTTGTTTCCGGAAGAACAGGAAACTAAGAAAAGAACCGAAGCGAGTGTGCTGAGTATCAAAAGTTTTTTGATCATAAACCTTACCTTAAGATGGACTAAGGGAAGATTTTACAGAAGGGGATCAGGGTTGGCAAGTGATATCTTTTCCCTTTCTTCGTCGATTCGGTTCATTTTTCCCAAAATCTTTTTGAAAAAAGGAATGGTTAAGAACACAAGTCCAATCTCCAAAAATCCAAAAAAGAAAGAGAGGGCTGAAAAACTATAAGCAGGTGGTAAAACCGATTCAAAGACCATTTGCATTTGTACAGAAACAACAGGCCCTAACATAAATCCAAGGGAACCTACTCCCGTAAAGGCAGTCATCGTGGTTGCCGTGAGTCCCGGTTTTGACATTTTACTCGCAAGCATCATGGAAGGAACAAACATCACTCCGGCCCCAATCCCGCAGATGAGTAAAAATGTAAACAGATACCAAAACTCATTGGTCGTACCTGATAGTCCAAGAAAGATTCCGTAAATGGTCGATCCCACGAGTACGAGGGGCAGAACGCCTGTTTTGCGGGCGAGCAGTGCGGAAGGGTAGGAAAGTAAACTCATCGGAAAAAGAACGAGTCCTAAAAACACTCCGAGCATCCCTGGATGAAAGGCCAACGTTTCTCGTAGGTGGATATTGAAAGAAGAAATAATAAATCCAACCGTAAAACGATCAATGAAGTTGAATAAAAACGGAACAAATAAAAACGGATTTTCAAAGATCGCAGTTTTCAGGTCACTTAACTTAAAATCTTTGACTCTGTGAATCCCTCTGTCCTTTAACATGAGTAAACTCATTAAACCCACAAAGATAAGAATTCCAGATCCTACATAAAATGGTAAAAGGGGATTTTTTCGGCCGAGAATTCCGAGTGGCATTCCAAAGGCACCACCCAGGGATAAAAACATTCCCGTGATTCCCATAAGAATTCCTTTGCCATAATAACGTTTGTTATCGGGATCATTTTCACGATCGGCTGCGGAACTGAGTAGGAGACCAATGATAAAGATATGGGCAGCTCCCTCAAGGAATCTCAAAAAAAGAAAGAGACCCATATCGGTGACAACAGTGAGTGAATAAAAAAGTCCTGCGTCAACAAAACAGAAAAAACTGATGAAGTACTTTCTGTTTTTAAAACGATCAGAAATGATTCCCGCAATCGGCGCAAAGAGAAAGGAACCTAACATGGGAATGCTCGTGAAGTACGCGACTTCCCAGTTGGATCCAAGTAACCGATCCTTTACTACATCCTTCACTACCGGCACAATCATTGTTACCGGCAACATGGATAAAAAAACTAAAGTTACGAGTGTATACGGGAATCCCAAAAATTAACCTGCTGGTAAAAGAGTTTGGTAACGTTCGAGTCCGATATTTTCTTTTAAATCAGAGTCGAGTTCAATGAACAAAAATTTATTCAAATCGAAAGTGGCGTTAGCCTCTGCCAATAGTTCTGCTTTTTGTGAATCGTTCAAAGGGAGAGTATCCAAGTTTTGGCGATAGATTCCTTTAAATGCCATAAGGTCTTCGATTTCAGGAAATTCATAAAAAGCAGTTCCTTCATTTCCTTCCAATTCGAAAGTTTTTGCTACTACTTTTTTGATGGATTGACCACCGGAAAGATCTCCCAAGTAACGAACGTAAGCTTGTGCTACGAGTAGTTCCGGTTTTGTTTTTGCAATGTTTTTGATATGATCAATATAGTTCTGTGTCGCTTGGGAAATAGAACCACGAAGTTTTGTGCTAAATTTCTTTTGGAAACTTGCGATGTCTTCTTTTAGGGATTTTTCGCGGAAGAGAGCAGGGAAATAAAGTTTTGCAAGGATAGGATTGTCTTTGTTTTGGCGGTAAAGTTCTTCCATCTCGGTGTAAACCGCAAGTAGACTTTCCAATTGGTATGTATAAGTTTGGGCATCAAGGCCCCCTCGGAAAATGGCCCGGATATAAGGAACCTTTTCGGTTTCTTGGTGTTTGTCGGCAGTTCCTTCTCGTAACATCATTGCTATGGACATAATGGCTCCTTCTTCTCTATGTGAGAATCAATCTCAGATATGACACTACCCTGACAATTGCGGGTACGTCAAAGAAAATTATAGAGAATCTTCCTGGGTAGGCGAATTCCAAAATTCGAGCGGGGTGTTGGCCCTCTGTTCGGGGTAGAGGAAGTAGGAGAGAAAAAAGACAAGGATCGAAACCACAATTCCAATGGTGGCAAGGACCACGTCTTTCCCTACTTTGCGGAAAGTATCCAGATAAGGAAGGTCTTGGTAGGTGATGACATTGAGAATGATTTCCCGACCTGCAAGGAGTCCTAAAAAAGCCCATGTGGTAGACATGGGGATGTTACTTATGTATTGGAAAAAGAATAACAAACTTCCATAGACCAAGTCAACGATAGTGGCCGCTTTCGCCCATTGGATGTCTGACTTTTCAGAGACCACTCTTTGGATGGTGCCGCCGTTTGTACGGATGATGATAAGAAGTGCTGCAATGAGAATAAAGACTGCTGTTAAGAATTCAATCGGTCCTAGTTGGCGCGGTAAAAATACAGCAATATTGGCTGTGTCTTGTAATAACCAAGCCACCCATAAATACATAGTGGAAAGCCATTGCAAACGAGACCATCTCCTTTCAGAAACGGGATCTGGAGTATGGACATCATGGTATTCGTGTGGATCCACTTTCACAAGGATGGCCCAAACAAGAATGGCAACAAGGAAGGCGAGACCATAACCAAAGAAGGATTTTGTTAACATTTGGTCGATGCTCTTACCACCAAACAATCCCAAGACGAGAAAGGTTGTGGATACAGGAGCACGGAGTCTTGTGATGACAACTAGAAGGACTGGTGCTAGGAGTTGGAGAAGGTTGAAGTCTTTGGTTTCCGGAATGGAATCTAATCTATGGAAGTGGATTTCATGACCATGTAAAAACCAAGCAATCAAATGGACTAAAAATAAAAGACCACCGAAAACGAGAATCTTTTGGAGCCAGTGAACTGATTTTTTACTCTCGATAAAGGTTCCGATGGTTTGGACTGCATCGTTTCCGGCCACAGAGAACGACGCAATCGCAAAAGAAAACCATCCGAGATAATACCGAGGAAGACCCAGGAAATAACCGGCACAGATCGTAAGAACCAAAAAAAAGGTAAATGCAAAGAATCGAACTTGGTCCTTTTTTGTGGGGTGCTGGTAATCTATTTCCTGGTTAGGGCTCATGCATTCATATAGTGTTTCGCATATCTCTCCGTGATTTCCTTGCGGTCGAAAAGAATAAACACATCTGTAGTACCAAAAACAGAATCCAGTGCAGGAATTCCACAGATTTTAGCACCCACTCGGAGGTATCCTTTCAAAAGTGGAGGGATATTTTTGGAGATCGATTTAGGGTCTTCTACATGAAAATTGGCATCAAACCCAGGAATCACAAAGTCAGGATTTGGAAACACGCGGAATTCTTCCGGAGCGATCGCATCTTTGGCTTTTAAAAACCCATAAGATTGGGAAGCAACTGCTGCATCTGTGGAGTGGATGGATCCGCAACCCATCAAATAACGAACATTATGTTTATTCATGAACTCAGCAAGGCCTTGCCAGAGAAGTGAGATGACCGAACCATCACGGTAGTCAGGGTGAACGCAAGAACGTCCTACTTCTGCAATTTCATCTGGTAGGTTATAAATAGAAGTGATATCAAATTCGTTTTCGCTGTAGAATCCGATTCCGTTTTTTGCATTTTGGCGAGTTAAAATACGGTAAGTTCCTACGATTTTTGTATCTTCTGTGGATTTATCGATCACAAGTAAGTGGTGGCAGTACAAATCGTACTCATCACGATCTTTACGTGTAGCAGAAGATTGTGGCAGACCCTCTCCCATTTCTAAGTTGAACACTTCATAACGTAAGGCAAGTGCTCTTTCAATTTCTAGTTGGTTTTCAGCTAAACGAACCTCTAAAATTCGTTCTGTTTTGTTTATAGTATTTGGTTTCATCGGATTTTATCCTCTTGTTTATCTGCCTATAAGGTAAAATGAATCGGTTACGGCAATGTGACATTCAGGTGAAAATCCGTTTGCTTCGCCTTCGATTGGCATGTTACAAATTCGTGACACAGAGAACCTGGTTGGTCGAATCTTGATCCGGTGAATAGATTTGACCATTGTTTAGTTCTAATGCGTAAGCTTGTATCGCATCTAAAGGATATGAATTGGACGACCAAAATACATTAGAACTTTCAAAGTTTGGAAAAATCTGAGTATTGATTGTTGGTGAAGAGTAGCCAACATTACAAGTTACAAAATCATTCAATGGACTCGTTGGGCCAGTGGAACAAACGACTAAGTGTTTTAACTCATTTTTTGTAGCCACTCTCCAATTTGTTTTTTGCCATTTAACGGCTGTGTTATACTGATTACAGGCATTATAAATATCACTGTTGGCCACTCCGATCCAGGGTGGGGGTGCTAGATCTCCTCCAGCAATATCTCCTGTACATCCATTCGTTGGAGTGATATTACAAAAATTTAAAGACAAACTAATTCCGTATTGGTCCCCTGCGGTTCCTGTCCCTGTGCAGTTTCCTACATAAGAACCTCCGCTACTGGGACTCCATTCTTGTCCATGAGCACACCGGCTGTAACCAACGATACGATTGTCAACAATGGCTTTGTAGAGAGGGCAGGTAATCTCCATACCAACGACACCATCACCTAACTTTGTTCCTGTATTGGTGATAAAACAAAATAAGGAATTTGGTTGTTGAGCGATGAAGACTCTTGGAAATATTCCTCCTCTTGTCACAATATCAAAGGCGCCATTTGTATTGATCGAATCGGAAACTCCGCCCAATTCATATTGGATTTTTAAAGTGTTGCCTGCGGTCAGTCCAGAAACCAAACCTTTGACTCGGAACGGTGGACAAAGTGCCGAACCATTTTGTACGCATCCCATGAGTTGTGTTTCTAAATAAAGTTGGGAGCCAGGATCGTTTGGATTATTGAAATTAGGAAGTTTGCAAAAAAGTAGAAAAATGAGAAAGGGTAGGTAACGTTTCATGACAGCACTTCCGGCTAAATTTATAATCGAATCTCGGTGGTTGTAAAGAAATTTATTTCCTGAAATCGGGATCATTGGGATGGAGATTTGTTTGGCGTCACTCTAGTTTGTTGTTTGTTCTCATCGTCATTGATTTCTATTCGCGAGAAAGCTAGGCAAAGAATTCGCGCATTTCTAGGCTTTTAATTTAGTTGAACTATAAATTGATTTTATAAAATTGTAACGAACCTTTTCGAAATATGCAAAATTTCCGTTCAATGCCTCAAAAGGTAAATGTAATTAGGATACTTCGTAAGTAAATAAAACATGATAAAAAAGATACAAAGACTTGTTTCCGATAATTTAAGAAAAGCCTATTCTAATTTTAAAAATGCTTATACTGAAATGCATTTGGTAACATGGGAGCGGGAAACAATATTTTATTTTTCTAATTTTCTGATTTCCTTCATTTTGTTATATTTACATAGACCTGACTCATTGAATCATCCTCAGTTATGGGCGGAAGATGGAACAATATTTCTCCGTGATGAGTGGGTGATTGGATTTCCAAGTACGATTTTTAAACTGTATTCTGGATATATACATTTTGTACCAAGACTTATTGCTTTTATTTCTGATCTGTTCCCATACGAATTGATTCCATTTGTTTTTAACGCTTCTGCAATCTTACTTGCTGCCTTTAGTGTTTCTCTTTTTTCTTTAAGTAGATTTCGATATATTGTTAAAAATGATTTTTTGTATTTTGCCTTTTTCACTGATATTTGATGGTGAAAATAAAAAGCGGAATTTTGTCTTCGGTATTCTGGTTTTAGTTACCTACGCCTTAGTAATCAAAGATACTTTTTTTATTAAACCATATCATGACTTTGAATGGAATAAATATGCCACTCAAGTGAAAAATAGACAAGATGTTTCTATTCCGATCAATCCAAAGTGGTGGGCGCAAATTATAGTGAAAGAAGATGAATGGAGAAAAAAGTAAGTCGATAATAGCCTTATTCGCAGCTATAGGACAACCCAGGTTTTAGGTTAAAACTTCGATACAACGAATAACCAATCGCGACGTTCGTAATATCCTCTTTTGTATGCACCGCCAAGTATCCATTGAAGGAACATGGCTCCAACCCCGGAACCGAAGTGGTAAATGCGGGATGATACTTTTGATTCAGAACCAAAGTTTCTCCTTTTTTTAAAAAACCAAATTCATAGTGATCGGGTTTCCAGGATTTAGGGGTATACTCTTGTTTGGTGGAGGGAAGGTAAAATTCCCCACTATAGTTTTTATCGTCAATGGTTTGGTTTGTAAAATAGAAAGTCAGATTTTCATAAATATCATTGGTGGATAGATTTGCCATGAGTGCGGGTAACATTCGCGAATCGGAACCATAATCGGGAATGGTTGCCACAGTGATCGGATAGGGATTTTTATTTTGGACCAAAACCTTGGGTAGGGAAAGTATAAAAATTTCTGATAGAAATTTGGTATTCATACTCCTCGTGTCTTGTGTATGAATCAGAAAACAAATTACGGTTACAATTCCCAAAGGGATATGGTATTTTTTCGGAACCAGTTCCCAAACTCTTTGGAACCCTATCGCCAAACACCAAGCATATAAAAATACAACACTCAGACTCCATCTTGGATACACTCGTTCCAAGGAGTAGATGGGTAAGTGTTCGAGTAAATTAGCAGGTGAGTAAGGAGAAGCATTGCCGGCCATTAGCCACACAACAAGTAAAAGGAGCGATAGAACAGAAACCATTTTTCTTTTTGTAAAGAATACCAAAGGAGATAGATATAATGGTAACTGGCCAAGGTAATTTCCATACTCCCAATACCGGTATTGCATTTGGGAAAGAGATTGAGCGAGCAATGGGTGCTGCGATGATCCAAAAAAAATCGGATAGAAATCGTTCCCATTTAAGGTGAAGTTGTCGCCGACAAAATACCTACCTACGGAATGAACAAATAAAAACATCGGAATCCATTTGATGGCGAGAATGCCCAGGACAAATAGGGAGAGTTTCACCAATCGTTTGGTTGTATCTTTTTTTTCATCGGAAAGATACAATTCTCGAATTACTAAAAAGAAGATTAATAGGATTGCTTGGGAAAGAGGGTAAATGCTTCCTTCGGATAACAAAATATAGGTGATCGTTGTGGCTAGAATTCCGATCCACCAATTTCCATTTTTAATAAAATATAAAATGTAAAATACTAGAGCCGGTAAAAAAAGTCCCGGGATTTGGTTTAAGTGGCCGGCATAGAATTTTTGAAATACAAACCCAGAAAATTGAAATACCAAAACAAATAGTAATGAAGATAGCGTATTCGATTTTGTATAAAGGCGAAAGGAATGGAAATTAAGGAATCCAGAAAGGACAAAATAAAATAAAAAACTTATCTTTAGTGCTGTGAGTGTGGGGAAAAAAAGAACAAGGAAGTGGGTGAAACTTCCTATCTTACTGGTTGGGTTTTCCCAAACAGGAAACCCGGCGCCATAATAGGGATTCCATAATGGGAAGGTGGTGCCAAACTCGAAGAAAGACTTTCTTAAAAACTCGACATGGAAACTATACATATCCCAATCGAAACGGCCGTAGAGGTTGTCCGATTCGAATAGGGATTTTGTATTCCAAAGATAGAATGTAAAAAAAAGTAGAAGTAAGGCAAAGGGCCTAATGCGCTTCATCCCAGTTACCGCCAAACTTCCCTTGGGCGACAATGGGAACTTTTAATTTCATTGCAGATTCCATTTCTTCTTTGGCCATTTGGTAGAATTCTTTTTTTTCCTTGGGATCTACTTCGAATACAAGCTCATCATGGACTTGGAGGAGGAGTTTGGAACGGAAAGATTCTTTTTTGATTTTTTTATCAATCTGAATCATCGCGAGTTTGATCATATCCGCAGAAGTTCCTTGGATAGGTGAGTTGATTGCCACTCGTTTGGCGGCCTCACTGGCCATTTTATGTTTGGAATGGATATCGGGGAGGTAACGTCTACGACCGAGTAGTGTTTCCACATACCCATGTTCTTTGCAGAACTCAACGATTTCTTCCATATATGTTCCGACACCTGTGTAGGTGGCAAAATACTTTTCTATAAATTCTTTGGCTTCTTTACGACTGATCCTTAGGTTATTCGAAAGTCCAAAGGAAGTGACACCATAAATTACAGAAAAGTTAACCACTTTTGCTTTGTTCCGCATATCGGATGTTACTTGGTCTTCGGAGACTCCAAAGATCCCGGCCGCTGTCCGTTTGTGAATATCGGCTCCCGACTTGTAAGCATCCATCATCTGTGTGTCATTGGCAAAGTGGGCCATAATTCTTAGTTCAATTTGGCTATAGTCTAAAGAGAGGATCTCAAATCCTTTTTTGGCAATGAATCCTTTTCGGAGTAACCTTCCTTCTTCATCCTTGATGGGGATGTTTTGTAAGTTGGGGTTCGTGGAAGAGAGTCGTCCTGTAGCTGCAATGGTTTGGTTGTAACTTGTATGGATACGACCGGTTTTCGGATTGATCAGTGTGGGTAGAGTGTCCGTATAAGTGGACTTAAGTTTGGAAAACTTACGGATCTCTAACAAATGATCAATGATGGGATGAGTCCCTAGGAGAGATTCCAATACGGAATGGTCCGTGGAGTATCCGGTTTGTGTTTTTTTCTCCGCGGGAAGTCTTAAGTCTTCGAACAAAACGGTTTGTAGTTCTTTCGTTGAGTTAATGTTAAATGGTCGTCCGGCAAAGAAATGAATATTCTTTTCGTTTTCTTTGATTTTAGCATCAAAAATTTTAGAAAGAGATTCAAAGTATCCTGGTTCGACAGCGATCCCTTCAAATTCCATATCAGCTAGCGCGAGTAAGACCGGCATTTCAATATCAAAAAATAGTTTTTTATGAATTCCTTCCTCCATTTTGGGAGAAAGGACATTATGGAGTTGCAGGGTAATGTCAGCATCTTCGCAGGCATATTCCGAAACTTTTTCCGGATCAATATCGTACAGATTTTGTTTTTTCTTACCTGTTCCAACTAACTCTTCGTAAGTGATGGTTTTGTAGTTTAGGTAGTCTACGGCCATATCATCCATATTATGGCGACGTTCTCCCGGATTCAAAAGATACGAAGCAAGCATGGTATCAAAATAAATGCCCGCAAGTTCCACCCCGTAATTACGAAGTACTAACATGTCGTATTTGATATTTTGTCCGATTTTTTTCCACTTGGGATCGGCGAGCATTGGCCCAAGAACAACGAGTCCTTCTTCCGGGGATGGGAGGAGGTGGCTATAGATGGACTCAGGATGAGAGAAGGCGATATAATAACCAACACCAGGTTCTTGAGAAAAGGAAACACCTAACAATTCAGCAAGCATGGGATCAGAGGATGTGGTTTCTGTATCCACAGAGATTGGTTTTTTCGGATCTAACTTCGCGACTATTTTTTTCAAATCATCCAAAGTTTGAATTCGTTTGTAACTTTTTTTGGCTACCGCAGAACCTTGGTTTGGTTTGGTGTCTGTTCCTTCGTTTGTTGTATCTTGCGCTGATTTTTTTCCCTTTTTGCCAGTCGTCGGTTCGGGACTTACTTCTTTACTGTCCCCGTCACTCACAATCGGAATTCCAGCTTGTTTGGCAAGATCGCGGTGGAGGACATTGTATCCTTCGTCTTTGAAATACTGCACCTTGACCGGATCATAATAATTCGGAATTTTTAAATCAGTCTTTTTGATATCTAGTTTGAGGTTCGTGACAATGGTCGCAAGTTTTCGAGATAAAAATGCATTTTCTTTATCAGCGGCTAGTTTATCGATCAGGGATTTGTTTTTGACTTGGTCTAGTTTTTTATAAATGGTTTCTAAGTTTCCAAATTCTTGAATGAGTTTGGCCGCACCTTTTTCTCCCACACCTTTGACACCGGGAATATTGTCGGAGGCATCTCCAAGAAGTGCCATATAATCGGTAACTTGTTCTTTTGTGATTCCGATATTGGTTTCTACCCACTTAGGGTCGATTTTTTCGAATTCGGAAACTCCACGTTTCCCGCGTAACATATGTATGTTTTTGTCAAGGACTTGGTATAAGTCTTTATCACTCGAAAGGATAACAATTTCTTCAAAGTCTTTGGCAAACTTTTTACATAAAGATCCGATGATATCATCTGCTTCAATCCCATCCATTTTGTACATGGGAAATTCCAAAGCCTTTAACATTTCATAGATTTTGCCTATCTGTGGTTTTAGATCCTCAGGCATTGGTTTTCTTTGCGCTTTGTAATCCTCATACATATCGTTTCTATGCAATCTGGTTCCCGGATCGAAAGTGAATGCAATATGAGATACCTTTTCATCTTGCAGGAGTTTGAATAACATCCTCCAAAATCCAAAGATGGCGCCACTGGGCAGTCCTGTTTTGGAGTTGGTAAGGTTGGATGCAGCAAAGGCAAAATAAGCCCGAAAGGCCAAGGCATGGCCATCAATGATTAGTAATCTTCCGCTCATGTTCCGTCTCCGTACAAACTATCTCCTAAAAAGGAATAATAGATTAGTTTTGTTTTTTCAACTGTTTTGGTGACAGAAAATCGTTTGACCGAGGTCTTATTGAAAGTTCCGAACTTAGTTCGTAATTCTTCAGACCCAACGAGTTTGTCTAGACCTTGAGCAATGTTCTCTGCATCCCCCACAGAACATACATAAGCCCCTTCGTTGTGGTCCAACATCTCCCCAATTCCACCACCGTTTGTGGCAACAATGGGAAGCGCTGATGCCATCGCATCTAAAACAGAAGTTCCGAGTCCTTCTTCTTTGGAGGTGAGTGTGAATATATTAAATAAAGAAAGTAGGGCAGGGATGTCTTTGCGGTATCCAGTAAAGATGACTTTATCAGTGATCCCCAATTGTTCGGCTTGGTTTTTAAGTTTGTTCTCGAGTTTCCCATCACCTACGATCATTAGGCGAAAGTCAACGTTCGTTCTCATTTTTGCTATGGCATTCAGTAAGGTCTCTTGGTCTTTGTGATCGACAAGAGCGGCAACATTTCCAATCACAATGCATTTTTTAGGAATATGAAATTCTTCTTTTAAATATTCATGAGGTGCTGGTTTCGAAAATCGTTTTAAATCAATTCCCGAATAAACAGTGATGATTCTTTCCGGAGCGATTTTACTTTCGATCATCACTTCTTTGATTTTTTGTGAAACAGGAAGATAATAATCGTTCGCAAGATGTTGGTATTTCCATCTAGAGAAAAAACTGGTTTTAAGTTTGAAATCCACTCGACGAGATACAATGAGAGGAATGTTTAAATGATTTCTTTTGGCAAGAAGGGCCAATGTATGTGCATGGGCCGTATGAGTGTGGATTAGTTTTATATTTTTAGAAATACAGAGAGATCGAATATTCTTATATGCCTTTCTGTCCCATTCTCCCCGCATTTCGATAGGGACAAATTCATATCCATTCTCTTTGCATTTTGTTTCTAAAGGAGAACCAGGTTGACCGACAACGATTTGTGGGATTTTGAAAGTGGATAGTCCTTGGACTAAATAATAAAGCTGTTGTTCTCCGCCGCGCCATTCGCGGGAAGTATTGATATGAAGGATCAAATTATAAGTGTTTGGAACGGTCGTATTCGAGAGCGATGATGGAGCCCATAACTTTGAACCCCGCCGGAGCTTCGTCTACCATTCCTTCTCCGTGAAACATTACTTTAACGGAGTCCATCATGGCATTGATAATTTTCAATCCTTTTCCCATGTTCTTATGTTTTTGGCCTGAACCATTATAAGGAAGGGTTTCCGGTTTTTTACTTTGGTGGTTTTTGATATGATCGAGGAAACTACTAAAACATTGGGATTGGTTGGTGCGAATCAGTTCTTTGTCGATTTCAGGAAGAGAACCATCTTCCGAAAGACCCGATCCATAATCCAAAATATAAAGTGTGAATTTGGAAGAATCGATCCGCCACCGGCAAATGATAGTTTCATCGCAATGACAGGAAACATTGGCAGCCACCGCATTGGTAAGTGCTTCGTCCGCAGCCAGTTCAATGTCCATGATATTCTCATAGCTGAAACCGTTGTCTTCCAAGGTTCGTTTCAGTTCTTTTCGGAAGTGTTTGACGGAGGACATGTCGGGAGGAAGAAACATCGCATACGAACCGACTGAGGGACATAACAAATACGGTAAAACTTCAGATGGTATTGTCAATGGCCGCCGCTCCCCCCTCTACCTACTCATATTACACGAAGGGGAGGGAGAAAAAAAGTCAAAAATCCCATAATGGGGAAGGGTTTCGGAAAAAATTTCCTAAATCGTGATCCCCAAGGCGTTTGCCAGCTGCTCCATCCGTTTCACCAATTTCTCTTGGCCTAGAAGGCTAAAGAGGATGGGGAGTTCTAATCCGTGGGATTTCCCTGTAGTGATGGCTCGAATTGGCATAAAAAGGGTCCTTCCTTTTTCTCCGGTGCTTTCTCCCGCTTTTGCCATGGCTTCTTTGTATTCGTCGGGAGTCACTAAGGCATGGGCTTTTATATATTGGTAGAAAGCGGAGACAACAGCCTTTCCATTTCCTTCCAAAACGAGCCCTTTGGCTTCTTCGTTTTCAAATTGGAGATTTTCTAAAAAGAATTCTTCGATATAGGGTGGGGCTTGGATGAGGCGATCCAAATACACACGAACAGAATCTAAAATCGAAAGGAGTTGTGGGTTCGTTCCTGACTTGTAGGTTTCTGGAATTTGACAATCTTTGAGGAATGGTTCGAGTTCCTTTCCTAAGGTTTCAATTTTCACATCCCGAATGTATTTATTCGACATCCAGTTGAGTTTTGATTTGGGGTTTAAGTATTCTGCCAGTCCGAGAAGGGATAACTTATTGAAATCAACCGTTTCCTTTTCTTCTTCTTTGAGTTTTTTGAATACATCAAAGGTAGCCGGAGATTTGGAGCAGCGTTCCACATCAAAGACGGAACAAAGCTCTTCGTCACTCATGTACTCCTTACCATCGGGAGAAGTCCAACCAAGCAGAGCCATATAGTTTCGCATGGTATCACTGGAATAACCGAGATCACGAAATGCAAGAACTGATGTAGCACCCGCACGTTTGGAAAGTTTTTTCCCATCAGTTCCTACAATTTCACTCGCATGAGAAAAACGTGGGAGTGGAAATCCAAAGGCTTCAAAAATCAAAATTTGGCGTGGTGTGTTGGAAAGATGTCCGACACCTCGAATCACATGTGTGATTTTCATAAGGGCATCATCAATCACCACAGCATAGTTATACGAAGGAAATCCGTCAGATTTCACAATGATAAAGTCACCAATGAGTTTGGATTCGAACTTTACCTTTCCTTGGATCATATCATCAACGATCACAATTTTATTGGGTGTTTTGAATCTTACTGTGAAGGGAATTTTTTTCTCGATTTGGGACCCAATTTCATCCTCTGTCAAATCAGAACATTTTCCATCATAGATATAAGGAATCCCCATGGCATCGGCTTGTTTTTTCTTTCCATCCAATTCCTCAGCGGAACAAAAACAACGATAGGCCTTCTTTTCCGAAATCAGTTTGTCTGTGTATTCTTTATAGATATGAATTCTTTCGGACTGAGTGTACGGACCGTTTGGACCACCCACTCCAGGACCTTCATCCCATTCCATTCCGAGCCATTTTAAAGATTCTAAAATGATTTTAAAGGATGCTTCTGTGGACCGGTCTTGGTCCGTGTCTTCGATACGAAGTAAAAACTTTCCCTTTTTGGCTTTCGCATATAAATAATTAAATAGGGCGGTTCTTGCCCCACCCACATGTAAAAATCCGGAAGGGGAGGGTGCAAAACGGGTACGAACTTCTGTCATTTCATTTCCTCTTTGAGTAAAAAGTCTCCGATCCGTTTGTAACCAAATGGTTCTTTTGTTTTGGTAGTCAGTCCATTGGTGTACGGCGGAACAAAGAATAATTGTGTATCATTTTCTTTATAGATGAGTTTGAAAAATAATTTGTCGGATTCGGTTTCGTTCCATTCATAACGAAGTTGTAAATAGTCGTAATGATTCGAAACTTGTTCCGATTGGATTGTATTGTTTGCTTGTTTGATGAACACAGTAGAAGATGCAAAAAATTCCATACTTCCTAAACTATGGGACCAACGACTATCCCCACCAAGTGCAGAGAGAATTCCTTCTTCCACGAGTAGTCCCGTATCCCCACCTAATTCAAAGATGTCGAACTCTTCAATTTGAGTTTTGTTTTCTATACCACTCACTTTGTTTTCTAGAAGAGAACTTAGAGTGGAACCTTTGGTTTCAGAAGCATAGGAGTCAGTATAAACAAAAAGAATTCGTTTTTCCGATTCTTCTTTTTTGAATTTTCCTACTTTTTTGTTCCAAATGATCTTATAAGATTCAAAAGGTTCGTTACCAAATTCTTGTTTTACTTTTGATAAAAAATTACTGTCGTAAGCAAGGAAACTGAGCTCAATTTTCTCTGCATATCCGGTGGATTTGCCTGGTTCCCACTGAATGAATCGGAAGTGGGAAGAGCCTTCTCGAAAGAAGGAAAGGTTCATTTTTCTAGGTGATTTTAGATAGAGAACCGATGCGGGAATTTCTGAAATTGGTTCTCTTGTGATGAGTGATTTCAGGTTCTGGCAGTTGGATCCAGAAAAAAAAATCAAGATACAAAAAAGCCAATAGAATCGGGAGTATTCTTGAGTTTCTGGGGACATAGATCAGTGTGTATCGCCAGTCTAAAAAGGGAAAACCGCTTGACAAGTCAATTCACCCCACCCCTGTGTCATTTGGAACCATGAAGAACGAAGAACAGTATCCGAAACGCCCCTTTGAAGACCAAGTGAATGATGACCAAAGGAAATACTCTCGCTATGTATGCGATTCGAGGGCCATTCCGCAAGAAATTGATGGTCTAAAGCCTGTTCAACGAAGGATTCTTTGGGCGATGTGGAACTCGGATGCGAGAAACCGTCACACAAAGACAGTAAAAGTAGCCGGTCTTGCCATGGGATACCATCCACATGGGGATCGTTCCATCCAAGATGCCCTTTCCCAAATGGCGCAAGACTTTGCTTTTGCGAATAACTATCCACTCGTTCATGGAGAAGGAACCTTCGGGGACGTTTTAGATCCGAATGCGATTGCCTCTCCTCGTTATACAGAAGTCAAACTCTCTGACTTCGCAAAGGATTTAGGATTTTTCGAAAGTCTACCTGACATTGATTATGTCAAAAACTATGATGAAACAGAAGATGAACCCATCCACTTCGTCGGAAAAGTTCCAGTTGTACTCTTAAATAACATCCAAGGGATTGCAACGGGGTTTCGTTGTTTCATTCCGGCTCATAAACTCAGCGATGTGATCGATTCCCAAGTCACTTATTTAAAAACAGGGAAACCTAAAAAAGTCACTCCATGGTACAAAGGGTACGGTGGGGAAGTCAAGTTGTCCAAAAATGACAACGGCAACACTGTTATGTCCACTACCTTCGGTTTCAAAAAAGAAGACGGGAAATTGTTCCTTGTGGACTCTCCTATGAACTGGAACCGCGAAAAAGTGGTGAACTACTTAGATGATTTGATTGAGAAAAAAGACAATTGGCTGAAAGACTATGTGGATCACTCCAGCCAAACTTTCAAAATCGAACTCATTGCTCGAAAAGGGGAAGTTCCTTCTGAAAAAGAAGTAAAGGAATTATTCTCAAAAGAAAACAATGAAGTGCTTACTATCAACGTAATCACTCACGAAGGAAAACTTCGTAACTTTGTTCCTGAAGAAATTATCAAAAGGTTCTGTGATTTTAGAAAAACCCATCTCATCCGTCGTTTCAAACGATTGGCGGGACTAGAAAAAGAAAAGATTGATCGTAACTCGGAACTCATTCGATTCATTAAAGAAAGATGGAACGAAAAAGTAACAGGGATTAAATCCAAGAAAGAATTTGAAGATAAATTGAAAGCAGCCAAGTTCATATACTTCGAGTGGTTGTCTTCCATTCCCGTCTATAGAATGACTTTGGAAGAAGTTCGTAAGTGCGAAGATGCCATTGTAGAAGCTAAAACAAAATACACTGAGTATACGACATTACAAAAAGACGATAAAAAGCTCACCGGTTTTATGACCGATGAACTTGATGAACTGAAGAAAAAATGGGATCCGAAATAATAAATTATGGCTCAAAAAACTGAAAAAACCTCAGGAAATTCGCGAAATTTTAAGAAATTATCTCACGTAGAACACGTGCGGATGCGGACAGGGATGTGGCTTGGCCAAAACTCGTTGTCTACATTTGAACAACATTTTTTCAAAAAAGACAGTGCTGGTACATACGATATCCTGCACGAAGAACTTTCTGACATCCCAGCCAAACTCAAATGTTTGGATGAAGCTTGTATGAACTGCGTAGATGAATACAGAAAGAACTTAAACGACAAAGCCATCCCAGAAAAAGACAAGATGAACAAACTCATCATCCAATTGTCTACAGATCGCAAACGTGTGACCATCCAAGATAACGGTCGTGGGATTCCTGCAGACAATGCGGAAGGTGTTTACCTCCATTTGATGTATGGAGAAAACTTTGATGATTTAGCCAAAGAAGACCATGTGGCGGGACAAAATGGTGTGGGGATCTCCCTCGTACGTATGGTCTCTTCTTTCTTTCGTGTGAAAACCATCAACGGTGGCAAAGCTTACAAAAAGATGTTTAGCATCCACGATGATGTAAAAAAAGTCATTCGTAGTTTCAAACTTCCGAAAGAAGATACAGAACGTGTATTTTTATATTTTGATGAACATGGATCTTTTGCTGATTGCCCACTTTTGACTGCAGACCAAATCAAACAATTAAAAGCACCTTGTGACAAAACTGGGATGACTGCAGTTGTAGAAGCAGCTAAAAAAGAAGACCACGGAACGACAGTGGAGTTTGAACTCAATTCTGCTTACTTCAACAACCTAGATACTTCTTTTAACATCAATTTGGTGAAACAATACCTTCAAGACATTGCAATGTCTAATCCTGGTTTGGAAGTGGTGTTCATCCACAAAACAGGAAAGGAAAAGTATAAATTCAAAAAAGGTTTTGATGAGATTTTTAGTAACTCCGAGATGGTTTACTATAAGTTAGATTATACTGATAAAACTTCCTCCTCCCAAATCAATATGGACACTTACGTGGTTGTGGGACAAAACAAAACCCTCACTTGGGTAAACTCCATTTTCTGTCCACAAGGTGGATCAGCGATTGAGTATTTGGAAAACAGACTTTGTGATGAGATTCGTAAAAAATCACAAATTGTAAGTTTAGAAAAGAAACTCAACACACAATGTACACGTAACGATGTAAGAAGTTGTTTGCATATGTATGTCAACCTTCGGATCCTCAATCCTCGTTTTAAATCCCAAGATAAGTCTTATCTCATCAACGATTTGAATGAGGACATCCGCAAGTCAGTCGACAAACATTTGGACAAACTTTTGAAGAAAACAGGCCTGATTGAAGAAATCAAGATGGTGATGGAGCGTAGAACCCAGCTAAAACAGCTCGAGGACGCGCAGAAAGGCCTCCGTAAGGCGTCTCGGAACAATATCCCTAAGCTGATGCCTCCCACAGGCAAACCGAACGATCCAGGCCGAATTCTATTTGTGGCGGAAGGGGACTCGGCGATTGCGGGTTTACGTCCAGCGAGAAATCCGAAATTACACGGTCTTTTCCCTTTGCGAGGAAAACCTCTCAACTGTAAGGGGATGTCTTTGGCAAAGGCCTTACAAAACGAAGAGATGAAAAACATCGTGGCTATCGTTGGTCTTCCACTCGATCAAAAAGTGAAGTCCATTGATGAATTGCATTACGATCGAATCAGTATCATCACGGATGCGGATTTTGATGGTTATGCGATCCGTTCTCTTATGTTATCCTTTTTCTATGAGTATTGGCCGGAACTTTTTGATTTAGGTTTTATCAATATCTCTGCAGCACCACTTTATGAAGTGGATGTGAAGTGGAAGGATGCCAAGAAGGAAACTGTATTCTGTATTGATGACTCCGACTACGATAAGTTAGTGGTTCGGGTCAACAAACAAGGTGCGGAGATCTCTCGTAAAAAACGAAATAAGGGACTTGGAGAAACTGGTAAAGAAGCCATGAAGTATGCGGTGGATCATTGTATGACAACCATTACTGTGGGAAACAAAAAGACTGCCAAAAATACCCAAGACCTTTGGTTCCACAAAGACTATGCAGAAAAACGCCGCGAAGCGATTTCTGAATACTCAATGAGTGTCATCCAAGACTAATTAGGTGTTTCGATTTTCGACCTAATCGATAGAGTTTTTACCAACAAACAAAACCCAAACGAAAGGAACTTTTGTAGTTCTTTCCGTTTGGCATAGCGATCACTCCTAATTCCATAGGTCTTAGGAGTTCTTTGTTTTATGGGCTTGCGGTAGATTGAAGATTTTATTTTTTAAGGGAATGAAATCTAGGTCTCCTAAAAAAACAAAGTCTCGACTTGATTCAAAAAAATCAGCAACTAAGACCAAAATTAAGGCAAAGGAAGATCCACTTCTTCCCATTCGGCCATTGCCAATATTTTTACGCCTTCCTCCTTTCTCGAATCGCAAACGAATCTCTTTTTTTCTTTTTTTAAACATTCTTATTTTCCTTCAATGTTCTTCTCTACAAGAGAAACCGAGAGAGGTTTACCATAATAACGCGGAAACCACTGTGAAAGTGGTTCAGTCAAAAATAGAAGAATTACAAAACTCGGGAATCGAATCTTTGTCTTATATGTTTCTGTTAGGTGATGGAAAGATACATTCTGGCAAAATGGGTGGGAATGAAAAAACACGGGTTCAAAGATTTAAAATTGGAAGTATCACCAAACTATTTACAGGAATTGCTCTTTTACAATTACAAGATAAAGGCAAACTGAAGTTAGATGATCCTGTTTCGAAATATATCCCAGAAATCAAAGAGATGCAAACACGAGGGAAAAATTTTCGAGAAATCACAATCCGAGACATCCTCACCCACCAGTCGGGGTTACCTTCTGATTTAGCTTCTGGTTTTTTTCTTTCTCCCGATGCGAGTGATCCGCAAATTTTAGAATCATTTCGTTCCCTTCCTAAACGGCTTTCCCAGTTGGAGAGAAATGAACCACATAAGGCCCATTCCTATTCCAATTTTGGTTTTGGAATTTTGGGAATTGTCATCGAACGTTCTTCCGGCTTAGGCATCGAAGACTACTTCCAAAAAGAAATTTTTGCGAGAGCGGGGATGAAACATTCCACCTTACTCGAGTTTCATGAAGGTTCTGAGATCGTTTCTGGATACCATGGATTTTTTTGGAAAACCAAAACAAAAAGACCTCTGATTCGAGATCTGACAGCCGGAGCCATTTCAACTACCGGCGAAGATATGGGACTGTTTATGAAGTCATTTTTCCTAAGTAAAAAAGGCAAAGGTTTAGTTTCCAAAGAAAGTTTTGCCGAGTTCCATCGCGCCCAACCTGGGCCCACTTCCAATTTTCAAATGAAAATGGGCCTTCCTGTCTTACTCACAGAGAGGCGGGCTTTTGAAAAAACAGTTTGGATCGCAGGACATTCGGGATCTCTTCCTCCTTACTTTGCTGATTTGATCTATGATCCAGAAACAGAAACTGCCAGTTTCCTTGCAGGAAATACAACTGGATTTGCAATGGCTAGTATTCAGCCAACTAACAAAGAATTATTGGATACTGTTTTTGAATTCAAAACAGGGGCTTTTTTGGAGTCTCCACCGATTGCGGAACGAAAAGAACAAAACAAACTAGATGGTTATTATGGACTTTATGCGTCCCCCTTTGGAGTTCACGAACTAAAACCTGGCAAAACCCCACAACTCGATATTATGGGGATCAATTTTGATTTGGTAGAAAGAGAAAATCGATTCGGCACCGACTTACGTTTGTTTTTTGGTCTCATTCCGATAAAAGATAAAACGATAGAAAGTTTTCGTTTGGAGTTTGAATCTTGGGAAGGGGAGAAGGTTTTTACTTTATATTCTTCTGATATGTCCAAAGGAAGTATTGGTTTTGCCCTTTTATTCCACCCGGATCAAAAGTTACCGGACAAATCTTATTTCACCACTTACCAAACGAACGACCCACATTCGATCATTCCCCGTGTGGAATTAAACAAAGATAAACGCGGTTTTCTTTTGGCGACCATTGATTACTCCCTCGGTGGACTCGGGTATTCTGTCACCTTACCTTGCAAATGGGAATCACCCACAACCCTTCGTATTTTAGGATACGGTCGCAATTTAGGAGAACGTATGGAACTGAAGACTGTGGACGGAAAACCGAAATTGGTGTATTCAGGGATTGAATTTTGGGGGGACTAAGGATTGGGTATCAAATTCTGAATCTAATTCATTGAGATTCTACCCTCTGAGGCAAAGCAGGAGTTATACGGCTCCTAGTCCCAATTTACTTTGATTCTAATTTTTTTCTATCGAATTACCTAGGAAAGAAATTATCGAACGTCCCGAAAAAGTTTTTGACTAATCAAAAAGATCGAATACAGTTCGTCGGAATTTGATTCGAAAGTTTCAAAAGGAGAATTCGAAATGGGAAAAAGAATTACCTCAATCCTATTTTTGTCTGTCGCCGTTGTAGCTGTCACAATGACATCTACTTCTGTGGAAGCAAAAAAATATGGTATGGCTGGCTGCGGTTTAGGTTCACTGGTTATTTCAACCAATGACATCACTCAAATTTTCGCTGCTACATCAAACGGGATTTACGGAAACCAAACTTTTGGTATTACATCTGGAACATCCAATTGTACTGCTGATGGTGTTGTAAAACAAGACAAAGTACAAGAATTGTTCATCACGATGAACTATGATTCTCTAGGCCAAGAAATGGCATCTGGGAAAGGGGAAAAGTTAGAGTCTCTTGGAAACCTTCTCGGTTGTTCTAACGATTCTTTATCAAGATTTGGCCAAGTAACGAAAGAAAACTATGCTAAACTCATCACTGAAGATTCAACTCCTGCAAGTGTACTTTCAGCAGTTAAGTCAGAAGTTAAAAGCGATAAAATCCTCGCAAAGTCTTGTTCGCAAATCTAAGGAGATATGAAATAAAATGAAAAAGTTAACACTCATCTCCACAATCGGAATCTCCATGGTTCTCCTAGCGTCTCAAATGTCTGCTGCACCTAAATACGGTATGGCAGGTTGCGGACTTGGAACTCTAGTAATGCCTGCAGGCAATCAAATCTTTGTTGCTACAACAAACGGAACTTCAGGAAGCCAAACTTTTGGTATCACTACTGGAACATCTAACTGTAAAGCAGACGGCGTTGCTCAAAAAGAACATGCACGTGAAATCTATGTGCATATGAACTTTGATGGTTTGGAACAAGAAATGGCAGCTGGGAAAGGGGAAAAACTTTCCAACCTAGCAACTCTTTTTGACTGCAAATCTGGTGTTCGCTTCAATGAAGTAGTCAAAGAAAACTACTCTAGCATCTTCACAGAAGAATCTAAAGCAAACCCAAGTTTGATGTTGTCCAACCTTCACGAAACTTTGGAAAAAGACGCAACAGTAAAAAATTACTGTAAAATCTAATCCTTTGTAAAAAATCAGAGTATCCGATCATTTGGATACTCTGGTGTTTCCTCTGTACCTACTCACTCTTCTTTTAATCTTCTTCACCACTTCGCTTGGAGCAATAGAACCTCCTAGCAACATTAATATACTCGAACTCGATTTTTTAACAGCAAGAATTCAAGGGAAAACGGTTCCTAAATCACCCAAGTCCCAGCAATACCTGCAAGAACTCATAAACGAAGTGAAAGAAAAACATCTTGCTGAGGAATCCCATTGGTACCGGCTTTTGCGTTTTAAAAAAACGAGGTGGGGGAATTGGGAAAGTGAAGTCGATAACAAACGTTACTTCCTTAATGAAGAAGGAAAACATAATCCTGAAAAAGAATTGATCGCAACACTCCACAGTTTTTTTACTGAAGATCCTATTCCAGAAGGTTTACAGCACCCACAATGTTATTATCCAGAAAGGTACCATTGGCTGAAGAATAAGTTAAAGTTTGATCCAAACCGGTTAACAGAAGTTGCGTGTGAAAGGTTTGAAGCATGGAAAGACGCTTTAAATCCGGATTCTCTCTCCGTTGTTTTTTCTTCCTATTATATGCAAGCACCGGCGTCGATGTTTGGTCATACACTTCTCAAACTCAATAACAAGGTAAATGAAAACGCTGAGTTGTTAGATTATGGCGTGAACTATGCTGCCACTCCAGGAGAAATGGATCCATTTTCTTATGCGTATCGAGGGTTAACCGGTGGATACCCCGGTAGTTTTGCCATATTTCCCTATTATCTAAAAGTCAATGAATACAATGATACGGAAAGTCGCGACCTCTGGGAATACAAACTAAAGTTAAAACCAGAGGAAAGGGAAAGGTTTTTGCGTCATCTTTGGGAGATGGGTCGGGCTGATTTTGATTACTTTTTTATCAATGAAAACTGCTCTTATCATTTGATGGAGATATTAGAAGTTGCGATGCCCGAATTAGATATTAGTAAAAAAACAGGTTGGATTGTCGCACCTGGAGACACCATCAAACTTTATTTAGCTGAAGATGGACTTGTGATTTCTCGAAAGTATCGTCCCTCCCTCTATTCAAAAATAAAGTACAAGATTTTTGATATGACAGAGGAAGAAAGAGATACCTATTGGGAGATGATTCGTTTTGAAAAAGCTTTTCTGCCAGAACCAAAAGAGAATTTCCGTATGGCTCTTGTGACCGATGCTGTTTTAGATACATATCGATATCGTTATGCAAGTAAAAGTTCGATTCCCAAACAACATAAAGAGTATTATGATAAGTTATTAATCTTTCGAAGTAAACAAAATGATGAATACATTCCCAATGAACAAATTCCTTTGTCGACTCCCCCTGAAGCCTCACATCCAGTAAGTCGAGTTGCCACTTCCTTTGGTACTTCTTCTCTCGGGAATTTTGCCGAGTTCCAATATAGGATTGCCTATCATGATTTATTGAATGTGAGTAAGGGGCATGCACCGAATTCTGAGTTGGCTTTTTTTGATACCACAGTGCGGACCTACGAGAATAAAAAACCAGAGCTGACTTCCATGAGTGCAGTAAAAGTTACATCCTTAAACCCTTATAATTCTATTTCAAAAGATTTCTCTTATTTTTTTGACACAGGAATCCAAACGGCCGTTTATCGAAACAATGATGAAACCTTACGAAAACAAGTTGGTAACTTTGATTTACGTTTTGGGTATTCATTTTCAAATGAATTTGGGAAAACTCCCATGAGTATGGGTGTGTTGAGCGTTCTTGCCGGTGTGAAAGTTCAAAATGGAAGGATGTTTGAAAATAACATTCGTTACGGAGCCAATTTCAGTTTACTCTACCAACAAGAATGGGGCGCATGGAAAATTTATACCGGTGCAACGGCTCAAAATTATCAATTAAGCCATAATTTGAATACTTATTATGCTACATTCAAAATTAGATATGCATTTTCAAATACTCACGAATTACGATTGGAAGTTAATGGAGAAAGATTTTATGAAGAAGCACTTTTATCTTATCATTATTTGTTTTAGTTTCTTTTTTATTAATTGTTCGATGTTGTACTATCATCCAACAAAAGATACATATTTTACACCGAAACAAATGGGATTTTCTTATACGCCAACTTTCCTTACGACAAAGGATGGGGTGAAGTTAAATGTTTGGAGAATTTATTCTAAAAAGTTTGAAACACCGAAAGCAGTCATATTACAATTTCATGGTAACGGCCAAAATATGAGTGCTCATTTTTTATCTCTAGTTTGGTTAGTGAATCATGGTTATGAACTGATCGTATTTGATTATAGAGGTTATGGAGATTCGGAAGGCGAACCAGATCCAGAGGATATAATAGAAGATAGTAAACTTGTTTTAGACTTTGCTTTGCAAGGAGCTAGAGAAAAAGGCACAAAGTTAATTGTATATGGTCAGAGTTTGGGTGGAGCTGTCGCTATGCGGGCTGTTTCTGATTGGAAGGATAAAAACGAAGTTGTATTATTCTGTATTGATGGTTCCTTTCCTTCATACAGAGAAGTTGCCAAACAAACAATGAACCATGTGCTCTTTCCTCCGGTAGGGAATCTATTTGCTTGGCTTTTCCATGATCAAACGAGCCCTCGTGATTCGATTGCCGGTCTTTCTCCAATACCACTTCTCATCATTCACGGAACGGAGGACAATGTTGTTTTTTTTGAAAATGGAAAACAAATTTTTGGGTTGGCTGGAGAACCAAAGGTCTTTTGGGAAATTCGCGGAGGTGGGCATGTGGACTGGATGAATCTCGGTCAGTCCAAGTTTGCAAAAGATTTTTTGGTTTTACTCAACAGGCATTTGTACTGAAGTAAACGGATGTTCCACGAAGATAGGAGTAGAAAGTATTTCAGTTAGAGTCGCTTTTTTATCGATTTCTCGAAAGGTTAACTCACTCTTTCCTATTTTTGATTCACTAAATATTTTAAGTTCGAAGTATTTTTCCTCTCCTCTTTTGATTTGGAATACTTTGGTGGCATCTTCTTTTCCAACAACATCCAATCTGTATGTACCTTCTTGTAATCTAAGATAACCTAGTGATCCATTCTCTAATTCAATTTTGTAAAGAGGGGTAGGTTGAATCTGAGAGGAAAATTTATCTGGATAACGAGATAATAGGCATTCATAGTTCCAAAGGGCAAGAGATGGGTGTTCTGGTCGGATCAAATAAAAAAGTCCAGAATCATTTTCCTTTGATTCTAACTTCACAAAAGCTTTTTTCTCAGCACATTGCATTGTGAATCCAAATTGGATGAGAAAGAAAATGAAAATAACAAAAGAAGAAAGATTGTATTTAGAGTTCATGGGTTTCCAGCCGATTCGGATCCAAACCGTTTCTGATTTCTATAATGTGCAATATACGTGATGAGAACAAGGGCACCCACAGGAGCAGAAAAATAAATATGGACTTGGATGAGTCCCGCAATCATTCCTAAAATTCCACCTAAGAACTGTATTACGACAAGGTTCCCGCCGGTATTGTCCAAGATCATTTTTTCCAAATCGTCAGTATCTAATGCCATCACTCGTTCTTCCACAAGAGCTGTTACATTGATATTGTGTACAAATTTTTCAATATTGGTTTTGAGATAAACCTTCCCTTCTTCGCTGTACATAAATTCAAGAAGGCGTTTTTTGACCCAATCCACAGCACGAAAGAAGTTCTTTTCAATCTCTTCCCAGTTATTGGGATCATCTAAGTAAGACTGCAATCGTTCAATGCCGGAAGGTAGGAGATTTTGTCTGGCATAGTCGCCACTGGCTTCTAACCAATTAGAAATTTTTCCTGTAATGAACTCTTGTGTTTCTTTGGAGTTCAATCGTTCTTGGAGACCAGCCATCATTTCATCCATCATCTTCATAAACTGATCAGATGTTTCTGGATCTTTTACAAATCGTTCCAAAAGTTCGCGAATGGCTTCTTCGTTAAAAGAAAAAATCTTTTTCACTCCAATCCCAATTTTACCAAGCGTACTTCTTGTTTTTAAATACTCTTCTAATCCTTCGTTGAGAAGGTTTGCGAGTTTTGGCATCTCTTCTAAAAGAACCACGCGGAGTTGTTTTCCTAAATCTTCGCGATTGGCTTCTTCTGTTAGATAGTATGTTAGGCGGTCTTTTGCGTAGTCCCAAAGTTTTTGAATTTCTTCTGGACGTTCCGCCATTTTTTTCATGGTTTCTTCAGAAAAATCAAAGATTACTTCTAAAATCTCAGGCCCTCTTTCTTTTAACATGGAAATGATTTTTGTCACAAGCACCGTCCGAATTTCGACGTTGTGAATGGCTTCATCAATTTCTTTGACTATCTTTTGGATTCCCGTTTCTACTAGGTTACGTTCATAGATATAGGATAAAATGATATCAGGGTGGAGTAAATTACTTTGGATACTTTCTCCGAGTGACTTTGCAATTTTGGATTTGTTTTTGGGAACAAGACCCGACCAACCGAGCACCTTACCATATTTAGGTTGGAATAACATTTTGATTGCAAGGAAATTTGTGAAATAACCCACAACCCCTGCCATCAAAATTACAAAGACTGCGTTGATCCAAACATTGCCCTCATAGTATACTTGAAATCCTCCAACGATAATCGAAAAAATTACAAGTAATCTACGATACCAGGCATCTAATTTTGCAACATCCATCCGATTCTATTCCTCTTCTAGTTTTAAGTATTTACCACTTAACCTTCGTAAGAAGCCTCGTGGGATGAGTTCAGAAATGGTCACCGCTCCTTGATTGAACGAACCCGTGATGCAGACGGCTTCGTTGTGACGAAGAGCACTGAGTGATTCTTCTACCACTACATCCGCATCTTGCCACATAAAAGAAGGGTATTTGGATTTATTAATTCCTGCTCTTTGGTGGAAGTCGGAATGAGTGAGTCCTGGGCAAAGTGCCTGAACATAAATTCCGTGAAGTTTTGCTTCCTCATGGATGGATTCTGTAAAAGATTTTACAAATGCTTTGGTTGCAGCGTAAATGGCGCTACCTGGTGCAGGCAGATAACCAGCGATAGACGCCACATTAATCAAATAACCTTTTTTATTCTTTTTGAATCGGTTTAGGGCAGCGTGACTTAAGTGAACTAAAGTTTTTACATTCAGATTCACCTCATCTAGTTCTTTATCCAGTGGTAAAGCGGCAAACTCACCCACAGTCCCAAACCCGGCGTTGTTAACTACTAGTTCCGCATCTTTATCTTTTGATATGATTTCAGCGAGTTCTTCTACATCTTTCTTTTTGGTAAGATCGAGTGCGAAGTATTTTAAAATACCTCGCGATTTAGGTTCTAATTCTAAAATTACTTTTTTTAAATCGGATTCCGTGCGGGAAATTAGAAAGACGTTATAGTCTTTCGCGAGTGTTCGAACAAATTCTTTTCCAATTCCTTGGGATGCGCCAGTGACATATGCATTTTTCATTCGATGGGATTCCTTTTCATCAGAACGGCTGTGGATCCGTCCGGATAGTATTTTTTACGTCTCTCTAATTCTATAAAACCAACGGACTCGTAGAGTTTGATGGCTGCTTCATTAGATTCCTTCACTTCCAGGAAAAATTCTTTTTTGGGAAATTCTTGGAAGAGGGCCAATAGAAGTTGTTTAGCCAACCCTAACTTTCGATAGTTGGGAAGTGTTGCAATCCGAAAGATTTCAATTTCCCAAGGTGTTTCGCAAACAAGAGCATAACACTCCGTATCTGGATTTCCCAAACCGAAAGCCACATGGAATTCCAAATGGGTTTGGATCATCTTTTCTGTCCATTCCTCACCGGGAAAACAAAGGGATTCCCATTGGAGGAGGAGGGATAGATCCGATTCACCCAACCTTCGAAAACTATGAGACATAATCACATTTTTTTCTTTTCATCCAAAAGAAAGAAACTAAAATCGAACTGATGGGTACAAAAAACAGCAGGTTTTCTTTGGTTTCACTGCCACTGGGCATCCTACTCGTAGTGCTCGGCCTTAGTTTTACAGGCTGTGAATATCTAAAGTCACTTACCGAATCCAGATACCGTAAACGGATTGGGGGAGAACCTGTTTCCGAAAAAGACATCGTCAATTGGAAAGAGAAGTTAGCCTTAGAAGAGGCGGAAATTGAAGAGATGGACAAACGGATTCGTAAAATGGTCCAGAAGTCCAACCAGTCTGCTGCGCTTTCCTGGAAGATTGCAAGGGCCTATATGCGCGCAGGTTCTGCGGAACTAGGATCTCGTTATTATGAAGAAGCCATCGGCGAATCCATACCAAACGCAAAACAAGGTGGGTTTGAAATCCATTCTTATGAATCTGCCTTACCCTATTTTGAAAAAGCCATCCAATCTGGAAAGTTGGACAAACAGTTGTTATATGAGACGGCAGTGGCATATTCCAATGCATCCAAAGATATGGGTTGGGAATCCGTAAGGCGTAATCGTGCCATTGGCTTATTCAAACAGCTTTCTAAATTAGACAAAGAAGATTCTCGTTTTCCTTTCCAGTTGGCACTTGTCTACTTTGATTCTTCTTTGAAGGATGAAGCTTGGAACGGAAAAACTTCCAATGGTTATGATGAAGTGGAAACGGCATTTTCTCTTCTAGATCAAATCCTTCGCAAAGAACCATACAATGTCCCCACACGATTTGCTAAGGCCAATTTTTTATACCAAGTTGGAAAATCCAATTTAGCATTTGATGAATACACTCGTATCAAATCGGTTTTGGAAGAGATGAAGGAAAAGGGAAATATCCGAGAACCTTTGGAAGAAAATTCATCCTATCGTAATGTCATCAAAAACTTAAACCAATTAGGGGCCCAAAACAAATCCAATTGACCTCTTAAGTTGTGGTCGTTTCGATTTTAGGGCATCCCCGGATTTCCTCTTTCCTTCGCAAAACAAGAATTTGGTGTAATTATTCTCAGTTTTCTGAACTTTACCAGGTTTTGCCGAGTTACTTCGAAGAAGAATTTTGGAACCAATGTTGGGAAGAGTGCAGGCTATGGGAAATGGAGAAAGATCCCCATTGGCAACTTTTGCATATTTATGACAAAGGTTACCCCAAGAATTTAAAAGAAATTTATGATCCGCCCCTTGTGATTGCCTGTTTGGGGAATCTCCAGTTATTAGAATCTTCGATGGTGGCGATTGTCGGAACAAGAAAGTCTTCCCCTGTCTCGTTATCGGCCACGAAAGGACTGGTTCGGTTGTTGTCGGTAAACAAAGATTTGGCGGTAGTTTCTGGTATGGCGCTTGGGATTGATCGACAGGCCTTTCTTTCTGCTTTGGACTTGGGTCTTCCTGTGGTGGGGGTTCTCGGAACCACTCTCGGAATGGAATACCCGCCGGGAAATCGGGATTTATACAAAAGGATCAAAGAAGATCCAAACCAACTCCTTATCACGGAATTTTTATTAAAAACAGAACCTGCCAAATGGACTTTTCCGAAACGCAATCGTGTGATCTCCGGTCTTTCGGACAGAGTGTACATTATGGAATCCGGTCGAAAGTCAGGGACCATTTCTACAGCATACAGTGCTATGGAACAAAACCGCGAGATTTATGTTTTTGATCATCCCAAACAATTTGATAATGAAGGAGGACGTTTGCTCTTACGACAGGGTGCACAAAATTTATTTTATGAAACTAAGAGTGTAAAAGAGGAAGTGAATTCTAGTGAGATGAGTTATGAAGAATGGAAAGAAAAACGAACCATCTCTTCGGGAATCGAAAGAGATGGTGGATGGGATCTAAACTTTACCCTTTGAAAACAAATCCCGCGACAGTTGCCAGGACGTAAATAAAAAGTAAAAATACACCAAACGGTCGTTTGATTTTATCTTTGGAGAAAACAATTCCTAAACGGAATAAAACGAGGACAATTAGCATCGATGGAAAGTAGAAAGTAAAAAAACTAACCGGAGCTTCGAGTCCATTTTTCGTAACAGCTGCCGCAGCCCCCGATACAAAAAGAACATTCAAAATATCCGCTCCAATGATATTTCCCACAGCGAGTTCCGAATGTCCCCGTCTAGAGGCTTGGATGGCTGTCACTAGTTCCGGAAGCGAAGTTCCGAAAGCAACGAGAGTGGCACCAATGATGGACTCAGGAATAGAGAGTCGAACGGCTGTTTCTTGGACCGAAGGAATCAAAACCTTTGAGGAAAGGATGACAAAAGCGATGGCAGCAGATAATTTTAAGGCTACGATCCAAAATGGTGATTCATCGTATTCGGTTGTCGCATCGATTCCTGCTTCTACTTCGCCCGGTTTGGATCTGGACCAACGGATACTTAGATAAATGTAAAAAGCTAGAAGCAGTAAAAATACAAATCCAGTACCTTGGTCGATTCGTCCGCCGGTAGAGAAAACGGATGTTAGGTTTGCCCAGGGAAGGGCTGCAAAAACAAGTAAAAATCCAGAAAGGACTTGGATCCAACCTTGACGGTTCACAAGTCGTTTGTCGATGTCAGGTGGGGAAATCAGGATGGCAATTCCTAAAATTAGGCCTGTGTCACAGATAATGGAGCCGACCGCATTCCCAAGGGCAATTCCCGGGTTTCCTTCTAAGGCTGCAAGAACCGATACGGAAACTTCGGGAAGGGTTGTGCCTAGACTCACAATGGTGGCACCAACGATCATCTTGGGAACTCCCCATCTTGTGGAAAGGGAAACTGCCTCGTCTACGAGCACGTCAGCGGCTTTGCCCAAAACAAGGATGGAGCCAATGATCACGAGTAAAAGAACTGGCAAGGGAAGGGTTTGAAAAGTTGCAGTAAGAAATGCATCCATGGATAAAGGTCAGAATATGGAAAACTTCATCCGACTGCGACTCTTTCTTTGGGTAGGGACCCTCGGATTTTTTTCTCCGGTACTCGGAGAACCACGATTGCCAAAAGAACCAAACCTTCCGAACGTTCCCATGGAAGAATCCAAAGAGCCTCGGAATGCTCGCGGGGACAAAGAGTCCTCGGAGCCAAAGGTGATCAATTTAACTTTGTGTGATGGTCGAACGGTTCGAGGGGAATCATCTAGCGGCAGTCAGTCGATGGCTTTTGAACATTCCAAAGACGGAATCCTTTATAAAAAAAAGTTAAACGTAAATGAACTGGATTCGGTGCGAATTGACTCTTGGGAATTAAAACAAAAACGAGAAGAAAAAAAAGGGATCACCTTTGAAGTGGTTCCTAAAAAAATCCGAATTCGTACTCGTAATGGAGAAGTGTTTTATAAGGACACAGGTGTTTCCGACTTAAAACTTCTCAACTTAGAAGTGAAAAACAACAATGGGGAAACCACTCTCTTTTCCTATTGGGTGGATTTGAAATACCCAGATGGAAAATGGTATTCTGGTCTTCCGGTTTTAAAAAATGACCAAGGAACTAGAGAGGACTGTTTGAAAGATGTGGTAAGAATGATTGAATGGGAGTGATCCTCATCCAAACCAATCATTGAGATTTTGAGAAACGAAGATGACTCGGTCAGACTTCGTTCTAGCTAACACCAACTCCAGGCTTTCGTTTCGTTGGCCTGAAATTGGGTTTCGTTTTTTTATTCCGATACACAATCGATAAAGTAAGTGACATGACCTGATTCTGATTTTTCTTCCACAAGGCCGTGGATGTCTGTTTCAAAACCAGGAAACTTTGCGTTAAATTCACGTGCAAACTGTAAGTAACGAATGATGGTCATGTTGAACTTCTCTCCGGGGATAAGGAGTGGAATGCCTGGAGGATACGGCGTTAACAACACAGAAGTAATCCTTCCTTCCAACTCATCAATCGGAACTCTTTCGATGTCACGATGTGCCATTTTGGAAAAAGCTTCCGAAGGTTTCATCGCAGGGATCATTGGGCTAAGATACATCTCCGTTGTTAGGTGAGAGATATTATTGGCCCGATATACCTCATGCATGGACTGGCATAAATCCCGTAACCCAATACGATCATACTTGGGATATGTGACAGCAAACTTTGGCATCACACGCCAGAGTGGTTGGTTCGAATCATAATCATCTTTGAACTGTTGTAATTCGGTGACCATGGTATTCCATCGGCCTTTGGTAATCCCGATAGTAAACATGATAAAGAAACTATAAAGTCCTGTTTTTTCTACGATGATCCCATGTTCTGCTAAGTATTTGGTGAGGATGAGGGCAGGGATTCCCCAGTCAGCAAATTCTCCTTCCACACTCATACCGGGAGTGATGACAGTGGCTTTGATGGGATCCAACATATTGAATCCTTCTGCGATGTCCCCAAACCCATGCCAACGGTCATTGGCTTTCAGAATCCATTCGTCTCTTTCGCCGGCTCCTTCTTCGATAAGAGCTTCCGGGCCCCAAACACTAAACCACCAATCTTCTTCGAGTTCCAAATCTACTTTGCGCATAGCGCGTCGGAAATCGAGAGCTTCTTCAATGGACTCTTCCACAAGGGCATTCCCGCCGGGAGATTCCATCATGGCCGCTGCCACATCACAAGAAGCGATGATGGCATACTGAGGACTCGTACTTGTATGCATTAAAAAAGCTTCATTGAAAAGGTTTCTGTCTAAGGTTTCTTTTTCACTGTTTTGCACAAGGATCTGGCTTGCTTGCGAGAGACCTGCTAGAAGTTTGTGAGTGGACTGAGTGGCAAAGATCATACTTTCTTTCGGACGAGGCCTGTCTGATCCAATGGCATGCATTCCCGTATAGAATCTATGAAAGGATGCATGTGGTAGCCAAGCTTCATCAAAGTGAAGAGTTGAGATTTTGCCATCTAACTCTGATTTGATGTCTTCCACATTGTAGAGAATTCCATCATATGTACTTTGTGTGATGGTAAGAATTCTAGGATTCCCTTTTACATGTTTTGCAAACGGGTGTTCTGCGATTTTTTTCTGAATGTTTTCCCATTTGAATTCTGATTTAGGAATGGGGCCAATGATTCCGAAATGGTTTCTTGTTGGCATAAGAAATACGGGAATGGCACCAGTCATGGTGATTGCATGTAAAATACTTTTGTGACAGTTACGATCGACGATCACAACGTCACCCGGTGCTACTGTACTATGCCAAACAATTTTGTTGGAAGTGGAAGTTCCATTCGTAACAAAATACAAACTATCACATTGAAAAATTCGGGCAGCATTTCTTTCACTGGCAGAAATCGGACCTGTATGGTCGAGAAGTTGGCCTAATTCATCCACCGCATTACAAACGTCAGCACGAAGCATGTTCTCTCCAAAAAATTGGTGGAACATTTGTCCTACAGGACTTTTTAAAAAGGCAACACCACCGGAGTGTCCTGGGCAGTGCCAGCTGTAACTTCCGTCATGTGCATATTGTGTTAAGGCGCGAAAAAATGGTGGAGGCAAACTATCTAAGTAGGATTTGACTTCTCTATGAATGGCACGAGCCATAAACTCAGGTGTGTCTTCAAACATATGAATGAAGCCGTGAAGTTCTTTTAAAATACTATTCGGAATATGACGACTGGTTCTAGTTTCCCCATAGAGAAACAGCGGTATGTCGGCGTTTCTATGTCGGACTTGGGTAACAAAGTCTTTTAATTGGCGGAGAGCATCGGGAACTTCGCCTACTGTTTCTGGCGTGAACTCTTCATCGTCAATGGAGAGAATGAATCCACAAGCCCGGCTCTGTTGTTGCACAAAACTTGTTAAATCTCCGTAACTGGTAACTCCCAGTACTTCGATTCCTTCACCTTCTAGTGCCTTTGCAATTGCTCGAATGCCAAGACCGCTGGCATTTTCGGAACGAAAATCTTCATCAATGATGATGATAGGAAATTGAACGATACCGTTTTGATACATCACACTCCATAGGAGGAGTGACCCGTAGGGAATCAAATAATTTTAGTATCTAAACTCGTTTTTTCGGAAGGTATTTATAATACTCCATCTCTACCGTGTTGATGAGGTAGGTGTAGTATTTAACTAGTTTTTTATCGAACTTCTTTTTGTTCATTTCCTCTCTGTAGTGGTCAGCGAGTTGGCCACGAAAGAGCGCTGATTTCATATCTGTACGGTTGATGAGGATGGTGTTCGGAAGATCCCGAATGGCGACATCATCAGGAATGAGAATGGTAGAAACGGATTGCAGAACAGCGTATTCTACAGTAGAAGCCACCTTATCGTCATCCTTTTCTTTCCCGAGAGTCATATTGTTTCGTTTGATATTGTCCAAATTTTCGTAAATCCGAGAACGTAAGGATTTGGGATCCAAAACTTTGTCGGTAATTTTATTGAATCGTTTGGGAAATACGAAGTTGTCTGCGGCTTTATAGATATGAGAAAGTTTCTCTTCTTTTTTACTCGTTTCCGCTTCGTCTTCATATGAAGAAGAGGAAGAACCGGAATTGTAAGTGGGTTTGCCCCAATCTCCAATTCCAGAAAATTTCCCAGAGTTTTTGATGTCCTCTCTCATCTCTTCCGTGGATTTTTCGCGGAAGTAGATGGCGGCCATAAATCCGAGAACTACAGAAAAAGGGACACCAAAGAAGATTGGCATCGCCGAACGAAGGTAATAAGCACCGGTGATAAATATTAGAGTACTTACGACAAATGTCAAAATTCCGGGAACGGCGTTGAATCGGGAACGGATTTCATTGGAACGTTCTTTTTCCAATTCTTCCACTTCCATATTTTTGACATCGGCATTCAGTTTGGCAATGAGCTCGGGTTTCAGTTTGTTATTGAGTTCCGGATGTTTGGGATTGGAAAGTTTGTGGTTGATGATTTTGGCATAACCCAACTGTTTTTTGTATTCTGGGTTGGTTCTTCCCTCAAACGCTAGTTTGTGGATGACCGCTGCCATATAACCATGATCCACAACGTAATAAACAGATCTTCCATCGGGAAGTTTTTCTTCGTAATAGGAATGGTCCGAGAAAACATCGTCTTTCAAACGTTTGATGTATTCGTTGGCTTTTTCTTCCGAAGTGATGCCGGCCTTTGCCACTTCTTCTTCAAAATCAATTCTTAGGAGTGTGTTGTGGTTTTTAGTATGTTCCGGAATTTTACTAATTACCGCATTCTTGACGGTTCCGTAAATACTATCATCCTTACGAGTGAGAACCGATCCTTTTTCTTCCGAAAGTCTTTTTAGAATTTTTACACTCAGTTCAACTGTTTCTTTGATCGATAAAGCTCGGTTCCCTTTTTCTGTAGGATAAGGAAAGTTTTCGATGACAGCTAAAAACTTTTTCACCTCTTCTTCAGGATTCATTTTGGATTCTAAAGATGGAAACTTTGGTGTGGATATATAATCACTAAAGGATGATAAGAAGGATTCATACTTTGCGTCTTTCGCAAGTTTTGTGAGTTGGTCTTTTGTAAATTGTTCCAACCCATTCATATGAGCCAGGATTTGGTTCACAACTTCTGGCAATCGTTTGAAACTTCCATCGGGTAAGATGTTTAGTTCATCAATGACAATATGATAATCAGTGAGAACAGAAAGTGCTAGGTTTTGTTCTCTTGCAAAGAGAGTGAAGTCTTCGAGAAAATCCGGCATGGGGATATAAGGCAAATTTCCAAATCCCTTTCTCACAAGAGAAGAGATCTCGGCTTCCAAAGATCCAAGTTTTGGATACAACCAAGTGTTTCCCTCTTTGTTTTTTTGTAAGAGCAAAGACCCTGGGTTATCTTCGTCCCAGTTCCTTCCTTTTTTAGCGCGGTTGTCTAAAAGGACTTTGATGAGGTCTTGTGAAAATCGAAAACAAGCCTGCCTATAAGGTTGGGTGTCCGTTTTATTCTCGTTTTGCGGTGCAATCAGTGCAATTTTAGATGAGATTTTGCTACCCGTACGAATGAGGTAAGGATAAGCATAGGCCGCGCGGTTTTGGCCTCTATGGTCAATGTCTAAAATTTGGCGGAGTGCATGGTGGATGGAATTCTCTGAACGACCTTGGGCACCTAAGTTTGTGTACTTACCCAGGGCTTCGGGAAGTTTGTCCACAGTCATAAGGTAAGATGCGTGTTTTTCTTTGCTGCCGTGTTTCTCTACACGTTTGTGCCAGTCTTTAAGTTCATCTAAAATGCAACGTGCGGTGGGCGTTAGGCTTCCCACGGAATCAGACAAAAATATATAGGACTGAGCAGAGGGTCTATCGGATGAACTTTCCTCTTTGGATGAGGGGTTCTCTACGACTGTGTCTGATAGATCAATGCTGTCTTCGCTCATTTGGATTTCGCCTGGTGAGTTGCCACAATCTCTGCTAGGATATGGGCTCCCCTGGCTAATTCTTCTTCCTTACGGCAATATGTCAAACGTATGCAATCTTGAGTGTGCGAAAAATCTGTGTTTAGTCCCGGAAAGAAATAATGTCCTGAAACAATAAAGAGCCGTTTATCTTTACAAAGGTGATAAAGTTTGTGATTGGATACAGATAGATTGGGGAAACGAATCCAAAGAAAAAATCCACCCATAGGATCGTGGATTTCATACTCTACACCTTGTTTTTGGAATTCCGATTCAAAGATAGAAATGGCAAGTTCTCTTTTTTTGTCATAAAACGGACGTAATACGTTTTTTGAAAGCTCAGGAAGAATGTTTTGACGAAAGAGAATCTCCATCATATACACACCGAGGTTCCCGACGGCAAGGTTTCCCACAGCAGAATAAGAAGACAGGGTTTCGATGGTATCGGGATTGGAAACGATGATTCCCAAACGAACTCCCGGTAGGCCAATTTTGGAAAAACTAAAAGATAAAGTCCTACCATCTCGGTAAGTGATTGGATCTTCCGAACCAATTAAGTTGGGAAAAGGATTTCCGTAGGCCGAGTCAATGAGTAGGGGAAGAGATTTCTTTTTGGTTCTTGATTCGATCCAGTCTAGATCGGTTAAAGATAAAACATTCCCTGTTGGGTTTGTGGGCCTGGAGAGGGCAACACAGCCCACATCCGATAAATCAAAATCAGTTTTGTTTAATCCGTAGCGAAATCTATGGTTCCCTGTAGGAATCACTTCGGGTTGGGTTGCGAGAAAGGCATTGGCTTCTATGGACTGGTCCGCATAACCAATGTATTCTGGAACAATGGGGAGTAGGATTTTTTTAAAACTTCCATCTGTCATTTTGCCTGAATGAATATTGAGTAAATACGAATAGGCATTTTGGCTTCCATTCAAAAAAGCAATGTTGTCTTTAGTGAGTTTTGCATCCAAATGTGGTGATAAATATTCTGCGGCGAGGGTGCGGAAACGATCATTCCCAATAGGAGCTTGGTAGTCACCGAGAAGGGCGGCAAGACTTGGGTCTTTGGCAAGGGAAAGAAAACATTCCGCAAAGATCTCTTCTACTTCTGGAATATGAGCCGGATTTCCTCCCCCGAATAGGACTTCGTCGGGGTGGCCCGTCACTTTCCCAAGATCTTCCATAAGGGAGCGGATGCCTTGGTTTTGGCGGAGGCGAGTGGCCCAAACTGAGGTGAGAGAATCCGTCATGGGGGCCATATTCACGAGACTTTCTCCTTCCAGAACCCTTTTTCCAAGGGAATTCCAAAATTATGTTCGCATTTCGAAAAATGAAGTGACATAATTCGGAAACGGGGTATTTAAGTGACATAATATAGAGGAGTGCTGTTGGATGAGCACCGAAACAATACAAAGACCTATTCGAAAAGAAAAAGACATCGAATTTTTTAAACCCACCCTTTCTCGGGAAGACCTGAAAGGTGTTTTGGAATGTCTTGTGGACGAACATCTTTCTACCGGTGAAATCGTAGAAAGATTTGAAAAAACGTTTTGTCACACATTTAAAATCAAATATGCTATCTCTTCTAATTCCCTTACTTCGGCATATCACTTAGCATTGCTTGCGTTAGGCGTCAAAGCGGGAGACTCGGTTTTACTTTCGAGTTACGCTCCTATCTCTGCCTTGGATGCCATTTTTCTTTTGCAAGCAAAACCAGTGCTTGTAGATTTAAAACGAAATTCCTTCCATCCATGTCCTGAAGAATTCCTTCGTAAAAAAAATGAATCGGGAGCTCGTTTCGCTCTTTTTGATCATAGTTTTGGATCACTGATTCGTTTGAGTGATTATTCCATCGAAGGATTGGAAGTTTTAGAAGACTTTACCGAAGCCATTGGTGCGACTTCTGAAACCATCGCTGTGGGAAAACAATCTAAAATTGCGATTTGTGGTCTCAGTGCGGAAAACATCATCACCACTGGTAACGGTGCGATGATCATCACTTCCGAACTATCTATTTCCACCGCAGTGAAATCATATAAATCGGGCCCTTCCGCCAAACGTAACTTTGGTGAACCAAAGTATGATTACAATTTGGTAGATTACCAAGCGGCCCTTGGGATTGAACAACTTTCCAAACTCGGTGTGATCTTAGAACGTAAGAAAAAAATTGCTTCTGCTTATTTACAAGCAGTGCAAAATTCTAGATTGGAAACTTACTTCCAAAACCCAAGTGAAGATACCTTCCAAAGATTTCCAATCGTTGTCTCAGGACAAAACTACGAAGAGATCCAAAGATATTTTAAATCCATTCATATTGGAACACAAAGGACTGTGGATGAACCACTCCATCGTGTATTGGAAGTGAATCCTTTGGAATTTCCCAATGCAGAACGCCTATACCAAAGAGGTCATTGTATTCCGATTTATCCAAACTTAACAAAAGACAACGTACAACGGATTGCTACGGCCATCCGACGAATCTATTGATTGGCACGGACTCTCTACTATCTAGACTCACTTTTTGAGTATAGATTACCTCAAACACCTCTGAATTTGGATTCCTCCCTCAAACGGAGGAATCGTTGTTTGGAGAAGATGTTCTTTCCGATTTCTCGTGAAGAAGACTTTGTCCTTGTAGAAGAATTACCAAGCGATGAACTATTTGCTCACTGGAAGGAAGCTGGTCTCACACCGGGTACCCCAATCTTAGATGGTGGACTTCTTAGAGAAGTGGATCTTGTTGAATGGGGATGTCGGAACGAATGGTATGAAGGCCGACTTGTCGAAGATCCTATTCGTATCGAAACCTCTCGTTATCTCAATTCCAAAATCACACAACTTGATTTTCGAAAACACCATTCCCCTTTGCCAGCCAAGGTAATTTCCTCCGAAGAACATCTGTTTGCTGAACTAGAAGAGACCAAACTTCCCATTGTACTCAAAAGTGAATTTGGTCTTGCTGGCAGAAATCATATTATCTTTAAATCGGCTTCTGATTCCTGGAAGATGTCGCAAGTGAATAAAAAACTTTTTGGGTTTCCCATCCTTGCTGAGTTTTGGGTAGGGGAGGAAAGGTTTTTTGATTTTTCTACTCTTTGGGATGTTCGGGATGGAGAATTCTTTTATCTCACTTCCACGGCCATGCTCATTGATAAGGAAGGAGTGTTTCGGGGGATTCGTATCGGAGGCTCGGAGCTTCCTTACTCCGCTACTTTTTTACCTCCAGTCATGGATCTCGTTCGTGATGTCAAAGGACTGATCCCTAAAGAATACTCAGGCCCCTGTGCTATTGATGGATTTTTGTATCGCGAAGAGGGCCGGGTTCAAATCCAGCCGGTGTCAGAGTTTAACTTTCGTTATTCGATTGGACGTATTTTATGGGAAGTTCGTAAAAAAAGAAATCCAAAACCAGGTGTGGTCACAGGAATTTTGATTTTGCCTTATCCCAAACAAGGTTCTCTAGAAGAGTGGTCTACCATCAAAAGATTGGAAAAGGAATTAGATATTCAGTTGGTTCTTTTAACACCCGTTAGAGACTTGATCGGCAAACCATACCAAAATACCGTGATGTATTTTGAAACCACGGAAGAGAAAGAACCTTCCGTGGTAGAATCCATTTGGTTATCCTGGATGGATTGAATTCATAAATCAGATTACTGTCTTAAACCCCATCTCTGTTGGAAATGAACTCATGTTTTCCATTGATCTCGAGAGTTGGATCGGATGGATTTCCTCGGCGTTTGATTTCCAAAATATCAGTATTGGTGAGTGGAAGTGTGGCCTCTAAACTCACAATGACTTTGTCTCCTTTTTCTGTCCAAGTACATAACATCTTCGCAGTTTCATAACCCATCTCACAAGTTCCATCATTATGAAGTTGGATTCTTGCTATATTGGATTTGGTTTTCCATTTTCCAATGGCCCAAGTATTTTTGGGAGGGATGAGAGCGGATCCGGCTTGGTCTGAGTTGAATACAACTTCCGCAATGGCTGTATTTTCGGAACTGGTTCCTTTATACACTTCTTGAATGGTTAAGGAAATTTCTTTGGCCCGAAGTTCGGATTTGAATTCTATCTTTTGGAGGGAGAGATTATCTTTTAAAGTGACGATTTCTTCATTTCCTTCTTCTGTAGAAATTTTTAATTTTTTGATTCTATTGTTTGCCGCCCAAAGTTTAGGATCACCAAATCCATTGTAGATGGAAAAGGAACGAAAACTAATTGGTGATTTGTATTTAATTTGTAAGGATTCACCGATCCCTTCCCCTTCCGCACCTTCCACCCAACTGGTTTTGAGTTTTCCATCCATGGCAAAGATGGGGGTGAATCGTTTTGATTTTGGTTGCAGTTGACTTGTGGAAGTGATACTCGGAGGATTGAGTGATTCTGCAAAGATTGGCAGACAGATGACGGCTATGAGTAAATAAGTTTTAGAATTGGAAGAGTTCATACGTTAGAATCATAGGAATATAAAATTTAGAGCAAGTAGGAAATAAATTTAATGAAGGAACCTTGGGACTATTATACTGTGTATGTTACTTTTTCCTCCGAAGAAGAGGCCAAACAAATCGCAAAAGAAGTGATTACCGAACGATTGGCGGCTTGTGCCAACATCATAAACGGAATGGAATCCATTTATATTTGGAAAGATGTAATGGAGGAGTCAAAGGAAACTGTTTGTTTATTCAAAACAACAAAAGATAAGTCGGAAACTTTAATGCAGAGAATCAAAGAATTACATTCTTATGAAACTCCCTGCATTGTTCTGTGGCCTATTGTTTCCGGAAATCCTGATTATTTGGATTGGGTTCGAAATTCTTTATAGAACTCTCTAATTCTTTCGAATAAAAATTCCAACCCTAATTCTTTACGCCAAGTGAGAAAGGCTTCTGGCATTTGTACGGAGGCAAACCATGGATAGGCAGGTGAGTCTTTTGGTTCGGCAAGCATACCCATAAGGCTTGCTACAGTTAAATCCACTCTACCAAAAGAATTCCCATTAAAGAATTTTCTGCTTTTGTATATTTCTAAAAGTTCCTTGGAACCTTCATCTAAAGATTGTTTGACGACTTCTAAGTTTTTAGGAGTGATTTTGTATCTCCTTTTGAGGGAAAGGGCAATCAAATCATAATGTTCTGGAGGTGCTACTGTATCAGAGAGAGATACTGGATTTAATAAAAATAATTTTCCTACAAGTTCCGGGTAATCTAGAATGAAGTGATATAAAAAAGTTTGTAAACTTTTTCCAACTTGGATGTCCACTTTCTCTTCCATCAGTTTTTCTTCTGGAGTTGCTTTGTGGCCAAACGCTTTTTCTTCCACCAAATCCAAAATATTTCCCGATCCTTGGATGACTCCGGTGTCTGTCTCTAAAACAGGTACATAAAGATCGTTCACCAGTGGTTTTAGGGTTTTGATATGTTCTCCAGGAACTAATGGTTTTAATTCGTATGGATAGTTTGCAAGATCCAATCCCCACCTAGCTTTTTCGGAAAAATGTGAGATTGGGAAAGTATATAGGCTTGAACTCATTTGTTGAAGTTTAGGGACGAGAAATCATTCTGCAACCAAGTTTTTACCATGGAAAATAGATTGTCTTTTAAGTGTTCCTATCTCTAAAATGATTCCTGTTTTATGAGATTTGGTTTTTTTATCTTATTTCTACTTTGTCCTG
>NZ_JAFFPS010000010.1 GCF_016919165.1 Leptospira chreensis
CTGAAACAGGATTTTGATGCATCTTTTTGTAAAGTATGTATCAAGACAGAACTGTAAAGGATGTATGAGTACACTCAACAAAGATCCCATCCGCAATGCGACATAATACTAATTATGGGAAGTAGTATATGTTTTCACGTAATTATCTACAGAGGAACACAAGTCATCTCACATCACCTAAAAATCTATTACAGATCATAACAAAAGAAACGTTTCCTCGTTTACAGGCAATGTCCTTAGAGATACTTAAGTGGTGAGAAATGGATAGATGAAAGAAATGAAAATACCTACCTTATTGCCAAAGTTCTTAACGATTCTTATGATTCTATCTTCACTATCATGTGAGTTATTATCGAAATATGATCCTGATTTTGCGGATGATATAATCGGCGGGCCAGAGAAATTCCAATATGATCCAAACAAATTGCCAGTGATTGGAAAGACAACCGAACAAGAACTACTCGAAATGTATCCTAGTCCTAATGAGAGAAAGACATTTAGAAAACCAATCGTCAAAGAAATCCTGGGACGTAAGTTTGAAATGAAGAAAATTATCGGCTATGTAAATTATGTAACTGCACCTTTACCGAATGGTGGATATGTAGGCGTAGATTATCTAAATTTTCATATATTTTTTGATAAAGATGGAATTGTACAACAATATATAATAAATCACAGAATTAAAAAAGAAGCAAATAGAAACAGTCCTTGGATACCTGGTAAGTATTCCAATATTAAAGATAAAAAACATTGGAAGGATGGCGAATACTGGCCAGAAAGTGTTGTTGACGGAGATTGTTATTGGGCTCAGAGAAGGGATAGAAAAAAGTATCGACAAAATGAGCAGGTTCAATGTCGGTATTGGGATCCAGTTCCAGTGTATTAGCCATCGCTATATTATCACCTAATACGACAGTAGGCGCAGCATATGAATCATATTTACAAACTGATCTTAATAACCAGTATAGGAATCATCATTCATTGCGGGAATCATGGGATTTCAAAAAAGGAAAAATGAAATATCCAGTTGAAGTCTGTGCATTTGGTGCCACAACCTGCTCGGATGCATATGAAAGATGTAGGCAAAGGTCTGGTGGGACCAGCGAATGTTCGATTCAATACGATACATGTATGAAGCAAGTATTCGTATGTTTTCTAGATGAATACAAGGAATGAAAAACTCCATTCCATTTTATAGGCCTCTACTGGCACATATGAATTCTAAATGCATATAGATGTGTTTAGTTCCCCTTTATATTGAGCTCCCAATTGCAAATATAGACCAGTATCCCCTACTTAATTTTTTCCAAATACTTTGCAAGATTTCCCACATGTTGTTTACCACCTTCGATGGCCCCATACTTTTCGTTCACTCGTTCCAACTCTGCCTGACTAGAAAAAATTTGTTCCATAATCAGATTGGTTCCGTCACCCTGTGTTTCAAAAATAATTTTTGAGTGGAAATCAACATCCTCGTCGCCCTCTCCATCCCCAATATGTTTATAAGAGATGAGATGCGGCTTTTGGATGTTGATAAATTGAATTTTGTTTTTGTAATCATGTCCATCGGGACCATGCATCACAAAATCCCAAATACCTTCGTTTGAAAAATCTAAACTATTTGTGGTTAAGGTAAACCCATCCGGGCCCCACCATTCTGCCAGATGTTCTTTTGAGGACCAAACTTCAAATAATAGTTCTACGGGGACATCAAAGTATCTTTTATAAGTCACTTTGTTATTATCAATAATGGTTTCTAAATTATTTCTTATCATTTGATCTTTCCTTCTTTAATTTCAATACATACCGATCGAGTTTATCCAAACGTTTGGTCCAGAGATTTTTAACATCCAAAATCCAATCTTCCATTTCTTTCAGTCCTGTTTGGTTTAAACTGTAGATTCGCTTTTGTGCATCCTTCTTCATCAAAAGCACATTTGCTTCTTTTAATACTTTTAGGTGTTGGGAAATGGCGGGAGGACTCATTTGAAAATTTTGGCTGATCTCTGTGGATGTCAATTCCCCATTCTTGACCACGAGTCGCACAATCTCCCTTCTTGTATCATCTGCCAGAGCAGCAAAAGCATTCATTGAGTGTAATCATAAATCAATTACTTAATTAAGCCAATACTTAATTAATTTTTTAACCTGAATCCAGAATTACGAAAACTTAATTTTGAGGAAAAACTAATTTTTTTCTCCGCAGGGTCTTGACAAATCCAGATCAAACATATATAAATATGAGTAGTTAACATAAAATAAGTAAAGAGGTGATTTTATATGGGATTAAAACCGGGCCCAAAACCAATTGCAAAATCCACAGGGAAACCAGACCAAAGACGGCGTGATAACAAAGAGACGCAAGGCAATACTCCAAGCTTAAAGCCGTCAAAGAATTCTAAAAAGTGAAAGGCAATCTACTGAAATCATATCTAGATATTCTCATTAATACTTACATATGATTCGGTGTAGAATTGTATTTAAACTGGAAATATCAAGTTTTACATAATATGGAAGTCCGTTACATATTATAATAATTGTCTAAGATTTAAATTAGCCAAAATATCTTCATTTTAAATGAAGCTTCCAAAGATACTCACATAACAGACTAAAGTCGAACTAACTGAACCAACCTACTTCTTGTTCAATGGCTAAAAAATTAGAATCAAAATGATTCTAATTTCAATCATGGTAGTTTCTTTTTTATCACACATATGTTTTTTTTATTGCAAATGACTCCCGAACAGATGTCATTCTCTCTCAGTTGCAAATCAAGGAACAATGTTCTTATAACGTAGTTCCCAGAAATTACCAAAAGAGGAAAGAAATGACAACATCAGTTCTTAGAAACCCATCCGTTGTGGTGATCGGTGCTGGAATGACTGGCATCCTACTCGCGATCGAATTAGAAAAAGCAGGGATTACAGACGTTACCATTCTCGAGAAAAAAGAGGACTTAGGGGGAACTTGGCGGGAAAACACCTATCCGGGAGTTGCCTGTGACATTCCAGCCCATATGTATACTTATAGTTTTGAACCAAACCCGGAATGGAGCAATCGCTTTGCTCATGGAGATGAAATCCAAGCCTACTTCAAACGAGTGAGTGATACTTACAATGTAACTCCCAAAATCCATTTTAAGGAAGCAGTCACAGATGCATCGTATCACAATGGAAAGTGGACAACAAAAACAAACCAAGGAAAAACTTACGTTTCCGATTTTCTGATTTCCGCCACAGGAATCTTACACCACCCAGCCAGGCCCAATATTCCAGGACTCGATTCTTTCCAAGGCAAATGTTTTCATACGGCAGAATGGGATCATTCCGTGGATTTACAAGGGAAACGAATTGGAATCATTGGAACAGGTTCCACTGCGGCACAAGTCATTCCCGAGATCATGAAACTTGGCAAAAAAGTTTCTGTATTCCAGAGAACACCCCAGTGGATCGTAAAAGTTCCCGATACCAATTATTCCGAAAAAGAAAAAGCACGTTGGAGAAAAGATAAAGCTGTATTAAAACGGTTTCATAAATGGTATACCTTTGCCGTAGAACAAACTTTTTCGAAAGCAGTGATTGGGAAAAAAATCCCACATATACTCATGAGTTTTCTTTGCAAACGAAACTTGCGAAATTCCGTTAGAGACCCGAAACTTCGAGCCAAACTAACACCGAATTATCGGGTCGGATGCAAACGAGTGATCGTCAATTCTACTTTTTATGATGCCATCCAAAAGCCCAATGCCGACTTAGTGACTGAAGGTATTGAGAAAATCAATGAAAAAGGAGTGGTTACCAAAGATGGAAAACTGCATGAGTTGGATGTAATCATCCTTGCCACAGGATTTCATCCATTCAACTTTATGAGACCAATGAATCTAACAGGAAAAAATGGGACCTCCATTGAAACAGTTTGGAAAAAGAAAGTGCAGGCCTATAGATCCCTATTCATCCCTCACCTTCCTAACTTTGTTCTTATGCTTGGCCCCAATACTCCGATTGGGAACTTTTCTGTCATCGCTATGAGCGAAGTACAAACCAAGTATGTAATGAAAATCATCAAAGATTGGAGACTAAAGAAATTTGATGAAATCGAAACCACAGAAGAGGCTCTGAAACAATTTGCCGCTTATCTAAAAGCCGGCATGGTAAATACGGTTTGGCTTGGCGGTTGCCAAAGTTGGTATTTAGATCCAGACGGGGATCCTGCGATGTGGCCCTATACCTGGAGTCGTTGGGAAAAAGAAATGAAAACTCCTAACTACAAGGACTTTGCACTCAAAACTTTTTGATTCGAACTTAAAACCAAATACAACATATTTTGCCGGCATTAATGATTAATGCCGGATTTTTTTAGATTTAGAATATTCTAATAATCAAAAGTATCTTATAATCTCTAATTTTGCGCCTCGCAAATCCATTCAAAATCAGAATTTTATTCGATAAGCGATCCCGCTCTCCGGTCCAATCTTTGCTTACGCAAAGGATTTCCACTCCGATCGGTGGCAGGAGCGGTATCCTCAATCCAAAATTTGGATGAAAATGATTGGTTTTTTGTCACCATCTAACACGGATACTAAAGTCTCTAAACCTTCTTTAGAAACACCCACACAACCAGAGGTTGGTTTGTCCTCATTCCAAATATGAAGAAAGATCATACTCCCCATGCCGGGAAGAGCCGGTTTTGTATTGTGTTCAATCACTACAAATAATTCATAAATATAGGAATCCCAGAGAGGAATGGCACCTTTTTCGCTTTGTTTGGTCAGTTGGTTGTAATTTTTAGATTTAGGATTGTCATTCCAATGATGGTTCTTTTGAATTTCAGTGTATTCTAAACTTCTAATTTCTTTTTTACTTTTACCGATGATCCTTTGGATTGGAAAAACACCTGTGGGAGTGTGCCCATCCCCTTCTCTTTTCTCCAATCCTGATAAAAGTCCGTTACGTCCGAGTCGCACCGGTATTTTTTCGATCACTCCCACCCATTCCCCATCGGTTACGGTGTAAAAATCTAAACTTCCAGTGGTTTCACCGGCTTTTGCGGTAACAAAAAGAATCTGTTCCGCCTTCCCCAGGGGAGATTCTGGCGGTGGATTTCCTTGGCTAAGAAGAGGAAGTTGGCAAAAAAAATAGAGAAAACTAAAAAGAACAGTGATAGAATTGGTTTTGTGGCACTGAAATTGCTTGGATTTTGGGGAGAAGCCTAGGGAATGGATTAAGAAAATAAGGGATTTCGGAGAGTCGATGGATTTCAAAACTCTGGGGACGATTCGAATGGCTCCCCCTGCTGGGCTCGAACCAGCGACCCAATGATTAACAGTCATTTGCTCTACCGACTGAGCTAAAGGGGAATCTCGAATCTGTGACCATGCTACGTAGGAAGGTCGCTAGGTCAACGAAAAAAAATATTCAGAGCCAACAGAAATTTTGAAAAAATTCTAAAAAATCAGGGAACCTTAGCTGAAAAAATGGATGTTTCCAACTAAAGATACCTTCATTGTGACATAATCCTCTCCGCTCCTGGTAGGGGAAAAAATAGAAATTGTATATGTTGTTGTAGATGGGGTCTGCATGAAAATTGAGAGGCATTTTACCAAAGGGAATAAGGGTCTATACCCGAATCTTACTTGGGTCCGTAAGGATTCTAAAATTACGAATACGGACGGGTCCGTTGTATTTGAAGCCAACGGAGTGGAAGTTCCGGATTTTTGGTCGCAAGTAGCAACAGATATCCTCGCGCAGAAATACTTTCGCCGGAAAGGTGTTCCCAAATACCTAAAGAAGATTGTCGAAAAAGGCATCCCAGAATGGTTGCAACGTTCGGTTCCGGACGATGAAAAACTCTCCGCTCTCAATCCAGAAGACAGATTTGTCGGAGAATCTGATTCCAAACAAGTATTCCACCGTCTTGCTGGATGTTGGACTTATTGGGGTTATAAATACGGTTATTTTACAGATGAAGATAGTGCTCGTGTCTTCTATGAAGAAGTTATTTTTATGCTCGCAAGCCAAATGGCTGCACCCAATTCCCCACAGTGGTTCAATACAGGACTCCACTGGGCATACGGAATTGATGGAAAGTCACAAGGACATTACTATGTGGATCCAAAATCGGGAAAATTGGTAAGATCAGCCTCTTCTTACGAACACCCACAACCCCATGCATGTTTCATCCAATCAGTGGATGACGATCTAGTGAATGAAGGTGGAATCATGGACCTTTGGGTTCGTGAAGCTCGTCTTTTCAAATACGGATCTGGTACAGGAACTAACTTTTCTAACTTACGTGCTGCCAATGAATCTCTTTCTGGTGGTGGTAAAAGTTCTGGCCTTATGTCTTTCCTTAAAATTGGGGACAGAGCTGCTGGTGCGATCAAATCGGGAGGAACCACTCGTCGTGCAGCGAAGATGGTTTGCCTGGATATGGACCATCCGGATATCGAAGAGTTCATTGATTGGAAAGTACAAGAAGAGAAAAAAGTGGCATCCCTTGTTACAGGATCCATTCTCAACAACCGCCTTCTTAATGATATTATGAGTGCTTGCTCTGCCGCCAAACAAATACTTGGTGAAGAAGCATACGACCCTACTGCCAATGCAGATCTCAAAAAAGCGATCCAAAAAGCTAGAAAAGCATTTGTTCCAGACAATTACATCAAACGAGTGATTGACCTTTCCAAACAAGGTTACAAAGACTTACTCTTTGAAGAGTTGACCACTGACTGGCAATCCGAAGCTTACAATACAGTTTCTGGACAAAATTCCAATAACTCTGTGCGAATCACAAATGAGTTTATGGAAGCAGTTGAAAAGGATCTCCCTTTTCATCTCTACAACAGAACCGAAAAAGAAAAAGCAAAGGCTTCCGGTCGGGATGCAAAACCTTCTAAAACTCTACGGGCTCGTGACCTTTGGGAAAGAATTGCGAATGCCGCTTGGAACTCTGCAGACCCAGGAACACAATACCATAGCACGATCAATGAATGGCATACTTGTCCAGAAGACGGTGCCATCAATGCTTCGAACCCATGTTCAGAGTATATGTTCCTCGACAACACCGCATGTAACTTGGCGTCGGCAAACCTAGTCAAATTCTTAAAAGAAGATGGATCCTTTGATGTAGAAGGATACCGCTACTTAAACAAAGTTTGGACCATTATCTTAGAAGTGTCTGTGCTTATGGCTCAGTTCCCTTCTAAAGAAATTGCAGAACTATCCTACAAATTCAGAACTTTGGGACTCGGATACGCAAACCTTGGTTCCCTTCTTATGATCATGGGAATTCCTTATGATTCACAAGAAGCAATGGCTGTCACTGGTGCAATTTCATCGATCATGCATATGTCCTCATATGCAACTTCGGCAGAGATGGCAAAGGAACTCGGACCATTCGCTGGATACGAAAAAAACAAAGACCATATGCTCCGAGTGATTCGTAACCATAGACGTGCCGCTTACAATGCACCAAAAGAAGAATACGAAGGCCTGACCATCACTCCTGTGGGAATCAATCCATCCTTTCTTCCTTCGTACTTACTCGAAGCAGCAAAAGAAGATTCTGACAGAGCCCTAGAACTTGGGGAATTGTATGGGTATCGTAACGCCCAAGTAACAGTGATTGCCCCAACAGGAACCATTGGACTTGTGATGGACTGCGATACCACAGGAATTGAACCAGACTTTGCTCTAGTGAAATATAAAAAATTGGCTGGTGGTGGGTATTTCAAAATCATCAACCAATCCGTTCCTGCTGCCTTGAAAAAACTAGGTTATAGCCAAGCAGAACAAGATGCAATTGTAAACTACTGTAAAGGTCATGCTACTTTCAACGGAGCTCCAGGAGTCAACACAGCTCGTTTGAAAGAAAAAGGTTTTACAGAAGATGTATTGGAAAAACTCGAAAAACAACTTCCATTTGTTTTTGATGTTCAATTCGCTTTCAACAAATTCACATTAGGCGAAGATTTCCTATCCAAAACATTAGGAATCGATGCAACTGTTTACAACTCTATGAGTTTTAACCTTTTGGAAACATTGGGATTTTCGACAGATGAAATAACACAAGCAAACGATTATGTTTGTGGAACGATGACCATCGAAAACGCACCTTTCATCAAAGAGAAAGACCTAGCTGTTTTTGATTGTGCAAACAAGTGCGGAAAATACGGAAAACGATTCTTATCCTATCAATCACATATCCGAATTATGGCTGCGGCTCAACCATTCATTTCGGGTGCTATCTCCAAAACGATCAACCTTCCCGAGGAGGCAACCATCGAGGATGTGAAAAACGCATACCTCATGTCTTGGAAAGTGATGATCAAAGCAAACGCACTTTACCGTGATGGATCGAAACTTTCACAACCACTTAACTCCGTATTCCAGTTGTTAAGTGCTGTGGGTGAAGAAGAGGAAGAACTTCAAACTTCTTCTGCTCCAAAAACGGTAACGGAAGTTGCTGAAAAACTAGTGTATAAATACATTGCGGAAAGGAGAAAACTCCCACACCGACGTGCAGGTTATACACAAAAAGCTATGGTTGGTGGTCACAAAGTATATCTTCGCACAGGAGAATACGAAGATGGCCAACTCGGTGAAATCTTTATCGATATGCATAAAGAAGGAGCGGCTTTCCGTTCTCTTACCAACGCATTTGCGATTGCGGTTTCCCTTGGTCTCCAACATGGAGTTCCATTAGAAGAATTTGTAGAAGCATTTACTTTCTTCAAGTTTGAACCAAATGGTATGGTTTCTGGCAACCCTCACATTAAGATGTCAACCTCTGTGATCGATTACATCTTTAGAGAACTTGCCATTACCTACCTAGGAAGATACGACTTGGCACAAGTATCTCCAGAAGATCTAAGAACTGATGAAGTAGGCAGAAAGGCAGAACCTGCAAAGGATCTAGTGGGAAAGCAGGAAAGTAGCGGGTTTCGTGCTCCGCTACAAGTGGCACCCATTTCTATGAAGTCTGTATTGGAAGAAAAATCAGAACCGGTGGCAGTAGCAGGTGGCACACAACCAACGGCAGCGCAATCGGCAGCGGCAACTCTGAAAATCATTGGGGAAGCTAGAACCAAAGGCTATACTGGAGATTCCTGTACTGAATGTGGTTCCTTCCAAATGGTCCGTAACGGAGCCTGTCTCAAGTGTATCTCTTGTGGATCCACAACTGGTTGTTCGTAAAAACTAAAACCGATTCACTACTAAACTCTGATTCAAGATCAGAGTTTAGCTGAGTATTTAGAAGAAAAGAGATCCTACCAAATAGGGTCTCTTTTTTTTATCTCTTATATTTCTTGCAGTAAGTAGAATTGGTTAAGTTAGATCCGTAGAGATAGCTCGTCAGTCAGCAGAATTTAACTAGATTCAACCAGCGGGCTTATCATGTTTTCAGACAGGAATTCATGAATACGCTCCCTAAATGAAGGCATCAGCATTACTTTCGGGAGAGATCCTATTAAAATCAAACTGGGATAGATACTTAAGGAACGGGTGCCGGTTCGATAGAACTTTCTTCTGCTTTGGGAGCACCACCACCTAACTGATTTAAGTTGGGAAGATCCACTTTCGGAGCGGAAAAAGTACCTCGGATGGGGATACAGGTTTTTCCCCCTTCTTGTGGGAGCAAAGCCACCATACCCACTAAGTCTTGCCGTTCCTGGGCAAACTTTTCTGTCAGAGTAAAACAAACCTTTAGATCTAGTTGTGAATAAGCAAAATTATCCGAGAGGCGAACCACACCTTGGAATTGGAATTTGGCAAGAGAGGATTCCAAACTTCCTCGTTCCAAAAGTAACTTTCCCGAACGCATTTTAAAAACAATATTCGCCTTACGAATGTCAGTTCCTTTTAAACTACCTAAAAATGGAATTTCCGCTGATTCTTTGATTTTACCACCGGACAAATCAATCTCCCCTTCTCCATTCCACTTGGTAATTTTATCATCGAGTGGCGCGAGGCGGAGAGGAATATCCAAAGTTTGAGCACTGAATGCCCATTCACTTCCTTCAAAACTAAAGTATCCGATATTTGCATCCCCATCCAATCGGGACTGCAGAAGCCCAAGGAGTGAAACTCCCAAACTAACCTCTTCTGCCTTAATCGAAGTGCCGGATGGGAAACTCGCAATAAAACTATCAAAAGACTTTCTTCCAATCATAGGGAAATGGATTTCTTTCGCGTCCATAAAGATCCCGGTTTCTTTTCCGGTTTTGATTAGGATCGAACGAACAATTTCATTGAGGGGAAATATAAATAAAGTAAATACTAGAAACGAAACAAAGGCAATGGCCACAAGAGTAATTACTTGTTTGCGATTGACTTTAGTGTGTTCTTCGTCGCCATCTTCATCAAACAAATCACCGTCATCTTCCAAAAGACTTTCTTGGATTTCTTGGTCTTCTTCGGTAAGTAAATCGTCATCCAATTCGTTTTCTTTTGGCATACTATTTTCCTTTGGACAAACGACTGTAAGATGAAACTTTTAAATTTACATCATAAATTTCTTTTTCCGCAAAGGGTTTACGAAAACTAAGTAAATCTACCTTTGCTTGGATTTGTTTGTTCTTTTCGATATCGTAAACAAGTTTAATTATGTCCTGCAAAAGAACAGAACGAAAGGATACATCGATCGTAATTTTATTATAGTCCTTTTGAATGACATTACTTGTATCCTTCATAGTTTGGACTTTGTCTTTTAAATTGTAACGAACTAGAATTTGATCCAGCTTCGAATACATAACACTCACATCTTCTTCACTTCCACCCGACTGCAAACCACGCAAATAATTATATTCACGAATCACTCGGTCGAGTTCTGTTGCTTGGGTTCTAGTTTCGAAAATTTCTTCAGTGAGGCTATTTCTCAAATCAGAAAACAAAGTGATAATGGTATAAATTCCAAGAAGTGCCACAAAACTAATGAGGCCAGTGACTAAAACACGTTCTCTATCATTCAGACGATCAAACATTATGGTTCATCCTTAGGAGTCACAACATCCATTTTGATTTTAAAACTAACCTTGAATTTATTCACCCCGGTGATCAGTCTTTTGTTTTGAATTTGTATATTGGTAAATTTTTCAGATTTTTCTAATGCAGATTGAATGGTTCCAATTTCCCCAAACTCATTCACACGACCGTAAATTTGGATTTCCTTTTCTTCAAAATTGAACTGATCCAAAATAAAGGGTAATACTTCAGGAGAAGGAAATTGTTCAGTGGCTTCATTCAAAACATCCAAAACACTTTCCTGAGAAAGAAACAAACGATAGATTTCGGTTTTCTTTCTTTCTGCTTTTAATTTTTTATTTGCAGCAGAAAGAGGATCTTCTTCGTCCCCGAGCTCCCCACCAATTCCATTTTTATACTTTTCGAGCAACACTTGTTTGTTGGCAGCAATTTTTCGTTTATCTAAAATAATCCCTATTAAAAATACTCCGAACAAAAGCACCAAAGAAATACTAACCAGTATTAAATGAGGTTTAAAGGCAGATAATTTAAATCGGTTGGTGTGAATTCTTTTGGCAAATCCGGTTTCGAGAAAGTTCACTCGATTACGTGACTCAAAATGAGTGCCCGTCGCCACAGCGGTTACAAAACTCGGATCAGCAATTCCTAAAAATTCATAACGTCCCGTTTTGATTCCTAATTTCTCTTCCAAATAAGCAGTAAGACCCGGATACAAACTAGCTCCACCGGATAATAGGATAAGACTTGGTCTTTCTGTTTCCGGAAGAGAGAAAATACTGTTTTCTACTTCGTGAATGAGCTGGTCGAGCTTTGCTAAAATGAACTTACGAAGGGTTTTCCACTGCGTGGCAGTGATATGGAATTTCGAAAGAAAACTTGTTTCTTCTGATTTTTCCATAGTTTCAAAAAGAAAACCAACAGGTAGAGATTCTTTTAGAACCCGAGCATCCTCTAATTCCACTTTGAGTAAGTTTGCAATCTCCAAACTCACATCTTCCCCACCAATATAAATTTGGCGGGTATGGCGGAGTTTTCCTTCAAAGAGAACATTCAGAATGCTATACTTACCACCCAGATCCAATTGTAAGATGGTCTTTTCTGTAATTAAGAGTGGGTAGTTTTTGGTTACTAGAGAAGAAAGAGCAAAGGAATCAAGAGACAAACAAGATAAGGAAAGGTCGCCCTTTGCAAATGGTTTTAATGCGCGCAGGAGTTCGGAATGATGGACATTGAAAGAAATGACTTCTGAATTTTCTTTATTCGATCTCCAAGTTTTCCCAATGACTTCTAGTTCCTCCATAGGATAGGGAACTAAATTTTCGACTTCAAAGGGTAATACCTCTTGGATGGCTTTTTCTGAAACCAAAGGAACTGTTAGGTCACGTACAAAAAGATTGTGGATTCCTAAATTGAGAAGGAAGCGGTTTTCTTCCGGGAAAAAACTTTGGATGAAACGGATGATATTGTATTCAAAGGGGTCTCCCTCTGATTCGTCGAGTTCCACAACGGGAAGACTCTCTGTGCGAAGGATCACAACTTTTCCGAGTACCTTTTTAAAAAGGACTCCTTTTAGAAACGTCGAACCATAATCGATAGCTAGGTATTGGTCAAATGATAACATAATTAATCTTCAGTATAGTATAACATTTGGTTGTTGGTAAGGTCAAAAAGACCAGATACCTTTCGAACCACTTTATCCTTTATAATCCCAACCCCTGTGATTTTATAAACTTCGCCTTTGGTTTTGATGCGCCCACCAGAGACATCTGTTCCCTCGCCCGCCAATTCCTTATACAGAGTGAGGTCCCCTGTTGTTTTGACTTGGAATTCAGGTTCTGTCTCCAGATCTTTCAATTCTTTAATATAGCCTCCTTTCTGCAACTTGAGTTTCAAAATTTTCATAGCGGCTTGTTTGGTCATAAAGTCAGAAAGGGAAATGAGGACAAAATAAGGTGCCGTATTGATATTGATCCGGTCATCGTAGGAATCACCCGCAGGCAAATAGGCTGTAATATTATTCGAGAGCACATAATCTTTATCGGAACGAAGGGCCCTTTCCTCTTCTGTCATAAAGTCCTTAGAATTATTTTTGTCATAGTCCTTGGGTTTTAAACTTTCATAAACCACGGACCTGTCAAAACCCTTGACACTTAGGAGTTCCGAAAGGGAATAAAACGGTGCATTTTTGATTTTTCTTGGGGGAGTGAGCCGGTTGTAGTAGTACTGCTCTGCACCACCCCCGGTTTCCTGATGGTTCTCATCCACCCAATCCAAAATCGGAAAAATCATCTCTCGTTTTAATCCAAATTGATAGAAGAGACGAGTGATCATCTCAATTGTTCTTTGGTTCGGCTGGTCATCGTAAATTTTCACAAGGGAGTTGATATTGATCTTTCCATCTTCTGGACTCATTGTGTAGTAAATGACTCCTCCCCCAAGAGGGATCGGTGGCGGGTCCATAGCAAGACCCGATTGGTATAAAACTTCTTCCGGGATTTTTTTTAAGGCACCGACTGCCCCCATAAACCCGGCTTTCGCCAGCATATGAGCTCGAAATCCATCGGCCTGAGAGCGAGCCACTCGGTATTCGGTGGCAGCATCTTCAAAGAATTTGGACGCTGTAAACATAGAAGCGGTACCTATGGCCATCACAAGGAGATAGACCATAAACCCCTTTTTTGTTTTTCTATTTGTAGAGGATAACCGGATGCGCAAGCGATTCATATTTAACAAAGGCATTCCCCACTAATGATATAATTTCAAACCGAATCAGTCTTGGAATTTTTTTGGTTGTCCGGGAATTCCAATCATCTACCCATTTGTCGCCACGTTCCGAAAATTTCATTTGAAAACTTTTTACATTTTCGAGTAATACATGTTCAACGCCACCTTGCGTAGGAAAAGTGTCGATCATTTCATCTTCTCTGCGAATCAAATAAGACAAACCGTCCATTTTGGGATTGGGCATCTTTCTTAAAAAAAAGGAAACTTCCCGAACGGAGGCCTGGCCTTCTTCTTCGGAATTTGGATTGGCGGTGGCAAAAACAACCCGGTCGTTTCTTGTGCCTGTTGCCCCTTCTTGTTTACCCACAAACAAAATCCTTTTTTGATTATCTATAAAATAAGTACGTGCGAGAGTGCCGCGGATATTCTCCATCGCATAAAGAATGTCCTTTCGGTTGGCACCTTTGTTTGAGGCACCTTTTTTCGAAATTTTATTGGCTGTGTAAAAAACAGAAAAAATTCCTGTAAAAATTACAGCCATAATCATCACAACGATGGAGATCTCCACCAGAGTAAATCCACGTCTGTAACGCCGCATCACAAACATTAGTATTTCGTACTCCTAAATGTTTCTACGCTATAAGTTTGTTTTTTGTTTCCATCCATGTAAAAAATAGAAACCTTCACTCGGAAAACTTTCAAAACCCCACCGGTTTCAAAACTTTTTTTCTGACCCCGTTTTTTCATAAGATCACTAAAACCCACATCTTTATCACCTAACATATCCTTAGGTGCTTTGTTGCGAAGTGCTTCCGCATTGGGCCCACCGGCAAGTTTGAGGAGATCCATTTCTTCTTCTTTGATTTCTGTTTCAAAGGTATAACCTGGAAAGGCTTCAATCGACCCGCGCGAGGTATCGGTTTGCATGGTAGTAGAAGAATCCACTTGGGCCATTTTGATTTTTGCCAAATGCACGGCATTGGCGAGTAAAACTGCCTTTTTTTGATACGAGATTCCTTCGGCAATCAGGGAATAAGTATAAGTCATTACCATTGCTGCCATCGCCATAGCAATCGTGACTTCAAAGAGAGTAAAGGCCAAACGAGTAATCTTACTTAGGTTGGGTTTTCGCATTAGAGTCCACCTGTTCATCTCTTTCATCCAGTCCATAAGAAACCTTTTGCATGGAAGCAGGTTCTGGTTCGGGGAAATATTCTGTTTTATGAATTTTGATTTTTCCACCATAACGGTAGATTTGAATGGTCCTTTTGATTTCGGTATCGGAACCCACGTATAAAAACAAATCGGTTGTTGTACCTTGGGGAGTAAAGACTATGCGGATTTTTCCTTCCGACCTTGGTTTTCCACCTAAGTCGCGTACGCTGACAATTTTGGAATAAAAAGGAAGGGTTGTTTTTTTTAAAATGGCTTCTTCTTCCAGCCCACCTTCTTCTCGTTTCAATAAAAAAAACTGGTATTCCCTTTTTTCAAAGTCATATTGAAAAAGAACCGCTTGGTTGGTTAACTGGGCTTTATTGTATCCGAATTTAAAGGATTCCTGTAGTTTTACAGCTATATCCTCAGTGGAAGGAATGATGAGGTTACGGAGAGTTCCTCCAACGATCACCATGATAAGACCAAGGATGGAGATCACAACGACGATCTCAATTAAAGTGAGACCATCGCGTAATTTCCGTTTGGTTTTCAGAACCGGTATTTTATCGGAAAGCGGCCGGGTAATCATCCGGTGAAAGGATATTAAAGTCTTTACCTTTTCCTTCTCCACCTTCTTTTTTATCATCACCTAAGGTCACAATTTGAGGAACAGCTCCTTCAAACTTTAACACGTATGGTGTTTTCCACGGATCTTTTAGAACTGCCTTTTCACGAATGATAGGTTCGTAATCATCACCGATTTTATCGTCGTCTGGCTTTTCAATGAGAGCTTGCAAACCTTGTTCTTCCGAAGGGTATTTGTCATACACTTCCAAATAACGTTCCAGCGCTGTTTTGAGAACGGCACTATCATTTTTCAGCTTCAGTTTTTTTTCGCCTTCACCCCGGTTTCCGATACTGGAGTAAAGAATCGCCATGAGTGAACCTAAAATGAGCATTACCACTGTAATCTCGATTAAGGTGAGTCCCTCACGAATCTTTCTGTGTTTCCCTTTAGTTTTCATAAACTCTACATCCCCTGGATTTCTTGAGTTAGTTTGTACATTGGCGTCATAATTGCCGCCATAATGGTAAAAATAATTCCACCCATTACAATGATCATCATTGGTTCTAATGATTGGGTCAAAGATTTTATTGCCGTATCCACCTCGGATTCATAGATTTCCGAGAGTTTATTCATCATTTCGGGAACTTTATCGGATGCTTCACCGGCACTGAGCATCCCAAGAACCATCTGAGGAAGAACCTGCGATCCTTGTAAGGAATCAGAAAGTTTTCCCCCTTCTTTGATTTTAATAATGGCACTTTCGATTTCTTCTTTAAAAACCGTATGGCCCACAACATCAGAAACAATGTTCAAAGACACAATGAGAGGCACTCGGTTCATAAGGAGGATGGATAAGTTCCTTGCAAAATTGGAAACAAGGATCTTCCGCAGTAAGGTTCCAATTACAGGTAACCTCAAAAGAAATTTATCCCAAGTTTTTTTCCCTTCCCCCGAACTTTTCCATTTCATAAATCCGAGAAGGCCACCAATAATCGCACCTAATATAAAAAACCAATAATTAACGAGAACATAAGACAAAAAAATCACACTTCTTGTGAGGAGTGGGAGTTTGGCATCAAAGGAAGCAAACAACTGTTCGATTTGTGGAATCACCACAACGAGTAAGAATATCGATACACCAAGAGAAAGTAAACCCATAATCATAGGATAAATCATGGCCACTTGTACTTTCGATTTTAACTCAGAAGATTTTTCTTCCAACTCAGCTAACCTATGCAAGGTGTTTTCGTAATTTCCTGTGGATTCACCGACGGAAATCAAACTGGGATACTGGTCTGGAAAAACAGTTTTGTGTTTTTTCATGGACTCGGAGAGACTCATCCCCTCGGTGATGTCTGCTCGCATCTCTATCAAAACTTTTTTGAAGTAGATGTTTTCCACCTGGTCAATGATGGAAAGTAGACACTTATCGAGAGGAATTCCGGCACCAATCAAAGTCCCGAGCTGTTTACAAAATAGCCCCACTTCTTTTCTTGGAATTCGGTATAATAACTTGGATAAAAAGGGAAAGAGTTCCCTTTCTTCTTTTTCGCGGTCTTCTTGGATGGAGCGAACATAAAGGCCTTTCGCCTTTAGTTTGTTACGCGCTGCCTGCAGATTGGGCGCATCGATGATATTTTTTTCTTCTTTGCCCTTTCGGTTGAATGCAACGTACGTAAAGAGTGGCATAAAATTTAAGATACCCGAAGGACTTCTTCTGGAGTGGTGACACCTTCGATCACTTTGAATTTGCCGTATTCTTGGAGAGTGGAAAGTCCGTTTTTCACAGCAAGTTCTTTGATTCGATTGGAATCAGCGCCTTGTAAAATGGCACGTTTGATTTCATCATTCATTTTCAATAATTCATACAAACCAGTTCGTCCCTTATATCCAGAGTTTAGACAGGAAGAACAACCTTTCCCGCGGTAGAGGACACCATTTTTTAACTCTTTTCTCTGGATCCCAAGACCGGCCAAATCCTTGTCCGTCGGTTTGTAGGATGTTTTACAATCTTTACAAATGACTCGCACAAGTCTCTGCGCCATAAACCCAAGCACAGAACTCGTAATCAAATACGGTTCAATTCCCATATCCACAAGTCTTGTGACGGCAGCGGACGCATCGTTAGTATGCAGAGTGGAAAATACCAAGTGACCGGTAAGTGAAGCTTGGATCGCAATCCTTGCCGTTTCCTCATCCCGGATCTCCCCCACCATCACCACATCCGGATCCTGACGAAGGATGGAACGAAGACCCGCCGCAAAGGTCAGACCAATTTTATCGTTCATCTGCATTTGGGAAATCCCATCCATTTGGTATTCCACTGGATCTTCGCAGGTGATGATATTTCGTTCTTCTGTATTGATTTCGGAAAGAGCTGAATAGAGAGTGGTCGACTTACCAGATCCCGTGGGACCAGTAACCAAAATAATCCCATACGGTTTATAAATTAAATCTTTAAAATCATTTAGGATTTCTTTATTAAAACCCATAGTATCAATGGAATACTTTTGGTCGGTTTTATTCAAAATCCGCATTACGATCCGTTCCCCAAATTGGCACGGAATGATAGAAACCCGAACGTCCACATCCTTTCCGGCTAACCGAAGTTTGATCCTACCATCTTGCGGCAAACGGTTTTCCGCAATGTTTAGGTTTGACATAATTTTAATACGAGTGGAAATTCCCGCCAAATATGACTTAGGTGGACTTAAGACCTTTTGTAAAACCCCATCCACACGATACCGAACCACTACTGATTTTTCAAAAGGTTCCACGTGGATGTCCGAGGCTCTTTCGGATACAGCTTGTGATAAAATAACGTTTACCATCTTAATGATGGGAGCTTCGTTGGAAAGATCTAGGGCATCGGATTCGAAGGCATCCGATAGATCACCAAAACTACCATCCATCTCATCCATCATCTCTTTGGCTTCGGCAGTGGTTTTGTCGAACTGAGAGTGGATGATCCTCATAATTTCGTTTTCTGTGGCGAGAACGAATTGGATTTCGTATCCTTTTAAGAAGGAACGCATATCATCCATAGGATGGAGGTCGGTAGGGTCAGAGGTGGCAACGACGACTTTTTTACCTTTGACTGATACAGGAACAATTTTAGAACGTTGGACTAGTTTTAAGGGAATTTTTCCAAAGACATCCTCGCTGGCAACAAACTCAAGTTTGTCGATAAAATCCATTCGATGGAGTTTGGATAAGGCTTTTAAAATATCAGTTTCGGAAGCGAGACCTTTTTTCTGGATGATATGAATGATGGGAAGATTTGTTTTTTCCTGTTGTTTGGAAATATCTTCGAGATCCTTTATGGTAAGGATCCCATCTTCTAATAGAATTTGGCTTAAACTCTTTCTCATCGCAGTTTCTTTTCTCGTTCGTCGACCATCCTTTCTTGTTCATTTTTCTTTTGGATGGTGATACGATCTGATTTGTCTCTGTCGTCTAGAATGTGCGGTGTTAAAAACACCATCAAATTGGTTTTACGATTTTGATTCGTGGTTCTACGGAATAGTGTTCCCAGAAGTGGAATTTCACCAAGGATCGGGATCTTTTGTACTTTCTTTTGTTTGTCATTAGAAAGTAATCCCCCAATCACGATGGTTTGGATATTGTCCACAACGATTGTTGTTTTGATATCTCGTTTGTTGAAGGTTGGGTTTCCGCCCGTGGCTTCAGAAGAAATTCCAGCTACGTTTTTAATCTCTTGGTATAAATCGAGAGTGATGCGATTGTTTTTATTGATATGGGGAGTGAACTTGAGTTTAATCCCTGTTGGGCGATATTCAAAGTTCGCAACCGTCACGGCATTGTCCCCACCAAGACCAGCGTTACGGTTTTGGGTCCTGACCGGAACATCTTGCCCCACATTGATTTCCGCTTCTTGGTTGTCCAAGGTCAAAATTTGCGGAGCTGACAATACATTGAAATTTTCATTGGTTGAGTTGGCATTCAAAATACCAATGATTTGCTGACCCCCACGGCGAATGAAACCAAGGGAAAAACCAGAGAGTGTGTTTACGTTTGTAGGTCGTCCGTTTTTATCAATCACTCCCCCTTGTGCCGCAAGACCCGTGTTAAACTGTCCATAAGCCAATTCTTGATAACGCCAGTCGATACCGAAGTCATTTAGATCCGTGGAACTAAGCTCCACAATCAGCACTTCGAGTAACACCTGCTTTCTGGGTGTATCTAAAATCTTAATGATTTTTTTGATTTCTTCCCATTCCTGCGGAGAAGCGGTTACAATGAGTGAGTTAGATTCTTTGTGCGCAACAGCTTTGATTTTATCTTGTTTGCCTGGAACCTTTTGTGCTTGGACCACTGGTTGTGGTGGTGCCGGTTTGCCGTCAGGACCTGGTTCTCCAGGAGGGCCCTGTGTTGGAGAAGTCGGAGCATCAGGCATATCTAATTTAACTAAAATGGCAGCTAACTTTTCTGCTTCATTGTATTCCAATGTATAAATATGGATATCACCCGCAGAAGAGATGGAACCTGGACCTTCCGCACGAACATCCAAGTTATCAACTAACTTGAGTAATTTGTTGATGTCGGATGTGGATCCAGAAAAAATCAAAGTGTTTTGATTTTTAGGAATGATGATGTCTGTATCAGGAGATGTGACTCTTTTTAGTATGGGTTCGAGTTCTGCTGCGTTCGAAAATTCTAAGGGAACAATTTGAGTGATGGTTTTGTTTAAGGCAACATCGGCTTCGGAAACCGGATCCTTACCTATGCGAACGATAGGAGACTTAGCAAGAGCATCTTTGATCTTTACCACTTTGATGAGATCATTTTCTTCGATGAGTCCAAACCCTTGGGTTTCTAAAACGGATTTCATAAATCCGAAAGCATCTTCAATTTTCACCCGTTTTTGCGAGATGATGGTGATCTTCTTTCCTTTCACAGCATCATCGATGAGAATGTTTCGTTTGATGATGGCACTCATTCCCATAAGGAAGTCTTTGAGTTCCGTGTCTCGCCAATCAGCCGTAAAACTGGCAGGTTCGGGAGAAGATTTGGCCTTTGGTTTCCCCTTCTCTTGGGAAAAGCTAGGAGTGACAATTAAATAAAGGCAAATACTAAGTACGAGTAAAGGAAGACGATTTCTCATTTTAATTCCGAATGATAAATTCATATGTGATTATTTTGCCTTGTCTCTCTAAATCCACTGTAATTTTCGGGGCTTGTTTGATCGAACCCCAAATTTCCAACATTTTCTCTGTTTCATTGAGTGGCATTCCATTGACTCGTTTGATGATATCCCCACCGCGTGCGCCGAGGGAATAAAACACATGGTCTTTTGCCACCTGATAGATCTTGTAACCCTCGATCTTTCCGTCTACCAAATGAGGGCCAAACCTTGCATTTTTATAGATGGTGTTCGGGTCTTTCAGTTTTCGATTCACATCCTCACGGGAAAGAACTTTTTGAACCGTTTGGCTAGAAGGTCCTAAATTGGAAACGGCCGCAGCATCTTTCGGTCGGATTCGTTCTTTAGCCTGAGCCGGTGTTTCGCCAATATTGACACGGAGGCTAAGGCCTCCTTTTTTTAAGACCACATAATGTTGTTCGATGGTCTGGACTTTATAACCACCCACCATCTCACCGGTTCCATACTCTTCTGAATCGTTATTTTGTTTTTCCCGAATGGTCACTCGAGCAAAAGACCAATGTCCGGAAAGTGTTCCTGTAATGAGCATTTGGTCATCGTCCCCATTGTCCTGAGCAATTTCAGGATCAAGAGGTGCCCCATCTGCCCCTCGTTTGGTGGCATCATTGGGATCATAGACTTGGCCTCGGATTAAATTTCCGGTAACGATATCTTCGTAAGTGCTTACCGCCAAAATGACTTCTTGGCGCATTTGTTTGGGTCTTACATTGCCTGCGGCACTAATCCCTGTTTCTGTAGAAAACAAAAGCAAAAGGACAAGCTTTAACAGATAAGCAAGAGAAAAGGAAAAAAGTAAAACTGCCGGAATCAATGTCAAAAATTGACTCGATTGGATTCTTTGAAGGATTAAATTCATGCTCCCCACAAATCGGAGAAAGGCTCCGACTACATTCCGGCTACTTCAGATTTAGGGAGTTTGGTGACTTGTTTTTCCGTGATGCTTAGAGCCGATTCAGGATTCATTATCTTCCCGTTTCGAAACACTTCAAAATGCAGATGTGCTCCTGTTGCTGTTCCTGTCCTTCCGACAAGGGCAACCACACGACCCATCTTCACCGTTTCCCCAACCTCAACTAAAATCTGGGAACAGTGGGCGTAAACTGTTTTATAACCGTTTTTGTGTTGGATGGTGACGGAATTTCCATACCCACCATTGCGACCCGTAAATACCACTTCTCCATCTGCAGAAGAAAGCACAGGAGCTCCGACTTTCGCTGCCAGATCAAGGCCTGTATGATACACACGATTGTATTTATTGAAAGGATCCACTCTCCTTCCATACCGAGATGTCACTCGGCTTTGCGGAACCGGCATAATAAAGATTTTTTTAAGAACCACTCGGGATGAAGATGCATTCTTCACTTGCACAGGAACTTCCAAAACTTGACCAATTTTGAGTTGGTCCGAGTTAAGCCCGTTGTGTTTTTTGAGTTTTGCGAGTTCAATGGAAAAGGAACGAGCAATCTTAGAAAGATTGTCCTTCTTTTGGACTGCATATTTTTTGATGATGATACCGGATTCGTGAACGACTGTATTACTCACAACAGGAGAGACATCGATGTATTTGGGTAAATCGAGAGAAGCAAGCTCTACTTCTTCCTCATCGGAAGCCGCATTGACACCAACGGAAAAGAGTTTATGGATTTCGGCTTCTTGTGATTGGGAGCCAAAGAGACGAAACATCCCTGATTCACCGCCGGGAAGTGTTTCGTTGATTTCAGAATGGATTTTTTGAAATGGATTGGCTACAACTTGAGTTCCAGAAAGAACCAAAAGGGAAATTGTTACCAACCGGAAGATCTTCACTATCAGAATATCGGGACTTGGGGGGAAGAATCTTGAACAAGAAACAAAGAAAGAATGAAAACGAACTACTTGCGACAATGACGACATCCCAAACCTTTATTTCTTTGTTTTTTTGACATTGGCTTCCACGAGAGTGAATTTTTTACCAACCCACTCTTCGATATCTTCCAAATCATACTGCTTTTTCTTCACATCATCATTGATGATATAGGCTGCCAATTTTCCCACAGAAGACTCTCTGGAGTCAGCAATGGGATAAACCTTCAATTTTAATAGAGAAGGAGTGGATTCAATATAGATCTTAACCAAGGTTCCTTTCTTCCAAACTTCCGTTTGAGAGAATTTGATTTCCTCTTGTAAGGCATATGTCTTTCCATCATAGAATTCATTGATTTCCCTTAATCTTTCTTTTTTGATCAACCGTTGAGAACATTGACTGAACGCAAGGATAAGAACGAGGGGAATTACACGAATGATACTACAATTCAAAGCAAACTCTTAGGAAAAGTCACCATGATGCCTCAATTATGAAAAGTCTTTTTTATTTTTTGGCCCAAAAGAGAGTTTTTAAGCACTCATCACGTTGTGATCCCCAAACGCGCAGAAGTCGGAAGTCTGTTATACGAATGGAATGGAACCAAAGAAATCCAAGTCGAAGTAGGAATCCGAAGAGGACTTCCGGCGTTTCAAATTTTAGGTTGTGCCTCCGTTTCCACAAAAGAGTCCAGAGATCGCATCCGTTTGGCTTTAGAGGCTTCTGGATACCAGTTCCCACTAGAAACCATCATCATCAATTTAAAGCCGGCCCATATCCCCAAACGAATGGTTTGTTTGGATTTAGCCATGGCTGCGGGCATCCTTCTTGCCACAGACCAAATTCCAAACCCACCCTATCCCGTTCGTTATCTCGGCGGATTGGGTTTGGATGGAAGGATACTCGGAGGAAAGGAACTTCTACCCTACCTTTGGCAAAGCCCTGAGTCCACGGAGCTTTCTTTTTGCCTTCCCACATCTTTACAAAAGGAATCTCTACCTCGGGGAAGGTATCAGTTTGTAGAATATCTGGAAGACTTAAAAAATCCCCCCGAAGTCACTCCGAACAGAACCGAGTCAGAAGAAATCACTTTCCCTTCCGTGATTTGGGACCAGGTCCACTTGGATCCTTACCAAATGAAAGTCTTCCAAGGACTGCTCTATTCCGTTCTTGGAGGCCACCATAGTTTGGTATTGGGAAGTCCAGGTTCAGGAAAGACCATGCTCCACAGAATGCTTGAGCCCTTACTCCCACCAAAAGAATCGAGAGACCAGGGTGACCAAGGCATTTGGACATCTAACGGCGAGTTTGAAATCCCCAGTCTAAAAAGGCCTTTTCGCACTCCCCACCACTCGGCAACGGAAGTGGGACTTGTGGGTGGAGGCCTTCCCTTCCAACCAGGTGAGATCTCGAAAGCTTGCGGGGGAATTCTTTATTTGGATGAAGCTTTGGAATTCAAAGATCGGATTTTAGAAAGTCTACGGATGCCCATGGAAGATTCGTATTTAGAAATTGTTCGTATGAATGAAAAAACAAAACTCAAAACCGATTTTACTTTGATGTTATCAGCAAACCCCTGCCCTTGCGGAAATTATCATAGCACAGAAACATGTCATTGTTCCTTGCAAAAGATTCGGTTATATTTACAAAAAATCAGTGGTGCGTTTTTGGATCGGATCACCATCTTTCAAACGTTATTCGAAACGACAAATGATCGGTGTATCAAACTAGAAGAATTAAAAATGAAAGATATTTTAGGGGAACGTTTTTTGTTTCGGAAAACCAGGAAGAGTCCCGAAGGCGAAGAAAATAAAATTCAAAAAATCTTAGATACAGACCCCAGGACCAGACAACTATCCTTACGAAAGAAAAAACAAATCATTTCTCTAACAAGGACCATTGCTGATTGGAATCTCTCCTCCCGAACCAAGGAAGTACACATCTGGGAGGCGGTGGAGTATTGTATCGGTTACCAGTGGGTTTATAGTTTAGGGTAATTACTTTGAAATAAAATGTGAGATTTCCATCGCAATTTTATTGATCGCATAATCCATATAAGCTGGATCATCTATCTTTTTTTTGTAATTTTCGAATTTCTTCTGAATGGTAGAAGCCATCCCCCTTTTCCGGAGTAATACCGGATCTGGCCCAAATTCGTCGGTTTCTGCTAAATTTCCAAAAATACTAAATTGTTTCATGTGGTTACTTCCTTGTAACAATCAAACTCTCATCCTTGAGAGCGTTTTCCCTTATGGGATACATGATCAATCGGCCCGGTACAAAAATCCCTTGATGAAGTATTTAGAAGATTGACGAATAAAAACGAACTTCCTTTTTTTCAGAGATATGGATCAAATTAAACGAAGGTGTTAGGTGGTAAAAGGCTGGAATCTCCTTTAGTAAATAGTAATATACCTTCCGCATTCTCCTGCGTTTTGTCTCATGAAAGCATTCTAAGGGGTGAAATCCGCTACTTAGGTTCCAAGTTTTGACCTCTGAACAATGGAGGGTCTCGTCCTTAAAACTGATTATGTCTAATTCGCCGTAAGCCTTCCGGTAATTCTGAAAAAGAATCCAATGCCCTTCCGATTCTAAATAATCTGCGGCAATTCCTTCTCCGGCTTTTCCTAGTTTTGATTTTTCTTTCAACTGACGAGATTCCAAACCAAAGGTAGGACCTTTCCGCGGCTGGGATTAATAGATCTGCGAAAAGGGAATGGCTTGTTGGATATAAAGATTGAGATCTTTCATCAGATCCACAAATTCTAAATGTTTGAGGCGTTTGCCTTCTGCATCTTTTGTCACTCGGACCACGGGGCGGAGGGGTTTGTCTTTATTGGATTCAATGACCATTCCCATTCTTAGGTCAGAAAGAATGACTCCGGACCCCACAGGAAACATAGATAGTTTATTTAAAAACAGTCTTACCATTTTTAAATCAAAACGGTTCACGTTTTCACTAATCATGATCTTCATGGCTTCGTAAGGAAGGATGGCCCCTCTGTACGGTCTTGGGTGGATCATCGCTGCAAATTGGTCAGCGATCATAAATACTTTGGTGAGCTCTTCAATTTGGTTGGCAAGGATCCTCTGCGGATACCCAGAACCATCTACTGCTTCATGGTGTTGTAAGGCAACGATGGCGAGTGAGTTCTTTAATTTCAAACGTTGGGTGAGGATTTGGTAACCCGTCACTGGATGGCGTTTGATGGTTTTTAGATCCAGTTCGGAAAGAACTCCTTTTTTTTCGGATACTTCTTCGGGAACGGTCACCATTCCGATATCCGCAAAAAGAGAGGCAAGAGCCAAATCAATCAGTTTGGGTCTGGAAAACTCCAAAAAGTTTCCAAGCATTACCGAAAAAAATGTCGCATAACAGATATGAGTGTATAAATAATAACCGGAATGAGAATGTGATAAAAGTAAAATAGGAATTTGGGCATTGGCTTTGGTATGGTCGGCAATCCTTTCCGCAATTTCCCGAAATTCCCTGATCTCCGTATAACGACCCTCAGACGCCGAGCGGTAGGTCTTTTGGACCAAGTCAAAACAATCTTTAAAAACTGCGTTAAACTCTACCTTGGTGGTATTGGCTTTTTCTAAAAGATACTTAAACCGTGTGGAATTTTCATCATCCTGATAGAAAGGGAGGTTGGTATCGAAGTATCCCGGGCCTTGACCGGGAGCGGTTTTGTCCCCTCCATCCGCCATTACCTTTTCTCCATCTGTCAGAACAAAGGTGATCCCAAATTGAACCAACCGGTCTAAGTCTTGTTGTGTGATGGGTTGGTCGGCACCTACAAAAACAGTGTCTTTGTCTAGGTAAATTGACTTAGTAAACTTCGAGCCAGGTTCTAAGTCACGTATGGAGATTTTCCGCATAATTGCGTAAATTCTAGTAAGAAGCTTAGAAACTTCAATTGTTTTTCTTTTGTCTCTCTAAAACAAGGATTCGAAACACAGCTGCCACGACTTCATATAATTCTCTCGGAATTTCTTTCCCATTAGGGAGATGATCTAAGGTTTGCACCATCACTTCATCACGAATGACAAGAACTCCTGATTCCTTTGCCACACGAATTAATGTCTCTGCGAGCCTACCCTCTGCTTTGGCGACAAGTTTCGGTGCCGTATGGATCTTCGGATCATAAGCAAGGGCTGCCATTTTTTGTTTCATCTATAATCTCCGTTAAAGGTACTTTCCGACCAAGTTTCGATTTGCACCGATTGGATTTGGGGGAAGTCCCGAATCAGGCCCGCTAGTTGTTTGGAAAATTCTTCTCCCTGGATCGATTGTTCCGTGGTGATCTCGACAAGTATGGGTTTGTCTTTTTCTGGATCGTAATGGAATTGGATTCCCATAGCACCAGTTTCCATTGACTCCCAAAACACATAGAGAACCAAACCCTTGTTCTTCGGTTCGACAACCATTTGTAAAGACTCTTCTTTATCAGGATGGATGTAGGAAAGAAGATCGGAAAACCCCGTTTCTCCGAGGAGATAGTTCCAGATGGGTTTGAGATCCGTGATCTCCAGAGTTTTGGAATTTGATTGGTGGTTTGTCCATGAGGCCCAACGAGAGAGTGTCTTTGGTTTCAACGAACTAACCCCTGTCTCCTGGTTCTCCATCCAAGAGGTGGATTTTGCCTGCGCACTCTGAAAAAGATTTTTAGTTTTTCCAGGTCCCAAATGGGGAACTTCGAGAGCCATAAGATTTGTTAGTTTGGTTTGTAAGGACAGGTTTCCCCGATTCTGGGTAGTGCTTCCCCATTTCCCGAAAGAAGTGATTGGGGGAAGTTTTACAAATTTAGAAAAGAGAGGGTTCACTTCCTTCTTTTCGGAGAAATTTACAAAAACTCAATCTATGGATGGGAGAAATTCCCAGTTTCCGCAGAGCGTCCTGGTGTTCTTCGGTTCCATATCCCTTGTGTTTGGCAAACCCATAGCCCGGATATTTTGAATCCATTTTTTCCATATATTCATCTCGGTAGGTTTTCGCAAGGATGGAGGCCGCAGAAATGGAAGGAATCAAATCGTCACCCTTAGGAAGTGAGAGGTAACCTTCTATGGGTTTTGTGATCTTTAGTTTGTAATTTCCATCAGCAAGGAGATACGGTTTATTTTCCTTCCTGTCATTCTTTGAGTCCGATTGTTTAGAGTCCGTTGGCAAAGACCGATTCATTCCATAAAAAATAGCTTGGTTGATATTGAAACGATCAATGAAAGAGGCACTAACGAAGATTACACGATAGTAAGAAACATATTTGAGGATTTCCTTTCGGAGTTCCAATCGTTTGGGTTCTGGGATTTTTTTGGAATCGCGAAGGCCTTTTAGGATTTCTCCATTTCGGATTTTTTCTAAAGTAGTGAGTGAAAAGGAAACACAACCAATGGAGACGGGGCCGGCAAGTGTACCACGACCTGCTTCATCGAGTGAATAACAGGTCAGGTTAGGAATTTGAAATTCAGGAAAGAACGGCCGAGTGACGACCGCTTCAAGAGAAATTATGCGCTAGGTGCTTCTGCTTCTGCAGCTTTCGCTTGTGCAAGAGCGGCTTTAGAAGCCTCGTCCTGTCTCTTTTTATCTTTGGCAACGATCGCTTGACCGCCTTTTCTTTCTTTGATACGTCCCGCTTTTCCTTTTTTATCACGGAGATAGAAAAGTTTTGCACGACGAACCGATCCTTTACGAACGAGTTCAATCTTTGCAATGCGTGGGCTATGAAGTGGGAAAATTCTTTCCACTCCGATATCATAGGAAACTCGTCTTACAGTAAACGTTTTGCTTTGTGATTTATTCGCAATGGAGATCACAACACCTTCGTAAACCTGAACCCGCTCTTTACCAGATTCAACGATTTTGTAGTGAACTTTTACAGTATCACCAATTTCGAAATTAAGTTCGTTCTTTGCTTCGCCTGCGAGTGCTGTTTCTAGAATCTGATTCATGGCTTCCTCTAAGAATGATTTCTTGTTTTGCGGTTTTTTTGCCGCCATTTCCGGATCTCTTCATGATGGCCCCCAAGGAGCACATCTGGAACAGTCCAACCCATAAAATCATAGGGTTTTGTATACTGAGGGTATTCTAATTCTTCTGTTTCGTTGTGCGACTCTTCGAGAAGGCTTTCTTCTTTTCCTAAAAACCCCGGAACAAACCGAGAAAGGCAATCCGCAACAACGAGAGCAGCTAAATCCCCCGATGAAATAACATAGTTTCCAATGGCCACTTCCCTGTCAATTAAATGCTCTGTGACACGATGGTCGACCCCTTCGTAGTAGCCGGAAATAAAGGTCAAAGTCTCCGAGGACTCATAAATCTCCCGGGCCAAGGTCTGGTTGAAAAGTTCTCCCGACGGACTGAGAAGAATGACCTTTCCTTTGTTTTCGCCGAGCGATTCTAAGGCACGATAGACCGGTCCCACTTGCAAAAGCATTCCGGGACCACCTCCGTAGATGGTGTCGTCTACCTTTTGGTGTTTGTTGTCGGCAAAGTCGCGCAGGTGGACAGTGTTGATTTCCACAACACCTTGTTTGACAGCCTTACCCGGAATTCCGGTTTCAAAATAGGATGTGATTTTTTCTGGGAACAGAGTGATGAAATTAAACTTCAAACCACTGCTCCCACTCGATGATTTCTAAAGTTTTAGATTCTAAATTCCAATTTCCCACAAACCGGTTGAGGAAGGGAATGAGGACTGTTTCTCCCTCGCCAGACTTGGGTTTCAGTTCCAAAATGGGATGGGCGGGATTGTCGATCACTTGTGTGACCGTATATTCCAGAGATGTATTGGTTTCTTTGGATATGGCAAGAAGGCCCACCAAATCCTCAGAATAGATTTCGTCAGCGTTTGGTTTGGGAAGTTCTTCTCTTTTCCATAAAAGTGAAAATCCCCGGTATTTGACAACTGCTTCGGGCGTTTCATAACCTTTCAGCTTCAGAAGGTAATGATTTCCATTCTGTTTGATTTCTTCGATATGTATCTGGGACTGATTTCCGCGAGTGTCTTCTACGGTGCAGGTGAGCGGAGCTTTTGCGGAACTTAGGGTGTCACCTTCTGTAAACAGTTTGATGAACCCTTTGATTCCATGTGAGGATCCGATGACCCCCACTTTCACTAAACTTGGTTTAGTCGACAATTTCTAAAGTATAGTTTTTACCTTGTTTGGTACCGGCGGCTTGTAACACAGTTCGTAAAGATTTCGCAATCCTTCCGTTTTTTCCGATAACCTTCCCGAGGTCTTTAGCTGCTACCCGAAGTTCGATCACTGTTTCTTCCTCTCCGGGCACTTGGTTGACTGCCACTTGTTCTGGTTGGTCAACGAGAGATGTAACGATATAACGAACTAAGGATTCCATGTATCAATTAACCTTTGAATTTTGCCCAAACGTCGTCTTTTTTCAAAAGAGCAAGAACTGTATCTGTCGGTTGCGCACCTTTCTTTAACCAAGAAATAGTTTTTTCTTCATTGAAAGTTGCTTTTTTCACAGACGAAGTTGATGGGTGAAAGTGACCAATCGCTTCAATGAACTTTCCGTCACGTGGAGCACGGATGTCAGCTGCTACGATGCGATAGTGCGGGTCTGCTTTTGTTCCCGTTCTTTGTAATCTTAATTTAACCAAGGAAAAATACCCCTTTTATAGCGAGTTTTTTGCATCGGGACGATCTGTCAAGAGCGAGTTCTTGCACTTGCTGCGAGATCCTTTAATTTTTTGCCCTGTGCATTCGGATCCCCTGTTTTATAGAGACCAGATCCCACAACTGTGATGTCCACACCGAGCCTTGCGAGCTCTTCCATATTGGATTCGTTCACACCCCCATCCACTTCCAATTCAATATTGTAAGGTTTTGTGAGTTTACGAACCGCGGCTATCTTCTCAAAACCCGATTTCACAAAGGATTGCCCGTAAAATCCAGGATCCACTGTCATGAGTAAAACAAGATCCAAATAAGGAAGGATTTGCGAAATAGATTCCGGTGGTGTTTGCGGGTTTAGAGAAACCCCCACTTTGATTCCCGCCTTTCGGATCTCTTCTGCGAGTCTCACTGAGAAATTCGTGGTTTCGATATGAAAAGTAATACAATACGGACTTAAGTCAAAGTATTTGGGAACATGGAGTTCGGGATTACTTACCATGAGATGTACATCGAGTGGGATCCCCGTATGCGACTTCACTTCTTTGGTAAAGGCCTCTCCAAAGGAAATCTGAGGGACAAAGTTTCCATCCATCACATCGATATGGATGAGATCGATATTTTCCTGTTTGTATGTAGGAAGTTCCGCAGAAAGTCCTGTAAGTTTTGCAGCAAGGATTGAGGCTGAAATTTTCATCTTAATAAGTTCCTTTGAGTTTCCAAACCTTTGCCACACCCGTTTCCTTACCGGTTAAGGTAACCTTAACGTTTCCCGCTCGGTGGATGAGAAAACGGACTGGTTCGTCTTCTTTCAAGCTTTGGCTGATTAGAATTTCTTTTTCGACTTCCGTATCTTCGCCTGGCTTCGTGTAACTCACTTTAGCCGAATAGAGATCATCATCGTCTACTTCATACTCAAGAAATTCATAATCTTGAACGAATGATTCGGATGGTTTTAAAAAGAAAGCACCCACTTCTGCACCCGTAGGTTTGATTTCAAAAGAAGAAACAAGGCCATGTAGGTCGCGAAACTCTGGTTTGGTGGTTTCTTTCAAACGATAGGGAATTTTTTTACGGAGTAAATAATCCACGACAAAGGGAACGGGAGTTCCCACAAACTTTGTGGAGTCTGTTGGTTCATTGACGGATTGGTTGGATATTTTTTCTGGATTGGCTTCGGTGACGAGTAAATAGATTTTCTCGCCGGAATGAGTTTCTTTTCCTGGAGCTGGAATTTGGTCAATGACGGTGTCAGCAGGTTCATCCCCAACAGCAGGCACATAAGTGATCCCACCGATTTGTAAAGGAACGTACACTTCCCCAGATAATACCTTTTCTAAAATGGCTTTGGCACGTTTTAAATCCTGACCTTTGACATCAGGGATGGCAACTCGATCAAATCCAATATTAACTGTGAGATAAAGCTTAGATCCCGCTTCCACTTCCTTTCCAGGATCAATGGATTGCGAAAGAATGATTCCATCTGTTTTTTCAGGAATTCTTTGTGTTTCCAAACGAACTTTGAGTTGGAGTCTTTGGAGTTCATTATGAACCTCAATGTAGTTTTTTCCAATCACATAAGGCATCATTACCTTTTGTTCTTCTTTGGTTCGAACTACGACCACAAGGAAGGCTGCCACAAAAAAAACAAGGAGCCCTAAACCAACAAATAGAACATAACCACTGTAAGGTAGGATTTTTAGAAACTTTTCTTTCACGTAAATGATTCTCCGGCTAAAACCCGTGCCCCATTGAAAAACTCAAATCCTTTCATGGGTTTTTTCCCTTCGGGTTGTAAGGTGTCTATACCAAGCAGGTTTCCGTCTCCACAGAGGCAGAAAAGTCTTTTTTTCTGGTATAGGAAAAAGGAACCGGGAGCAAGCCCGTCCGGTATGGGAATGGGTACTGGCTCGGAATCCGGCAAAACTGAGGAAAAGAGGATGAGTTTTTTTCCCCGAAACTCGGTCACAGCCAAAGGATCAGGATAGAGCGCACGGATGCGGTTGTGGATTTTCTTTGCCGGTTCTGTCCATTGGATCGGACGGTCACTTGCGGTGATCTTTTTGCAATGCGTGGCTTCGCTTCCATTTTGCGGACTTGATTTCCATTGGGTATTTGTGGATTCCAATTCCCGTAACAAACGAATCAGCTCCACCGCTCCCTCGTTCGTGATGGATTGCAAAAGAGAAGCCGTCGTTTCCAAAGGGCCCACAGACCAAGATTTCTGCGAGATGATATCCCCCGAATCCACTTCCTTGGCTAAGTACTGAATCGTAAATCCAGAACTCTCCTCTCCACTGAAAAGAAAACTTTGGACGGGAGAGGCGCCACGGTATTTCGGTAAGAGACTTCCATGGAGATTGATGCTACCAAACTTAGGATCCTGGAATACAATTTCTGGAACAATGGACCCATAGGCATAGACAATATGAACGGGAGATCCGTAAGATAAAATTTGTTTTTGGGCCTCTTCATCCGTTCTTAGTTTCGGGGATTGGATGACGGGGATTCCTTTGGTGAGTGCCAATTCTTTTACAGGAGTGGGCGTGATGATTTGTTTTCGTCCCACGGGTTTGTCAATGTTTGTGACAACAAAATCCACTGTGATTCCCGCATCCAGCAAAAGGGAAAGTAATTCTTTAGAATGTTCGGGGGATCCAAAGTATCCAATCGAAAGTTTCATAGTATTTCCTATTATACAAGTTCCAGAGGATCCAAATCGTATTCAATATAACATTTGGAATCGACTTTAAATTTTGATTTTGTTTCGCGTAAAAGATTTCGTAAGGTAGTGATGGATTTTGATTTTAATAAAATATGATACCTATAGTTATTATCTATTTTGTAAAAAGGGCATTGGCTTGGTCCGAGGAGATTTACCGATTCATCCATTTTTTCTTTTAAGTTTTCCGCATACAGAACGGATTGTTTGTTTGCGATTTCTTCGTATTTGGAACGAAAAACAAGTCTCGCCAAACGAGAAAAAGGTGGGTAAAACATATCCCTTCGAAAGTTTAGTTCCCATTCAAAAAAAGCAGGATAGTTTTGTTCCATGGCCATCTTTAACACGGGATGTTCGGGATCATTCGATTGGATGAGAACCTCTCCTCTTTTTTCTCCCCTGCCCGCCCGACCAGCAACTTGTGAAATGAGAGAATAAGTTCTTTCACTACTGCGAAAATCAGGAACCCCGAGTCCATGGTTGGCATTGAGAATTCCCACAAGGGTGACATTGGCATAATCCAAACCTTTGGCGATCATTTGGGTTCCGGTAAGAATATCCAAATTTCCTTCCCCTAACTTCTCGAGTACATCACGAGTGACCTCTTTGTTTTTCGAACTGTCCTGATCCAATCGTTCGATCCTAGCTTTTGGAAAATGAGAAAGTAAATACTCTTCTAATTTTTGTGTTCCCGCTCCAAAAAGATCCAAGTCTTCCCCATGAATTGCTTTGAGACTTTGTAAACTAGATTTATAACCACAAAGATGGCAACGAACCGTTTTGTCAGAATGATAACAAAGAGTCGCAGTGCATTTGGGACAATGGATGAATTCTTTTGTGGTAGTGGAATAAATGAACGGATTGTACCCTCGCCGGTTGAGAAGGATGATGGTTTGCTCTTCTTTTCTTAACCTGTCGGCAATTTTAAACTGCAAGTCCCCGGAAAGAAGGTCACTATCTTCCTTTTTATCTGTAATTTCTACAGTAGGAAGTGAGGCATGGGGATTGGCTCTTTCTTTCAGTTCCGAATAGCCAATTTGTCCAGCTTTTGCAAGGTAATAAATTTCCACACTCGGAGTTGCTGAACCTAACAAAAGTTTACCGTTTGTTTTCAAAATTCGTTGTAAGGCAACTTGGCGGACATGGTACCGAGGAGAGCCATGTTCTTTATAAGAGCCGTCATGTTCTTCATCTAAAATAATTAAAGAGATATCAGACAAAGGGGCAAATACTGCCGAACGAGTCCCGATACAAATCCGTTTCTTTCCTTCCTTTAAATCTAAGTAGTTCTGAAATTTTTCGGAGGTTCGTAGATGCGAATGTAATACTGCCACTTGCCCCGGAAAAATCCGTTCAATCCTTGCAATCGTGGGATAGGTCAAAGAAATCTCCGGTACAAGAAAAATCACGGAACCTTTTTGCTTTTGCAAAACCTCTGCCATCAGATGTAGATACACTTCTGTTTTTCCGCTTCCCGTAATTCCATATAACAAATGTGTGTTGGATTTGGAACCTGTTTTGATTTCTTCTAGGGCTTTGTTTTGGGAAACATTCAAAGGATGTAATAACTCAGTATGGATTTGGACCGGGGATGGATTTTGTTTTTTTCGTTTTTTTCCTTTCGGAACCATCAAAAACAAAGCTTCACCGAGAGACGACAAATAGGAATCGGCCATCCACTGCGCTAGATCCAATTGTTCTTCGGTAAGCACCGGTTCCGAATCAATGGACTTTAGAATCGAAAGCGTTTCGTAATTAGGTTCATTCGAATGAATCCCTGTCACAACCCCTTCCCATTCCTTTCCATTCAGAGGAACAAGCACCCGAACTCCCCGCTCCAAATTCTCTATCTCTTGTGGGATTTCATAGGTAAGAGTTCCACTTTCCCAAGATAGATTGAGGGCAACTTCCGCGTACTGGATCATACTAGAGATAAGGTTTTAGAAGTGATAGATGGGAAATAAAACTTTCTTCCAAGTCTTGTTTTTCCTTTCCGTATTGGAAAAGATTGGTTTCGGAATCGGATTTTTTTGCCTTTTCTCCTAGAAAAACAAGGGCTTCCGGAGATCTCGTAGTGACAATCGGAATAGAAAGGCCAGATAAATCCCACTGGATTTCTTTTCCTAAAAGTTCTTTTGCTTTTTCGGCTCCAAACAAAAGTTTTGCGGAAGATCCGAGAATCACGATCATTTTGATTCCGTATTCCTCGACAGTTTCCTTAACATGAAATTTACAGTTTTCTACCCGAGTGGTCCAATCTGTTTCTTTGGAATCTGTATGAGAAAATGTACAAGCCGGGTATTCTTGGTAAAAAAATTCTTCAAAGGAAAACCCAAATACTTTTTGTACGAGTTCTCCCCAACTTGACTCCGTTAGTTTGTCTTTGAAAATTTGGTTGGGTTTTGTTTTCGTAAATGGTTTTTCTTTGGGATTTGTGGCCCCCGTATAGTGGAGAACAAGGACTGGTTTTCTTCCTTTGTGTAAAAATTGACGGACCCCACTGAGTTTCCCCTGACAAAAAGTACAAGAAAAATTGACTAAGTCTTTATTCTTTCTTTGGTTTTCTTTTTGTTGTTTTTTCTGGATTTCTAAAGATTCGGGAACTTTCGATTTCCAAGGAAATCCATAATCATTCGGATCCTTCTCTTCCTGGAATCTATATACAGAAACAGATTTATTTTGAATTAAAAACCGAGCCTCTGTTAGAATGTCAGTAAAGCGTTCTAAAATTGATTTTTGATCCATACTAACCTTCGTTCAACTGATCCATAGAAATATTTAAGGAACGTAATTTTCTGTATAAATGTGTACGTTCAATTCCCAAAGCTTTGGATGCCCTCGTCACATTTCCCTCACAAATTTGTAAAGTTTTGATGATGTATTGGCGTTCAAATTCTTCTTTGGCATGTTTCAAATCCCCACGGGCCACCATCTCATTGGCTTTTTTGAATCCATGTAAGGCTTCCTTTACATCCTTGGCTCGGATCGTTTCGCCTGGAACGAGAATACTGAGTCGTTCTAAGATATTTCCAAGTTCTCTGACATTTCCTGGCCAAAAATGTGTATTCAACGCGTCGAGACCTTCCCGATCAATCGTTTTGGGAGAAAGATTGTTTTCCTGAATCGATTTTTTTAAATAGTATTCAGCTAACAAAGGTATATCCTGATTTCTCTCTCTGAGCGGGGGAAGTTCCAAGGGAATGACACTGAGTGCATAATATAAATCTTCTCGAAACCGACCTTCGCGAATGGCTTCTTCCACATTGGAATTGGTGGCAGCAATGACTCGGACATCCACCGGCACATTTTCTTTCCCATTCACTCGGTCTAACTTTTGTTCGAGGATAACTTTTAATACTTTTGATTGCAGAGCGGGACTTATGTCACAGACCTCATCTAAAAATAGAGTTCCATTTTGGGCGGCTTCCCATTTCCCAATTTTGATTTCATTTGGTTCACTTGTTCCGAGAGTTTCCAACCCAAATAACTCTTGTTCTAAGATATCTTCTGCATACTCAGCACAATTGAACTCAATGTATGGTTCTTTTTTTCTTTTTGAGTTTTGATGGATGGCTCTGGCGGTAAGTTCCTTACCTGTTCCATTTTCACCAAATAGGAAAACACGAGCATTGGTTTGTGCGGCCTGAAAAATAGCAAATTTAAGTCTTTTAATAGAAGAAGACTCCCCTAAAATCTCATCCACTTCTAATTGGAATTCTGGAATTTCACTGTCCTTCGTTTTTTCTAATGAGGATTCAATCGTTTGGATGACTTTCTCAATCGAAAGTGGTTTTTCCAAAAAGTCTACGGCTCCTTTTTTGGTGGCATTGACCGCAAGTTCTATCGTTCCATGTCCCGAAATCATTACAATGGGTAGACCAGGATACAGTTTTTTGCACTCACCGAGAATCGTCAGTCCGTCTTCTTTCCCCACCCATACATCGAGTAATACAAGAGAAGGCCTCTCCTTAGATAAAGCTTTGAGTAAAGCTTTCCCGTTGGCAAAATCTTCCACAGAATAATCTTCATCCTCCAAAATTACCCGTAAGGATTTTCGAATTTCTGTTTCATCATCTAAAATGTAGATTAGCTTTTGCATTAATGATTATCCAAAGGAAGTTCGATTCTAAATTTACATCCACCTAACTTAGAACTTTCGACGGATATATGTCCGTGGTGGTCAATGATTGTTTTTTGAACAATAGCAAGTCCAATTCCTGATCCATGTTTTTCCTTGGTCGAAAAATAAGGTTCAAATATTTTTTCTTTCCATTCTTCTTTTAACCCAGGGCCAGAATCATCAATTTCGATTACAATGGATTTTCGAAGTGCCTTCTTTTGTAATTTAGACATGATCCGAATTTTTTTCCGTTTGGGACTCAAAATATCGAGTTCTTCCTTGGAATTTTCAGCATAGAGGATTGCTTCCACTGCGTTTTTAATCAAATTATTAACAACGCCTAAAAACAAACGTTTATCCAAAAAAACTTCAGGTAAATTTTCTGCGAGTTTCAGTTCAAAGTCAATGTCTGTTGTATCTTTAAAAAGTGCCACTGCCTCTTCTAAAATTGGATTTAACTTTTGATTGATGAGAACAGGTACCGGCATCCGAGCAAATTCGCTAAACTCTTTTACCAAATGTTCCAAAACACGAACCTGACCAATGATGGTTTCTGTCGCATCGAAGATTACAGATTCCAAATTTACCGATTTAGGGTTTTGAAATTTACGTTGGATTCTTTGAGCCGACAATTGAATGGGCGTTAGGGGGTTTTTGATCTCATGGGCCATACGTTGGGCCACTTCTTTCCAAGCCGCAATCCTTTGTGTATGCATGAGTTCTTCCGACTTAGCATTCAAATCACTCACCATTTGATTGAAACTGTCGATGAGAATTCCCATCTCCCCTTCTTCTGTTTTTTCCAATCGAATATCGGATTCACCGAGGGATACTTTCTTCGTGGCATTGGCTAAGTTAATGATGGGTCTAGATATTCTACGAGCAAACAGGAAGGAAAATAAAATAGCAATGAGAAACATGGCAAAGGAAAAGGATGCAATGGTCATACGAACACTAAAGGGAATTTTCTCTTTCCAGAGACTGACCTTCTCATAAGTAGAAGTGGCATTCACAATGTTTTGGACATCTGCCTCCATACCTTGATGAATTCTTTGCCCTACATAAACTTCCGTATTCTCATCTAAAAAAAACTTACAAAGGATATATGACCGGTCCGATAGATACAACCGACCGATAAAAATTCCTGAACGTTTGGATTCCAAGAATTCTACTCGCTCCAACTTATGATAGAGTCCTTTAGATTCAAAACCCAGTCTTCCCGAATCCACAAATCCTAAGTAATATTCGTTTTTTTCAAAGAGTCCGTTTTCAACCCCTTTTTGGAATACCGTATAACTATCAGGTTTTAGCCCAGACAACCTAGATCGCAGGATATTTACTTTTTCGAAAAATTCGGATTCAATTTCCTTTTCTTCATTTTGTACAATCAAATTTGCTGACCGAAGGGCATTGGAAATATCCACTCGGTAAAAACCTTCGATGAGCCTTCCTGTAAGATTCGAAGAAAGAATAAAAATAGGGAGTGAGGGAACAAGTGCCACAAAGAGAAAGGCTAGTGTTAGGCGATATCGAATGGAACTACGAATTTTTCCTGTTTCTCTATTACGGCGATTGCGATAGACATAACTTAAGATTAAAGAAAGGATAAAGAATGGAATGAGGATAAAAACATAGGTATCCAGTTTGGAAAAAAATGAGATGTCCTCCTCTTGCCTAAAAAAGACAAGTTCCGAAAAACCGATGGAGATTCCCAAAGTAAGGAAAAAGATAAAGATATCTCGTAAATAATATCTGTTTTCATCAGACAAACGCGGAAGGATTTTTAAAAATTTAAGTGGCATTGGCTTCAAAATTGCGGCCAACTAATGCTTCTAAAGCAAGAAGCGCCTCCTCTTCTCGTTTCCCATCGGCCTTTACAAAAAATATGGAACCTGGGCCTAGGGCCAACATCATAAGACCCATAATGGATTTTCCATTCACTTCGATGTCATCTTTGAGAACAAAAATCTCACAAGGAAAACTTGCCGCAACCTTTACAAATAAGGAAGCAGGTCTTGCATGCAATCCACTACTGTCTTCTCTAATCTTTAATTGGATTTGTTTCAATGGAACTCTGTTGGATATAGGTATTTAGTTTATTGGAAAATTCTTTAGCGCTGTTTTTCCCCATTTTTCGGAGTCTTTGGTTCATAGCTGCTGTTTCTACAATGATAGGAATGTTTCTTCCTGGTTTGACAGGAATTTCGATATAGGGAACAGAAACACCGAGGATCTCTTCCATACTTTGTTCGATCCCTGTTCTTTCATAATCGCCGGAAGTTTGTTCTTCCCATTCTTTTAAATTGATAATGAGTTCAATGAGTTTGTGATCTCTGACAGATCCAACGCCAAACAAATCTTTGATGTTTAAAATTCCAAGACCTCGAATTTCCATATGATGACGTAGTAAATCGGAACAAGATCCAATCAAATAACTTTCACTTAAGCGCCGAATCTCAACCATATCATCTGCTACAAGCCTGTGACCTCGTTCAATCAGTTCGAGTGCTGTTTCACTTTTTCCAACACCAGATCGCCCTGTGAGTAAAGTTCCAATTCCAAAAACTTCAATCAGAACTCCATGGCGCATGGTTCTTGGAGCCAGGGCTCTGTCTAAAATTTGAGAGATAAGAGTGATGAATCTATGTGTTGCAATTTCTGTTTTGAAAAGCGGAATCCCTTTCGATTTGGCTCTTTCCACAAAAGGAATTTGTGGTTCATTCCCATGTGTATAGATGATACAATTCAAATGGAATTCAAAAAATTTATCGGTGATCTCGTGGAGTTTTTCTTCGGAGAGAGAATTGAGATAAGCCCATTCTCCTTTACCTAAAATCTGAATGCGGTCATTGGCAAAAAAATCAAAAAACCCGGTTAAAGAAAGACCGGGGCGATTGATTTCCGCATTGTTGATACGATTCGAAAGTCCGGCTTCACCGGTGACCAAAATCAATTGGAGATCTTCATGATCTCTTAAAATTGTGTCTACTGTGATTCCAGGAACTGGCATTGGTTTACCCCTTTAGAGAACTAATCCGTTTCCTTTCATTGGAAGGAAGGATTCGTAAAACCTTTCTATACTTTGCAACTGTCCGACGGGCAATTTCAATTCCTTTTTTCTCCATAAGCTCAACGATATCTTGGTCGGACAATGGATTGTTTTCATCTTCGTCTTTGACCAAATTTCGAATGATTTCATGGATTTTTTTCGAACTTTCTTTTCCACCTTCTGCGGATTTAACCCCAGAAGAAAAAAACCATTTTAGTTCAAAAATACCCCAAGTGGTTTGAATGTATTTATTTGTTGTTATGCGAGAAATTGTAGATTCATGTAGGTTTAACTTTTCTGCGACTTCTTTTAGAGTGAGAGGTTTGATAAACCCAATCCCACCCCTGAAAAAATCCACCTGAAAATCGATAATACAACTCACCACACGTTGTAAGGTTTGTCTTCTTTGTTGGATGGAACGAATGAGCCACTGTGCCGAACTGTATTTGGTTTGAAAATATTCCTTTTCTTTGGGAGGGAGTTTATGATTTAAAAGTTCACGGTATTCTTCTTGGATCGAAAGTTTTGGCAACCACTCATCATTGATAAAAATATTAAATTCATTTCCGACTTCTTTGACAACTACGTCTGCAACCACATAATCAACTTTTCTTCCCTGGTAAGTTGTCGCAGGATAAGGTTCTAATTTTTTAATCAGTCTTGCTAAAGTTAGGATCTCTTCTTCAGTGATTTTTAGGTTTTTGGCAATTTTTTTATAATCAACTTTTTCTAAGTCCGATAAAAATTCACCGATCAATTGGTGTAAAAGTGTGTTATCTGGAAAAAGAATTTTGCCTTGAATGAGAAGGGTTTCTTGCATATCCTTCGCACCAATCCCGATGGGATCCAGCTCATTCACTACTTGCAAAACTCGCCTAACCTTTGATTCCTGATAGCCCATTTCCTTGGAAACGATGCCCAAATCATCGGTGATAAAACCTTTATCATCGATCATACTGATCAGGACTTCTCCAATTTCAAACTCTAACTTAGTCAGTTTGATCATTCTCAATTGGTTTAACAAATGTTCTTCTAAGGTTTCGCCGCGAGTGGATGACTCAATGTATTTTTGATTTCTGTCACTGGCTTCTGTATCATAAGACCTGGGGCCTTCCAAAGAATAGGAGTCCTGCCAATTCACATCGGTACTTTTTTCGTGATTCAATTTTTCTAATCGTTTTACTTCATCGATAGAAAAAAGTTCCGGCATTTTCGTTTTTTCATCCACACCCACTTCATCCAAAAGTGGATTCTCCAGAAGTTCGTTTTGGATTTTATCAGAAAGTTCTAAAGTAGATAAAGACAAAAGTTCGATGGACTGACGTAAGTCCTGGGTCATCACTAATTTTTGCGTTTGGCGTTGTGAAAGTGAAGCCCCGAGTTTCATTTATAGTTTAAAATCCTCACCCAAGTAAATTCGTCTTGTTTCTGGATCGCTGACCAAATCATCCGCAGTTCCGGAAATAAGAATCCGACCACTGTACATGATATAGGCTCTGTCAGTAATTTTTAACGTTTCTCTTACATTGTGGTCTGTGATCAAAATCCCAAGACCTCTATCTTTTAAGGATTGGATTACATTCTGAATGTCTTTCACCGCAATCGGATCCACACCAGCAAAAGGTTCGTCGAGAAGGATAAAGTCGGGATTGGTGACAAGGGCTCTTGCAATTTCACAGCGCCTTCTCTCTCCCCCAGAAAGAGTATATCCCTTTTGGTTGGCCACACGCATGATTTGTAATTCCATAAGGAGTTCATCCCGACGGCGAATGATTTCATCACCAGGAAGATTCATGGTTTCCAAAATGGCTTCTAAGTTTTCGGCAACTGTCAGTTTACGAAAGATACTGGCTTCTTGGGCTAAATACCCCACACCCATACGGGCTCGAATGTGCATGGGTGCTTTGGTCATGTCTTCATTATCAATAAACACATGACCTTCGTCAGGTGTCACAAACCCAACACTCATATAAAAACTTGTAGTTTTTCCGGCACCATTGGGGCCAAGAAGGCCAACAATTTCGCCTTTTTGAATATAAAAACTAACACCATCTACAACCTTACGCTTGTTATAGATTTTTACAAGATTCTCCATCCGAAACGTTTTTATATTCGGATCGATTTCTTTTTTTGCAGTTTGAGTTGCTGTTTTACTTTTTTTCGCCATTCGGTATTACCTTAAGTCCATCTGTCAGATAGGCTCTGTCCGATTTAGGAAAGAGGATGATTTTTCCCGCGGAAACTTTGGTGTTGTCTTTTACAAGAGTCGGATTCCCTTCTAAAACCAATTCATCCCTTTTTTCATAATAAGTTGCAAATTCACCGGTTGCTGTGGCAGTTTGTGTTTCTACTTGCACATCACCCCGAGCTACAGTTTCGAAACGTTCATCAAACCGTTCCAAAAAAACTGCCGTTAGTTGCCCACGTTCATTCAATTCTTTTTTATCTAAAAACACAATTCGAGGACTTTCCGTTAGATAGGAGTATCCTTTTTCTTTATCATAAGACAAAAGACCACCTTCCATTCTATAGGCGTTTTCACGATCCAAATAACTTACATTCCCCGTTGCTTTGATATCTTTATTATTACGACGACTTTCTAAAAGATTGGCTTTGAACTCAGAGGTCTTTCTATACATAAAAGCGTCCCCATTCATAGAGGTAAGAGTTTCTTTACCTTTATTTTGGTGAGTTAAAGTTTTTCCTGTAAATAAAGTCACCACACGTTCTTTGGTCGTGGTATCCTTTTCTTTGTCTTTTTTATTTTCATACGATACTTGGTAAATGGTCGCATCCCCATCCAATTGGATACTGCCTTCTTTCACAAAATAACTGAGAGTTTTCCCAATGAGAAAACGATTTTCGGAAAACAAAAAAGGTTCTCCTGCAAGATCAATCCGATCTTCTTTTTCAGAAAAAACAGCATCCTCACCAAACACTTGAAATTCGTCGGAAGTTACGACTACCTTTCCCGCTAAGTTTGTTTTTGCCTCTTCCAAATAACGAACGATGGATTGGCAGTGGATTCGAACCACCTTTCCATCTTTCTTTTGCACAAGAACGGGATTGTTTTCTAAACTGACAGTCCCTGCCATTTTATTATAAGTTCCTTTTGAGGCAGTCAGTGTGACCCCATTTTGAAAGTCTTCGACGATGACCTGACCTTTCAAATTTCCAACAAGAGCATCTTCCCCAATGATTTCAATTTCTCTCGCACTCAGTTTGATGGTTTTGTGCATAATATAAGCCCCACCACCTAAGATATATACCTTCATAGGAATTCCATTGATGGTACGTTCTTCTTGCGTTAGGCTACTTCCTCCCCAGAGCACAGGGATTTTATCATTTTTATCTTTTTTTTTCTCCGGAGTGAAAACCGAATTTTCTTTTTTTAAAAGATCTTCGGAACCATATAACACGGGTATAGGTGATGGATTTGCCCTAAGGATAGAACCAACAAATAGAAAAAAAAGAATTTGTTTTTTCATTGTTTTTCCTTAAGCGGGTTACTTCCCCCCACAGTCACAGCTTTCGGTTGGATGATGGTAAATTTGTTCAAACTTTTATCAGCCCGAAGACCTTTCCCGCGAATGGTGGTTCCATCGGAATAAACGAGGACATCATCTTCCGAAGCTAAGGTTTTTTCATCTAAATTATAAGTTAAGGATTCTGATTCGATGTATTTACCATCACTCGTTTTTAACCGAACCTTTCCACTAAGGACAACTGTTTTTGTGGAATGGTTGATTTCACCTCGGTCGCCCGTCATGGCAGAAGTTACATTTCCCTTCTCTAATTGTTTGAATTCAAAACCGTAAACGATCGTTTTGTTTTCTTTGGGAAATATATAAGATTCCGCACCTTTTAATTTCCACTCGAGTTCCCCAGATTCTTTATAAGAGGAACGAGAAAAGTTTCTCATAGAAACCATAGAACCCGATTCTTTTTCAGTTTCGACGCGAAGGTATTCCTTATCTTTGCAACTAACAATTGTCAAAAGAAAGAAAAGAACGAGTAACCTTCGCATCATAAAAGGTATTTTAATCCTCTAAAAATTTGGTTTTTACCAAACGATCCAATTCCAAAAGTTGAGTTAGCAGAGTTTTGGCTTTGGCTAAAGGAAACTGGGTGGTTGCATCAGAAAGTGCCTTTTCCGGATCAGGATGGACCTCCATAAACAGTCCTTCCACACCAACAGAAACCGCACCACGTACCATATGAGGAATGAATTCACGAACCCCACCAGTAATGTTTCCGGCAGCTCCAGGGAGTTGTGCCGAATGGGTGGCATCAAACACAATAGGGATTCCATGTTTGTGCATCATAGGAATGCCACGAAGGTCAAACACTAAGTTTCCATAACCGAAACTAGCTCCGCGTTCCGTGACCATATACTTCTCAGAACCTGACTCTTGGATTTTTGTTTTGATATGACGGGTGTCATCCGGTGCCATAAACTGACCCTTTTTTACATTCACCCATTTTCCTGTTTCTGCGGCCTTCGCAATTAGGTCTGTTTGGCGACTTAAGAAAGCAGGGATTTGAAATATGTCGACGGTGTCTTTTAAAGGATCCACTTGGATGGTCTCATGAATGTCTGTAAGGACAGGAACATTGTATTTATTTTTGATGAAATCAAGAAGTTTCCTTCCCTCATCTAACCCTGGACCACGATAAGAATTGATCGAAGAGCGATTGGCTTTGTCAAAAGAAGACTTAAAGATATACACAATCCCCAAATCATCACAGATGGCTTTCATCTCTCCGCAAACTCGGTCGAGTAAATCTTTGTTTTCCATTACACAAGGTCCGGAAATCAGAAAAAAGGGATTTCGACCCCCGATTTTTTTACCAAAAAAATCTCTTTCTTCAATTAAATCGTACATCTTAATCCTCCGTCTTTTTAGCTAGTTTGGATGCTGCTTTAATAAAACCCGCAAAGAGTGGATGCGGGTCGGTTGGTTTGGATTGGAATTCCGGATGGAACTGAACACCTACAAACCAAGGATGATTGGGAACTTCTACAATCTCCGCCAAACTTCCATCAGGTGAAAACCCAGCGAGATTCATTCCTTTTTTCTCAAAATCATCTTTATAACGCAAAGTGAATTCAAATCTATGTCTATGTCTTTCGGAAATTCGCTCTGACTTGTATTCCGAATAAGCAAGACTTCCTTTTTTGACCACACAAGGATAGGCACCAAGCCGCATCGTTCCGCCCATACGTTCGATTTCTTTTTGTTCTTCGATCATAGAAATCACAGGATAATTTACGTTAGGTTTAAATTCCGTAGAATTGGCATCTTTGAATCCAAGAACATTCCTTGCAAATTCGATGACAGCGCACTGCATCCCGAGACAAATTCCAAAAAATGGGATTTGTTTGGTTCTTGCGTATTGGATGGCAGCGATTTTTCCTTCAATTCCCCGTTCTCCAAATCCACCAGGAACCAAAACTCCATGAACGCCTTTTAGGTGTTCTTTTACATTTTTAGTATCGATATCTTCTGGATTGATTTTGATTACGACCACTTCAACATCATTGGCAATCCCACCATGAGCCAAAGACTCATACACGGAACGATAGGCATCTTGAAGAGAAATGTATTTCCCAATTAACGCTACTTTTACGGTCTTTTTCGTATTACGAATTTTTTTGACCATATTTTCCCACTGGGAAAAATTCAGTTTGCGAAGGTCCATTCCAAGGGCGTTCAGAACCACTTCATCCAACTTATCTTCACGATACATCAGAGGAATTTCATAGATGGAAGTTGTGATATCAACAGCTGAAATTACATTTTGTTCTTTTACGTTACAAAAGAGAGAAATTTTATTTTTCATCTCTTTGGACATAGGTTTGTTGATACGGCAAATTAGAACATCTGGTTGGATTCCAAGCGCCAACAATTCTTTTACTGAGTGTTGTGTGGGTTTGGTTTTTGCTTCCCCAGCCGCGGTGATGGTTGGGACAAGGGTTAGATGCAAAAACAAAACTTGGCTCCCGCCATGTTCGTATCGCATTTGTCGAATCGCTTCTAGGAAAGGGACTGACTCGATGTCCCCTACGGTTCCACCAATCTCAACGATCACAAAATCTGTCTCTTGATCGCGTGTTAGGTTATAAATTCGACTTCGAATTTCATTGGTGATATGTGGTACAACCTGTACGGTTCTTCCTAAATAATCACCTTTTCTTTCTCTTTCAATGACGGCGTGGTAAATTTGCCCTGTGGATACAGAATTCTTTCTAGAGAATTTTGATTTTGTAAATCGTTCGTAGTATCCTAAGTCAAGATCGGTCTCTGCTCCGTCTTCCGTAACATACACTTCCCCATGTTGGTACGGACTCATTGTACCTGGGTCGATGTTGATGTAAGGATCCATTTTTTGTAAAGAGACGGTATAACCTCTGGCTTCTAACAAACAACCTAGAGCCGCAACGGTGACCCCTTTTCCTAAAGAAGAGGAAACTCCACCGGTAATGAATATATATCTAGTCTTGGACAAACTGGACCTCAAAAAAGAATGTTTTTTACAGACTGGCGGGATTTGGGTCCAAAATCAATACGTTTAGGAAGGAGATTTGGCTTTTTCTAAAATCTTCGTTGTGGATTTTCCTACAACGAAAGGTAAAATTTGAATATCCGCTCCCATCTCTTTTAAAATCTGGTATTCCGGCAGGGTTTCGACTTGGTAATCTCCTCCCTTAGAATGAACGGATGGTTTCACTTTTTTTAAAATTTCCAAAGGAGTATCTTCTGCAAAAGAAGATACAAAATCCACTGAGGAAAGGCCTGCAAGCACAAGCATTCTGTCTTCACAACTATTGATGGGTCTGGACTCCCCTTTCAGTCGCCTAACACTAGCATCCGAATTGACACCAATCCATAGTAAATCTCCTAAATCCCTAGCTTGGGCCAAATAGCTCACATGGCCCGGATGTAGGATGTCAAAACAACCGTTGGTAAAAACAATTCGTTTCCCTTCCAAAAGTTTTCTTTGGGTTTCGATTTCTTCTGGTGTGATGATTTTTGCATTTAGATGGGAGAAAAAACTCATATTATCCTTCCAAATATCCTAAAGTTTGGAGAGCATCTTCAATTTCGGTCACTGTCACCGTTGCCGCACCTAACTTACCAACAACGATCCCTGCACTCACATTGGAGATGAGAGCCGCATCGGCAATGGGCATTCCCGTAGCAACAAAAGCAGTGTAGGTGGTAATGACCGTATCTCCCGCTCCTGTCACATCAAAAACTTCTTTGGCAACAGTGGGAATATGATAAAAGGAATCTGTTTTTCTTTCATAGATGGACATTCCTTTTTCACCCCGAGTGATCATCATGGCATCCGGTGTGAGTGAGGTTGTGATTTCCCGACATGCAGTTTCAATTTCTGCATCAGTATTCAGTTTTCGGCCCAAAGCTTTGCCTGCTTCATGGTGGTTCGGGGTCATGATATGTATATTTTTATATAAGAAAAAATGACTTACTTGCGGGTCCACTGTCACAATTTTATTTTCCCTGTTACAAAGGGCTATGACAGATTGAATGAGGGAAGGAGTTAAATACCCTTTGTCGTAATCCGAAAGGATGACTGCCGAACATTCTTTTAATTTATTTTCAAATTGGGTGAGGATGGACTTTTCTTCTTCGGTTGTGAGGGGCACCACTTCTTCCCGATCCACTCGACAAATCTGTTGGTGGGTGGCAATGATTCTTGTTTTTAGAATGGTGGGAAGTTTCTCTGATTTTAATAAAACTAAATCTTTTGGAGTTACGGAATTTCCAAGGAGAAGCCTCTCTAAAGAGTCCCCGGCTTTGTCCTTTCCAATCCTTCCAAAAACCACACCCGATACACCAATCGCAGAAAGGTTCTGAACGACATTGCCCGATCCACCTAAGGATTGTTTTTCGTTTCGAACCCAAACCACAGGAACCGGCGCTTCCGGGGAAATCCTTTCCACAGAACCAATCAAATACTCATCTAAAATCAAATCTCCGATCACAAGCACTTTGATTTTGCCTAAATCCTCAAAAGATTTATGAAGTGAAGTTTTCTTTATTTTCAACAAAGCCAGATCCTTGAATTGGTTTACAACTAAACAGAGAATCTAAAACCTTTCTCTGTGTCAACCTTCCCCTTACCTCTCTTTCCGCTACCGGATGTATTTCTGTTTCCGGGAATGTTTTTGCCCCTCCATATCTTCGAACCAAGGTATCGGATGATGCTCGATTTTTGTATGGAAAATGGCGGAGAACTCGGAATGGCACCTTATCCCAAAAATTGGATTGGACTTGGCCTGCCTCCCATTCCCGAAGTGGTGGGTTATGGGCATATCATTCAAAAAGAATCCCTTCCCGACGGAAGATCCAATATCATTTTAGAAGGAATCGGAACCGCGGAAATTGTGAGTTTGGATTCCACAGAACCTTTTTATATTGCTCAGATTGTCCGCCGGGAACACGAACGGAACAAAAATGTTTCGGAAAGTTTAAAAGAAAAAATTGAAGAACTACTGGTTCTCACCAAACGGATCTTACTTGCCGAAGGTGCCGAAGAAGACCTCATTCTTAAGATGAACCAAATATTGGTACATCCTTACCCTGTGGATTTTATTGCTTCTTTGATTTATTTCGACTTCAAAACCAAACAAACTATTTTAGAAACCACTCATCTAGAAACCAAAGCAGACCTTTTAAAGACTGTATTACTTGGTCTTAATTTGAGTGAGTAGAAGGTTTTGCTTTTAACTCTGCCACTAAAAATAAAAACTCCGGTAAGTCTGTAGCCGTTTCTCGAAAAAACACCCGAGGGTTTGTTTCTTTCGCATTCAAATACAGATAACTCGAATTTTCCTTTCGGATGTAGGCTCTTTCCAAATAATGATTGGTTTGGGAATAATGCAAAAAATCTTTCATCAAATCACTGATCGCTACATCACCATCACTCTGTTTGTTTGTGGCTGAAAAAAATATGGATGTAGTTTCTTTATCTTGTTTTTCCCAATGGAACTCTGTCGCCCAGTGGCCTTTGCCACCAAACTCAGTGAGAGGTGGGACCATATCCGTCACGAGATTCGGAATAAATTCCAAAGACTCCCAAGGCACCCCTTTGCCTAAAAAATTCACCTTAGCAAGGTAGGACTTCCAATGTTTGGAGAGTCCCTTCACTTGGAGTTTGGGTAGAGATAAGGTTTCCCGTAAAAAACCTCTTAAGGTCAAAAATCCTAGGAAACCTAAATGCACCTGCGAAACGGATTGGAAGTCCCAGACTTCTTCCTGTTTCAAAGTAGATAAAAACAAGGAATCCATCGCATAAAAGTCCTGGTGTTGGTAGGGGTAAAAAACGCCTGTAGATGAGGAAACTAAAGATCCGTCCGATCGATTCACAATTAGAGTATCGACTGGAGGAGAAAAACAGAAGAGTAAAAACCGCCCGCAAGGTGCGGGCGATCTAGAAAATTAAACTCTCTTAATCAGCAGTATACAAAGTTGTGATTTTATCTTTGTATTTTTCCGTGATCAAGTGGCGTTTCATTTTGAACAGGTTTGTCAATTCATCACCCACTTCAAACGGTTTGGTAATGAGGATGAACGGAGTCACTTGTTCAAAAGACTTAAATCCAGTTTTGGTATTGTTGAGTGCCTTAATTTCTTTTTTGTAGAAATCAAGAACCTTCGGGTGGTCGATGAGTTTCTGTTTGTCCGTCTCAGAAACTCCATTTTCCTTGGCCCACTCGGTCAATTTGTCGAAATCGGGAACCACCAGGGCGCCCAAATTCTTTTGGTCTTGGCCAATGACCATAACTTGCGCAATGAATGGAGATTCGGTGAGTTTGTCTTCGATCGGAACCGGTTCTACGTTTTCACCACCCAGAAGAACCACGGTATCTTTCGCACGACCAGTAATGGTAAGGGTCTTTTTGAAATTGAACATTCCAATATCTCCCGTATCCATCCAACCGTCTTTCAGAACTTTCGCAGTGGTTTCAGGATTTTTATAGTATCCTTTCATCACTTGTGGTCCACGAATATGGATGACCCCACGAGCTCCGTATTTACCAGAAATGAGTTTTTGGTTGGCATCCACGTGAGTGAGAACCTTACCCAAATCATCTCGAATTTGTACGGAAGTTTCTGGAGTGACAAGACCCACAGAACCTTGGACTAACTTTTTGAAAGTTCTTACAGAAATGACCGGAGATGTTTCCGTCATTCCATAACCTTCAAGTACGTTGATTCCAATATCATTAAAGAATGCATCCACATGTCTTTGGAGAGCACCACCACCGGAAACAGAAGCTTTTAGTTCCCCACCAGTAGCTTCTCTAATTTTAGAGAGTACGACCAAATCCAGTAAGAAGTAAGGAACGGCTAAAACAATCGCCACAACCAAATAGTAGAATCCTCTAAAAAGAGAAACGATAGGATTTCTTCCTACATAGTCGACTTGGTTTCCTTTCAAAAACCTTATGGCGGCATTGAAATGTTTGGAGAAAAAATAAGCCATATTGAACAAACCACGGCGGATCGCAGGTGTTTGTTTTGGATCATTGATTCTTGTATAAATTCCATTATAGATACTTTCCCAAAGTCTAGGAGCTGATGCCATAAAAGTCGGTTTTGACTTTTTCATATCATCACGAAGGTCACGGACATTGGTATAGTATGTAGCACAACCGGCAGCAATCGCTAGGTATTCAAACACCCTTTCAAATACGTGCCAAACAGGAAGAATGGATAACATCCTTTCATCTTTTTTGATTTCGATCATGCTGTTTAGAATGACAGAAGTTTGGTGGATCATGTTGCTATGTTTCAACATTACACCTTTTGGCATACCAGTGGTTCCGGAAGTGTAAATGATGGTAAAAAGATCATCAGGAGCAATGGCTTTCATTCGCTCTTCTGCTTTTTTTGAACCTTTCGCACGAAGTTCCGCACCTTTTTCAATCAGTTCATATAACTTCAGAACACCAGTTGCTGTGGATTTTTTATCCATAACAATTAGAGTCTTTGCATATTCTAATTGAGAGCGGTTCTTTTGAAACTTCTCTAACATTTTGTCATTTTCTAAGAAAACAACTTTGGCTTCACAATGATTTAGAATATAAGCAATTTCTGAATCGGTAATGTCTGTTCCTCTCGGAACATCACAAGCACCACTCATGAGAATTCCATAATCGGAAACAATCCACTCCAATCGGTTATCTGCAAGCAAGGCAACATTTTCTTTCGCGGATACACCCAAATCAATGAGAGCTTCTGCTAAGTTGATACCAAGATCATATACTTCTTGAAAAGTGACGGGTTTATAGGACTTAGATTCGTCTTTACTAACGAACGCGGGGCGGTTCCCAAATTTTTCAGCACTCTGCTGGAAGAGTTCGGGCAAATTGGCTGGCATTATTCTGACTCCTTTCTCAAAAGAAAACGTAAAAAGGTATCTTTAAGGGACTTTTTTAACGAACATGAGTCAAGACATTTTCAATCTTGTCATTGAAATCAAGGGAAAATCAAAATGTTGTTTCGCATTGCACAATTATGGCAGATCCGACGCGGCCCATACATGAGATCGAATGACAAGCCCGGAAAGGTCGGACGGGACAAGTCCATACTGGCGATAGACAATCTTACCCGACCGATCAAATACAAGTAGGCATGGAATTCCCTCCACTTGATAAAAATCAGTCATTTTCCAGTCTTTATCTAGTAAGGTGGGATAACTCATTTTCAAAAGGTTCATATCTTTTTTGATTTTTTCAATGGGTTCTGTTGTATCCGTATTGATCCCACGAAATACAAAATCCTTTTCGGAAACAGAAGACTTCCACTCGTTGATGGTAGGAACTGCCTTGGCACAGGGTTCACACCAAGTGGCCCAAAAATCTAGAACCAAAACCTTTCCCTTAAAATCTTCCAATGTTTCTGTTCCACCTGTGAGGTTCGGAAGGGGTTCGGGATAAAATTCACTGACTGTCCCTTGGGGTTTACAAAAAAAGAGCGATAGGATACAGATCAGATAAAATCTGGATCTAAGGTTCCAAAAAGCCTGGGTCATTAAATTTGAATTCATTGATTTATAATTACTTCTCCAATTTAGACGAATGGAATGATTACGTAAAGGGAAACTGGTCAGGAAAAGGAATTTCGATGATTCCTTCCACTGCAGAACCCTATGAAACGGGAGATGAAACAACCGTTACTTGGAAGGCAAACCCGAAAGAAACCAAATCTAGGTTCAAGCGAGGAAAGACTGAATTTTCTCTGGTTTGGATTCTAGAATCTCCCGTGCTCTGTGACAGGATCAAACTGACTGCAGAAGGACAAAATTGGGAATGCGAAATTCAAGCCATGACACGGGATCGTTTCCATCTGCATGTCCTTCCCAAATCGGACAAATCCAAAATTCTCTACTCAGGGGTTGTGACCAAAAAAAAAGGACTATTCTCCTTCCTCTAACACCTTTCGAAACACATCTTCTGTGATCTTGGCTGCATTTTCCCAAGTAAAACTTTCGATCGATACCGTAGGCGGTGTCGGATTCTCAAAAAACTTTTTGATAGCCAAGGCCCAAAGTTTTGCATCCTCCCTGGTTTGGTAAGGAAGGTAGGTCACTCCGTCTTTTCCAATTTCATGGAAGGTAGGGATATCGGATACCACACAATTCAATCCATGAAAGATGGCCTCTACCATAGGAATTCCAAATCCTTCGTATTTGCTGGCAAAAGCAAAAAGACCCGCTCTTTTGTAGAGGTGTTGCAATTCAGAATCAGAAACAGAATCCAATATATGAATGTCTTTATACAAGGTACGCTCTTGTAGTAATTCTTCGATAAACTCAGGAGACTCCCAACCTATTTTTCCTACGATCACCCACGGCCTGTAGTGATGGGGATCCAGTTTGCGATACTCACGAAAGACTTCGAGTAAAAACGGATAATTTTTTCTAGGTTCAATTGTAGATACAGATAACAAATAGTCAGTGCCTAAATCTTTCACCCGATTGGAAGGTTTGGTTTCCAAAAGATTTGTCATCTCTATTGGATTCACACCGGGATAAGAGACCCCCGTTTGGTTTAAGGGATATCCAAATTTACGACACATATCATCACTTGTTTGTTTGGAAATAGATAGGATAAAACTAGATCGCCTAACAGAATAACTTTGAAATAATCTTTGTTGGACTTTTGCAATCCAACGCATGGTCTCTGGATACAAATACAAAACCAAATCACAATATGTAAGCACTGCTTTTAAACTTCTAGGCAAAAAGGGAGGTAATACTTGTTGCGAACCCCAAAACAAATCCAATCGGTGTTTGAGTAAGTAAAACGGAACAAAAAGATTGTAATACAACCCCCCTTTCCATTTTAAAAAACCGCCACCAGAAACCCAAGTCACATTGGGCAAACTCAAAACAGCTTTGTGATCCTCGTGGATGGGCAAATGAGAAAATAAAAAGAAATCATATTCTTCTTTATGCGGGAATGCCTTTAAGGTTTCAGCAATGAGTCGTCCCACTCCAGAAACCCTTGTAGACAAAGGCCTTGCGTCGAGACCAATCCTTTTGGTGGGTCTTACCATCGTTCCTTTACCTTAAGTGATAATTGGTGGAAATCTATTTTGGATTCTAAATACTGGATCGCTGTTTTTTTTCCCGCGACCAATCCGTAAGAAAGTGTTTGTGCCTGGTTGAATTGATACCCTTTGTCCTTCAAAGGAAAACAGGTGAAATTTTCTTCATCGAGTAAGGCAATTCCCCCGCAAATATCCCATTCATTTTTGGGTTTTAGGGAGACAATGAGATCGATAAATCCGGCAGACAGTAGTCCCAGTTTATAAGCGATACTTCCCATCGAACGAATCTCAAAATCCTCATGCCAAAAGGAATCAGAAAAGAGGCCCTCTTTCATTTCGGATAAGGATACAAGCAGGATGGGTTTTTCTGCGACCGGCTTTGATTCCTCTAACGGGTGCAATACGGAACCACTTTCCACAAGTAAGGTTCTAAAATTTTCCTCTGTAGCAAAAGGAGGATGTAATTTGGCAAAAAAGGTATTTCTGTTTTTAGAAAAAAACTCACCCGTGGCAGGATTGAAAATCACTCCCCAAATGGCTTCGCCGTTACGAACAAGGCCCAAACTGAGAGCAAACTGGTCATTTTTTTTAACAAACTCGCGAGTGCCATCAATGGGATCTAAAATCCAAACCCACTCCTTATCCAAACGGCTGTTTGTATCTAACTTCTCTTCCGATAAAAATCCATGGCCCGGAAACCGGTGGGAAATTTTTTCGAAAAGAAACTCACTCGCAAATAAATCTGCTTCTGTGACAGGATCATTCCCACCTTTGTCCCGAATCTGAAAGTCCGATTTATAAATAGAAAGGATTGAGTCCCCAACAGATAATACCCACCGCCAAACTTCCCTAAAATCGTTTTCTTCCATTCCGCCCTTATTAAAAAAACTAATTCTTCTTTTCTTCTTTGTGTGCGTTTGACCCGAGGTCTACACCTTCCGGTTTCTCCAAAACAATTTCTTCTGAGGGAGAAGTTACATAGGTCTCAGGATCTACTGGAAATAGATATTGAAAATAATAGTTCTTATATTTTACAAAAAAAGTATTGGTTCCTTCCGAACGTTCGGACTGTAAGTCCTGAAATTTTAGATCTTTTAAATCTTTTTTAGGATTGGCTAGACGTTTTGATAATGTACTACGAACAGAACTCACCAAATTGGTTTCAAAATTCTTTTTTCTCTGTTCTTCGGTTAGTTTTGGATTTCTAAGATAATCTTCTAGTTTAGTAAACTCTTCCGCCAAACCGGTGTTTTGCTCTGCATAGACAAACGTTACCGGAAATAATACAACCATACATAAAATCCAAACTCGTTTCATTGCCGTTCCTCTTCTAGTTTATGAAATTATCTCTAATGGTGTGTATGCCAATAAGAATTTTTTATCCAAATGAGAACCAAATCGCACTTCGACCTTACGGTTATCCCCTGATCCTGAAATGGTTAAAATCCGACCTTCCCCGTAAACTTTATGGCGTACCTTCGTTCCGACTTGGAAATCTCCGTCGCCCACCTTTGCTTGCACCGATTCAAACTTTTCTTCCGATTTTTGGAACCTTTCGGCCCTTGGGGTAAATTCCGGACGACGCACCCCATACCGATTTTCTGTAAATTCTCCTTCTACAAATTCACTCGGAAGTTCTTCCAAAAATTGGGAAGGAAGCCTTGCATCCACATCTCCAAACTTACGTGTAAATCGCGAAAAACTTATCTCTAAATTCTTACGAGCCCGAGTGATGGCAACATAAGCAAGCCTACGTTCTTCTTCCAACCCGTCCGCGGAATCAATGGATAGAAAATGAGGGAAGGTTCCCTCTTCCATTCCGGCCATAAATACATGATGGAATTCCAATCCTTTAGCATTGTGAACCGTCATAAGGATCACATAGTCCGGTAAATCTTTGGTATTGTCTTCACTTGTGATGAGAGAAATATTGCCAAGGTATTCTTCGAGTGTGGCTTCGGGGTTGTTTTCCTCAAATTCTTTGAGGGCATTTACAAATTCATTTAAGTTGGAGAGCCGAGAAAAAGAATCCTCTGTCCCTTCGTTTTCCAAAAATTCCCGGTATCCGGAATGTTCTAAAACCTCATATGCAATTTCTGAGGGAGTTTTTTTTCCAAGGTCTTCCATCGCTGAATCAAACATACGATATAATGATGTTAGCTTCTGCACGGTTCCTTTTTTGATTTCCGGAACCGCTCTTCCTAAACATTCAAATAGAGAAAGACCTTCGTTTACAGAATAAGACAACAAACGACTGACAGTTGTGTCTCCAATCCCACGCGGTGGCGAATTGATGATTCGAAGGAGTGAAGTGGAATCCACTGGATTCACAACAACAGAAAGATAGGCAATTAAATCCTTTACCTCTTTTCTATCAAAGAAACGAAATCCACCAAAAATCTTATAGGGGATGGCTCTTTTTCGTAAGGCTTCTTCAAAGTATCGGGACTGCGAATTGGTTCTGTAAAATACTGCAAAATTCGAATACTTCTGTCCCCTTCTCACTCCGGCCTGGATTTTTTGAACAATCCCTTCGGATTCTTCCATTTCATTTTGGTAAGAAGTGACTTTGATTTTATCGCCCATCGGATTTTCCGTCCGAAGGGTTTTATTAGTCCTTTGTTTGTTATTGGAAATAAGTGCGGCAGCGGTTTCAATGATGGTTTTGGTAGAACGATAGTTTTCTTCTAACTTAACAACCACAGCTTCTGGATAATCTTTTTTGAAGTTTAGAATATTCGAAATATCAGCACCGCGCCAAGAATAAATGGACTGGTCGTCATCACCCACAACACAAAGGTTTTTGTGAAAGGAAGACAGAGATTGTACCAAATGGTATTGGATTTTATTTGTATCTTGGTATTCATCTACCATGATGTATTTCCAAAGTCTTTGGTATTTTTCCAGAATCACAGGAAAATCACGAAACAAAATAACGGTTTTTAAAATCAAATCTCCAAAATCCAAAGCATTCCGTAAGTCTTTTCTTTTTTCATATTCTAAAAAAACGGAGGCAATGGTTTTTGTATAAGAGTCGTCTGCTTTTTTTTTGGCATATTCCTCTGCTGTCATAAAGGAATCTTTCGTAGAAGAAAAAATATTGGCAAGACTCGATGGACGAAACTCTTTCGTATCCATATCTTTGGATTTTAGAATTTCTTTGATGAGTGACTCTTGCATATCACTGTCATAAACAGTAAAATTATTCCCAAGCCCCAGAGCTTTCCCTTCTCGACGTAACAAATACAAACAAAGGGAGTGGAAGGTGCGAACGAAAGGTTCACTATTCCCCTCTGGTAATAAACTCCGGCAGCGGATTCGCATTTCTTCCGCAGCTTTGTTTGTAAAGGTAACAGCTAAAATTTGGTTCGGATAAACTTTATGATTTAAAATGAGATTGGCAATGCGGTAAGTAATCACTCGCGTTTTACCAGAACCCGCACCGGCCAAAATGAGGAGTGGCCCGTCTACCGCTTCAACAGCTTTTTTCTGTTCGGAATTGAGTCCAACTAACTCCACTTAGAATCGCATATCCCCAATACCAAAAACAAACTGAAAACTATTATTGTCTGGATATAACCCAAAAGGTCTCTCTTCTACACCCGTATAACGAATCCTTTGCGCAAAATACAAACGAAGCGGTAATACGGGAATTTGGATCCTTAGACCAAAACCCCAAGAAAATCGAAAGTTTGACATCGATAAGTTTTTACTAGAAAGGACTAGGTTCCCAGGATCATTCACAACAAGGGGTGATTCGGGGAGTTTTTGGCCATAGGAATTATAATTTTCAAAAAGATAAGTTTCCACAGGTTCCGAATATCTTTGGGCACGAACGAGGGAATCATAGTTCCTGAAGAATTCTTTTCTTTCTCCGACAGCCCGGTTGATCTGTTCATACATCGCACCGGCATCGAAGAAAATTACAAACCAGAGTAATGAAGGTTCAATCGGGAATCTTAACTCGGAAGTAAACAAGACCCTACTAGAACCACCATCTTTCCATTCATCAGGATAGTATTTATCATCAAAAAACCATCCACGAAGTGATTCATATCCCCCGAGGAACAAACGGTCCTGCACTTGGATATAAGGAATTCGTTCTTTGTCCTGATTTTTATACTTAGGTGTTCTTTCAAAAGTAAACACAGATGAAGTTCTGAATTGTTGTACGACTCGCCATCGCCTAAGTGCGTTTTTGCGAATGAGTCCAAAAAAAGTATAATCGAACCAAGTATGGTAGTATTCTAAAATGGGACTGAATTGGTCAAAATGCGACTCTCCACCAAGGAACTGCCCCACATTGTCCACAGAGAAAATTAAATTAAAACCTTGGGTTGAATTGAATACGTTATCTCTACTATCATAAGCAATACCATTCGTAAGTTGCGAACGAAATTGCCATCCGCGATCCACTTCCGCAAGTACTTGGTCTGACACAAGTGACGTCGGTCTTGTCGATGCGAAAAAAGACGGTGAATAACGATGGAAGTGAGTCCAGTTGATGAGAAATCTATGGCCAAGTCCCGCACTCACACCCACCCCGGAACGTTCATAGGAAGCAACTTCCTTAATCCCTTGGTTGTTGTTTTCTGTGATGGAGGTGGCTCCCACAAACAAAGTTCGGGAAGAATAAAATGCGGAAAGAGTCAGTGACCAAGGTTTGTCCATAAACCAAGGTTCTGTCCAAGATATTTGCAAATAACGTCGGATTGGTCCAAACTCCACACGACCTGTGATTTGTTGCCCAGATCCATTTAAGTTATTTTCACCTAACTGAGTAAAGATGGAAAATCCGGTAATGGTTCCATAACCACCCCCCATGGAAACAGTACCTGTTGGTTGCTCCACAAGTTCTATGATGAGGTTCATTTTGGTTTCGTCAGAACCCGGCCTCATATTAAAGTTTACTTCTTTAAAGTATCCTAAGTTAAAAATACGTTCCCGAGATCGGTTTACAAGAGTGGAATTAAAAAGGTCACCCGGTTTGAAAAGGAGTTCCCTTCGAATCACCCGGTCTTGAGTTTTTTTATTTCCTTTGATTATGATATTTTCAATAAAAGCTAAGTTATTTTCACGAATGGTAAAATCTACGTGAATGAACTTTTTACCCCTTAATTTGGGTTGGTCTTCATAAACCTTTCTTAATTTAGCAACATTTAGGCGATTGTATTCTTCATTACAATCGGAGGTTGCATCCGCACTACCTCGTTTATCACAATTTTCATAACGTGCCAAGGCAGCATCACTCAGTTCGATTACCTTTCTACGAGGAATGACCTGAGCAAACAAATATCCTTTCGCAGAATAAGCTTCGTTGATGGAGGCCCGGTCTTTTTGGAATTTGCTTTCATCAAAAACCTCACCCACATCGGCCGGGGCAAATTCAAATTGATCTTCTAAAAACTTAACAGGATAAACAGGAGACCATTCTTCTTTCGGAGTTCCAATTGGGTTATTTTCTTTGTTTAAAAATTGAGGCATCCCACTGGGAGCGATCGTCATATCATGACTTGTCGAATAACCGTTATAAAAATACTGTTCGCCTTCTATAATTTTAAAGTTAACAATAACGACTCGTTTGTCTTTCTTTTGAGGATTTTCCCAACGAATTTCCCAGTTAGTTCCTTCGTTACTGAGCTCCGCATCGACATAACCTCGGGATTTCAAGTAGGCGGCAATTTTTTGTTTGTCCGACTCAAAAGCAGATTCTTTAAATACACCCGATTCAATGATCCCACTTTCTTTTAAGTCCATGATCCCTTGGAGATCATAGGTATCGATTTCGCTATTTCCAAAGATATTGATTTTACTAACGGGAATTTCTTCCCCTTCATCAATGATGAATTTTACTTTTACCGTGTTTGTATCAGGATTGACGGGTTCTGTTTCAAACCGAACGTAAGCGAGAAAAAAACCTTCATCCCTATATTTCTTTAAAATCACTTCCTTCGATAGAGTGACTTTTTTCGGAGTGATGACTTCGTTTTCTTTTAAGGGAATTTTATCGCGTAAGTCAGAAGGGAAAACTTCGTCGGCGCCAATAAAATCGATGTCCTTCACTCGTGGTCTTTCTTTGACAACTACAAGGATTTTAACACCATCCCCATCCGCTTCTCCTTGGATATCGATATGATAAAAGAATCCAGAAACAAATAGAGCACGCATATCTGCATTGAGTAAACCTTGAGACAACTGCATCCCGGGACGCATGTCCATTAAATCTAAAATATCATCAGAGGAAGTATTGATATTCCCCTTAAACTCAACTTTAGTAATGACTTTATCTAAGAATACAGTTCGATTCGACCAAAGGGATACCCACTCTGCCGAAACCAGTAAAAGGAGAGATAAAACAAAAAGACTTAAAAACTTTATTTTTTTTCGAATATTCAAAAAATCACTTAGATGTGCCTTTTACCATTGCTAGGTTAAAGCGACTAACACCCGCAGCATTGACTGCATCGATTACCTTAACCACAACTTGGTAGGACGCACCACCATCTCCACGAATAATGACTTTGTTCTTTTTAGGATCTCTTTCTTTTTCGGGACCAAGGAACCCATTGATTTTTTCAGTGAGTCCCTCCAGAGCAACCGGTTCCGAATTTTGATCCAAATATATTTTCCCTTGTTTGTCCACAGTGATCACAAGCTCATCTTTTTGTTTTTCTTTTGCAACACTGGATGAACGTGGCAACTCCACTTTCAATGCTGTGTTTTTTTCCAAAGTTGCATTCATCAAAAAGTAAATCACTATAAAGGAGATAACATCGATGAGAGGTGCAAGCTCGATGTTATTAAATGATTTTTGCGGTTTGCGAAATTTCATTTAGATTTATCGTTTATTTAGGTGAGGTAACACCAAATCAGTTACGTTTTCCATTTCTATAATTCTTTCTTCTTTCATTCGAGAAAAAATATTATAAAAAACGTAAGCGGGAATGGCTATGGCAAGACCCATGGCAGTGGTAATCAATGCTTCTGAAATTCCGACTTCAGCACCTTGAGTTCCTGCGCCTTCTGCAAAGGAACGCACAATTCCGATTACGGTTCCAAGAACTCCGAGTAAAGGACCAATTGTTGCAATGGTACCAAGACCAGTTAGATAACGTTCCATTAGATAGATTTGGCGAAAGCCCTCTTGGCGGATGTCTTCCTCCCAAAACTGAACTCCACGACGTTTGAGATCAAATGCCATTCGAAGGAGAACTGCTGCAGGAGACTGAACGTCTTGGCCGAGCACATCTTTTGCTTCATCCCATTTTTGTTCACGAGCGAGTTCGCGAACTCTTCGGAAATGGTCTTGAGGGATGGCTTTTAATCTCCAGTAATAAACAAGTCGTTCCACGATGATGGTAAAACCAACGATGGATACAAAGATGATTAAAATGGGAATGGTTTGCGGAGGAACCGAGGAAATGATTGAATCTGATTTAGCGAAAGGAAAAGACATGAATGGGACCCCATTGAAGGATTACGAATAGAGTTTTCAGTCTTCCCTTTTTCGCCAAATACTATTTTTACGACACTAACCTGCTTTTTTCATCAGTAAATCTGTGGCTGCTTTTAAGACCGCAGAAGTCAACTGTTTACCACCGATCATCCGAGCGAGCTCCCGTTTTCTTTCCTCAAAGTCAAGAAGCGAAGCATGAGAAACCGTTCTGCCAGCTTCTTGGCGTTTTTCGATCTTAATTTGGTGATCCCCAGAGGCTGCCACCTGTTGGGTATGTGTGATGAGGAGAATTTGTGAGTTTCTTGCTAGTTTTTTAAGCTTTGTTGCCATTGCTTCCGCTGCTTCCCCACCAAGACCTGTATCCACCTCGTCCAAAACCAACATTTGCGGCGAAGGCGCTTGTTTCCCGAGAACACTCCTAAGGGCAAGCATCACTCGTGACAACTCACCACCTGATGCTACCTTGCGAAGCGGACGCGGTTTTTCTCCCGGATTGGCACTAAAATAGAATTCAATCTGGTCTAGGCCCGATTCCGAAAGGAAATAGGATTTGGATCCTTCTTCTACTTCCCCTTCCGGATTCTCTTCCCAACGAAGAACCACTTGGAGTTTTCCCCCCTCAAGTCCCAAATCTGCCATTTCTTTTTGGACATCCTCTTCAAACTGAGAGATCACATTGCGGCGTAATTTGGAAAGTTGAAATCCTAGTTCCTTCATCTCCGTTAGGCATTGGTCTTTTTTGATTCGTAAAAAATCTTCATCCCCTGCTTGTTCGTTCCAACGTTCGAGTTCCGATTTTTTCTCTTCGAGTAAAAGATTGATTTCGGCCAAACTCACATTGTATTTTTTCTTGAGTTTTTTGATGTCCTGGAGTCTGGACTGAACCATATCCAAACGTTCTGGGCTAAAAAATAATTCCTCTTCTTCTTCTCTGATGACTGATTTGAGAGATTTTAATCTGTCATAAACTTCTTCCCATTCTTCCAACATTTCCTTTTTTTCAGGAATGAGAATGGATACTTTTTGAATGGCATGGATGAGAGTCGGAAACACTTTCAGAATGGAATTTTCCTTTTCTGTCAATTCCTCTAACACCAAACGGTAGTTCTCTGCCAGTTTTTCCCCATTGGCCAAAAGAGATTCTTCGGTAGAGAGAGTATCATCTTCTCCCTCTTTAGGGGAAATCGATTCGATTTCTTCAATTTCATACTCAAGGATTTCTTTTCGTTTGAGCATGGTACGTCTTGTTTCTTCAAAATCGATGAGTTTCTGTTTCCAATGGCGATACTGTTGTAAGGCTAATTTGAATTTATATTTCAAGGATTCCAAATTGCCGTAACGATCTAAAAATTCCAATTGGTTGGATTTTTCAAGTAAGAAGAGTTGTTCATTTTGGCAATGGATCTCGGCCATTGTTTTTCCAAGCTCTCGTAAATGAGTGGTGGAGGCCAAACTTTCTCCAATTTTCACCCGAGCCTTTCCATCCTTCATCAGTTCCTTAGTGATGAGAATTTCATCCCCGGTATAACGAAAGCCCTGTTCCATCAAATAGTCTTTGGTTAGGTTTTGACCGGTAAGAGAAAGGACTGCCTGTAAAGAATACCTCTCTTTCCCTTGGCGGATATTGGCTGTAGAACAACGCCCTCCAAATAAGGAAGCCAATGCATCGAAAATTAAGGATTTTCCTGCACCAGACTCGCCGGTAAAGACAGTGAGACCATCCGAAAGGGAAAGTTCTAGGGATTCGAAGAGTGCAAAATCTTTAATTTTCAAATGTGTAATCATATAGACTCCTGTTTGCTACACATACAACTACTACTTAACAAACAAGTAGTCAATAAAATTTTTTAGAAATACACAAAAAACGCAATTTCTCTCCCTTCCGTTTTTGAAACTTTGGTGGAAGAGGCCCTAATGAAAGATCTAGAAGGAAAAATCCACCTTGTCTCGAGCCTTCCCTTATTTCGAAGTCTCTCTCGTAAAGAAAAGGTTTGGGTGGCCGAATCGGTCCATATTGTCGAATCCGAACGGGATGAAGTATTATTCACTGCCGGGGACGCCGACCGGAGTTTATTTTTAATTCTCTCTGGTGGGATCAAATTGTTTCTCCCCAAAAAAGGAGAAGGAAAACGAGAAGAAGAAGTCCAATATCTCAAAAAAGGCGAATACTTCGGAATCCAATCCCTACTCACTGGCGAAAAACATAGCCATACAGCTGTTACTGTTACCGATTCAAGATTTCTTGTTCTCTCCCAATCTGGATTCCAAAAGTTAATCCAAAAAATTCCTTATCTCTCCATCACTTTCTCTAAAATGCTCACCAAGTCTCTCCGGGGCGAACTCCTGGGAGGAAGGGAATACTTTCGTAATTCGGTGGTTTGTCTTGTGCACTCCGACCCCGTTGCCAGTGATCATTTGGCAAAAGATTTAGTGGCATCCATAGAAGAAGAATCGGGAAAAAAATCGGTAGTCCTTCACTTTGGTCAAAATGGACAAACAGAAAATCCTTATCTAAAATCTTATAAATTCAAAGATTCTGACCGCATCAAAGAAACCCTTGGGAAACACTATGCAAGCCATTCCTTTATTTTTTTGGAAGTGTTTCCTGACACGGACGAAGAACTCAAACGTCTGTTAATTGATGAATCCGACCATATTGAAAATTATCTTTCTCCTGATAAAAAAATCAATCTTTGTGATTCCATTACCAGTGAATCCAAGGAAAATGAAATTCTCTATCACGAAACCAATATTCGGGATTTGATCGACCATGGAAAATGGGAGATCCATATCAGACGAAAGGCAAGAGAACTTTCTGGAGTACAAATTGGTGTGGCTCTCGGCGGAGGTGCTGCCCTCGGTCTTGCCCAAGTCGGAATCATGAAGGTGATGGAAGAAGAAGGGATGGTTCCTGATATGATTGCGGGAACGAGTATCGGGGCAGTCATTGGAGCCTTCTGGGCCAGTGGACTTGGTTACAAAGGAATCTTACCTCTCCTTGCAGAAATTGATAGTATCTTCAAAATGTTTAAACTTGTGGATTTGTCTTTCCCTGGACAAGGACTACTTCATGGAAAACATGTTCGTACCCTTCTCGAAAAATATTTGGGAGATTTGTATTTTGAAGACTTACCCATCAAACTCAGACTGATTAGTTGTGATATCTCCACTAGACAGGAAATTGTTCTTTCCGAAGGAAAGGTGCTCGATGCGGTGATGGCAAGTATTTCGATCCCTGGCGTTTTTGTTCCCCAACCCCAAGAAAATGGAAAAACCTATGTGGATGGGGGAATTGTGAACCCGCTCCCGGTATCGGCTCTCACTCATGAAGGGGTGCAAAAGATCATCGCCATCAATTCCATGCCGAGTTCCAAAGATGAAATGAAAACAAACAAACTTTTGAATTTGAATGTTTTAGATATCATTGTGAATAGTTTGTATTCCCTCCAATACCGAATTGGAAAGTACAGCGCCCAGGAAGCAGATGTGTATTTGAATCCAATCCTCCCCAATTCCAATTGGTTTGAGTTTTGGAGGAGTGCGGAATTCATCCAACTAGGGGAAACCGTTGTGAAAAGTTCCCTAGAGGAAATCCAACAGCTGTTTAGCGAAAAAACTTAATCTCTATCTGGCGAGAGGATGACAATATTAATCGGATTTCTTTCGTTTCTTTCTGACTCTGGAATGGATTCAGAAAATCGAAGGGCTCCGGTAATCACCGTACCTGTCGTGAGACCCGCAAAAATTCCTTCTTTTTCATAAAGGTCAGCTTGCAGGTGCAAGGCTTCGTCTTGAGTGACATGGAAATAATGATCAATGAGTTTCGGATCATAAACTGCTGGAAGTTGGATTCTTTCCCTTTCTTTCGGGTTATCTGTTTTTCCATATTCCATAAAGGGCGAGTTTTGTTTTCCCGCAATGATGACTTTCACTCTACGGTCTTGGGATTTTAAATACCGACCGATTCCAGTAATGGCCCCACCGGATCCGGGAGCGGAAATGACAGCATCCACTTTTCCTTGTAAGTCTCTCCAAATCTCAGGCCCTGTGGTTTTGAAATGGAAATTGGGATTTGCGGGATTGGAGGCTTCGTCCGGAATCCAGCCACCGATTTTTTTGGCTTTTTCTTCGGCAATCTCTGTTAGCCTTCCGAGATCCGATTCATTGCTTACGGAAACTTCGGCCCCATAACTACGGAGGAGCTGGATGCGTTCGGGAGCCGTATGCAGAGGAACCAGACAAAATACCGGGTATCCTTTTACCTTTCCGATCCAAGTAAAACTTACCGAAGAAGAACGAGCACCCACAAGGACAACAGACATTCCCTTCTTTAGTTTTCCTCTTTTTTCCGCATCCAAATACATTGCAAGAGCGGTGCGATCTTTGGCAGAACCAGTAGGATTTAAAAATTCGGCTTTGAGGTAAAATTGCACTCCTGTATATTCCGATCCAATTCGATTCAATCGGATGAGAGGAGTGTTTCCAATGAGTTGGAGGATATTGTCCTGAATGGGTTTGGCAACGGAAAGTTCCTTTCCAAAGATACCTTGTACATTGTTAAGAGCCTGCAGTAGACTGTTGCCGAGGTCATCGATGCCTTTGGAAATTGGATCTATCATTATTTTACTTTAATCAGTTCCACATCAAAGATAAGAGTTGAATTTGCAGGAATGGGTCCGATCGCACGAGCACCATATCCATACTGAGGAGGAATGGTGAGTTTTCGTTTTCCACCTTCTTTCATTCCGACAATCCCTCGTTCCCAACCTTGAATCACTTGGCCTTGGCCCAATTGGAAACTAAAAGGTTCCCCACGATCCACAGAAGAATCAAATACTTTACCGTTGGTTAATTTTCCTGTGTAATGAACGACAACTGTCGTTCCACGAATGGCCTCTCTCCCTAACCCTTGTTTGGTGTCTTGGATGAGAAGCTCTTCTGCGAAAAGTCCAGCGGTTACAAATAAAAATCCGACAAAAAGAGAAAACAGTTTCATACAGCGATTATACAGTTTTTGCGTATAACCAGGGAACTTCTTTTTGGTTCTTTTCCTCAAATTTTTGAATAAAATCGGCCTTTTGAAGAGTGAGTCCAATATCATCCAAACCATGGAGAAGGCAGTGTTTACGAAAGCCGTCCACTTCAAATGAATATTTTTTCCCGTCTTCCGTAATCACCACTTGGTTCTCTAAATCGATTTCTAGGTTAGCACCAGGTTTTTTATCGATGGTTTGGAAGATCTCTTCGATCTGAGCTTCCGGTAGAACGATGGGCAACATTCCATTTTTAAAACAGTTATTATAAAAGATATCTGCGTAAGACGGAGAAAGGATGGAACGAAATCCATAATCTTCTAAAGCCCAAGGAGCATGTTCTCTTGACGACCCACAACCAAAGTTGTCCCGAGTGACAAGAATGTTGGCGCCTTGGTATCTTTCTGCATTGAGAACAAATTCTGGATTTGGTTTTTTTCCCGCATCATCCAAAAATCTCCAGTCATGAAATAGGTGTTGGCCAAAACCTGATCTTTCAATTTTACGAAGGAATTGTTTCGGAATGATTTGGTCTGTATCTACGTTTGCCTTATCTAATAAGGCTGCGATTCCTTTTAATTTCGTAAATGCTTTCATCTTATTTCCACTCCCGAATGTCTACAAAATGACCTTCTACTGCCACTGCCGCAGCCATAGCAGGTCCCACAAGGTGGGTGCGTCCGCCCTTCCCTTGTCTTCCTTCAAAGTTCCTGTTCGAAGTGGAAGCACAACGATCCCCAGGGGAAAGAACATCATCGTTCATCGCAAGGCACATAGAACAACCAGGGTTTCTCCATTGAAAACCAGCTTCCAAAAAGATTTGGTCCAGTCCTTCCGATTCTGCTTGTCGTTTCACTCGACCAGAACCGGGAACAATGATGGCCTCAACTTCTTTACTTACCTTTTTACCCTTAACAGTGTCTGCCACCACGCGGAGGTCTTCAATGCGAGAGTTGGTGCAAGATCCGATAAACACTTTGTTCACTTTGACATCGATGAGTTTTTGGCCCGGTTTTAAATCCATATAAGCCAGAGCGGACTCTGCGGATTTTTTTTGAATGGGGTCGGTAAAATCCGAAGGTCCTGGGACAGGAGAAGTCACAGGAATCACTTGGCCAGGGGATGTTCCCCAAGAAACCATAGGAGCAATTTCACTAGCATTGAGTGTCACTGTTTTATCAAACGTAGCCCCAGCATCTGTTGCATAAGCTTTCCACTTAGCAGCTGCTATGTCAAAAGCCTCTCCCTTAGGAGCAAAATCTCTTCCTTTGATATAATTTATGGTTGTGTCATCTGGGGAAATCAGGCCTGCACGAGCGCCGGCTTCAATTGCCATATTACAAATTGTCATACGGCCTTCCATACTCAGAGAACGAATTGCTTCTCCCGTGAATTCAATCACATAACCTGTGGCTCCATCAGTTCCAATTTTACCAATGATCGCAAGGACAATGTCTTTCGCAGAAACAAGAGGAGATAGTTTTCCATCCACTCGGATCTCTAAAGTTTTTGGTTTCTTTTGGACCAGAGTTTGTGTGGCAAGAACATGTTCCACTTCCGAAGTTCCAATTCCAAAAGCGAGTGCCCCAAAAGCACCATGAGTGGCTGTATGGGAATCCCCACAAACAATGGTCATACCCGGATGGGTCAGTCCAAGTTCTGGTGCCACCACGTGAACAATTCCATTGTCCGGGTGGTTGATATCAAATAATGTAATTCCGTTTTCTTTACAATTGTCCATCAGCGTTTGCATTTGAAGGACAGAGATGGGATCAACAGATTTCCAGTCGCGAGTTCTTGTGGAAACGTTGTGATCCATAGTAGCAAAAGTCGCATCGGGACGACGCACTTTTCTATTGGTTAATTTCAAACTTTCGAAGGCCTGTGGGCTTGTCACCTCATGGACTAGGTGTCTATCGATATAGATGAGGCAGGTCCCACCATCATCCTCGTGGACCAAATGGTCATTCCAAATCTTCTCAAACATGGTTTTCATAACTAGACTCCCCCACTTCCAGTCATAACTCGGACACGGGGTGGTATGTCCAGGGAATTTGGAAAAATAGAGCAGTTCTACGGGGTTTGCACAGTAGAACCGTTTACATACGTTCCTGAAATCCCTGAACAGTGAGCAGCAGCAGTTCCTGCGCCCCCCGTGAGAGGTGCTGTATAGACACTGATGATATAACCAACACTGGACTGAGTTACTTTGCAGGATCCCACAACACTGGTCTCTGTACATTTAGACGTTTGTTTGGTTCCCGTTAGACAACTGGTTAGGTATCCGTAATAATTTTGGCAGACACCGCCGCCGACCGCACAAGCAAATTTAAAGGTCTTAATCGATCCACCGTTCAGAAGGTCAGAAAGGTCAGAATCGGAAATGGTCTGAACGGGAGTTCCATCCGTAAGGACGGTTAAGGGATTGGCGGTGGCACTTTCTTTTTGGTAAAGATAAATCAAATAACTTCCGGCCTTTGTGAAAGTAATGATTGTGGCGGGTGCATCCACTTTGGAATATTCAGTTCCCTCTTTGGCAAGTACTGCTGAGGAAAGATCCAAAGGACAACTGGTAGACACATAAGTGGCAACCTTCGCATAACGTGAAAGTACGACGCGAGTTCCGATTTGGGCTCCGGCAATTTGCATCACCGCATAATAGGTATCTCCGGCGAGAGAAAAGGATACCGATTTGGAAGTAGTCGTGATTCCCGTATACCCTGCTTTAATCTGTGTTCCTAGGCCTGCGACCGTACAACCATTATCCCCCGATTCTTTTGCAAGTAAAAGGGAAGAGGTTGCCGTATCATCAGAGGTCTCTCCCGAACAATGAACGCTTGCTGAAAGTAATCCGAGTACCAATAAAAAAACAAATTTCTTTCCTATCATCCGAACCATATCCTACGACCTTCCTCGAAACGACAAAATTGTTTTTCCTATTTGGATTTCGTCCAAGTTATGGAGAACTTTGGGGCGAAGTAATTTTTTACCGTTTAAGTATACCCCTGTTTCGGATACACAATCAAACAATATATACTTTCCCTTTTTATTTTTTATCTTTGCGTGAAGGCCTGCGACATTCGGATCATACAGGACAAGATGGTTTGATTCCCAACTACCAATCGTCACTTCATCAAACTGTAGCGGAAATTGGTCTGGGTTCTGGTTCCCATCTCGAAACATAAGGACGGCATAAGAATACGATGTTCCTGTCGGTGAGGCTTTTTCTGCAATGGCCAAGGCAATCTCCCGATCACGGGCTGCCTTCTCCATCGTCTCTCCATACATCCTGTCATAAACTTGGAGTTCTTCTTTCCGTTCCGAATATTCTGGTTCAAGATTAGTGACAGGCACCAAACTTTGATTTGTTTCTTCATACCCACGCAAATAATACAAAGCAGCCAAACAAAGAAAGATGAGAAACAAACTCACAGGAAAAAAGAATAATGGATCTGATAATTGTAAGTATAAGGTTCGGAAAAAAGAAAGTTCATACTGGAAGGCAAACCGAATGCCCTGATCTACGGAAACAAATCCTGCGGAAATAAAATTGGTTTTCCACCGGGATAGTTTCCATGGAGAAATATAAATCAGTTCATAGTCTTCCTCGCCAAGTGCACGGAGATACGAAAATAAATCGGAATAACTATCCGATTTGGAAACGGGGTAATGTTTTCCGTTCGCATAACTGGCAAGTTTCGTAGCTTCCAAAGAACTGGGGGCAAGGACAATCAATTGTAGGTTCTTATCCCGAATTCGTTTTGCCAGTTCCGGAATTTCAAAACGGTCCTGCCATTCTGGAGCAAAACTTACAAGGACTAGAATATGATCTTCGGCCGATTGATTTTTGGGAATCCCATCCAGGAAATTCTCCCAATTACGGATGGGATAAATGGGGGCTGGTTCTTTCGGAAAAGGAAATGATATATCTAGGACTTGAGAGCGGATTCGTTCGAAGGAATGTTTGTTCGCATCGGATTGGATTTGTAATTTAGAAGTTCCGCCGCTTTGTTCGGAGGTCTTTACCAATTGGTTTGCCAACTGGATGATCCACCTTCTGTCTTCTGCATTTGTATAACTCGGAATGGATATGTATAAGTGGATGGGATTTTTGGATTCGGTTCGCTCGAACTGAAAGGATTCTGTAAGTCTTGCGACAGAATCCAATTCTTCGGAAAGAACAAATCCTTTGGGATCTATGGGTGCATTGGAATGGAATCGGATTTTGACTTCCGGATAAGAGCGAATGTCTACGGACCTAAGTTTGAATCCCGGGTTTGCCAAAAGAAAACCTGGCATAAGAATCAGGAAGAGGAAAGTTCCTTTATAAAAAGAGGAGAGAAGCTTCCTTAAGTTGTTTTCCATATTCTGTTTTTGGCTCCAGGTTGTGGTTTAGAACCGGAATGGTTTCTACGACTTCCCCTTCTTTCATTATCGTAACTTGGGAGGCCAGACTTTCGACGATCCGAAGCTCGTGTGTAATAAAAACAACTGACATCCCTGTTTTTGCAAGGTTTTGCACGGTTTCTAAGACAATTTTTTCAGAAAAGGCATCGAGTCCCGTAGTCGGTTCATCCAGAATTAAAATTTCCGGAGTTCGTAAAAAAGCAAAGGAAAGTAGGATTCTTTGTTTCTCACCCCCAGAGAGGGTTCTCGCATATTGTTTCCAGTGGCTTCTGGGAATGGACAACTGGTCCCAAATCAAAAACAAAGATTCGAAGGATACGGAGTTCAATCCCGATAGTTTAAAAAAATCTTTGGTCTGGGCTTCAATGGTTCGGAAGGGATGGAAAGCACTATTTGGATTTTGAGGCACCATAAATAATTTCGAACCCAAATTTTTGTCTAGAACATCTTCGCCTAGCACAGTAAAGGTTGTATAAGACAAATGACAGCCTGTAGGAACCATTCCAAACAAGGAAAAACCAAGTGTGGACTTACCAGATCCCGATTCCCCTATGATTCCGTGGACAATTCCCTTCTGAATCTCTAAAGAGATTCCCTTCCAAATCTTTTGCCCCCCCTTTGTTTCGATGGTGGCATTTTCGATTTGGACTACGTTGCAATCAGTCGAGGCCAAACAATTCCTTTTCAATGATACTACAAAGGATATGACCAATGAGGATATGACACTCTTGGATCCGGGCGGTGATTTTGGAAGGGACAATGATTTCCACATCCCCTTTGCCTTTTAGTTTTCCCCCATCCCCACCGAGAAAGAGGACAACCTTCATTCCAATTTTTCTCGCCTCTTCTACCGCCAAAATGATGTTTTGCGAATTTCCTGAAGTGGTTAGACCAACAAATACATCCGTTGGTTTTCCAAAGGCTTGGACTTGTCTTTGAAAAACATATTCATAACCATAATCATTGGAACAAGCAGTGAGAACCGCCTGGTCACTATTGAGAGCGAGAGCCGGAATCGCTTTTCTTTCATTCCCTGATTTATATCGCACCACAAGTTCTGCGGCAATATGGGATGCATCACAACTTGACCCACCATTTCCACAAAAGTACAATAACCCATTTTGTTTTAAGGATTCAACAAGGACCTTTCCTGCCGATTCAATCGATGGCAAAAGAACTGGTAATAACTGTTGTTTTACGGCAATTGAATCTTCGATATGTGTTTGGATGAGTGATTTATGATCCATGGTTTTCTTCCTTTTCCCGTTTTTCTTTGATATGGTTAATCGTATTTCCAAATTCGAGAAGGGCTGTCCCAAATCCGAATAAGTTTTTGGCTTTGGAATAGGGATTGTTCTCGGCTGCATTTCCCAAATTCAAATAAAATAGTTCGTCCCGAACGAGTCGTTTCTGTCTTTCTGTGGCAACTGATTCAAAAAACATCCGACATTCTTCTCCGATGGCAAGGAGAACAAGAGCCATGGAATTTGGTTTCATTTGTAAAACCAATTGTTCTTTCCAAAACCGCTCCCAAGTGAGAACCACCCGCCAATCTTCTTTCGGGGAATCTGCATCCAAAAATAAATCAGACTTAGGAACAGAAAGGGCCTCAAGTAATCCATCCAAATGGGAAAGATCCTTGGATAGGTTTTTGTTTAAGTCCCCTTCATCCACAAATAAAACACCTGTCCATTTCTCTTCTTTATTTTTATAAAGATGATTTCCTGTAGCTAAAATCACGGAATAGTTGGTTCCTTCGGCTCGAAACAATTTATCGTTTGTTTTTGTTAAGCGAAACTTAGGTGTTTCTAAAACCACCCCTGTGGCCATTTGTTTCGTGCGAAGTTTCTTTTTCCAATTTTCAAGGCCTTGCGCCCATTCCATAGCAAAGGATTTTGGTTCCTTCTTTCGTTTTCCCAGATCCTCATCCTTTGTTTTCCTTTTGGATCCAAAAAAAGATAAGATACGATCAAACCAACTCCCTTGGGACTTTTTTTTAGTTTTTGCCATACTCTTTTCTTATATTGGACGGTCGTTCTATCTGTTTACGACCCAGTTCATACAATTTTGCAAATTTAAGAAAGGTAGAAAATGCGGAAGCAATGGCAATCCAAAGTCCAGGGATTCCATCCAAAAATCCAAATTTGAAAATATAAATTTCTAAAAACTTTCCAAAAGGTTTGAATATGGTTTTGGCAAGTGAGAACCTTTCTCCTTTCGCATAACGGGTATATGCAACAATACTGGAGAACTGATTGATGGTAGTGATTTGGTGGCTAAAATCTGTAAAACTATAATGTAGGATATCCCCTTTCATCACACGGCCCACAGACCCCGGTTTTAATTCAATATAATCGTGTGGGTTTTCGCCCACCCAGGTTGCAGCATGTTTCTGAAATAACCGAAACCTACGAAGAGGATACCAACCACTATAACGAATCCACCGACCCAAATGAAAGGTTAACCTGGCAATTTTAAACCCATCAGCCGAAACCGAGTCCGATTCTAAAAAAGATTCGATGGAATGGAGGAGAGTTGTATCGGCCCTTTCATCAGCATCAAGGGACAAGATCCAATCATTCGAACAAAAACCAATGGCTTTGTTCTTTTGTTCCACATGACCGGGAAATGGAGATTCATAAAATTTTACTTGGGGAAAAGACGTCGCAATTTCTTTCGTGCGGTCTTGGCTTAGAGAATCTAAAACAATGATTTCGTCTGCTACCGATTCGACGGAGCGGATGCAGTCTCCGATATTCTTTTCTTCATTGAAGGTGATGATGGCCACCGACAATTTTCTTTTTCTCTTGCCTTCCATAGGAGTTAAAACCTATTCTTAGAACCAAATATGATTGGGAAAGAAACATTTCATAAGATTTCCGTTGTTTTTCTATACCTCTTCTTTGTCCTCTCTCCGTTTTCCATCAGTCTTTGCCAAATTTTTGCGGGGACCTCTCTTTTCTTTTTGTTTTTGGACCAGATCTTTCAAAGAAAGTTTCCCAAACTCGAATCTCCGTTTCTTTTTTGGATTTTTCTCTATTTGAGTTTTTTACTCACCCCCCTTTTCACTTGGGATATAGAACACTGGAAACCTATCCTTTTGAAATCGGAATTTGGAGATGTATGGATGGGGTTTTTACTCTTACACCAATTCCGCCTCTCGAGGACCGAAAAAAAATCAATAAAACGAGCGGTTAGCATCGGAGCCGTTTTTCTCATCATCTGCGGGATTTTTTCCCTTCTTTCTCCTTATCGATTAGCTCCCTTTGTGATGGATGGATTCCAGTATGTAGAAGGTCGCCGCCTTCCCCACCAGTTAGCAAGTCTTATGGGAATTCCCCTCCATTTACCTATTGGATTTCAGAGTACCCACCTAACCTATGGGGGTTTGCTTGCCCTGTATTTGCCTTCTCTCTGGGAGAGAACCTTTCGGATGCAACGATTGGTTCGAAGGGAATCCCAATATAAAATCCATTTTGCCTCCCTTCTTGGTTTGTCTTTTTTTGGGTTTGTACTTCTCTTTCTCAACCAAAGCCGGTCGATTTGGTTTGGGTTATTGTTTGGTATTCTTCTTCTTTCTCTCCAAAAAAAATTTTCTATTAAAAAATACCTTCCATGGATGGGGTTTGGCCTCCTTGGATTCATTTTACTTTTTTTTCTACTCTACCAAAACAATTGGTTATTCCAAAGAGCCATTGATGATTTATTCGCTAAACGATCGTTAGAGAACCAAAGAGTCTGGATTCATAAAATGAATTTTGCCATTCTTAAGGATTCATTTTTATTCGGGATTGGAAGTGGCAATTATCCTGGGGAATTCATTCTAAAGGCGATTCCCCTCGTTCGAGAACTTCCCGAATTGTATTATGATTTATCCATCACACCCAAATCTCATGCCCATTTTGATTTTCTGCATTTCTGGATTTTGGGAGGGGTTTTCGGTATATTTTCTTTTTTTAGTTTTTTATACTTGGTCACAAAAAATATATTACAAGTTCCGAGATATACCCTTTTCTATTTAGGTTTTTTTGCGATTGTTTTTGCTGGTAGTTTCCAATGTTTTTTGTTAGATGATGAAGTTCTTTTTCCTTTTCTTGGAATTTTATGCCTACTGCCGAAAACTAAACTCCCAAGTGACACATTAAACAAAACAGCAACGAAAAAGAATTTAAACAAAGTGTATAGACTCTTACTCTTTTGGATTTTCCTTTCGAGTCTGGGTGCTCTTTACTTAACAAAAACTTCGGCAAAAGATTTATTCATTCACAGAGTTCGCACAGAACACAACTTCCCTGCACCTCTCGGTCAGTCCACCATCAATGCCAAAGGCCCAGTTGTCCTTCCTTTAGGAACTAAGGAAATGTATTTCAAACTTTCCGGTTGTTTGGATCACGATCTAAATTTTGATACCAAGGCCCAAGTGCGAGAAAAACCAATTCAGTTCCAAATCCATTGGGAAGAAATACCCGAGGGAGAATTCCCTGACTCTTTAGTTCTTGAGACAAGAAAACGAGAAAGCTTTGATCAAGACAAAGAATACCGAGTGCAGCCAGAAAGAATTGTGAAAAAGGAAACCATCCGAAATCCAGGAAAGTTAGTAACGATCCAAGTAAACCCCAAAGACTTTATAGGTTCCGATGTAGAGTTCATTGATTTTGGATTTTTGTATTCCTGGAAGGGGGAGAGATCATTTCTTCCCGTGATTGAGATTTCAGGAAATTGTCAGTGAGAGAAAGAAAGGGCATTGGTTAGGACACTAAAGGCATAATAAAATCTTAGATGTCGATGAGCGGGAATCGCTAAGAGAAGAGATTTTGGTTTTGTTTATTGAGAGGTTACGCGGGGTCGCTAGGATAAGAGTTAAGAGATGTTAATTCAGGTTTTATGTGGTTAGAAAGTCCGCGGAAATCGCTTCGATCTTCGGCCATCCTGGCCTTTCGTTCTCAGCCCGTCCTACTCGTCACCTCAGGCATCCTGCCTTAACGTGTACGCTCCCTATCGGTCGCTACTTTTTTTTTTGACTCGCAATCGTTCGATTATACCTGGAGCGGGAATCGAACCCGCACGGGATTACTCCCACAGGATTTTAAGTCCTGTGTGTCTACCAATTCCACCATCCAGGCGAATGATGCTTGACTAGGCGTCGGCCGGATTCGAACCGGCGGTCAAGCTTTTGCAGAGCCATGCCTTACCACTTGGCCACGACGCCAAGCGTGACTTTGGATAGGCTAAAATAGGAAGGCTTCGTGTCAAATGGAAACTGTTTTCACTTTTCATCAGATTGTAACATTTCAGAGGAAAATCAAATTGCCTAAGCTTTCTAAGAGGATGCGCTGTAAATATGAACGTAAAGACCATATTATCCGTATCCATTTTAATGATTCTATCTCAAGTTTCGTATGCTGACACTGTAACTGTAAAAGCAACCAAAGAGGTGTTGGAAAACGTAAAAACTTCCTCTCCTACTGCCAATTATGTTTTGGTAGAATCTAAGGATGGCACCAAACAAGCGTTTAAAAAGAATGCAGTGGATGTGGTTTCTCTCCCCGTTGTTTGGGAAGCTCCTAAGGAGGAAACAAAACCTGGATTTTTTGGCTCCCTATTTGCCGCAAAAAATACAAAAGAAGAAACAAATCCTCAAGAAGCTAAGCCTGAGGAAACAAAAGAAAATCCAGAGAACCAAAGTTTTTTTAAAAGAAAACTCCCTGAGCTCGCGATGGGCGGAATGGCTCTCCTTTGGTTGATACTTCCTTAATTAGTTCAACCAGTTAAAAATCAAAACGGATCATTCCCATTCAATTGTTCCCGGTGGTTTGTGAGTGAGGTCATACAAAACCAAAGAGATTTGTGGCAATGCTAACAACTCTTTGGTGATTCGTTCCAAGATATTCCGGTCCATCTCATAAAAATTAGCAGTCATTGCTTCCGTGGATTCCACAGGTCTTAATACCACTCCATAAGAATTTTCACGTAATCCTACGGGAACCAAAACCACAGGCATTTGCCAAATAGAAGTATGAATCGATTCATCGTAAAGGATTCGGTTCACTATTGAATCCGCATCCCGCAAAATATCCGAATGGGCTTTGTCTAATGTAAGTTTGGTATAATGAAAAGAACCAGAAAAAGTAGAGATCCCTGGGGCAAAAACCACCCGGTTGATCTCTTTTTTGAAGTTGGTAATGTCCACAGCACACTTATCCAATTCATTCCAATCAGTGGTAAAATCATTTAACACGGCACAGTGGGCATAACTCCTTTGGTCCCCTTGTACTCCAACAGAGAGAATGGGTAGAATTTTGACTTCCGCCTTCTTTACCCCAAGACCCAAATCTGAAAAATCGATCTTAGGGGGATGGGTTTCTGGGCTTGCAATCATTCGCACCACAAGTCCAGGTCCTGGAAAGGGATGCCTTTCAATCCAACGTTCCGGTAGGCCGAGAAGGCGCCCCAGTTCTCTCACCTCATCCTTATACAAGTCTGCAATCGGTTCCACGATCTTTCCTTCTTGGATGAGTTTTTCAATTTGAGGAACTCGGTTGTGATGGGTTTTGATTTTATGAGAATGTTTGGTTCCCCCAGATTCGATAGTGTCTGGGTAAATGGTTCCTTGGCCAAGAAGCCAATGCTCGGAATCCAATCCAAGAGAGTTTGTGGCTTTGCCTTGTGCCTCTAAAAATAGATCTCCGACAATGCGTCGTTTTTTTTCTGGTTCAAATTCTGATTCGAGGTGTTTGTAAAAGATTTCACTTTCATCCCAAATGGTGAGATCAAAACCGACTTGATGGAGATTATCCATTAGATCCTTTACTTCATTTTTACGCATAAACCCCGTATCAACCAGAAGGCCTTTCACCCGGTCTTTCCCAAGAGCTTTTGCTAGAAGTAAATAAGCAACAGAAGAATCTACACCACCGGATACGAGTAAAAATACATTTTTGCCAACAGGGACTTTCTTTTGTAATTCCGTAATTTGTTCTTCGAGGAATTGTGAGATGCTCCAGCTCGATCCAGCATCACAAAGATCCACAAAATTCTTCAGTAGAACTTCGCCTTCTTCGGAATGAGTGACTTCGGGATGGAATTGGATTCCAAATTGTTTTTTAGATTCATTAGAAACAAACGCATAATGACAATTATCCGAAGATGCCACCACTTGAAATCCCTCAGGCATTCGGACCACTTCATCCCCATGACTCATCCAAACTTTTGTTTTAGAAGATAGTGATTTAGAAAGTAAAGAATTGGAATTTTGAATCTCTAGAATGGCCGGACCATATTCTTTCGAATTGGAAGAGACTACCTCTCCACCTAGAGCTTTCATTAAAAGCTGGTGGCCATAGCAGATTCCTAGAATCGGAACGGAAGTTTTAAAAAAACCTTCTGGCAAGAGTGGAGCCCCTTTTTCATACACACTGCTTGGGCCTCCCGACAAGATGATTCCCGCATAGGACTCGTAAACAGACAATGGTTCTTCATTGGAAAGGATTTCCGTATAGGCTCCAAGCCTTCGAATTCGGGAAGCGATGAGGTGAGCGTATTGACCGCCGAAATCGACGACTGCAATTTTTTTATCACTTTTCATGGGATGATTCCAAAATAATTTTGCAATTGTCGGGGTAAACAAATGTCGGAAAAAAAATCAGAATCTTCTTACGAGGACAAACAAGACCATATCCCGTCCTGGAAAACCCCGGAAATCGAATGGTTTGCCAATGTCTACGCTGGAAAAGAATACAATATCGAATTCACCATCCCGGAATTCACCGCCGTTTGCCCAAAAACTGGCCTTCCCGACTTTGGATCCATTTTTATCGAATACATCCCCCGGGATCGCTGTGTCGAACTCAAATCCCTGAAAGAATACATGATGTCCTACCGAAATATAGGGATTTTTCATGAAAACGTAGTGAACAAAATCCTAGAAGACTTTGTGGCAGCCGTAAATCCGATCTATGTGAAAGTGGTGGGTGACTACAATGTTCGGGGTGGGGTAAAAACCATAGTTAGGCGAGAGTTTAAGGCCTAAATGGAAAACCTGATTGGCTACATTGCTGCTTTTTTAACGACAGTTTCCTTTCTTCCACAAGTCTTACGAGTGGTCATGACCAAACAAACCCGGGACATCAGTCGCAATATGTACATTATGTTTTTTTTGGGTGTACTCTTGTGGTTTGTTTATGGGGTATTACGATCGGATTTTCCCATCATCCTCGCAAACATCGTTACCATTTTTTTCGTATCGATCATTCTATTTTATAAACTAAAAGAGGAGAAAACATGAGAAAAGCTTATGTAGACAAAGACAATTGTACTTCTTGTAACCAATGTGCAGATAATATGCCAAAGTATTTTATGATGGATGAGGACGATGTTTCTCAAACTCATATTGCAGGAGCTTCCATCAACGATGCGGTCATCCCAGAGGAAGACGAGAAAAAAGTGCAAAAGGAAATGGATGAATGCCCAGGCGAATGCATTCACTGGAAAAAACACTAACTCTTAAGTTTTTACGCCGTCCACAAGTCTTTGGATATGATTTTCCAAAGACAATCTCTCCCCCACTCGATAAGCCAAATACAGTTGGTTTTGGAAACTCCGACATTCCCTTTCATTTGTATATAAGGGTGATTTTTTCCCCAGTAAATAAGTAGGAAGAACTGATACTCCCTGCCCCAACTCCAATGCCGTTCTGATATCATGAAGGTTCGGAAGGACTGTGTAATTTTTCAGTTTGGGGCGAGATTCAAAATTTACCTTCCAAAATCGTCTGACAATGGCAAAGTCTTCGCTATAAACAAACCAGTGTTGTGCTTCCATCCATTCTTTAAGAATCTCCGGTTTTGGTTTGGCATTTCCAAGAAAGGGAAAATGAGAATCGCGGCTGAGTCTAAGGGAAGCCACAAAAACGAAGGTTTCAACAAACAAGTCTTCATAACTAATGCCTGGAACATTTAACTTTTGATTGGCGACCATAAGATCAATTTCCTTGTTTGACAATGCTTCCAGAAGATCCGCAGGATACCCATACTGCACATGAAAACTTTCTCCCGACTTCGTGAAATCTGGTAAAATTTTTTCCTGAAACCACTCCTTCGCAGAACCAATCCGTAGGCGTTTTGATTTCACTTGCGGATGGATTTGGCCTTCCATTCGCTCTAATTCTTCCATGGGGCCTGCAATCTGAACATACAACCGTTTGGCGGCATCTGTCGGAATCAAATCCCGGGATGTCCGAAGGAAAAGAACCTCTTTCCTGTGACGCTCCAAAGACTGTAAATGCAAACTGAGTGCGGGCTGCGATAGACCGAGGATTTTTCCCGCCTTGGTTAGGTTTTTCTCTCTGTAAATACAATAGAAGCTTTGGTAGAGTTCGATGGGATTCATTTTGATATAATATTTTTAATACCAAGGAATGAACACCATCATATTTCTAATAATAACTTTCTCTTGTCTAAAAAATGATTAGAGTTGGAAATCATCTCTAAGAAAGATTTTTAAAGAAGAGGATTCAATGAAAAAGGTATTATTTGTTTTAACAAGCCATGGAGAAAAAGGAAATGCAGGTTCCACCGGTTACCATTTGGGAGAGGTCTCTCATCCCTGGAAGGTGTTTCACGATGCCGGTGTGGAGATGGATTTCATGAGTCCTAAGGGGGGCGAGCCACCAGTCGATGGATTTGATTTGGAAGATCCAACGAACATGGAATTTTGGAACCACCCCACTTACAAAGAAAAACGCATCCATACCCAATCACCAAAAGAGATCAACCCAAGTGATTATTCGGCGATCTACTTTGCAGGAGGACATGGAACGATGTGGGACTTTCCAGACAATGCCGAGTTACAAGAGCTGACTAAAACCATCTACGAATCAGGTGGGATTGTGGGAGCGGTATGTCACGGCCCTTCGGCTCTTGTGAATGTAAAACTATCCAATGGAACGAAACTCATTGCCGGAAAACGAGTGAATGGATTTTCCAATGAGGAAGAGGCGATTGTCAAACTAGAGGGAGTGGTTCCCTTTCTTTTGGAAAACCAATTGATTGCCGCAGGGGGAAAGTATTCGAAATCAGCACCTTGGAATACTCATGTAGAAGTCAATGAACGACTGGTGACGGGACAAAATCCGCAGTCAGCAAAGGCAGTAGGAGAAGCCATTCTTAGTTTATTAAAAAAATAATCAGAACCGGTTTCTAAAGAATCGCTACCATTTGCTATCAGGGCTTTGTGGAAACACGAGGCCCTTTGGTTTTCTTTTCTTTGAGCCCCAAAAGGTCTTTCACGATTCCAAATACATCTTTGACGGATTGGAAGGAATGTTCCTTCCCTCGCGGATCATATACCAAACCAATGGTTTTCATTTCCGGGTTTGCATTCCAATACCCATGCCCGTGAATCGGGGTTTGTGATTTAGTAAACACCTCTCCCTTTCTTGTCCCACTAAAGAACATGGACTGAGAGGTTCGAAGGAGTCCCAAGGCTTGGGGATGGATTTGGGACTGAATCCAATGGATATGCAAAGCGTTTGCATATCCAGGCAAAACGGTTGGAATCCTTTCTGAAGGAATCTTAGCAATCTCTAAAGGACGTCCCTCTTCACCTAACAATTTGCTGGATGCCGAAACCCATTCAGCCCCAGGGCAGGAATTTTGAATCTCAGAAACGATCGATTGGATCTCCTCCTCCGAAACATTGGAATTAGCACCAGGCAAAAGGATGGCCGTGCCCCCTGAACTTTTAAAGGTTAATCGGTAAGTTCCCGCTTCATCGCTGATATAACCTTTTTGTCTTAAAATCACATTGGGTGCACAAACAGAGTCTGCCGAATGGAAACCGTGATCGGAAACAATCACAAGAGTTGGCCCTTTTGGAGAAAAGGCCCCTACCGATTGTAAAAATTCGAAAATGGCTTTGTCTATCTCCACCAATCGCTGCAAAGCTTTTTCGGAACCGGGACCAAATCCGTGGTGGTTTGTATCCAAATCTGTAGTGTATACAAACATAAGATCCGGTTTTTTATTTTGAAAAAGCCAGGTCGCTGTTTTTAATTTGATTTCATCTTTGGCAACATCATTTAACGGAGATCCTACGGCAAGTTCTGCTTCCTTATGTAAATCCTTTGTGGAAAGAACTCGCAAGAGTTTGTCATCTTCTGGGATTTTTTTTCTCCAATACTGAGGGAGATTCCAATCAATACTTGCCCCCACAGTCACGGGCCAGAAAATATTAGCCGTAGTTTTCCGATTTGCTTTTGCCAAATCCCAAAGGGTGGGAACTTTGATGTCTTCGGCATACCACATCCATCCCCCATCGTTTTTCTCAAAAGGGTCAGAAAGCGTATTGTTGTAAATTCCATGTTCGGCCGGATCCAAACCTGTTACCATAGAGGTATGAGCCGGATAAGTTACAGAAGGATTGACCGTGGCAATCTCATTTACACCATACTTCTCAAAGAGTTTGCTCAAATGCGGAAAATAGGAATGGTATTTAGGATCGGACCAGTAGTAAGCAGGGAATCCATCAATAGATAAAACAATAGTTTGGCGAATCTTAGAAGGTTTTGATTTTCGGCTCTCGGATTTCCCTTTGGGATTTGCTTCTAGTGATAGGCAAAAAAATACAAGAACCAAAATCCAAAAAGGCAATCGAAAATGGGAGAACATTCCCCAAGAGGAGAATGTATCAATCAATGAATTCCTTCTTCGCATAAAGACTGTTTAGCGAAAAAGATTAGTATTCTTGTTCCGAACGAGTGGAGCCAAGGAGTTCGTCTGGAATGTCCTCGATACTATCACCAATTTGGATGGCGAGACGGTTTCCCACTCTTCCCGGTGTGGCCTTAAACTTACTACGGTCTCCCACCTTTACCATAAGGTCAGTTTTGATCGGAGTGTTTTCTAGTTTGATCACATCGCCAACATGTAAATTCATGAGATCATTGAGAGAGATGTCCACACTTCCCACTTCCGAAATCAGAGGGATTTTGACTTGGTCGAGTCGTTCTTGGATGACAGCACGGTTTTCGTCCACTTCCCCTTTACGAATCGAGGAATACCAATACTGAGCAGAAAGTTTATTGATAATTGGTTCAATGGTGATGTAGGGAATACAAAGGTTTGTCATCCCTTCCACTTCTCCCACTTTGGTTTCGAGAGTAATTAATACCACCATGTCATTGGGAGGAACGACTTGTGCGAATTGTGGGTTCGTTTCAATGTTTCCAAGTCTTGGACGTAAGTCAATTACCGTGGACCAAGATTCACGTAAGTTCCCTAGAATCCTTACAATAATCCCTTCCATTACCGAAAGCTCGATATCTGAAAGTTCTCGGTTGACCTTAGAAGACTCTCCCTTACCACCAAACAGACGATCAATGATCGTAAAGGAAATGGAAGGGTCAATTTCTAGAATCGCAGACCCGCGAAGAGGATCCATATTGATTACGGCAAGGGTTGTGGGATTGGGAATGGAACGAATGAATTCTTCATAGGTCAACTGGTCTACCGATGCCACATGCACTACAACCAGGGCGCGAAGCTGTGCCGAGAGACCCGTAGTTGCCAAACGGGCAAAGGTCTCATGCATCATTTGAAGCGTGCGGATTTGGTCTTTTGAAAATTTATCCGGACGTTTGAAGTCGTAGATTTTGACTTTCTTTTGTTCCCCAACCGATGAGTATTCATCCTCAGAGACTTCCCCAGAGGAGATGGCGTTTAACAGGGCATCAATTTCGTCTTGGGAAAGGATTTCCGTCATTTTTTTACCTTTACGAGTAAGTTTTTAATCTGCCAAAATCCAACTCGGCTTCCTTCTTCTTGTCGCAAGGTGTATATATATTCGTACCTTGTTTTGAACCGACCCATCATTCTTTCTACATAGACCTGGACTCTTGCATCCCGTTTGGAGGGATAGTCCACATTCATGACCTTAAAGTATTTTAAAACACCAGAGGGTGTCTCCGTCAAATACTCTTTGAAATCCTCGATGATGGTTTCCCGCTCCCCTACACCAGCTTCGGTATAGGCGCTACTGTAACGATCATAGGCTAAAATATATTCCGAAAAATCGATCCACTTAAAGTGGTATTCCCAATGTTTTTTCATCTCGGCACCTAGGAAAAGGAAGATGGTCTCTTCGGGAGAGAGGCCACCGTTTTCAGTAATTTGGCGAGTGACAGTTTCCTTTCTTTCGGCTTTGGGATTCTGGAATAAAAAACCTAAGGTATTCTGGGAACGAAGAAAGGCAGATTTGTCCTCTGTGTAATTGGGATAAAAATACCCAGTCACATAGAATTTTTGATCTGCTAAAAAGCTATAATGTTCATCCAGATAGATGGTTTTGGAAAACGATTCGTTGCGGTGAAGGCTTACTTCTTTGTTTTCATCTCCCACTAAATTCACGATGGTGGTCCTGCGTTTCAGGATGGGATCTGGAAATTCTGGATCTTCTATAGGAGTGAGGATACGATCATTTTCGTCTTTCACAATGATTTGGAAAGAATAACGATAATCAAAGGAAGGAAAGATGCGAACCACTTCCTTACCGGTATTGGTGACAGTAAAAGTTAAGGGAACTCTTTCCCCTGACTGGTAATTCCGTTTCGTTAAAGACAAACTGATTTTTGACTGTAAAGAGACAAAGTTATCAATTCGTTCTCCCCGAGCATCCCGGTCAGGAAATGCGAATAGAGAATCCACCAAAAGAATTCCAAATATGATACAAGTTCGGAGAGACCGCATACACTTAAAGATTTCGGCAGGACTTGGGATTTACGAAAGAATTTTTAGGACATAAAACGTATTAACTGGCACCCATTTTGGCTTCTGCAAGGATATAATCCGCAATCCGAATGAGCCGGGTCATAACACTACCTAGTTTTTTGTATTGGTAGTAGTTTTCCCTTTGTTTGTCCAAATGGGGCTCCACGAGGGCCACAGTTTTGGAGGACACTTTTAAGTTTTTGATCTCGTTGTCTGTGACCCCGTAAAGGTTGGCTTCGGAAACAAAGCGGTTCAGTTCTTTTACCAAACTCTCGTCAGTGAGATCTTGGATTTCAAATACCTTTTCAATTTTTAAAATAAAATCAGTTAACGTTCGTTTGATTTTAGATTCTTCTTCTGTAGGACGGCGTTTTGCAGTCACTTGGTTCAGGGATTCATACCTTTCCAAAGAAGTTTCATAAAGTTGGCTCATTTTTGTTTTTTGGCCAAGGATGAAGCTGATAAAACTAAGGAGTCCGACAAAGGTATCAGGGTAACGATTGATCCCCCCGATCTCATCCAAGGCATTCGCAAATGCTTCTTCATTATGAGGTACGGTCATAATGAATTTTAACACCGGTTCCACGGAGGACCCCGATGTGTATTTTTGGATGACTTCGATTCCTTCTAAGTAGTTCATTGTCGTTTGTCTATGATGACAACCTTTCGGATTGTCGTCTGAAGGTTCCCTTTTTCAATGATTCGGTCAAGTACATCAAATCCAGAAACTAAAAATCCAAACACGGTGTGGAGGCCGTCCAAATGAGGAGTATCAACTTGGTTGATAAAAAACTGCGACCCGTTGGTATTAGGACCGGCATTGGCCATAGCCAAAGATCCGCGAAGGGCTTTTTTACTAGGAAGGGCTTCATTGTAACGATAACCCACTCGGTGCAAAACTTCTAGAACCGGTAATTCCATAGCCTCTTGGTAGGCCTTTTCCACTTCAGTTCTTTTTTCTTCAAACTCAGCACGGGATTGGATTTTGAATTCGGCAAGGACAGCTCGTTGCAATTGGGCTTGGTACTGTGGGGCGTCTTTGATTTTTAATTTGTCAAGTCCCAGAGCTTTCCCGTTGATCTCATCTTCGGTTTGGTATCCAGGCCCACCGGTTCCGTCACCTCTAGGACATCCCCCTTGTGCCATAAAGTTTTCAATGACTCGGTGGAATTTGAGGCCATCGTAAAACGGGCGTCTTTCGGAACCTTTGTCCGTTTGAAATTCTTTTTCGCCTTGGGCTAGATCAATAAAGTTCTGCACTGTTTTTGGTGCTGCCGTATCATAAAGTTCTAAAACCAAATCACCAGCGGTTGTAGAAAACACAGCATAAACGGCTGGTTTCTCCGGAAGTTTGGCTGTAGTTTGGTCAACACGTTTGACAATCACCTTGGATGGAGAATACGAAACAGGTTCGTAAGTGATTTTTTTAAATCGTTGGTCACTGCAAAATATGGTTTGCGATGCGAGTAAAAAGAGAAATGCGAAGAAAGGGACTTTGTGAAAAAACTTTGGTTTCATATTTATTTTTTACCTTTGGATTCTATCGATTTTAGTTTTTTGGTCAATTCGTTTACCTTGGCCTTCGCACGTTTGATCTGTTCTTTTTGACGAGAAAACGAAGTTCCCCCCATCACATCTTTTTTGTCACAAGATGTTTCAAGGGAAATGGCAGCATCATATCCGGGATCTGTGAGGACGGCATGGATTTGTCCCCTTTCCCCACTAGGGATATTAAAAAGATCATAGCCTTTAGCCGAACAATGTTTCACTAGTTCCCCAACAATTTCATGCGCAGAGCGGAAAGGAATTCCCTTCGCACTGACAAGCCAGTCAGCAAGATCCGTTGCCGTGGAAAATCCAGAACGCAAACTACGGAGTGCATTTTCTGGAAATACTTGGATTCCAAGAACCATGTCACGCACCCCTTCGATACTCAACTTGATTTGTTTGACTGTGTCAAATAACGGAAGTTTGTCTTCTTGAAAATCTCTGTTATACGAAAGAGGGGTTCCTTTCACCATCACAAGTAAATGGGTTAGACTTCCAATCACCCGGCCAGCTTTTCCACGAATGAGTTCGGCCACATCAGGATTTTTCTTCTGAGGCATAATGGAAGATCCTGTGGTGAGGTGGTCAGGGAGTTTGAAATAACTGAATTCCTGGGATGTGTAGAGAATGATCTCTTCACAAAAACGAGATACATGGATCATAAACTGGGATGCCGCAAATAGAAATTTAAAAATATGATCCCTTTGGCTTACCGCATCGATGGAGTTTTCGGAGATTTTGGATAAAGACAAATCTTTTTTTAGAAACTCCCGATCGGTGGCGTAATTGACCCCAGCAAGAGCACCAGAACCTAACACCAATTCATCGGCTCTTTCGTAGGCATCAAGAAAATCTTCGAAGTCGCGTACGTTCGCCCAAAAATGGGATAAAAAATAATGAGAAGCGCGAATGGGTTGGGCAATCTGGAGATGGGTATATCCTGGGATTATAGTTTTGGTATGGGCTTCCGCCTTTCCCACCCAAGCAGTGAGTAAATCAAGTAGCAAAACAAGGACAGCTTCCACTTCCGATTTGATATACAAACGAACGTCTTGCGAAACTTGGTCATTACGGCTGCGACCCGTGTGGAGTTTTTTTCCCAAATCTCCCAAAAGTTCCGTTAGGCGAGATTCCACAGACATATGGATGTCTTCGTTTTCAATTTTAAACTCGAACTTTCCGGAATCAATTTCCTTTTTGATTTGGATGAGACCTGTTTCGATTTTTCTTTGTTCCGATTCCGATAAAATCCCAATTCGTTTCAACATTCGGGAATGCGAAATAGAACCTTCGATATCATGGGCATAAAGTTCTTTATCAAAACTAATGGATTCTCCAATGCGAATCATCAGCGAAGATGGTGGTGCATCAAAACGCCCACCCCATAATTTTTTTTCTTTCATTCTGATTCCTTATTATAAGTATCCGCCCAAACTTTCAAAATCTCTTTATCTTTTTCTGATAACTGAGCACTGGGATGTAGTAAAAGATAATCTTTCGGAGGCATCTCACCTTCCTCAACTTGTTCCCAAACTTCATATATTTTTTTGTTTTGTTTTCTTTCGATAAGTTGTCCAAACTCAGAAAAATTCAATTCTCCTCGTCCTTCCTCTACATGGTGTGAAATCAGTAAGGAAGCAGGAAAGATATAAGAATACATAGGCCAAACGGTTTCGTTCGAATGGCAGTCATAACAGCTTCGTTTGAGGACATCTTTCACTTCTGCGTTTGTTTGGATTTCCGAAGTGATGGGAGGATTGGTTCTAGAGACAGGAAAAAATTGGAGTATGAGAAAAACTCCCAAAAGAATGAGAAAAATTCGTTTCACACAAGACAGGTTCTAAGCCTTCCTCCGAAATCAAAGTATTATTTTTCTTGCCTTATCTAGAATCCAGTATTCCTTTTCTGTAGAGGTTCCCTTTGGATTTTATTTTTGCAAACACACCCTATCTATGGATTTTCCTTGGAATCACTTTACTGTTTTCCGAGTTTCTCCTTCCCGGAACTTTTGTGATGTTTTTAGGAATTGGAGCCATTTTTACCGGTATTTTTGCCCGTTTGGTGCCCATCGAATTCTACACCCAAGTTGTGGTCTGGGTACTATCTAGTCTTGTTTCCATCCTTGTGGGTGGTTCTGCTGTGAAACGGTTTTTTAAATCAGAATCTTCGGTAGATCCTTTTATCCAGGACGACTTTCTCAATCAAATTGTTCCTGTAGAAACAGACATCCTTGTCCAAAGACATGGGGGAAAGGTCAAGTTCCAAGGTACATTATGGGATGCCATCTCCACTGGTTCCAAAATCCCTAAAGGAAACTTTGTTCGTATTCTCTCTCGGGAAAATCTTACCTTCACTGTGGAACGAGTGGAATCTTAACGAAAGATTTCATTTTTTTTAAATACAAATAAAAAAACCTTTTCTCTTTTTCCTCTACCAATAGGGTCAAACGTCACAGAGGAGGAAACTATGGGCGCAACCGTCATCGTTGTATTTTTGGTCATTGTTTATATTATTAAAAAAACAATCATCATTGTTCCAGAACAAAGTGTTTATGTAAAAGAAAGATTAGGTGTATTGAATGGTGTTTTGAAATCGGGATTTTATTTTATGATTCCATTCGTAGACCAAATTCGTTACCGACAAAATCTAAAAGAACAAACCATTGATATCGATCCACAAGTTTGTATTACCAAGGATAACGTATCCGTTGAAGTGGATGGTGTATTGTATTTAAAAGTTGTGGATGGAGAAAAGGCATCTTATGGGATCGATAACTTTATGTTAGCGACCACTCAACTGGCACAAACCACTCTCCGTTCCGAAATTGGAAAATTAATTTTTGATAATCTACTTTCAGAAAGAGATGAAATCAATGGTCGCGTGGTTTCCAATATTGATCGTGCCACAGATCCTTGGGGAATCAAAGTCACAAGATACGAAATTCGAAATATCACTCCACCCAAACAAATCCTTCTCGAGATGGAAAACCAAATGAAATCCGAAAGGGAAAGACGAGCAGAGATCACCATCTCCCAAGGAGAAAAGGAATCTCGGGTCAATCACTCGATTGGTGAAAGACAAGAATCCATCAACATTTCTGAAGGGGAAAAAATTCGATTAGTCAACGAAGCCGAAGGACGAGCTTTAGAGATCACTGTGATTTCCAATGCGACAGCAAAGGGTTTACAACTCATCTCCGAAGCCATTAGCAAAAAAGGCGGAAAGGAAGCCGTGAGTTTACAGATCACACAAGAGTATATGGATGCCCTTGGTCAAATTTTTAAAATTTCGAAAACCACAGTGGTTCCAGAAACCCTAGCCAACATCGGTGGAGTTTTTGAAGGCCTTTCCAAAATCACAACAAAAATCCCGCAGGTAGGAGAATAGTATGGAATTCGTATACTTAGCATTTTGGGCGATTGTTGCCATTTATTTGATCTACAATATCTTTCGCTGCATTCGGATCATTCCCGCACAGGATGTTCTTATTGTAGAACGACTTGGAAAATACTCTCGCAGTTTACGGGCAGGATTTCATATCCTTATCCCTTTTATGGATCGTGATGCGTATTATCACACTCTCAAAGAACAATCCATTGATGTGCAACCACAGATTTGTATTACGCATGACAACGTGCAGGTGAAAGTGGACGGAGTGATTTATCTAAAAATCATTGATCCTGTCCGTGCCTCTTACGGAATTGAAGACTTTCAATTTGCCGCCATCCAACTCGCACAAACTACAATGCGTTCTGTGATTGGAACGATGGAACTAGATAAAACAATTGGGGAAAAAGATTTAATCAACTCCACAATTGTAGCCGCCATTGACCAAGCCTCGGAACCTTGGGGAATCAAAGTGAACCGATATGAGATCCTCAATATTGTTCCACCTAAGTCTGTACTGGATGCCATGGAAAAAGAGAAAAAAGCTCAGATCGCCAAACGTTCGCAGGTGCTTCTCTCCGAAGGGGAAAGAGATTCAAGAATCAACCGCTCCCTCGGTTTCAAAGAAGAAGCTGTGAACAAATCCGAAGGGGAAAAACAAAGAAGGATCAACTCTGCGGAAGGAAAGGCAACAGAAATTGAAGCCCTTGCCGTGGCGACAGCGAAAGGAATTGAAGCCATCGCCGGTGCCATCTCTGACCAAGGGGGAGCTTCTGCGATCAAACTCCAGATCACAAAGGCTTTCATCCAAAACTTCCTCCACGTAGCCAAAGAGAATACGGAAATTCTTGTTCCTGCCGATGTAATGAATTTACCAAATCTCATTGCCAACCTAACAGAACCAAGAAAACCAAAAGCATAACCAACCTTAATCCGGTGGAACTTCCACCGGATTTTCTTCAAACAATCGGAAACTTGGTTTGGCCATAGCTTGGGCCGCGAGTGACAATAACAAAGATTCATTATCATCCGGTCCAATGCGATTGGCATGGATCACTCCACATCCCTTACAGCGATGCAAAATCACCCATTCTCCCTTCCGAACCCAAATGGAAATAGCTTCCATTTTACTTCCGCAGTTCGCTGATCTGTCACCTGGGGCAGAGTCTATATGCAAACTAGTGAGGCAGTTCGGACAATGATTTCTTTGACCGGTACCATACCCGGGAGGAAAAACCATTTGTTTGCATTCCACACAGCGAAATTCACCTGGATCGGAACGGAAACGAAAAGACTTCGTTTGGGAATGAGAGAAGGAATGCTCCTCGTCTTCGTCATCAAAACGTTTTTTCTTAGAGAACTTTTGTAATTTAGATAAATCGGATTCACGTGACATATCCAGTTTTTGCGGCAAAACAAAAAGAGGAAACCAAAACAGTGGATGAGAGGGAATAGACCGCCTGCGCGAAGATAGCCGCCTCCTAATTAATTTTAGGCGGGGGAATCCAAAACAAGTTCACCGTTTTGGCGGTCTACACAATGGCTAGAGTTAACATATAATCCAAATTGGAAAGAAAGTGAAATGCTGTCAAGTGAGATCAGTTGGAAATTTTTTTACAAAGGAAATAACAATTCTGACCTTCTGGGTAGTTGGGAATTTTTCCCACTTCCTCATAACCCAGTTTTGTATAAAATTTGGGAGCTTGGAACCCAAAAGAATAACCAAACACAAGAGTGGCCCCAAGTCGGATTGCTTCTTCTTCAATTTGTTTGAGTAACTTGGTTCCGAGATCCATCCCCCGTTTTTCTTCGGCCACCCAAAGGAGTTGGAGGTTTAGTCCCTTAAAGAATAAATAACAGAGGGAGGCTGCGATGAGGGTCTCCCCTTCTTTAATGAGTATGGCGAAAAACTCTTTTTTCTCCAGACAAGGGTCACCTAACTTCGATACGCTGAATTCATGGAGCCGATTCCAAAGATCTGTTTGTAAATCTTCGGAAGGATTTTCGATCCGTTCGAGTGTATAAGGAGATTCAAATTCCATAAGTTTATCGATTCCTTTGGGAAAGGGAAATCCGCTTATAAAAAGGCAGGACCACCCAGTCTTTCCATTGGATCTACAATTTGTGTGATCTGAACACCATAGTAGTCATCCAAAATAATGAGTTTCCCACGACCGACTAGTTTTCCGTTGGCGAGGATATCGAGTTCTTCTCCAATGTTTTTATCCAGTTCCACAACAGTTCCTTCTGTGAGTTGGAGGACATCTTTGATAAACATGGTAGTGCGACCCAGCTCAATGGTCAGTTGAAGGGTAACATCTAAAAGTAAGTTGAGGTTTGCAGTATTACTTCCTGGACTGGATTGAGACTTTCCGCCAGATCTTGCAGGAGAAGGAGTGGCACTAGGACCAAGGGCTGCTGCGATGTCTGCAAAGGAAGGACCGTTGTCATCCCCGCCACTTCCGCCAACGAGAGCGTCCAAATCGTCTAGACCGCCTCCGCCTCCGGAACCACCACCTGCAGGAGCATTGCCTCCGCCACTAAATCCGCCGAGTAATGCATCTATATCTTCTTGTGATAGTGAACCTTCACCCATTTGAGTACAACCTCTCCAATGTATTCGTCGGAGGAAATCAAATTCCTTCCTTGAAAAAAAAGGGAAAGTTCCGCATTTTGTTCCTTATGTCCAATTCTCTGCCCCACCCAGACTACTTTAAAGCCAAGGAGCTCTTTGCCACCGAACTGAAAGATGCCAATTACCAGTTCGTTCACGAAAAGGAAGAGACCCTGTTTCGGTTTCGAACAGAGGGTGCAAGCAAAGACCGAATTTTGGACTGTTTGGGAATTGTGCGAAATTATATCGAAAACTTTCGCATCTACAATTTTGAAGAAGGGTATTTAAGCCTCCAAACCTTAGGGGAAAATCTGTTTGAACCCCAGAAGAACCTAACAGGGAAATTCCGAATTCGTTTTTCTTTCAAATCCGACTTAAAAGTGGAATGTTCCAAACTGGGCGATTTTTCCACAAAAGAAATCCAAACCATCCTTAGCCTCTTCCAATTTTTAAAAGCGGAAGGCCAGGCAGCCAAAGATCCTCGTATCCTCCTCCACCAGCTGGGAGCCGAAGTCTATGACCCCCATTTAGAAAAAGCCAAAGGAAATGATTTAGGTTTTGATTCTGTTTTCGGTTACGACCAGGTGAAGGCCCAAATCTTAGAGAGTTTGGTTTTCCCTCTTTTGAAACCAGAACCATTTTTGGAGATTACTAAACTCACCCGAAAGAAACCAAGTCCGAACCTTCCCCGCGCCGTTCTCTTTGAAGGCGAGCCAGGGGTTGGAAAAACCAGTATGGCAAAAATTGTCTCCCATCTCTGTGGAGTTCCTATGGTCTATGTGCCGATCGAATCCATCTTAAGTAAATACTACGGCGAATCTTCCCAAAACCTGGCCATGGTCTTTGATGCAGCGGCCCTATTCCCTCAATGTATGTTATTTTTGGATGAAATCGATTCCCTAGCCACATCTCGGGAAGATGGACTCTTTGAAGCGACAAGAAACCTGCTTAGCGTCCTTCTCCGAAAGTTGGATGGGTTTGCCGAACGGAGCGGAACCATCACGATTGGTGCTACCAATCGAAAACACGACTTAGATTCCGCACTTTTATCGCGTTTTGACAGAAAGATTTATTTTCCTTTGCCAAACAAAGAAGAACGTGCCAAAATTTTAGAAGGGTATGCCAAACAACTAAACCTAAACGACCGCCAAAAACTCGCCGAAATCTTAGAAGGAGCCTCCGGCAGAAATTTGAAAGACTACTGTGACTATGTAGAACGTCGTTGGATCACCAAAAATTGGGAAAAACCGGAAGGATTGCACGCTCCGACCATTTCCTTTTATTTGGAATCCTTTCCGGATTTTGGATGGAAACGCTAAAAAGTAAGAGTTTCGGCTTCAATCTTCTAGGAGATTTACCGATAATTTTTACAGGATAGTTGTTTACGACCATTGGTCGTTCCTTGGTATCCTCAAATTAACCTTTTAGGAAGATTCGGACATGAAAATAAAATTAATTCTCCCCATCCTTTTGCTCAATTTTGGGGTTTTCGCTCAAACTGGTAGCTCGGAAACAGGCTCAACTTCTGCAGGAATTGATTCCACTCAATCCGGCAAGTCCATCACTGTGACGGAAAAAGAACTAGATGATAATATCTTTGAAGTGAACAAACGACTTCGTTTGCACACTGTTCTATTTAAAATGAGAGTGAAAACTCTTCCACACCGCACTGTCCTTTACAAAGGAAAACCAAGTGCTGATGGAGAAAGATGTGAAGCCACTGACAAACAAGAAGCACAAGAAAACACTTGTTTGCATTTAGAAGTTTTTGATTTCGTTGGAAGTGAAGATGGAAGATCAGGAAGAAACCTGGGTGCCAAATTCAAAAAAATGGAACTTTTTTATGAAGGTGTAAATAACGCTGATCCAGACCCAAGAAAAGAACAACCACGGAACCTAACAAAGATAAGAACTTATATCTACCAAAATAACTTTTTGTTAGAAGATAAAATTATTTCTGTGATTGCAGACGTTGCACCAAACGGCGCTGCTGCTCATGACGATAAACTTGAATTGTTCTACCAACATGATGACTATCCTGTTTGGGGAACTCCAGAAACTCCTTCTGAAAAAGGTGTTGGTAAATACATTCTCGCAAATGTTGAGAACACAAAATCCAACCCAATTAGAAATAATTTCAAAAAACAATTCTATTTCAAAAACTTGGATTACTTCGACAAACTGTTTACAAAACTTTTCGATTATAACGATCGAGATTCCAATAAACATTACAAGAAAAACGTAGAAGCATTGAAAGGTTCTTTAAAATACTAAGAACGAAGGTTCTTAATTGAATCTCGTCAAACAATGTCCGAATTGTTCCACGATGTTAAGGTTCCCTGCCACACAGGGAACCATTTTGGTTCAATGTCCTGTTTGTTCTCATAGATTTACATTTGTACCCGATTTGGAATCGGTGGATGATTCACTGCATCCTTCCGAACCAATTCCATCCTTTACCTTCCAACCTTCTTTCCAAAGTTATAAAGAACTATTTCTAGATTTGCTCTATGCACCCATTGATTATTTAAAATCAAAACGCGGACCAAAGAAACGCGAGTTTCCTTTAATTCCTGTTTTACTCTTTACCATTTTACTTTTATATTTTTGGAAATGGTCGCGACCCGAGTCGCAAAGATTGGATACTGATTCAAATGAAATACAGAACCAGATTCCGATTCCAGAAAAACCAAATCCAGAGCCGGAACCCATAGAGATAGATCCATTGGAAGAAATAGTCCCGCGGCCATCCAAACCAACATACGAGATCTAACGATTGAATTGGATCCTTGTCTATGAAAGAGAACTAAATACAAATCAGGTCATCCAACTAACTGGAGATAGACACGAACATATCCAAACCATTCTCAAAAAAAAAGTGGGAGAAACGGTTCAAGTTGTCATTCCAGGTTCGGGAAATTTTCTCTTTCAAATCCAATCCACTATAAACGATTCAACAACCTTAAAGAAAGAAAATTCACTTCCTGAAGCTCTAAAACCTCTGGATGTCCATACCTTCTTTTCTCTCCCAAGACCACAAACGGGAAAAAAACTTTTGCATTTAGCCGGAGCCTACGGAGTTCACTCACTCTACTTTTTTGCAACGGAAACAAAAAATAAGGAATATTGGACTTCACCCGTTTACAACAAAGACAGTCTTTCTTATTTAGAAACAGGACTCCACCAAACAGGAAATAGCCGACTCCCTGCTCTTCACTTAGAAAGAACCACAGCCTGGAAATCATTTTTGAAATCATGGGCGGGAAAAGTTTTGGTTTTAGATAGGGAGGGAAGAAATTTCCCTTCGGATGTTACTGAAGAAAAAGGATTCACAGAAGAAAAAGAAATTCTTTTTGTATTTGGACCCGAGTCCGGATGGAAACCAGATGATATTTTATTTTTTAAAGAGAATGAATTTCCTCTTTTAAGTTTAGGTAAAATCAACCTTAGAACAGAATTTGCTTATTCTGCCCTTTTACACCAAATGTTTCGAATTAGAAACTAATCCCACCCGAAACCAAAAATCGAATTTCATCAATACTCACAAAAGATTTTTCACTGCTATCCAAATAGTATTTACGATAGTTTTGTAACCTAAGGACAATGGGGCCAAAGGATTTTGAAATCTCTGCTGCCGCTTGGGTGTTGTTATCCATTTCAAAAGCTTTCCCTTGCGATTCATATCCTTTCTTTGTATAATAAAAGGACATTAAAAAGGAAGATCCGAGTGGGATATACGCGGCAGCAAACACACGTTTGTTTCCTTTGAGACCGTAATCTTCAACGGCAAATTCAAAACCTAAATGATAAAAATTAATATAAATTGTATGATAGTAACCCGTGACTTTTGCATTGGATTGGTTATCTAAGTAATCGTATTTGGGGCGAAGGGGTGCAGAAACTGGGAATTTCTGAAATCGTTCCACTTCATAGAAACTATCAAAATACATGGGTGCATAGTTTGCTGTCATTTGACGGAATTCGGGTTTTAAAATGACATTCAAATCTTTAGTACCCAATCGGAAGATACTCCCGTAATGCGTTCCTTGTGCTCCGTCAAGGCCCTTGATTTTATTAAAATCTAAATAGGGAGTGAATTCCACATAAGGTAAATTGAGTAATCGGTATTCAATATCCATCCCTTCCACGGAAGCCCGAGTGACTTGTGCGGTTTTGGGATTGTCTAAATTCTTTTCTGTGACGGGGGACCCATTCGTATTATAGGACATTTGTACAGGAGCGGCTCTGTCCCAGGCTCTTGTATAACCAATCGTCAAACGGTTGTACCACGGATCATTGTCCACAAGTTCCATCCGAGAATCTTTACTAATGGGGCGAAGTTCCTTTTTTCTAGCTTCTTCTAGTTTTTTGTTTTTGGATTCTTCGGTTCCCGCTTCTTCCTCTACACTCAAACGGCCAGATTCATCGAGAACATTTCCTCTGAGATTCATTAAATAAACCAAATCAGAAGACTTATCAAATAAAGAGAATAATGATTTACCGATGGCAAGAGGTTTAATATAAACCCTTGCGGCATTCACCTCAAAGTTTACAACAGAATTGGCAAAATACTGCACGCCCACGTAATCTGTGTTCAAATCTGCCATTACACCTGGATTGTAGGAATCAAACCTTGAAGAACTTTGGTATTTGTTGACTATGGTTCCGTGACCAACATATCCATCGACCATCTTACCTGCGTAAGCTGAGTAAGTAACTTTACCGGGAACTTGTTGGTTATAAGTCCCGTAAGAAATATAATTCAAAACTCGGGAATAGTCATTTTTACTATTGTAGTCCATCTCACGAATTTTTCCGACTTTGCTATCCAGTTGGAGAGGGTCTTTGTCAACGGCGAGGGCATTGATGGGAAGGGAAAAGGAATACCCGAAATTACTTCCGTGATTGTAGGTGAAATTGGGTGATACATAGCCATAATAGTCTTTTTGAAAACTCGACCCACCGGCATCAAACTGTAAGGCCGAAGCACGTCTCGACTCTGTCCCTGTAGGCACCCACACCTGCGCTTCCAGAGCAAATAGTGGTGGGAGTAGCAATAAAAGTCCAAGGGTTTGGGTCAGACGGTATTTCATCACGATACGATCATTATCGTATCGTTTTACCCTGAAAATAAGAAATAATCTCCAAACGAGAACGTCCAATAAAACAGATCAATATTCTATTTTATTGGATATTTTCTTGACTATTAAGAGATAGATGTCAAATTTGGCCAGACCATCGGAGGATACCATGCCACGTAATTTTAAACCAGAAACCATCGCACTCCACGGAGGACAAGAACCAGACCCGACAACGACGTCGCGTGCGGTCCCTTTGTACCAAACCACATCCTATGTATTTAAGGATACAGACCATGCGGCCCGCCTTTTCGGCCTACAGGAATTCGGAAATATCTACACAAGACTAATGAACCCAACCACTGACGTTTTAGAAAAGCGAGTGGCAGCGTTAGAAGGTGGTGTGGCGGCTCTAGCAACGGCATCAGGCCAAAGTGCGGAACTCTTAGCACTTTTGAATATCGTAGAAACTGGACAAGAAATTGTAGCTTCCTCTTCCCTCTATGGTGGGACTTATAACCTACTCCATTATACTTTTCCAAAACTCGGAATTAAAGTACACTTTGTAGACCAATCAGATCCTGAAAACTTCCGTAAAGCTTCCAATGATAAAACAAGAGCGTTTTACGCAGAGACTTTAGGAAATCCAAAACTAGACACGCTCGACATTGCAGCAGTAAGTAAAGTTGCAAAAGAAGTCGGAGTTCCGTTAGTGATTGATAACACTATGCCATCTCCTTATTTAGTGAACCCTTTGAAACATGGAGCTGACATCGTTGTTCACTCTCTTACAAAGTTTTTAGGCGGCCACGGAACCTCTATTGGTGGGATCATCGTCGATGGTGGTAGTTTCAATTGGGGAAATGGAAAGTTCAAAAACTTTACGGAACCAGATCCTTCTTACCACGGATTGAAATTTTGGGAAGTATTCGGAAAGTTCGAACCTTTTGGTGGAGTGAACATTGCTTTTATTCTAAAAGCGAGAGTGCAAGGCCTAAGAGATCTAGGACCTGCCATCTCTCCATTCAATGCTTGGCAAATCATCCAAGGTGTGGAAACACTCCCTCTTCGTATGGAACGCCACTCAGCGAATGCTTTAAAAGTAGCCGAATTTTTAACGAAACATCCAAAGATTGAATGGGTCAATTACCCTGGACTTCCTACGGACAAAAACTATGCGACTGCGAAAAAGTACCATGAACGTGGACTCTTTGGAGCCATCGTAGGTTTTGAAATCAAAGGTGGAGTCGAAAAGGCAAAAAAATTCATCGATGGACTCGAACTTTTCAGCCTTCTTGCTAACATTGGTGATGCGAAATCTCTTGCGATCCACCCAGCATCCACAACCCACCAACAGTTGACTGGAGAAGAACAAATTTCTGCGGGAGTGACTCCTGGATTTGTTCGTTTGAGTGTAGGACTTGAAAACATTGATGACATTCTGGTAGACTTGGAAGAGGCATTAAAAAAAATCTGATTAAGACTATGCCTACCTCCGAACAGAACGAGTTTTCCCACGGATCCGTAGGCGTCGTATACACTCAGGTGATTCAATTTGACTCTTTGACTTTAGAGGGGGGTGAGACCATCACTCCTCTCGAAATTGCCTATGAAACTTACGGCACTCTGAACGAAAAAAAAGACAATGCTATCCTTGTTTGTCATGCACTTTCTGGTGATGCCCATGCAGCTGGTTTCCACGAAGGGGACAAACGTCCAGGTTACTGGGATTATTATATTGGACCCGGGAAAGCCTTTGATACAAACCGTTATTTTATTATCTCATCCAATGTAATCGGTGGTTGTAAAGGTTCCAGTGGTCCACTCACAACAAATGGAAAAAACGGAAAACCTTATCAATCAACATTCCCTTTTGTTTCGATTGGGGACATGGTCAGTGCCCAAGAAAAATTAATCAGCCACTTTGGAATCAACAAATTATTTGCTGTTGCTGGCGGTTCCATGGGAGGAATGCAAGCCTTACAATGGTCAGTGGCCTACCCTGACCGATTAAAAAATTGTATTGTGATGGCATCCTCTTCCGAGCACTCGGCCCAACAAATTGCTTTTAATGAAGTGGGAAGACAAGCCATCTTGTCCGATCCCAATTGGAACCAGGGATTATACACGCAAGAAAATAGGCCATCCAAGGGACTGGCACTTGCCCGGATGATGGGTCACATTACTTATTTAAGTGATGAAATGATGCGAGAAAAATTTGGTCGTAAACCACCCAAGGGGAATATCCAATCTACTGACTTTGCTGTAGGTAGTTATCTGATCTACCAAGGGGAGTCCTTTGTGGACCGTTTCGATGCTAATTCCTATATCTATGTGACAAAAGCATTGGATCATTTTAGTTTGGGGACAGGAAAAGAACTGACTAAAGTTCTATCAAAGGTTAGGTGCCGATTTTTAGTTGTGGCATACACATCGGATTGGCTTTATCCTCCATACCAATCAGAAGAAATTGTAAAATCATTAGAAGTCAATGCAGTTCCCGTTAGTTTTGTGGAATTGAATAATCCCGCTGGACATGATAGTTTTTTATTACCAAGCGAACAACAGGATTCTATCCTTAGAGATTTTTTAAGTTCTACGGAAGAAGGAGTTTTCCTTTGAATATCCATACGAATGAAGCACTTGGATTAGATTTAAAAAATCGCCCCGATATCTCTTATATTGCCCATTTAATCAAACCGGGAGAAAGAGTTTTGGATTTGGGTTGTGGTTACGGTGAACTGATGTTAATCCTAAAGAATAAAGGGGTTCGTGTTCAGGGAATCGAAAAAGACGACAAATGTATCATCCAATGTGTAAAAAAAAGTTTATATGTTCACCATGGCGACATCGATGATGGATTGAAACATCACTTAGATCATAGTTTTGATTTTGTCATTCTGAATCAAACCATCCAACAGACCTTAAATCCGGGTGAGATCATTAAAGAATGTTTGCGCATCGGGAAACAAGTCATCATTGTTTTCCCAAATTTTTCTCATTGGCAAATTCGTTCTTCGATCTTACTCAGTGGAAAAACTCCTGTGACGGAACTTATGCCCTTCCATTGGTATGACACACCGAACCTACATTACTTGTCAGGTCAAGACTTTGAGGATTTCTGCGGGTTTGAACGAATCAAAGTTTTACATAGAGCTTACTTTAATCGAACAAGACAAATCAAACTATTTCCCAATTTATTTGCGACTTTAGCATTATTTGTGATTCGGGCTTAAACACTTTCCCGTTTGTTATAATTCTGAATAAATATAATAACTTCGAGATCACTTAAGATAAATCAAACTAATTCAATTTTCAGAAACACAACGCACAAAACCAGTTGCATCTTTAAATTCGTAAGATTGATTTCCCAGATTAAAGTCGACCATATAAGTTTGCTGATCACCTAATGCAGGGAAGGTTTGGGAACTCCAATACCTTGCCACCTGCGCATTGGGAAATAGAATGGGGTCGGCAGTAGCGCCGGAATACTTGGTCGTGTCACCTACTCCGGCACAGCCATCTTCACCGGTAATGACTCCTGTATTAGTTGCGCTACAGCGAATCACGGAAAACATCTCTGCATAGAAAGGAAGCCGCCATTGGCTTCGCCCATAAGAAACAGAAACATTTCTAGCAACGCAGGAAGAATATACTGGTCCTGAATTCACTAATTCCGTATTCAATCCTCCATTACAGGCATTGGGATTTGTGGTGTCATTGTAACCATTGGCAGCAGTACAGAAGCTCAATGATTGTGGAGCTCCAGTAGAACAATCCCCTTTCCCAACACCAATACTAGTTCCATCTGGATTCCAAGAAGAACCATAGGTACAACGATCCCAAAGGAGGGTTTTTCCACCAACGACAGTGCGAACAAAAGGACAAGTAATCTTAGCATTAATAAAACCTTCTCCTGTCCAAGCCCCCATATCCCAAACCATACAATGAACATCTGTAGGCTGTGTAGGAAAATCGAGTTGGATGTATTTAGGAGAGGCAAAAACGGACAAGGAAAAAGTTCCATTGACAGCAACATTCGTAAAACTTCCATCAGTGGGAGAACGAACCACCACTGCCGAATTGTTAAGCCCGGTTACAGTTCCTCTGATAATGAAAGCGCGGGGATGAGCAACAATCCATTCTTCTACCAATCGAGTTTCCCAAAACTCATTTGCATAGGGATCTCCCGCATTTTTTTTCCAATCGGGTGTGCAACTAAGAATCGAAAGGATAATCCCTAAAATGAAAAAGCAATTACCAAAAAGGATTCGATTGTTTAGAACCAAGAGCTTTCTCCATCGAGCCAATGCTTTCAGAGAAAGATTTGAATACAATGATAGTTTTAGTGGAGGGAGGAGGTTTTGGATTGGTTCGGAGGGAGGCAACGGTATACTATCCCCGCCCTATTCGAATTGGGTGGGGTTATCCACCCGCCACCCAATAACGCCTGTTTACCACACTATCCCCTAAATGGAAATTCCTTTACCTACAAAACGTTTTTTTATTCTTAAAAGTTCATATTTATACAAAAAAGCCCGGCAATCACTCCGGGCTTTTTAGCTGTACGGCGATCATTCAATCAGTAAAGATATCGAACGAATTCTAAAATCCTTTAGGGATTTCCTGAAATTATTTGAAAAAACAAAGGAGTGATCGGATTTCAAAAGCAATAAAAAACATTCTTTAAAAATTCAATTCAGCAAGAGGCAACACGACCAACTAACAACAAAAATGTGAAAAGGAATTCAACTAAATCAGATATTCAAATAAATTTTCATCTTGGTTGACCAAGGTGTAATTGAGATGAAAGTTATCCATCCTTTCCAATAGAGTCTGGAAGTCATCTTTCGATTTTAATTCAATGCCAATGAGGGCTGGCCCTGATTCTTTATTATTCTTTTGGATGAATTCAAATCTGACGATATCGTCAGTTGGTCCAAGAATCTCATTCACAAATTGTTTGAGAGCTCCGGGTCTTTGCGCAAATCTTACGATGAAATAATGTTTTAGGCCTTCATACAATAGGGAACGTTCCTTTACTTCTTGCATCCGATCAATATCGTTATTTCCACCGCTTAAGATACAAACAACCCGTTTCCCACGAATTTGATCTGCATACTGCTCCAGTGCCGAAATACTGAGAGCTCCTGCGGGTTCGGCAACAATCGCATCTTCATTGTATAGTTTGAGAAGAGTGGAACTGACCTTTCCTTCTGGAACAAGTAACATATCTGCCAACACTTCCTTGCAAATCGGGAAAGTGAGATCACCTACTTTTTTAACAGAAGCTCCATCCACAAATTTTTGGATTTTTTCCAATGTAACAGGTTTCCCTTGTTTCAGGGCTTCCGTCATGGAAGGGGCACCTAACGGTTCCACACCGATGATCTTTGTATTTGGAGAGTGATTTTTAAAATAACTTCCAACACCTGCACAGAGTCCCCCTCCTCCGACTGGAACAAACACATAATCAATATTTGATTCTTCTTCTAAAATTTCTTTGGCAACAGTTCCCTGCCCTTCCATAATTTTGATATGATCAAAGGGAGGAATGAATACTTTTTTATTAGCACGAGCGAATTCAAGGGCCACCGATTGGCATTCATCAAAGGTATCACCCACAAGGACAATTTGAATCCAGTCCCCGCCAAACATCTTTACTTGGTTGATTTTTTGTTTCGGAGTGACCCCTGGCATATAAATCACCCCATGGAGATTCAAAAGTTTACAGGAAAAAGCGACACCTTGTGCGTGGTTTCCTGCACTCGCACAAACCACACCTTGTTTTCTTTCTTCCGAACTTAAACTCTGAATTAAGTTGTAAGCACCTCGAATTTTATAAGAACGAACTACTTGTAAATCCTCTCGTTTGATATAAATACTAGCACCAAAACTTTCAGATAGTTTTGTATGAAACTGTAATGGAGTTTTTAAAACAATCGAATGGATTGCATTGTAAGCGGAATCAATATCTAATTTCATAGAGTATACTCACAATCTCTAATAAATCTTAAGTTCCGTTTTTGGAGAATGAATTTATCTTTTGAATCGAAAAAAATGAAAACCGAAGAATGATGGAAAGTGAAAACGGATTGTATTGGAGATGAGTTCTTGAGTTGCAATCGAATGGAAATTCAGAAAATCGAGAAACCAGAGGAAGGGCCCCAACCACCCTGCCCAACCTTTGGTCTCTCTTATCCTATTACTGGAGCAATCTCATCACTGACTGAGACTTCATGTTCGCTTGCGCTAGCATTGAAGTTGCAGCCTGAGTTAAGATTTGGTATCTCGTGAAGCTGGTCATTTGTTCAGCCATGTCAGTATCACGGATACGAGACTCAGAAGCTTGTGTGTTTTCATAAGCATTCATAAGTCCTTTCGCAGCATGCTCCATACGGTTGTAATAAGCACCAAGGTCAGCTCTTTGTTTAGAGATCACTCTTAATGCATCATCACAAAGTCCGATTACGGAGTTTGCTTTACCTGCAGTCGAAAGAGAGATGAAAGTAAGAACCGTAGGGTTTCTTAATCCCAATGCCGCAGTGTTCATTGTTTCAATGTACACGCGCTCTCTTTGGTGCATGTTAGCTCCAATATGGAACCACATACTAGCAGTTGGGTTGAGTCGAGCAAATGCTCCTGTAAGCAGTTTCATTTTATTGAATTCTGCTTGAGAAGCAATACGATCGATCTCGTCCACTAGCTGTGAAACCTCGACTTGGATCTGTTGTCTATCTTCTTCCGAGTAGATACCGTTCGCAGCTTGCACCGCGAGTACACGAACGCGTTGAACGATTTCGTGTGTTTCTTGAAGATATCCTTCCGCCGTTTGAATGAGGGACATACCATCTTCAGTATTCTGTTCTGCACGTCGAAGACCAGCAATCTGAGTTCTCATTTTCTCAGACACTGCAAGTCCAGATGCGTCATCTCCGGCTTTGTTAATACGCATACCAGAAGACAACTTTTCGATATCTTTGCTCAGGTTCGCGTCGTTAGACTTCAAAGTTCTGTGTGCAAAGATCGCACTTACGTTGTGGTTGATAATCATCCGGGTTCCTCCTTGAATCCGTTCCTTCGCCACCCAGTTTTCACTGAGTCCGAAAAATTGATGAATTTTCGAAGAGGCCATCCTTGGCCCTTTCAAGATAAGGATCGGTCATTCTGGTAGGGAGGATAATAGGGAAAAAGAAATAAAATTTGAATAAAAATAGAACTTCCCCTTTTCGAAAATATGTCCTAGGAATTCTATGGAATTGGATTTCATAAAAAGGCAGGCTTTTTACGTGTTAGAGACCATATATTTAGCGAACCCCCGCGGATTTTGTGCTGGAGTGAAATATGCCATTTCCTACGTGGAAACAGCGTTTCAGGAAAACCCGGACACCCCCCTCTATGTTCGTAAAGAAATTGTCCATAACCAAAGAGTTGTGGAAGAAATGAAGAAAAGAGGGATCCAATTCATTAGTGAACTCTCGGAAGTCCCGGATGGAGCGACTGTGGTTTTTTCTGCTCACGGAGTCTCCCCCGAAGTGGTAAAAGAGGCCACAGAAAGGAAAATGAAAATTGGGGATGCCACCTGCCCCCTCGTCACAAGAGTCCATAAAAAAGCCCGCAACATCAAAGACTCTCACCAAATCATCTATATCGCCCACAGAGGCCATGACGAAGCCATCGGAACCATGGGAGAAGCCGAGATGTTTCTCGTGGAATCTCCGGAAGATGTAGAAAACCTAAAAGGTAAAATCGTAAAAGACAAACCTCTCACTTATCTCATGCAAACCACACTTTCTGTGGCTGATACAAAGAGCATTGTGAAAAAAATTGAAGAAGTTTTCCCTTATGTAGAACACCCACAAAAAGATGATATTTGTTATGCGACAACAGAAAGACAGGAAGCAGTCCAATCCATGTTGGAATCAGTGGATGCCATGCTTGTGATTGGAGCCGAAAACTCATCTAACTCCGTACGACTTTGCCAATTGGCAAAAAAAACGAGACCAGATAGCTTTCAAATTTCTAGAAAGGAAGATGTGAACCCTGATCATATCATAAATTCGAAAATCAAAATATTAGGAATTACTGCCGGAGCCTCAAGCCCCCAAGTATTAGTAGACGAAATCGTCGGAGAAATTTTGAAACACTTCCCCGATGCCAAGGTATCTCTTTTTCCTGAAAGCAGAGAAGATACCATGAGTTTCCGACTGCCCAAAGAACTACTCAAACAATACTAGTATGGATTTGGATCCTTGGTCACTTCTGAAAGCCTCTCTCGAAGGGGACGACTCTGGAACCAGCATCCTATCCATTGATAAAACCACAAAAGAATTTAAATTTATTCTAAAGAATCAGCTTTTTGAATCCTTAGAATCTGGATTTGACTTAAATGGTTTTCTTTCGAAAAAAATAGAGAATTCTGATTTTTCTAGAGAGCTGATCTATAAAGAAAACAAAACCATTTTAGAATCTTCTTTTGGAAAGTTTACTCTCCCAGAAGAAAATAAAAACAAAGAATACACAAAGTTTTGTCTCAAAGACATCACCACCAAACAAAGACAAGAAGAAGAGATTGCATGGCGATTACGATTTGAACTCGGGGTTGCCTCCTCCATTCAAATTCTCATCCAACAACCGTCCATTCGAGATGGTTTACCACATGCCCTTTACCAACTTTTATATTTTACTGAGATGGATTCCATTTTTTTTCTTAAATATGAACCGGCAGAAAATAAAGATAAGTTCCATGTTTGGGTCAATGAAAGAAAAACTACAAAATACCCACCACTCCCAAAGGAAATTCATAATACCGATTGGTATGATTTAGGACTTAGTCGTTGGGTTCATAAATTAAAAAAAGAAAAATCCATTTACCTCACTCGGGATAAAGCTTTACCTCGAGAACAATGGTTTTTCGATCAAACTAAAGCAGAAACCCTCCTCCTCATTCCTGTTCGTTTTGAGAATCAATTTTTAGGTGTGATGGGTTTTCTCAAATACAAACAGAACTCTCCGATCCATCATGAGAATCTTTTGATTTACCAAAGTGTGAGTCGGTGGATGGGACTTTTTGTGCAAAGGGATATGGATATTACCGAACTCAATCGGTATAAATCTACTCTGGAATCTTTGGTCTTAGAAAGAACCTTGGATCTCACGAAAACCAAAGAGGAGTTGGAAAGAGCCTATAGGGCCAAAACGGAATTTTTAGCACATATGAGCCATGAACTCCGAACCCCCTTAAACTCAATCATTGGATTTTCGAAACTCATCGACTTACCAGACACAGACGAAACAGGAAAAGAATATTTAAATTATATTTATACCGGAGGGACAAGACTATTAAACATGATCAATGAAATCCTGAATTTGATGAAAATCGAATCGGGACAAATTAAAATCCAATTAACAACGTTTAAACCAGAAGATCTATGTCGCCAAACTTTAGAATTAATCCAACCACAAGCCAATGCAAAAGGTATGGACATTCGTTTTCGTCCCCCCATCGAATCAAAACCTCTAACATCAGATTCTGGAAAGATCCAACAAATCCTCTTAAATCTACTTTCCAACGCGATCAAATACGCCAATCAACCTTATATTGAAGTGGATTGTGAATGGAATCATGACTTATTGACTATTTCTGTAAGAGATTTCGGCCCAGGAATCTCCGAAGAAGATCAAAATCGCATTTTCCATACCTTCACTCGGTTAAACGATGATGGAAATATAGAAGGAACAGGGCTTGGACTTTCCATTTCACAGGGACTTGCGATCCGGCTTGGTGGTAGTATTGAACTTGTTTCTCAAGTGGGACAGGGATCGAATTTTAAACTCCAGTTACCTGAAATTATAAAATAAAGGAATTGAACCCTGTAGAATTCTCCCTTAGGATTTCCGATAATCTATATGGTGGAATCGAATGTAAATCCAATGAATCCCTCTCCGACTCGGACGAAGGAAAACCTTAGGCGTCCCAAGGAACCCATCCTCATCATTGAGGACAAAAAGGAAAACCAAGTCCTTTTAGAGGCCATTTGCAAACGAATCGGTATGGAAACAGACATTGCCGAGGATGGAAAAATTGCTCTTGAGATGGCTGCAAAACGACCATATAGCCTTTATTTGGTGGATTTGATGATGCCGGTTCTGGATGGAAAATCATTCATCCAAGAAAGAAAAAAACTAGAACCCTCTGCCGTATTCATTGTGCAAACTGCCATTGATCAAACAGAGGAAATCATCGAAGTGATGAGACTTGGTGTTTATGATTATCTTTTAAAGCCCTTACATGTAGAAATTGTATCCGATCGTTTGGAAAAAGCATTAGAATACGTCTATTTAAAGAGAATGGAATATCTTCTCGTTGATGAGGAATCGAAAGAACTAAAAAGCCAATTGGAATGGTTGAATTACAAAGAGTCACATCGCAAAACGAACGAAATTAATTCCGAACTCCACTCTATCTTAAATTTAAAAACGACTCTCATGCAAGGTTCTGGCCTTGGTGCAATGTCCACCATCATTGACTCCATCCAACAAATTAAAGTGGATCAAGGAAAGGATTATTCAATCAACAAAGAGTTTTGGGATTTGTTGTATGAGAACCATGAACATAATATGGCGATGATGTCTGGTCTTGATCTTGCCGTTGACATCATTCAAAATCATACAAACTTAGTAAGATCAAAAAGCGAAGATCTTCTCAATCTGTTACCTGCTCTTGTAGAAGCATTCAAAGATGAAATTGAAGAGCGAGAACTAAAAGTAAACCTACCAGTAGTCAAACAATCGGTATCCCTTGACTTTGATCTTGAAGCGATGAAACTAGCGATTCATGAAGTTTTCACCAATGGGCTAAAATATTCCAAAAAAAAATCTCACTTTGATGTTTTTGTTACTTTTGTAGATGGATATTTTTGTTTGTCTGCAAAAAACAATATCATTGAAGATGAATATGCAAAACAATTAACTCATTATGAAAAAAAATTAGTGGAACCATTTTACCGAATCCATCCGCCTGTAGAAAGTTTTTACTCAAAGGAAAAATTCAGTTTAGGCCTTGGTCTAACTATGGTTGATTTCATTCTCCATAGACATAATGGAATGTTTTTTATCAGAAATGCCATTGATCACACAACGGAAGTCAAAGCGGACTGCATTATCGCTGAAATATTTTTACCAATCCAAAACGAAAAGGAATCAAACAATGAATAGAAAAATCCTGATTATTGATGACTCGGCAGTATTTAGAAAGATCATCTCTGTCCACCTAAAGAACGCTGACTTTGATTTAATTGAAGCTGGTGATGGTTTGGAAGGATTAAAACAACTAGAAACGACGGAAGTGGATTTGATTGTTTCCGACATGAATATGCCAAATATGGATGGAATTAGTTTTATCAAAAAAGTAAAAGAGAATCCTAAATATAAATTCACTCCCATCATCATGTTAACCACAGAATCCCAACCGGAAAAAAAACAACAAGGATTTGATTCTGGTGCAAAAGCATGGCTCACAAAACCCTTCTCTCCTGAAGAGTTGTTAGATACGATTTCCAAACTTCTTCCCTAACCATGGAACCAGTCCAGACCCTTCGAGAATCCAATCTTGGTTTCGAAATCGTTTGGCAAGGGTATCTAACTGTACCCTTTGTAAAGGAATGGAAGGAACTATCGACAATTTGGACAGACAATAAGGGGAAAGTCATAGAGTTAGACTTAAGTGGAATCCAACGAATTGATTCGGCAGGGATTCAATTTTTAATGTATCTAAAAGTTTTGAGCGAAAAAAAACACAAATCTTTCCAACTCAAAAATCATTCCCTTGCTGTGCTTAAAGTTTTAGACCTACTGGGTCTTGTTAGTTTTTTTGGCGACCGAGTGAAAGTAAAGAAAGAACATGCAAACGAAGTAGAATTTCGATACGGGACGAGGAAAGTCGGATTATGGATCTAACAGAGGTTATCGATGCCTACTTAGTAGAATCCGAAGAATTTCTTCGTGATATGGAATCGATCCTTCTTCGTACAGAAGTTTCCAGTCCATCCGATAATGATTTAAATGCCATCTTCCGAGCGGTTCATACCATCAAAGGAACTGCGGGAATGTTTGGATTCGAATCCACTGTAAAGTTCACCCATGTGGTAGAAAATCTTTTAGATCGTTTGCGTTCCCACGAAATTCCTTTCCAACAAAAACTCACAGAAATTCTACTCAATGCCAAAGACCATCTCTCTTATTTAGTTTCTGAAGAAACCAAAGGAAAAATCCCAGAATCCAAAATCATACAGGGAAATTCGATTTTAGAATTGATGAAACCTTTTCTGAAAGCAAACATTACCAATCTTTCGAAGGAAAAAGAAGGCCAAAATCAAAACGATACACGAAATGAAACGGAGAACCATGAAGACGGGACTTATTCCGTTAATGTAGCGTCAAAACCAAACTCTGGTTACAGGATCCCTGGTTACCTGATCTCCTTTCGCCCCAACCGGAATGTGTTTTCACAAGGTTTGGATCCCATTTCTTTTATTGGATATTTAAAAAAAATAGGAACCATTCGTTCCCTAAAAACAATTCCCGAAATCATTTCTCATTTGGACGGGTTTGATCCCGAATCTTGTTATTTAGGCTTTGAAATTCACTTTATTTCTGAATCGGATTTAGAAACTGTTCGTAAAGTATTTAACTTCATTGAAAACGATTCCTTTTTACATGTTTTACCAGAAGGGGCCTCTGTCGAAGATCTGGCTGATCTTTCCGGCCAACTCCCAGAGGAAGAAATCCTACTCGGAAATACTTGGAAAGAAATTGGTATCCTAACAGACGCTAGTCTTATCCATTACTTTGAAGAATTAAAATCTCGTAAAACCGGACTCCCTTCTCCGGCGGCCAAACTTCCATCCAATCTCCCTTCTATCGATCCAAAGATCCAAGAAACAGAGGAAAGACTTTTATCCAATCAAAACAAAGACCAAAACAAATCTGCCACCATCAAAGTTGATTCCAAAAGAATTGACAATCTAATCAACCGAGTAGGTGAATTGGTTGTTTCTTGTGCCAACATGAACCAACTCATTGGCTCAACTGAAGATTCTAACTTACAAGAATCTTCTATGCTTGCCATGAGGCTTCTCAATGAAGTTCGGGAAATTTCTCTCAAACTTCGCATGGTTCCCATTGGAGATAGTTTTCAAAAGTATACAAGGACCGTTCGTGACTTGGGAAAAGAACTGGGTAAGGATATCAAACTCATTACCGAAGGAAATGAAACTGAACTTGATCGCAACATAGTCGATAAGTTAGGTGACCCTCTCACCCACCTTGTAAGAAATGCTTGTGATCATGGATTAGAAACTCCTGAAGAACGAGAAAAAAAAGGAAAACCAAAACAAGGCACAATCAAACTGAATGCCTACCATGAAGCAGGAAGTGTGATCATTGAAATCACAGATGATGGAAATGGAATTCAAAAAGAAAAGGTTTGGCAAAAAGGAATCGATAAAGGTCTTGTTTCCGGCCCCATACCTGACTCAGAAGAAGAGGTATTCAAACTCCTATTCCACCCTGGCCTTTCCACTGCTTCTCAAATCACCAATGTTTCCGGACGTGGTGTAGGTCTTGATGTTGTATTACAAAATATAGAGTCCTTACGCGGAGCCATCACAGTCAAATCCACTCCAAACCAGGGAAGCCGTTTCATTCTTAGGTTGCCATTAACCTTAGCCATTATCGATGGATTTTTAGTAGCAGTAGGACAAAACCAATTCATCATTCCGATGGATATGGTTTTGGAATGTTTGCATTTTACCGATGAACACAAAACCGATTCCAATCAGTTCTTTGCCCTTCGCGGGACATTAATTCCCTTCCTCCGATTGAGGGATTATTATCCAACGAACTCAGAGGGAAATACATTCCGTGAAAACATTGTGATTGTGAGAAATGGAGAAAAAAAAGCGGGAATCGTTGTAGAACGACTTCTCGGAGAATACCAAACGGTAATCAAACCCATGGGTTCTGTATTTCGACATGTAAAAGGTGTGAGTGGGTCGAGTATTTTAGGAGATGGAAATGTGGCTCTCATCATAGACATCCCTTCTCTTTTTGAAAGAACCATAGCGATAGAAAACGAAAGATTATATAAATGAAGAGGATGATATGAAAAATTTTAAGATAAACACGAAGCTGATAGTTTTTTTCCTTACGGGTTTACTATTTGTGATTTGGACTTCCGTTTATTCTTGGGGAACTTTGACAAACTCTTTGCCCTCAGAAGAAACCACAAAAATTCAAATTCAAAAATCGGAAACACTGGAAACGGTTTGGAATTTAAGCCAATCCATACAGTCCGATCTTTTCATAGTCCTACAATCCCAAGAACTAGATAAAACCTTAATCGCTAAAATAAAATACGATTTGGAAAAACTAAATTCTTCCTTTGAACAGACATCTACCCTCCCCTCTTCTAAAGAAGAATCTACTATTCTGAAAGTTTTATCTACAGAAAAAGAGGACTATGTAAACAACATTCAGTCCTACTTAAATGAACCGGAAGATATTTCAAAAAAAGAGCTTCTCAAATCGATCTTACCGCAAGTTTGGAAAGTTTATTCGACCTCTATTTCTCGTTGGAATACACAACTAACGAAGGATAACCTTTCTGCATCGATCCAAAATACGAACTCTTCCCAAGAGAAATTTTTCCCTATATTAGTTTCTGGTGGAATCTTTATTTTGATCACTGCAGTTTTACTATTTCTCTTATTAAAACAAGTGGGAAAACCTTTAAAAGATGCCATCCAAATCAAAACAGCCCTTGATAGTGTATCCACCAATGTGATGATCTCCGATTTAGATTTGAATGTAGTGTATATGAATAAAGCCATTCACACTATGTTCGCCAAATCGGAAGCAGATATCAAAACGCAAATTAGAAACTTCTCACTGAAAGATTTAATGGGAAGTAATATTGATGGTTACCATAAAGATCCAAGCCACCAAAGAAAACTTCTTGGATCTTTTACTTCCGAACACAAAACCAGTATTAAAATTGGAAACCGTGAATTCAGTTTGATCGCCAATCCCATCATTACACCTACTGGAGAGAGACTCGGAAGTGTTGTGGAATGGGCCGATGTTACAGAGACCAACGCGAACTCAAGAGCTATCGAAAGATCTCAAGCAACCATTGAATTCAATATGGATGGAACCATCATCACTGCCAATGAGAACTTTTTAAATGTCATTGGTTATAGTTTGAATGAAATTAAAGGGCAACACCATAGACTCTTTGTGGAAACCCAAGAGGCAAACTCAGAACCTTACCGCCAATTTTGGGCGACTCTCAACCGAGGGGAATTCCAAGTCGCTGAATACAAACGAATTGGTAAGAATGGAAAAGACGTTTGGCTCCAAGCTACTTACACACCAATCCTGGATGCCAATGGCAAACCTTATAAAGTGATCAAATTTGCGACAGACATCACTGAAAATAAAAAACAGGTTCGAGAGTTTGTCGGTCAAATTGAAGCCATCAACAAAGCGCAAGCAACCATCGAATTCAATATGGATGGAACCATCATCACAGCCAATGACATCTTCCTAAAAACAATGGGATACAGCTTACAAGAAATTGCTGGAAAACACCACAGAATGTTTGTGGAACCTTCCATGGTGAACTCAGAAGAATACCGTCAATTTTGGATTACACTCAATCGAGGTGAATACCAAACAGCAGAATACAGAAGGATCGGCAAGGGAGGAAAAGGCGTTTGGCTCCAAGCCACCTACAACCCTATCCTTGATCTCAATGGAAAACCTTATAAAGTCATTAAATTTGCAACAGACATCACTGATCAAAAAAACATCGCAATCGAAACAGCTCGCATTGTAGACGATCTTGTGATTGGACTTGCTGCTTTAGAAAGTGGAGATCTCACACAACTCATCACGAACGAATATGATGGAGGATTTGCAAAACTTAGAGACTCCTTTAACAATACTTCCAAAAAACTTGTGGATATCATTAACGATGTGAGAACCAATACGGACGCTTTGGTAAATGCCGCCGACGAAGTGGCATCTACTGCGAGCACTCTTTCCCAAGGAGCCAGCGAACAAGCAGCCTCAGTAGAAGAAACATCCGCTTCCTTAGAAGAAATGGGAGCCTCCATTGACCAAAATGCAGAGAATGCAAAACAAACAGATACCATTGCCACCAAATCTGCCAAAGATGCAAAACAAGGAGGAGAAGCGGTCCGAAATACTGTATCAGCAATGAAAGAGATTGCAGATAAAATTTCCATCATCGAAGACATTGCTTACCAAACCAACTTACTTGCGTTAAATGCTGCAATTGAAGCGGCAAGAGCTGGGGAACATGGAAAAGGATTTGCTGTTGTCGCTTCTGAAGTTAGAAAACTCGCAGAACGTTCGCAAAAATCAGCAAATGAAATCGGAAGTTTGGCTGGAAATTCCGTACAAATTGCCGAGTCTGCGGGAAAACTCATTGAAGAAATTGTTCCAGCCATCAATAAAACTGCGGATTTAGTACAAGAAATCACTGCGGCAAGTCAGGAACAGTCCTCTGGTGTGAACGAAGTCAATAAAGCCATGGGCCAACTCGACCAAGTCTCTCAACAATCAGCCACTGCCTCGGAAGAACTTGCAGCGATTGCGGAAGAACTCCAAGCACAAGCAGAGAAATTACTCTCTTCCATTAGTTTCTTCAAATTAGGAAAACAATCGGCTTTCCAACCAACGTTTGAATCGAAACAATCAAAACCAGTTGCCAAACCTTCGGGACGGCAACCAGTACCAGTTGCAAGAAAGTCCAGTGCGTCCGATGAAACAGATAAGTTTCAGAAGTATTAAATAGGATATCCATATGCAGGAACTCCAATACTTAACCTTTCTCATTTCGGAAGAACTTTTTGGTTTGGGAATATTGTACATCAAAGAGATCATCGAATTTGAATCGGTGACCCATGTCCCGATGATGCCCGATTACATTCCTGGGGTAATTAATCTCAGAGGAAATGTAGTACCAGTCATTGATCTCAATACCAGATTCTACAAAAGAAAAACAGAAACCACTCGCAAAACCTGTATCATCATCACTGAAATCAAACTAGAAACAGAAATCATTGATGTCGGGCTCCTTGTGGATGCTGTGAATGAAGTGGTAGACATCGTACCTGAATCCATCGAAGAACCGCCAAGTTTCGGATCTAAAATCCGTTTAGATTTTATCCAAGGACTGGGAAAGTTAGAGAACAAATTTGTGATTATTTTAAAGGTGAACCAAATTTTGGAGCTTTCTGAGTTACAAGCCATCCAAGAAACTTCGTCCAATGTTACTTAAATGGAATCTCCCAAGGAAGTCACAGACCGGTTTTTGAACCCCGGAGAAATTTTTTTCGGCGGAGCAGAATTTAGAGTTCGTACCTTACTTGGGTCTTGTGTTTCCATTGTTTTATGGCACCCCAATCGCCATATCGGAGGGATGTGCCACTACCTCCTACCCACTCCTGCCGATCTTCATTCAGAAAAAACACATAAATATGGACAAGATGCCGTTGCATTTTTTTTAACAGAAATTAAAAAACATAAATCAAAACCAAATGAGTATTATGCTAAAATTTTCGGAGGTTCAAATATGTTCCTCCATGAAGAAAGAGAAATTCTAAAAGACAATTCCACCTCCCTTGTTGGAACAAGGAATGCCGAGTTTGCGAAGAAGGTTCTAAAAGAAAATGAAATCAAAATCATCTCAGAAGACACTGGCGGGACTTTATCAAGAAAAGTCTATTTTACAGTTTGGGACGGTGAAGTTTGGGTAGAAAAAAAATAAACTTATGAAAAAAATCAAAGTTTTTGTAATCGATGACTCTGCTGTCGTAAGACAGGTATTAGCTGAAATTTTCAAAGAAGATTCGGTTTTCGAATTTTTAGGCAGCGCTTCCGATCCTATTTTTGCTTTAGATAAAATGAATAATGATTGGCCCGATGTCATTGTTTTGGATATCGAAATGCCAAGAATGGATGGATTGTCTTTTTTAAAAAAAATCATGTCGGAAAGACCAACCCCTGTTGTCATTTGTTCCACCTTGACCACAGAAGGTTCAGATACTGCCATGCTTGCGATGAGTCTTGGGGCCATTGATATCATCACAAAACCAAAAATCGGATTAAAAGATTTTTTACATGAATCAACCATTGAACTCACCGATGCCGTGATCGCAGCGGCAGCGGTTTCTTTAAAGTCACTGCCAACCCTTTCTAACAAACAACAGTTCACGATCAAAACCGATAAAAAACAAGATATCTCCCAACTCCAAGCCACAGAAAAAATTGTCGCGATTGGCACATCCACGGGTGGGACCATTGCCTTGGAAGAAGTGCTCACAAAACTACCCAAAGATAAAACCCCAGGTATTGTCATTGTCCAACATATGCCTGAAAAGTTTACAGAAACCTTTGCCAAACGATTGGATTCCATTTGTGAAATTAGTGTCAGAGAAGCAAAAGACGGAGACCGCGTCGTCCGAGGACTAGCACTCATTGCACCAGGGAACCGCCATATGACTGTAAAGCGATCGGGAGCCCAATACTATGTGGAAGTGATGGATGGCCCTCTTGTGAATCGTCACAAACCATCTGTGGATGTACTCTTTCGTTCAGTGGCAAGACAAGCTGGGAAAAATTCCAAGGGAATCATTATGACAGGAATGGGAGATGATGGAGCTGCCGGCTTACATGAGATGAAGGAAGCAGGTGCAGAAACCATTGCTCAAAACGAAGAAACGTCGGTTGTGTTTGGAATGCCGAAGGAAGCGATTAAGAGAGGAGGTGTTGACCACATCCTCCCTCTTTCTGAAATTTACAAAACGATTGTGGGTTACGGTTGATTAACCGAGACCCAACTCTTTCGTTACTTTAATTTTTCTCGCGCGAATGTCTTCAGGAGATTCTTCTTTGAGAATTTCATCTGGTTTGATTTTGAAGATAGCTTGTGCTTTAGAAACGATCTTTCCATCAGAATCCACCATAAGATTTTTCACAATGGTTCCGCTCACAGGAGCCAGAATTTTGTTAAACATCTTCATTACCTCAATGATAAAGAGAGGTTGTCCCGCTTGGAAATGTTCTCCTTCATTGATGAGTTGTGGTAGATTCGGAGCTTCTTTAGAATAGAACATTCCCCCCATCGGTGCCACAATTTCATCCCCAGACATTTTTGGTGGTGGGTTCAGTGTTTTGATAAAAGCATCTCTTGTGTCTTTGCTTTTAAATTCCTCAGGAACCACTCCGTCCAAATCTGCATTCACATCCAAACCAAAGAAGTTGGATTTAATACCGATTTTTGGTAACAGTAATAGAGTTTCTAGTCCCGCTTGGAATCCGTTATGGCTTGCCACCGATGCTGTCCAAAGTTCTTCCGAAAGTGACTTCGAAGGATTTTTACCCTTAGCGAGTGCTTCGGACAATTCTTTCCAAGAACTAAGGCCAGTGCGAGTCGACAATTCAGAATAAAATGCTTTGGCTTCTGTCAGAAGGTTGGCATCATGATCCCAAATCTTTTCAGAGCTTGCTTTGGCTTCCGTTGTATCTAAGTTCAAATAGTAATACAAAGAATCTAAAAATTGGATGGGGTTTTCAGAGAAAGTAACTGTATCCCCTTTGCGAGTCCAAAGTTTGCCATCAAAGTATCCTAAAAATCCACCCAGTAAATGTGGGTTAGCAAGAAGACGTTCCATAGGTCGAATGACAAGGGTCATCTTTTTGTTTAGGACTTTTTTGAGATCCGCATCAGCCGCTTTTGTTTTCTCAGTCCAAAGATACTCTAAATCCAAATCATTGATGATGGATTGTAAGGCACCAATTCCTGCCAAATACGAAATCATAAATGCCGTAGATGGTTTGAACATCGCATCCTTACCCAAAATCCACTGGATGAGTCCGTAGTGAACGAGTAAGTTAGTTTCTAGGTTTTGCCCTCTAAGCTCTGTTTTGCGAAGAATATTTCCTAAAATTTCTAAGTTTTCTGTTCTCGAATTTCCATAAGAAACAATGAGAGCCACGTTGGAATCGTAGGCACCAGCTAAGTTGTAGTGAACAAAAGCTCCCGTGTCTGGGTTACGAGTACAAATTCCTTGGTCATCACGGATCTCTTCCGGGAGTTCATTGGACCAGTTTTGAATGATCCCACCTGCGTGTGGTTGCAGCGCTCGGTTTGTGGCATTGATTCGAACTTCCGCACCGGATACGTTGCGAACAATTCGTTCTGGTTTAGGAACTTTTGGTCCGTGGATGGAAAGGACTGCCATTGCTTCTACAAGGGAATCAATATAAAAGATATCATTCGGATCGTTCGGATTGGTGAACTTCATTTTGTACACCATCTCAGTGACCCGGTGTTCCACCTGAATCCTTGTGTTTACTTCCATAAAGAAGAAACTATTTCCTTCTACGATACATTCAAAAGTAGATACAGAATTCAAACGAATGGCCTTACCGAACACTTCGGCTTGGTTTTCCATATCTTTTAAAGTTTGTACGTCTTTATCTAAGATGGCAGCTTTTTTAGGATTTGCCGAACGAACTATATCCGCTTCTTTTTGGAGTAATTCCACAGTTTGTGAAATCTCTAAAAGTTTTTGTTCATGCATCTGCAAAGAGCAATCACGTCCCCCAAGAGACAAAGACCACTCTCCGTTACCAATTAACTGAATTTCGTTGTGGCGAGTGTTTTCAATATTAAGTTCGATGAGAAAGTTTCTGTTGGATCCAACGGCTGTGACTTTGGATTCCGCAAGGATTTCCATAACAGCAGCATCAATTTCTGATTTTTCGCCAATGACACGTTGGCCTTTTCCACCACCACCACCGATGTATTTGAATCGAACTCTTTTGCCAGGATATTTTTTCCAAATATCTTCACAAAGAATCGCAGATTCTTTTTGTAAGTCAGGGATGGATGTGATGTCTATGGTTTTTTCGTAAGAAAGTTGGAGTAAGTCTTCTGCATTGTCTTCGAGAGACCGCGCTTCATTGAAAGAAAAGGTTAAATTATTTTCTTTAGCAACTTTCAGAAGTCCGTCTTTAGAATTTCCCGTTTTACGAAGTAAAGCAAGAGCTGTGATATTATCCACACCAGGAGTTACCGATACATTCAGACTTCTTGCCAATTTTTTAGCTTCGTCTTTGGCACCAGCACCTTTGGCCACATGGGAACTTGGTCCCATAAAAATAATTCCGGCTTTTTCAATGGCTTCAATGAATTCTGCATCCTCTGCCATAAATCCGTAACCGGCAAAGATATGAGTGTATCCATTATCTTTAGCAATTCCTATGATTTGGCGGATGCGTTGTTCTTTCTCTTCTTTACCAGCACCCATGTAATCAGGAACACGGTGGATATTTTCTGGGAATCGAAAGTTACGAAGTTCCGGAGCGAGAGCCTTTGGATAAACGATGGAATCTTTTTCTGAAAGTAAAATTCCGTATTCCTTCACACCAATGGAATCAAAAACATCCATGGTTTCTTTACGAACAGGGCCACGGCAAACAATGAGACATTTGATCGATTCCACACTGAAAGAACGAATCCATGCGGATTCGGATTCTTGGAATTGAATGCGTTTTAAATTCTTATCTAACATGGAATTACTCAAACTCCCTTTGAGGACCGGACATTTCCGCCGGTTTGTATTTGGACATCAGGAAACTCAAGTTTTTAGATAACACATTTCTTGTGTATCCTGGTAGGATGATCGAAGAAACCGAACCAAGAGAAAGTGCTTCTTTTGGATTCATTAGTTCTCTTTCGTATCTTTGGCCAATTTCAAAAAGTTTGGAATCACGAATGGAAGCGGCTTCCTTATCACTCATACCTTTTTTTACATTGGCTAAAAATTCTTTTTGGATGGTTGTGATTTCGTCTTTGTAAACATACTCTTTTCCTGCAGGACCCATTACCGCAATCCTTGCCGTAGGAAGAGCAAACACCATCGATGCTCCCGTAAAATAGGAGTTAAATGTTGCATAAGCTCCACCAAAGGCGTTACGAATGATGAGAGTAAGTCTTGGAGTGCGAAGATCAATGATGGAATCGAGAAGTTTTCTACCTTCGAGAACAATTCCATTTTGTTCTTGGTCACGTCCTGGTAAAAATCCAGTTGTGTCCTCTACAAATACCATAGGGATATTGTATAAGTTACAGAATCTTACAAAACGAGTTCCTTTGCGAGAAGCCCCGATATCAATCTGACCAGAAGATACGGCAGAGTTATTGGCAAGAAAACCAACTACATGTCCACCGATTCGGCCAAAAGCAGTCACAATGTTTCTTGCTCTTTGTGGTTGTAATTCAAAGAACTCGCCATGGTCACAGATTTGTTGTAAGTAAAGAGTGATATCAAACGGAGTGTTCATACCTGTTGGGGAATTGAAAGTTTTACGGAAAAGGATGTCTTCTTCGTAAATGAATCTGTCCACAGGATCTGATGTAGGATAAAACGGCGCAAAACTATGATTATTGTCTGGTAAATAAGATAACAAACGAATGGCAGTTCTTAGGGAACCCAGCTCATCATTGGTAACAAGGTCAACCACACCGGACTGTCCGTGAACTTTTGGTCCACCTAAATCCTCAGCAGAAACATCTTCACCAAGAACTGATTTCACAACACCGGGACCTGTGAGACCAAAGAAGGTTCCATCACATTGGATCATAAAAGATCCTTGGCGCGGAAGGTAAGCTCCACCACCGGCATTAAAACCAAACATCAACATGACAGAAGGAACCACACCACTGATCTTTCGGAGTGCCGTAAAAGCTTCCGAATAACCATCGAGTCCACCCACTCCCGCAGGAACATAGGCACCCGCAGAGTCGTTCATACCAATGAGAGGAATTCCATGAGTTCCTGCCATTTGGATGAGACGAGCGAGTTTACTTCCGTTCGTTGCGTCCATGGAACCGGCACGAAGTGTGAAGTCATGTCCGTAGACTGCAACATCACGACCTTTGATATTTAAAATTCCAGTCACAATCGAGGCACCGTCTAAATTGGGTCCCCAGTTTTGGTAAGTGATATTAGGTTCTTCGTCGGTAAGGACTTTGATTCTCTCCCAAACCGTCATACGGCTTTTGGAGTGTTGGACGCGGATTCGATCTTCTCCGCCTCCTAGAAAGGGTTTTTCAATTAATTCCTTTCCTAGTTTGAGAGCATCATCATAAATTCCGGTTTGAGTTTCCGGAGCCTTGGTTTCTTTAAACGGGTTGTTTAGGGAATACTGCTTGGTTTCCATAAGTTTTTTTCCAATGTTTTGTCTAGGATCACTTAGAAAAGTGATTTTTACTTCAGAGCAGAGCTCAAATCAGGATAAATTGTAAATAGCTGCTGCATTCCAATGATATCGAATACTTTCTCTACCGCCGGTTGAAGACCGCAGATAGAAATGCTTATTTTTTGCTCTTGGCAAAGGCGTAGTGTTGTGACGAGCAACCGAAGTCCTGCAGAAGAGATAAAGGGAACATCACTCAAATTGAAAATGACTGGTTTTCCTGCCGCTCCGACAAGGGCCATCAAATCTTTTTCTATTTTATGTGTATTGTGAACATCCAAATTGCCTTGGACATGTACAACCAACTTGTCTCCAATTGCTTCCGAATGGATTCCAATTTTGTCTTCGTTCATACGATCGTTTTCTCCAAATAGGTTATGTTTTGTTTCCCGTTGAAGTCATAGGACACTTTGTCCATCAGAGTCTCCATAAGATAAACGCCAAATCCGCCCTTCCGTTCCCCTTTTACATTGGCTTCTACGGAAGGTTTAGGAACTTTTTTTCTGTCAAAGGGTTTCCCCTCATCGATTAGAACTACCTTAAGGTTGTCCCCGAGTAGTTCTAATCTACATTCGAAACTAGGATGGGTTAGTTCCGTATCTTTGTAACTATGCATGACTATATTGGTCGCTGCTTCATCCAAAGATATAAGAATATCGTCGAAGGCAAAGGGTTTTGTGATTTTGCCTTCTAAATGTTCCGAAATAAAATCGCGAAGTTTTGGAATTTCGTCTGGCACTGCCGGGAAAATCCTAGAGATTTCAAAACTAGTCACTTCCGCAAATTTAAGGATCATTACAGTAAAGTCATCGTATTGTTCTTCGGAACGAGAAAACTTTCGAATGTCATCATAGACCTCTTCCACAATTTTTTGTGAGGATTCGTTCCTTCTTTCAATGATAAATTCGACAAACCGGTCGAGGCCATACTCCTCTTCGTCGGGATTTTTTTCCTCAATGGCTCCGTCTGTATAAAAGACCAAAATATCCCCCGGTTCAATCTGGATCTCCCCACCTTGATAGTTCGTGTGCGGAACTACACCGAGGGGCGCCCCCTTCCCCTTCAGAAGTTCAAAACTCCCATCTTTACGAATCCAAATTTGGTCATTATGTCCGGCAGAGGCAAACTTTAAGGTTCGAGTTCGTCTTTGGTAGTTTACAAGAAACAAAGTCACAAACATCCCTGACTGGGAGTCCTCGTAGATGAGTTGGTTGGCTCGAAATAAAAGTTCGGATGGGGAAAGGTCTGTGGTCCTTGAAAGTGTGCGAATGATGGAACTAGACATCGCCATAAAAATAGCAGCAGGTAGACTTTTTCCAGAAACATCAGCCACTAAAAAAGAAAACTGATCATCTCCAAAGGAATGAAAATCGTAAAAATCACCTGACACTTCTTTGGCGGCGACTGACATCACCCCTAAGTCAAACAGGGGAGATTGAATGAGTGAGTTGGGTAAAATATTGTTTTGGATTTTTCTTGTAATCTCGATTTCTTTTTCAATCGATTTCTTTGTAATGATCTCTTGGTTCAGACGGAGATTTTCATAAGCCTTTGCGAGTGGCGAAGACAGGGTCTTTAACATACGAAGGTCTGTTTCATTGAAGGAATGGGCCGATTGTTTTCCACTCACATAAAGTGCGGCTCGTAAATTTCCACCCCGAGGAGCAATAGGAAGGATGAGGAAATTTTTCTTTAAGGTATAAAACTCTAATTCTAAAAAAGATTCTTCTAACTGCGAAGAAACCACGGCCATCCGAGGATTTCCCGATTCCATAAGGCTGAGGAAAAGCCGACTCTCTGGCATGGGGAAAAACGACTCACGAACAATTCCCATTTGTCTTGCATAAACTTGGATGCGGTTTTTATTTTTTTCCTCGATGATGACCATACCCGCATCTTCACATGACAACTCTTTGGTGAGGATACTCAAAGTTTTGGACATAAGCCCAAGTTCATCGTGAGATTCGAGAACCGCTTGCCCCAAATCAAAGATAGATTCCAAAGTACTTAGTTTTTGTTTGAGTTCTAAGTTGGTATCGTTTAGGTTTTCGAGAAGCCTTGTTTTTTGGATGGCGACCGCACAAGCACTGGAAAAAGATAAAAAAGTATCAATATCATCTTGGCTAAAATTATTTCGATCAATGGTGTTGATGGCTTCGATCACACCAATGACTTCATCACCTACCGTTAAGGGACTAGCGAGAATATTGCGAGTGATGAAATTAGAAGCTTTGTCCACGTCCCGAAAGACTCGGTTGTCATTTTGGGCATCGTTGATGATCATGGGTTGCTTGGTGACAGCAACAGTTCCGGCAATCCCTTGGCCCACGGGAACCTTGATTTTAGCCACTTCTTCACGTTTTTCACCCGTCACCGTATGAAAGATTAAATACTCTTTTTTATCATCTAACAAAAGCAAGGAACTAGCTTCGGTACGAAATACGGATTTTGCCGATTCCATCACCATCTCAAGAACATGTTCTAAATCTACACTCGTATTGATCAGAACTGCCACCCGAATGATTTCTTCTAAAAAATATTGAAGGCGATTGTTATTGTTATGAATATTGGCGTTGTCAATGAGTAGTAGAATGGAAGTGGTAAGAGAATTAAAAAACTGTGGTTCTGCTTCTGAAAGAACAGTATCTTTAAATAAAGCATTCAGGTTGGCACTAAAGTAATTGATTAAATCCAAATCCTGTTCGGAAAAATTTTGGAAATGTTTGATACCCTCTAAAACAAGAACTCCGAGAGCCAAATCTCCCATTTCATCACCCACATAACAGGCAATATAAGATTCACCCACCGGGCCGTCTGTATCCTTTAGATGGGTTCCTTTTTTAACGAGTATACTTTTGCGAGTTTTAAAAACATGTTTGGCGATGGAACCCGCACTGGATTTGTCGCTGATCAGTCCGAAACGACTTAAGTTTCCTCGTTCGTTTCGAAAGTAGAAAGCTGCCGATTTTGCAGAAACAAGCCGTTTTGCTTGACCCAAGATAAAATGGTACAAGTCATCCAATTCGTAAGAAGAAGAGAGATAGAATCCACCTTCTTCGTTTTTTCGGATGATCGGCGGAAGAGAATTGGGTTTCAATGGTTTAATCTTTGTTAAATTTTAGTGATTCTTCTCTTAGTTTACGGTTTGCATCTTCCAGTGACTTAATTTTGTCGAAAGCAGACATGAGTTCATCCCGGCTAAGGTTTGATACCATGGAGCTTGCTTGGACAGTTTCTTTGGCTTCGCGAAGTTCCACTCGGGAGTAATCGATGATTTGTTCGTACATACGAATGATCTCGTCCGCGTTTGCTAATTCTTGTTCGTTGAGTCGAAGAACCTTTTCATAGCCTTTGATGATATCCGATTGGATTTTCAGTTTTTTAGTCAGTTCTTCTACCGTATCTTGTCCCATAAAATTTCTGGTTCCTTAGCCATTTTGGGATTCTGTTGACAGACAAACGCGGTCACCCACCTTGGATTAGCACAAGGGGACGTAGCTCAGTTGGGAGAGCGTTTGAATGGCATTCAAAAGGTCGGGGGTTCGATTCCCCTCGTCTCCAAAATCCCTCCCGAGATTTCAGCGTTCCAACCCTTCCCTGTCAAATTCTTTTTCATTTGGATAGGAGATCACTTGATCAATCAGTGACCTTTTCCAATCTATTCCATAATAGATTATGGCTGTTAGAAAAATCCTCAAGATTGGCAATCCCTTACTCCGTCAAACGAGCGAAGACGTAACTGAATCCGAAATCCAAACCAAGGATTTCAAAAAACTGATTCGAGATATGTTTGAAACCATGCGTCATGCCGATGGTGTGGGCCTTGCTGCCCCACAAATTGGTGTGTTAAAAAAATTAGTCGTTGTTGGTCAGGACGACGACAATGGAAGGTATCCGGGAACTCCTGAAGTTCCGAACCAAATCATCCTGAATCCAGAAATCACCCCCCTTTCTGGACCTGGAGATGGATTTTGGGAAGGTTGTCTTTCGGTTCCCGGCATGCGTGGTTACGTCGAAAGACCCGATAAAATCAAAATGAAATGGCGGGATGAAAATTTTGAAGAACATGAAGAGATCATAGAAGGGTATCGCGCCATTGTACTACAACACGAGTGTGATCACCTATTCGGAGTTCTTTATGTAGACCGACTCAAAAGTACAAAGTTATTCGGTTATAACGAAGACATCGATACTGCCGGCAAGTTGTTAGATTAAATAGATTTTTCTCCTAAAGGAGCCATATGGGATCATCCATAGTTGAGTATTTTCTTTCGAAGAGTTTATTCGTAAACCTTCTTACCTTTCTCATTCTTCTTGTGGGTGGATTCACAGCCGCCACAATGAATCGTGAAGCCTTTCCCAATATCAATTTTGATATTGTGAGTATTACTTCCGTCTATCCAGGGGCAGCACCAGCCGATGTGGAAAAGTTGGTAACCAAACCTTTGGAAGATGCAATCAAAGAAGTGGATGGGATCAAAGAGTTTCGTTCTGCGTCCTTGGAAAACCGTTCGGGAATCATCGTCACCATCGATCCGAACACAAAAAACACTCAAAAAGTAGTCGATGATCTAAAATCGGCCATTGATCGGATTCAAGATTTACCGGCAGAAGTAGAAGATCCCATAGTCACGGAAATCACAACAGCAAGACAACCCGTAATCGAAATTCATTTAACTTCTGTCACCAAAGACAACAAACCTCTGTTAAATGCGAAAGAACTCCGCGACCAAGCTAAAATCCTAGAAGAAAAATTGAAAGACTTGCCGACTGTGGCAAGGATCACAAAACGCGGATGGCGAGAACGGGAAATGAAGGTGGATTTAGATCCTGATAAATTAAGAGCCCTATCCCTTTCCTCCACCCAGGTCATCAATGCACTGCGACTCCGAAATATCAATTTCCCTGGGGGAAATATCAATGAAAAAACCAGAGAAATCATTGTTCGCACCGTAGGAGAATTTGATTCCGCAGAAGAAATCGCCAATGTTTTTGTTCGATCCAATGACGCCGGACGTTCTGTACGGATTCGAGATGTAGCCCACGTTACCGAAGGATTTGAAGACTCCGATTATTTGGACAAATCCAATGGGGATATTGCCATTGCGTTAACAGTCATAAAACGGGAAAAGGCTGATGCCATCACTGTTGTGGATGATTCCAAACTAGTGGTAGAAGAATTTATTAAATCTACTGGTGGGACTGTCAAACACGCTTTCGTAAATGACCTATCCAAATACATTCGGCGACGCCTGGGAGTTTTGACTTCCAATGCAGTCTCTGGACTTTTTCTCGTAACCGCTTCCCTATTTGTTTTTCTTGGTTGGCGAATGGCTCTCATGACTGCCCTTGGGATTCCGATCTCCATTGCCATGACCTTTGTTGCGATGAACTATATGGGACTCACCTTGAATTTAATTTCCATGATGGGTCTTATCATTGTGGTCGGGATTCTCGTAGATGATGCCATCATCATTTGTGAAAATGTCTACCGCCATTTGGAAATGGGAGAAGAACCTTTTGAAGCGGCGATGCGAGGGACAAGTGAAGTTTTAGCTCCAGTTTCAGCCACTGTCACGACTACCATTGCTGCCTTTGGACCCATGCTCTTTATGACTGGAATTTTTGGAAAGTTCATCCACTCCATTCCTCTCGTGGTCATCCTATCTTTATGTAGTTCCCTATTTGAAGCCTTCTTTATGTTACCTTCTCACTTATATGATGTGAGTAAAGCCACTGATATGAAAGGCGAAGTCAAAGAAGAATCGCATTGGTTTATCAGATTCAAAGAAAACACCTATCTACCTTTCCTTAGTTTTGCTTTGAAGAATCGATGGAAGATGGTGGGTCTTCTTATGGGTCTTTTTGTTTTTTCCCTCGCCATCCAAGTGAAGTTCGGAAAGTTCAAACTATTTCCCGGTGCCATTGAAACCTTCCAAGTGCGAGTCACAGCGGAAACTGGCCTTAAGTTAGAAGAAACCGATCGTTTCATTCGAGCCATTGAAGATGCTGTCGGTAAACTACCAAAAGGAGAAGTGGAAAACTATATCTCCCGTGTGGGAATCATCCAAAAGGATCCAAACGACCCCTTTACCAAACGGGGAAAAAATTACGCCCAAGTGATGGTCTATCTCACTCCTGATGACAACAGAGAAAGATCTACAGAAAAAATCATCGAAGTGGTGCGCGAAAACACCAAATTCATGTTAAATGAAAAAGCCCTCCTTCTTTTGGAAGAAAAACTGGCCAAAGAAAACCTTGGTCAAGAGAAAGAAGTAGCTCATTCTATCTCCGACACTCCGAAAGAATTCCTTCCTTTAAAAGGAAAACTGGTCAATCTTGAATTTGAAAAATTGGCTGGTGGGCCTCCTGTGGGAAAACCAGTTGCGATTGAAATCAAAGGGGATGATTTTGCCACCTTACTCAAAATTGGCGGTGAATTCAAAGCAGCCCTTGCCAAAATCAATGGAGTCACGGATATTGGAGACGACTTCAATGAAGGAAAAGATGAAATTCGAGTTTCCGTGGATGAAACCCTTGCTTCTTTTGCCGGAGTCAGTGTCCAATCCGTTTCTCTTGCGATCAACACTGCACTTCAAGGAACCGTTTCTACAAAAATCAAAAGGGCTGACGAAGAAGTGGACGTGCGAGTTCGTTTTCCAGAAGAATACAGGTCTTCCCTCGCCCACTTAAACAAAGTGTATGTAAACAACCTTACAGGAAACCTAATTCCCGTTTCCAGACTGACAAGTTATGACAGAAATCCGGGACGGGCTTCCATCAACCACTTGGATGGGAAACGGTTATTAACAATCACATCTAACATTGATGAAACGGTTTCAACCTCAAGACAAGTGAATATCGAAGCCAAAAAACTCACAGAAGGAATCATCGCCAAATACCCTGGTTATTCGGTTCGGTTCTCTGGAGAAAATAAAGATACAGAAGAGTCTATGGCCTCTCTTGGACGAGCCTTCCTTGTGGGCCTTCTTATCATTTATATGATCCTTGCTTCCCTATTCCGCTCTTTAGCACAACCTCTGATTGTGATGAGTGCCATTCCCTTTGCCGTCATTGGAGTGATCTTTGCCTTTTTACTCCATGGCCAACCCTTTTCCTTCCTTGCCTTTCTTGGGATCATCGGACTTGCGGGAGTGGTCGTAAACGACTCCATTGTCCTTGTGGACTGCGCCAACCAACTTCGAATTGAAGATCCAAGTAAATCTACTTTTGATCTTCTCGTGGAAGCAGGAAGCATTCGCCTAAGGGCCGTAATCTTAACCACGGTGACAACGGTTCTTGGACTCCTTCCCACAGCTTACGGCATAGGTGGAAAGGATCCATTTCTTGTGCCGATGGCCTTAGCATTCGGTTGGGGATTGGCATTTGCCACTTTCATCACTCTCATCATGGTTCCGGTATTTTATCTCAATCTCTACCTATTCAAAGATTGGATGGTTGGGAAATACCAAACAAGAAAAAAGAGATTTGTTTAAAAACTAGGATTCATTCCCAACAGCCGTATCGAAAAAGTGCGGTTGTTGGAGAATTGATTTAAGTAAGATAGTGGAAGATTTTAAGGTTGGTAGGAAGTAGAACGAAATTCAATAAAACCGGACGACGTCAGCAGAACCTGATGAAGTCGATTTAATCCTTTTTATCATTTAAAACTTCAGTGAGAGTCACAAACTTATATCCTTTTTCCTTCATCCGTTCGATGTAAGTAGGAAGGATATAAATCAATTTATCAAATTTTCTAGGCCCACCCAAATGCATCAGGATGATGGCACCGTTCATTCCGTTCGCATCTGCCTTCTCCCAATTTTCTAAAAAAGTCAAAGTTTCTTCCCCTGTTTTGTAATGAGGATTGCGAACCACTTCCTTTTTCCCTTTGGATGTTTTTTTGTATAAGAATTGTTTGCTAATATAATCCGGTAGATCGAGGGACCCTTTCGAATTATTCGACCACATAATATGATCCGTATATCCGAGACTTGCATGGGCATCTAAAATCAATTGGCTAAGGGCACCGTAAGGTAGGCGGTAGTATTTCTTTAATTCTTGTTTGGTGAGAGAATGGAATGTATCTTCCACTCGTTTTAATTCTTCCGCCATCCGTGGCAGGTCAAGAACCGACTTAGAAAGATAATCAAGAACCAATCGTTTTTTTAAGGATGTTTCTGTTACGGATCTTTGGTAGTTAAAATGCGACCAGGTATGATTTCCAAATTCTACCGATCCTGTTTTTGCCATTTTTTTGATATAATCTAAATTTTGACGAAGAAAGAAAGAACCATTGATATCAGAAGGTCTTTCATTGGATAGAAAGAGGGTCACTTTGATTTTATGTTCTTTGATATAATTGTACAATACAGGAAGTTCTTCTCCCGTAGCCAAATCAAAAGTAAGAGCAATTTCTTTTTGGGTTTCATTGCCCCGAAGGACATTACGACCCTTAGTATTTTGGCTCACTTCTTTTAGGAACTGAACATTCTCTTCGACTTGTTTGGCAAGTTCCGCATCGGGTTCAGCATCACCTTCCAGTGCCTTCTCATCCCGAAGTTGTTCTTGGTACATCAGTGAGAAAAGAGATTGTTCCAGTTCACGAAGGTTCTTTTCTTTTTCTTTGACCTCGGTCTCGAGTTTGGTAACACTCAGACTGAGATAGAGCAAATACCCACAAAGAACAAGAACAGTAATCCCGACAAAAGAGAGGGCAGAAACCAGAGCGAACTTACGAAGTTTTTTAGCAAATAACCTGTCCTTCTCGATGTCCTGGGAAAGTTCATGAACAATATCCTGAATTTCCTTTTCTTCATTTGTCGGATCGAGAGACATTTGGGTATGGGTTTCCTTACTTTCGATTATCGGATTTGGCGGGACCGTTCTAAAACGGTCTACCATTGCCTTTAAGTCTTTATCTTTAAAAATTTTCCCTTCTTTCCTTGGCGGATCAGGTATTCTTTTCCTGGCTCCAAAGATAGGCTTGCATCAGTGATTTTTTCTTCATCCAAATACAAACCACCCGCCTGGATGAGCCGACGACCCTCCGAGACACTCGGAATGAATTTCAATTGGGACAATACATAGACAAGAAGCGGTGGTTTTTCTGCAAAATAAGAAGGATCCAAATTCTCGATAGGAATCTCGTCCGGAAGGGCCCTATTTTTAGTATTGTGGATGGCAGTCCACTCCTCCACAGCCTTTCGGTTTTCCTCTACCGGATGGAGTTGGTCCATAATGAGGAGAGCGAGTTCCGTTTTGACTTCTTTGGGATGGAGTGATTTACCCGCGATTCCCGCCTTTCGTTTTTCCACTTCCGTTAGGGGAAGGTCAGTCAAAAGTTCAAAATAATTCCACATGAGATCATCGGAGATCGACATGATTTTTCCGTACATATCAATGGGTTTTTCTATGATGCCAACATAGTTGCCAAGAGACTTGGACATTTTTTTAACACCGTCGAGACCCACAAGGAGAGGTAAGGTCACAACAGATTGTGGTTTTTGTCCATATTCTCTTTGTAAGTCGCGACCGACTAACATATTAAACTTCTGATCCGTTCCACCCAATTCCACATCCGCTTTCATGGCAACGGAATCATAACCTTGTACGAGTGGATATAAAAACTCAATCATAGAGATAGGAGTTCCAGCTTTATGGCGTTTGGTGAAGTCGTCTCTTTCCAACATACGAGAGACTGTGTATTTGGATGTTAAAACCAAAACATCTTCGAATTTCATTTCCGAACACCAATGCGAGTTGTAGAGAATTTTTGTTTTGTTGGGATCTAAAATTTTAAAAACTTGGGTTTGATAAGTTTTGGAATTTTCCAATACCTCTTCTTTCGAAAGGCGTTTCCTTGTTTCGGACTTTCCCGTGGGGTCACCGATCATCGCAGTAAAATCACCGAGCATAAAACAAACTTCATGTCCCAAATCTTGAAAGTGTTTGAGTTTTCTGAGTAAAACAAAATGCCCTAAATGTAAATCGGGAGCTGTGGGATCAAAACCTGCTTTGATCGTAAGGGAAGGTTTGGATTTTATCTTTTCTAAAAGCTCTGCTTCACTGATGATCTCGACAGTTCCGCGGCGGATGGTATCTAATTCTTGGTTCAATTCTCTTTCAGTTTTCATAACAAATGCAAAAATTTTCGATGGTCAAATGGTGACTTTTGACAACACTAACCTTAGAATCTCTATAGGCAACCACCAAAGTACGTAAATATCCTTATGAATCATTTAGATGAAAGAAAACAAACACTAAAACAATTAGAAGCAACGGACTACGATGTCTTAGTACTTGGCGGTGGGGCCTCCGGATCCGGCACCGCTCTGGATGCGGCCTTACGTGGGTACAAAGTGGCCCTTCTGGAAAAACAGGATTTTTCTTCGGGAACTAGTTCCCGTTCTACCAAACTCATCCATGGGGGGGTTCGTTACCTGGCCCAGTTCCATTTCAAATTGATTTACGAAGCCTTGTCCGAAAGAAAACGCCTTTTACAAAATGCACCCCATCTGGTGAAACCTCTCCAGTTTGTTTTACCAACCTATGTTTGGTGGGAAAAACCATTTTTTTCCATTGGCCTCACTATGTATGATCTCCTTGCCGGAAAATCCATAGTCCCAGGTCACGAAAGAATTTCGAAAGATACGGCTCTTGACTATTTTGCCTCTCTCAAAAAGAAAAATCTAAAAGGTGGGATTGCCTACTACGACGCACAGTTCAACGATGCTCGTTTGAATGTGACCGCTGTCCGGGCTGCCAAAGAAAATGGAGCCGATGTATTGTCTCGAATGGAAGTGATTTCCTTTTTAAAAGATTCAAAAGGGAAAATCATTGGAGTCACAGCCAAAGACCTCATCACAAAAAAGAAAATCAACATCAAAGCCAAAGTAGTCGCCAATACCACAGGAGTTTGGATTGACTCTCTTCGCAAACTAGATGATCCCAAGGCAGAACCAGTCCTTGCTCCCAGCCAAGGAATCCATCTTGTGTTCGACAAAGAAAAGTTACCTTGTCGCACTGCGATGATCATTCCGAAAACTCCCGATGGACGAGTGGTTTTTGTCATCCCTTGGGAAGGAAAAGTCCTTCTCGGAACCACAGACACAGCCATCCAAAAAATTGATGAAGAGCCGCTCCCTCTGGCTTCGGAAGTGGAGTTTTTACTAAAAACCGGAAACGAATATTTGGACACCAAACTCACCAAAAACGATATTGAATCTGTCTTTTCCGGACTTCGTCCTCTCATCTCCACAGGTGGTAAAAAAGATACCAAGTCCATTTCTCGTGAAGAGGCCATTCTTGTTTCTGACTCTGGTCTAGTGACCATGTCCGGTGGAAAATGGTCTACCTTTCGTAAAATGGCAGAAGACTTAACCGACAAACTCATCTCAGTGGGAAAGCTTTCCTCCAAAATGAAATGTGTCACCGCTAGTTTTGCTTTCCCTGGTGCCGATGGGTATTCCAAACATTTGGTGGCCAAAATCCAAACCATGTATGATCTCTCTTATGAAACTGCCGTTCGTTTGGTGGATGCCTATGGCGGAGAAGTATCCTTCATTTTGGGTAAAAAACCAAAGGAACTAAAAAAAGGTTCTGGTTACTTTTTAGAAGAGATCAAACATTTTGTGAAAAAGGAATTTGCCCTTTCTGTGAGTGATGTCTTATCTCGACGACTTCGGGTTGTCTTTTTGGATTTGAAGCTGGCTGAATCTTTAGCAGTTCCAGTGGCCAATGCCCTAGCCAAAGAACTTGGTTGGAAGGAAACAGAGAAAAAGGCTTCTTTAAATGAATTACTTGGTCATATCAAGGATTTAAAGAAAACCATCGCATAATAAGAGCAGAAGCCGGTTTCGATTGGATAGATCAGTATTTATCTAAATCTACTTCGGTTTGGGAAGTTCGTAATGATAAAAAGTTCTTCCCGATTCCTTTTCTTTTAAAACCAGTAAGTAATGAGTTTTTGGTTGGAACACTTCCGAAAACCTGGTACCTAGTTTGGTTTTGAAATTTTCGTAATCTTCATCCCCCACTTCGGCCCGTTTGAATACCCAAGAAATATTTCGTTCAATCCCACCTTGGTCATAATAACTCAAATTGAGTTCGAGTCCATCTTCTGAGGATTGTAAGATCGTATAGGTTCCCACAATGGATGGCAAAAATCCCATAGGATCTCCCTCTCCATACATTTCTGAAAAACTAAAGGTTTGGTCGGATTTAAAAAACACAGGAAGGATGGTTCCTTGGTCTGAAAAGGAAATGGTTCCCTTTTCGTTGGCCAAAACCAATTGCCTAAATCCAGAAAAATGCCTTTCTGCCTTTCCGAATTGTTCAATGGTACGTTTGATTTTATCAAAGGAAACCCAAGGGTAAGAAAGAAATTTTTCCTCTTTTAGTTCTCCAAAGGAAACTTCGGAAATACAAACTCTTCCCGTGGAACCAGAACCAAAGGTTTCTAAAATTTCTAACCGGATGACATTGCCTTGGAACTTAGAGTCCAAATCCAAAATCTGAAATCCTGATTTTCCAAACTTGGGTTTGTTTAATTCCAAATCAATAGTCGCATTCATTTTTAATTTGGATTTTAAATCATCGGTTTCCATATCGAATGTTGTGATCCGAAGCTTTTTCACAGCATCATTGGATTTTAAATCTAAGGCAGATCTATGATGACCGTTAAATATTTGTAAGGCGGAGAATTGCGAATAGGATTTTAAGTATAAAGTAAATCCAGATCCTACTTCTTTGGAATTCGCACAAAATGCAGTGGTGGTTTTGGCATCCAAAGCCAGTTCCGGACTGAACCGCCAAGGTTCTTCCGGGCTCACTTGGCCCACACTTTGGGTTCGTAAGTAGTCTAGTTGTTTTTCAGATCCCTTACATTGGAAACTGAAGGCTACTGCGAGAATCAGAAGGCAAAAATATCTAGGGAGCTTTGAGTGAGAAAAAGACAGGTAGGTGAAATGGAATTGGTTCAGACCCATGGAATTCCCAAACCATGAATCTGAACGAAAGGACGATCAAGCGAAAAACAATTTCTCTTAATCGATATAGTCTTTGAGTTTTTTGGACCGGCTTGGGTGTCGAAGTCTTCGAAGGGCCTTGGCCTCAATCTGACGAATCCGCTCCCGAGTCACCTTAAACTGATAACCTACCTCTTCCAATGTCTGTGCATACCCGTCATCCAAACCAAATCGCATCCGAATGACCTTTTGCTCCCGAGCCGGGAGTGTTTGTAAGACCTGACGGATTTGTTCGGAAAGGATGGAAGACGCTGCTGAGTTCAAAGGAGAGATCACTTCCTTATCCTCGATAAAATCTCCGAGTTCCGAATCTTCTTCTGAACCCACAGGAATTTCGAGGGAAATTGGCTCCCGGGCAACGTTTTTCACAGCCTTTACTTTCTGAACTGGCCAGCCGAGTCGTTCGGCAATTTCATCATTGGAAGGATCACGGCCAAATTCTTGAACAAAGAGTCTCGTTTCCCGAATCACCTTGTTCACTTGTTCGATCATGTGAACCGGTACACGAATGGTTCTGGCTTGGTCAGAGATCGCACGAGTGATGGCTTGTCTAATCCACCAAGTCGCATAAGTAGAAAATTTATAACCTTTTTTGTATTCGAACTTATCTACCGCTCGGATAAGACCAATGTTTCCTTCTTGGATTAGGTCAAAGAAATGCATTCCACGGTTTGCGTATCGTTTCGCAATGGAGACCACCAAACGAAGGTTTGCTCGCACAAGTTCTCGTTTCGCTTGGGCAATTTCTCTTTCGCCTTTGATGATTTTTTCACCCCAGTCTTTGATTTCGCCAACAGGAGATCCGGCTTCCTGTTCCATACGACGGAGTTTTCTTTCGTTGTTACGAATGTCTTTGATGACTTCACGAACTTCATCAATATCGCAACCCATCATCTTTTCGATTTCATCTAAGTTTTCATTTTTTTCAATGAAACGATTGAGGGCTTTGATTTCGCGAACATCATGTCCGTATTTGGCTTTGATTTTAAGAAAATGTTTTTCAATTTCCTTAACTCGGAATACCATCGATTTGATCTTTTGAGAGATCTTTTGGATTTCTTTTTGAGAAACACCAATTTTACGAATGGCTTCGTCAATTTTACCAGTGGATAAATCAATTTTTTCTTTGAGTTCTTTGAACTTCTTAGAGTTCTCAGAATATTTACGAATTCGGTTTGTGGATTCGTTCAGAACTTTTTCATCTTGTTGGATGAGTTCCATGTTTTCAAAGAATACTTTTTCCAATTTGTCCGCTTGCTCTTGGTTGAGGGCGTACATTTTGTCCACTTTTACTAAGTCATAAACTTTGATTTTTTTGGACTTAATCTTTGGAATGAGTTTTGCAAAGTTTTGGCGTAGTATCGAAGAACTAAGGATGGTTTCTTCAATGATCTTTTCACCCTTCTCAATCCGTTTTGCGAGAAACACTTCTGTTTCTCCAGAGATCAGAGATACTTTACCAATTTCTTTTAAATATAGGCGGATTGGATCTTCGGAACTAGAAGAAACACTGGACTCTCTTTTTTTACGTGCAGGTTTCTCTTTTGTTTCTTTGTTCGTTTCTTCTTTAGTCGTAGTGAGGGAACTCGATTCTTCCAAAGATTTTTTGGAATACTCTTCTACAATTTCAATCCCCATCTCATGTAACAAAGTAAAGACATCATCGATCTTTTCGGAATTTAAGATTTTATCCGGAAGTATTTCATTGATTTCATCATAAGAAACCTCTCGATTTGCTTTACCGATCGAGATGATCTTTTGTACTTCTGGTAGGCTTGCTAGATTTTCCATTCTACCTCTATCCTCTTTAGACTTCTTGCGTTTGGATCGTTCGGAGATACACGGATCTCTTATTTTTTTCACTTTTTAAGAGTGAAAGTTCTGACAAAAGATTGTTCTTTTCTTCAATCGTTAAGTCAGGTTTGGCCATCTCTTTGACAAGTTCTTCCATCCTTGCGTCATCCAACAAATCCGCATGGTAAAGAAACATCCCTTTAAACGTTCCTGGGCTTGTCGAATCATCGGCCGTAAAATGTTCGGCAATCATTCCCAGGTATTCCGAAGGAATCTCTTCCCTCGAAAGAATCTCTGCAGCTGTTAGGTTCTCATTCTGCAAATACTTAGTATATAAATAGTCCCAAAGAAAAGCGGATACTTCATCCCGAAACTCTAATGTCAGCAAATCATCCGCGAAACTAAAAAGTTCCAAATTCTGAATGAGCATGGCGATCATCTTTCGTTCGCAAACCAAAACAGGTAAAACTTTTCCCGGTTTGGTCTGTGTTCTTTCCTTCTTAGTATCGACCACGGAGGGGGTCGAAGTTACACCTGGTTTGCCACGAAAGTCCTGAAAAAGTGAAGAAAAGGAAAGTCCGAGTTGGCGTGCCCCCTCTTCTAAATAGACTTGTTTGTCCGTTTCTTTTTCCATCGGGCGTAAGAATTCGAAGAGTTTTTTGACACTGGCTTGTTTTTCTTCTGCTAGTGACGAGGGGCCAGCCCCTCCCAGAATTTCTCGGATCATAAATTGCGAGGCCGGTGCTGCCGCTTCGAGTAAATCCCGAATTTCTTGTTTGTTGTGGTGGAGGGAATAGTCAAAAGGATCTTTTCCTTCCGGAATATGACAAACCTTTACACTCACCCCTTCTTTCGAAAGGAGATTCACCGCACGGAAAGCACCTTTGGTTCCGGCTTTATCGGAATCCATCATTAAGTACACTTTGTCCGCCATATTCTTGAGAATACGAACATGCCCTTCCGTGAAACCAGTTCCGAGTGGGGCGACCACAAATTCGATCCCTTTACGAAAGAGTCCGATGGCATCAAATACCCCTTCGACGATCACAGCTTCTCTTGTTTTACGGACGCTGTCCTGGGCTAAATTCAAATTATAAAATGTCCGGCTTTTGTCGTAGATCAGAGAGTTCGGACTATTGATGTATTTGGCTTCTTCGGATTCACCGAGAATCCTTCCAGAAAAAGCAATCACTCGTCCCTTAGTATCAATCACCGGAAACATAATGCGACTGCGAAAGAAATCATAAGGATCTCTATTTTGGTCTTGGCGTTTGAGTAGCCCTAACTGCTCACCTAACTTTACTTCGGCTTCTGTTTTAAATAAATCTTGGCGCAAATTCCCAAATCCAGGCAGGCCAAATCCAATTTTAAAAACTTTCAAATCTTCGGAATACATCCCGCGAGATTCTAAATATTTTAAAGCCACTTCACCGGCACTGGTATTTAAATTTCTTTGAAAGTATTCTAAGGCTTTTTGGGAGATTTGATAGAGAGCTTCTTTTTTACGATCGGACTCTTCTTCTTCTTTGGTTCTTTCGACTAGAGGAATCCCAGAATAATCAGAAAGGATTTCTAAAGATTTTAGAAAGTCTACCTTTTGGTAATCCATCACAAAACGGAATAAATCACCAGAGGCTTTACATCCGAAACAGTGGTAGAATCCACCTTCTGAGTTTACATTGAAAGAGGGAGTTTTTTCATTATGGAAGGGACAAATGCCCACTAGATTTCTCCCCATACGACGTAAGGGAACAAATCGGTTGATATAAGAATCAATGGATACTTCTCTGCGAACTCTTTCTTTAAAACTTTGGTAAGGATTCACAGTATTTTGGTATTAACGGGCGCTAAGTGCTTGTTTTGCGAGGGAGGATACCTTGGAGCCGTCTATATTTTGTCCTTTAAATTTTGCCATAACTTTACCCATCACCTTTCCCATATCCTGGGCTCCGCTAGCATTCAATTCTCCGATGGCTTCAGTAACCGCTCGAGAGATTTCTTCATCGGAGACTTCTTCTGGAATATAACGTGAGATGACTTCGGCTTCCTGAATTTCTTTGCTTGATAGATCAGGACGTTTGGCTTTGTCATATTCGACTGCCGTGTCCTTTCTGCGTTTGAAATTAGATTTGAGGATCTGCATCACAGCAGTATCCGTCAGCTCGGAAGCGCCGGTTTTGGTTAATTCATATTGAATTTCCGCTTTCAAAAGACGTAAAGTACCCAGGACGGTTTCATCCTTGGCCTTTAACGCCGTCTTTAGATCGGTATTGATCGTCTCTTGAAGGGTCATTCGAAACCGACTTGAAGATTAAAGTTTATCTTTTTTAGCGAATAGTCTTTTCTTTTTGTCTCGTTTGCGTTTCGCAGCTTCAACAGCTTTCTTTTTCACAACGCTTGGTTTCTCAAAGTATTCTCTACGTTTGATTTCGCTCATGATACCAGCGTTCGCACAATCTCTTTTGAACCTTCGAAGCGCAGCCTCGATTGATTCCCCTTCTTTTAAATAAATCCCTACTTGTGGGGTCATAGACAAACAACTGTCCTTTTGTAAAAATGGTCTAGTTTTGACGGTATCGGAAACCGCCCTCATTTGTCAATTCAGCCGAAAACCAAATCAGAAATTTTCGATGAAAATGGAAGAAAAGCGGGAATCATCGGCTAGGATTTCCCGATCGATGGGGAAAATCTTCAGTTTGTAATCCAAAATCAAATGTTTGGACGGAAAGTAAAGCGATCCGAACCTGTGGTTGGCCCCATCCAAACTTTCCCCAGGGCAAAATAGGAAATAAGAGCGGGGGTTCAATTGGAAATTGAATTCGTTTTCCCTCGTTTCTTTGTGCAAAGTCGCTGTGACTTCTCGGAGGATTTCTTGGCTTTTGACTACACCGAGGGGTTTGAAAAAGGGAGTTAGGTCTTGGAGATGGAAAAAGGCAATGACTCCCGACTTTACCTCTCCGGAAAAGGAACGTTCCATTTTCTTTCGGATAGGATCAGTGATGGTCTGGAAATCCAGAAGGTTCTTTTCTCGTAACGAAATTCCCGTCGCACAAAATGTCAAAACTTGGTTGGATAAATCTTCCCAATTTCGTTCCGAAAGTTCTGGTTCCACTTCTTGAACCACAAGAACAAAAACAGGGACTTCCCCTTCCGGAAGCCGCATGATATTGATTTTTAATTCCCTTCCTCTTTCAGAGAAAGTTCCAAGAGTTCTTGGATCCATAAATTCCAAACTACGGACAAGGTCCGTGATTTGTTCGGCGACAAGGCCACGTAACCATTCTTCTCTTTCGGTCCTGCCAAATTCATAAACAATTTCGCCGGCCAGATACACCCATCCTAAATGGGCACCGACACTAGCAAATCCAAGTCCGAGACGCCTAGAATGGTAATCGGTCATTTGCATGGAGGGAGATGTGCTTACATGAGTTGGATCTATCATCGGATTTCTAATTTTAGTATCGGTAGAGGACCTGGCAATCAAAAGGAGAAAGGATTGCTCCTGGTGTTATCTCCCCAAAATGGAGTAAAAACAACTCGGGGAACCTGTGAACGCAACACCGAAACAAAAAAAACTCATCTCTCTCTCGCAATTCATCCTAGAAGAGCAACTCAAAATCCCTCACGCCTCCGGAGAATTCACTGCCCTTCTCAGCCACCTCGTTTATGCGGCCAAAATCGTGGGTCGTGAGGTACGCAAAGCAGGACTTCTCGACGATATCCTAGGTGCCACAGAAGACACCAATGTCCAAGGCGAAACCCAAATGAAATTGGACCAATATGCGGACAATGCCTTCAACCAGTCCCTAAAAATTTGCGGCCATCTCTGTGTCCTCGCCAGTGAAGAACACGAAGACATCATCCCCATTCCCGGCGGTTACAATATTGGAAAGTACACCATGGCGATCGATCCACTCGACGGATCTTCCAATATCGATACTAACGTTTCTATCGGAACGATATTTTCCATCCACCAAAGACTAGAACCCAATTCGAAAGAACCAGGGACGGAGAAAGACCTCCTCCAACAAGGCCATTTGCAACGCTGTGCCGGTTACATTATCTACGGATCCTCCACCATGCTTGTGCTTTCGACAGGAAAGGGAGTTTCTGGATTTACCTTAGATCCAAGTGTGGGTGAGTTTTTACTGTCTCATCCCAATATGAAAATGCCTGAGTCAGGGGATATTTATTCTGCCAATGAAGGAAACGCTTCGTATTGGTCTCCCGAAGTCCAAGACTACCTCCAAAAAATAAAATCCATCGAGGGCGGAAAAAAACCAAAAACAGCTCGTTACATTGGTTCACTCGTTGCGGATTTCCATAGGAACTTACTCAAAGGCGGCATCTTCCTTTATCCGAATGATACCAAATCCTCGAAGTACCCGAACGGAAAACTCCGTTTGTTGTATGAAGCGGCTCCGATGGCCTATATCGCAGAACAAGCGGGAGGAATGGCTGTGACAGTGAAAGGAGAACGGATCTTGGATCTAAATCCGAAAGACCTTCATGAAAGAACAACGCTCATTATTGGAAGTAAAAAGGAAGTAGAAGAATTCCTTACATTCATTCCGAAGATATAATTTTCCAAACAAATACAGAAATTTCTTTCAAAGGAAATCATTATTGGGTAGTTTTGGCAGAATTAAAAGATTTTAGGAGAAAACTTTCAATGAATAAAAAACTACTCGTTTTAATTCTTGGTGTAACTATGGCTTCCGGACTTGCTTTCTGCAAAAAAGAAGAGCCAGTTGTTGAAGAAAAAATCGAAACTGTAGAAGATGCAGCTAAAAAAGTAACTACAGAAGTAGAGAAAAAAGTAGATGCAGCAGTTAAAACTGCAGAAGCAGAAGCTAAAAAAGCAGCAACAGGCGCGATCAAAGACGCAACTAAAGACATTAAAAAACCAGCAGGTTTCTAATCATCTTTTTCTGTAAAAGAGAAAACCAACCGAGTTTCGGTTGGTTTTTGTTTTTCTACCCACTTCCTATTGTAATCCCACCCACCGTTTTCTTTTTCGATGTTGCATAATTTAACTTCGATTCAACTAGGAATCACTGTATTTGATTTTTTCGTGTAGTTCTTCTTCCAAAGCACATTTGGGATAAGTTCCCACATCCAAAGAAATTCCAATATGGCCAAAAGGATCTTGGGGAGAGATAATCCTTAAGTCCCAACCATTTACAATCCAAGGGCATTGGTAATTTTTATCACGGCAAAGAATCTGTGCTGATTTTGGTTTGGGATAAGCCCAGGCAGAAGTTTGAAACTTACATTTGTTTTCAATTTCTGCTATGGTACGAATGCGTTTGATGGCCTGATCAAATTCTTTGAACCTACTCGTCATTGGATCGGCAAGGTCTTTCCGGAAGAGTCCCTTCTCTACATTGTAAGTAAACATCACAAGTAACTTCTCCGAAACATGTTCTTTATCCGTGGTTGTCTTTAAGTTTTCCATGATGTAACGTGCAATTTTTAAAGCATCAAGTGTTACTTCTGCTGTATCATCTGCATACTCACCTGCTTCTTCTTCATCATCGCTGGCATCATCTTCCATTCCACTACCAGTCAACAAATCTTGATTCAGTCGGTGTTTTCGTAAGTCTTCCGCATTGACTGTGGCCGGAACCACACCCGGAATTTCAAATCCATTCGAACCGTGGTTGCTTATGGCACTAATGACTTCTTCCGGAAGATTCAATTTTCGTGCAATTTCAAGAGAAAGTCCAACGGCAGAAGTTAAGGAAGATCCAAAAAAACTTTGTTTGTAAAAACCTTCTTTGGAAACTGAGATATCGGCACAAAGACCGGCAAGAAAACTAAAACGGTTCACCATCTTAAATCCGTATTGTTTTTGGATGACCGAACCCAAACTTAAAAGTCCAAAGTCTGCTAAATGGTTGAAGAATTCTTTATGGCTGAGTAAAATTCGAAAAAAAGACAAAGCCAGTGATTTAGAATAAAATGCGTTTTGGATGATTCCTTTGAGGCTTGCCATTCTTTCTGCATTTTGTTCATAGAGGTGAAAGATAAATTCATTGGATCTGTCTTCGATTCGACTGAGGATGGCTTTCGAAAGAACCATTCGAAGCATTCGCATCAAATCCTTCGACATGGCTAATTTAAAAGAAGGAATGTAGTTTCCATCCATCCCTTCCAATTTCTTTAAAATGTTTTCCTTAATGGCAACTTTTTCTTTGATAAGGATATTACCGTTCTTACCAACAACGGGTTCACTGAGAGATACAGAGCCTAACAAATCATAATCAACAGCAAAATTTCTAAATTCATTGAATTCTAAGAATTCGATACCAGCATTCGTAATTTTCATAAGTATCCTAAGGAAAGTGTCTCATACAAGACCCTCTGAGAGCAAGATTTTTGCTTTCATTCTGCGTCTAAATAGTGTAGTTTTTTACTGGTTTTGGAGGTTCTAGTTGGTTTCTTCTGTCCCAAAAGACTCACAATCTGTGAGCGAGTTGAAAGAGTTCTACAGACAAATGGTACTTATACGAAAGTTTGAGGAAGCCGCAGCCAAAGCCTATAGCGTAGGGAAGATTGGTGGGTTTTTACATTTGTACATCGGTCAAGAAGCTGTGGGTGTTGGTTCCATCGCATCCCTCACTCCTAAAGACTATATTGTTTCTACTTATAGAGACCATGGCCATGCATTGGCTAGGGGCCTTAATCCCAAACCTCTGATGGCAGAGTTATTTGGTAAAGGAACGGGTATCTCAAAAGGTAACGGCGGTTCGATGCACTTCTTTGATCGCAACGCACACTTTATGGGAGGGCACGGAATTGTAGGAGGACATATCTCTCTTGCCGCCGGAATTGCCTTTGCTTCTAAATTTAAAAAAGAAGATTCTGTTACCATTTGTTTTTTTGGAGAAGGTGCTGCCAATATCGGTTCCTTCCATGAAGGACTCAACTTAGCTGCCATTTGGAAACTTCCCGTAGTTTTTATTTGCGAGAACAACCATTATGCGATGGGAACACCAGAATACCGAGCTCTTGCCGTAAAAGATGTTTCTGTTAGGGCTTATGCTTATGATATCGCTCGTGACCATATCGAAGGGGATGAAGTGAGAAAGGTCAGAGACCATGTGCAAGTTGCCGTAGAACGAGCCAGACGCGGCGAAGGACCTACTCTTATCGAAGTTTCTACTTACCGTTTCCGTGGCCATTCTATGTCTGACCCCGCAAAATACAGGACCAAGGAAGAATTGGAAGCTTATAAGAAGAAAGACCCTCTGATGCGTGCAAGACACGAACTAGAATTAGGTGGGATTAAGAAAGAAGAATTAGATAAACTGGATTTGGAAATCCAAACCCAAATTGATGAGGCCTACGAATATGCAGAGAGCTCGCCCGAACCTCCCCTCTCTCAATTACACAAGTATGTGTATGCGGAGGATAAATAGATGGCCATTCTTACGTATAGAGAAGCACTCAACCGAGCCATGGTGGAAGAAATGGAAAAAGATCCACTCATCTATTTAATGGGGGAAGAAGTGGGCCACTACCAAGGTGCTTATAAAGTTTCCCAAGGAATGTTGGATAAGTTCGGAGAGGAACGTGTGATCGACACCCCGATTTCAGAAAATGGATTTGCGGGCATTGGAGTGGGTTCTGCGATGGTGGGCCTACGCCCCATCATCGAATTTATGACTTGGAACTTTTCCCTTGTTGCTATTGACCAAATCATCAACTCTGCAGCCAAAATCAATTATATGAGCGGCGGTCAATTCCCTATGCCGATTGTCTTTCGGGGTGCAGGAGGTGTGGGAGGAAGGCTCGGTGCCCAACACTCACAAGCCTTTGAATCTTGGTATGCGCATTGTCCGGGACTCAAAGTGGTTTGTCCTGCCACACCGAAGGATGCTTATGGCCTACTCAAATCATCCATTCGGGACAATAACCCCACGATCTTTATCGAATCGGAAGTGTTATACGGTTCCAAGGGTGAAGTCCCGGAACAGGAATATACGATTCCTTTGGGGCTTGGGGAAATCAAACGCAAAGGTACAGACATCACTCTTGTCACTTGGTCAAGAGCCTTGGTCTTTGCAGAGGAAGCAGCTGCTATCTTAGAAAAAGAAGGAATCTCTGTGGAAATTGTTGATCTTCGCAGTTTACGCCCGTTAGATGAAAATATCATTTATGAATCGGTCAAAAAAACAAACCGTGCGGTGGTTGTGGAAGAAGGTTGGCCTGTGGCAGGATTTGGCGCACAAATTGCTTACCTCATCCAAAAAAATGCCTTTGCTTACTTGGACCACCCGGTCGAACGAGTGACACAAGTGGATGTTCCTATGTCTTACGCTGCGAACTTAGAACGAATGAGTTTGCCCAATGCAACAAGAGTTGCCGATACCATCCGCGAGATGTTACAGTAGGAGAACCGTAATGGCAAAGATCCAAGAAATGACCCAACTTTCCCCCACAATGGAGGAAGGAACCATAGTGAAGTGGTTGAAAAAAGAAGGAGATTCCGTCTCTCCCGGTGACATCATAGCCGAAGTAGAAACAGACAAAGCGGTGATGGAAATGGAAGCCTTTGAAACCGGCGTGATTCTAAAAATCCTACATACCGAAGGCGCCAAACTGAGAGTAGGTGAAGCCTTGGCTGTTATTGGAAAACCCGGCGAAGATGTCTCCACTTTACTCGCAGGGATTCCCCAAAAAAGTGCATCTGCACCAAGCCCAACTACCCCGGCCGTGTCATCTAAGGAAAACGGGAGTCCAACTCCTCAACAACAAAAACCAGAACCGGTTGCCGCAGGATCTCCAACAAAAGAAATCCCTAGCGCAAGTGCGCTACCCCAAACACAAACTCCTAAAGAAAATGGAACTAGTGTTGGAGTTTCCTCGAACCGAGGGGGACTCCGTGTTCTTGCTTCTCCTTTGGCTAAGTCCATTGCCATTGAAAACGGAATCGATTTACACACTGTCATTGGGACAGGGCCCGAAGGTCGGATCACTAAAAATGATGTACTGGATACATTAAACAAAGGTACGAGCCCCCGGTCATCGGCGGCTGGACCTTCGCGTTCGGATGAAGTGGTGACTCTGAATGGAATGCGTAAAACCATCGCCAAACGCCTCACCGAATCCAAACAAAACCTCCCCCATTTTTATTTGAATGTAGATGTAAATGCGAAAGCTATGGAAGGTTTCCGAGCGGATCTTTTGGAATTCCAAAAACATCTAGATCCCGAATTACAAGTAAAGGTAAGTCTAAACGATATCATTGTGAAAGCCACTGCTGCGGCACTTCGACTCCACCCGAAAGTGAATGCCAGTTTCCAAGGAGATTCCATCTTACAATTTGGTCGAGTGGATGTGGGGATTGCTGTCTCTTTGGATGGAGGCCTATTAACGCCCGTTATCCGAAATGCAGATGGGAAATCCATTTTAGAGATTTCCAAAGAAGTGAAGGAACTGGCCAAAAGGGCGAGGGAAAGAAAACTCAAACCCGAAGAATTCTCAAATGGAACCTTTACCATCTCCAATTTGGGAATGTATGGGATTAGCCGATTCACCGCCATCATCAACGAACCGGAAAGTGCCATCCTTGCGGTGGGTTCCGTGGAAGAAAAACCGGTTGTGGAGAACGGGGCTGTGGTTGCGGGGAGAGTTTTGTCTCTGACCCTTTCTTGCGACCACCGAGTGATCGATGGTGCCGTAGGGGCCGAGTTTCTAAAAACCCTAAAGACTCTTCTGGAAAGACCGAGTCTTATCGCGGGTGTTGTTTGATTTTAGAGTATTGGATTTAAGCGGCGAAAAAATCGGCACTTTGGATGTCGGCGACGGGAATGCGGACCACACCATTGGCTAAGTTCCCGATCACGACATCGTCCATCATTTGGCGATTTTTATCGAGTTCAATGCTTTGTCCGTCTTTGAGGTGGAGAACGATATCGATTCCCCGGTAGTGGATGTATCTTTCGAGTGTGCTTTTGAATTTGTGTGCTTTGTCCATCTGGTTTTGCTTTCCTTTCTTTTTGTAACTTACAAAGGGTATCGTACGAATTTATGAGACCTTTAGAAAATTTTGTCTCATTACGTAAGTTTTTTTTGACAGTATCAGGAAACCGGGAGAATTATGTCACATGAAGCCAGAGAACACAACATCCGCCACGCCCGGTGTACGGAAAGCTGCCCTACTCCTATTATCCCTTGGCAAAGAAAGAGCGGCCGACGTTCTCAAACACCTAGATGATGCCATGCTCGAAGCTGTGATTTTGGAAATGTCCAAAATCAGATCGATTTCCAAGGAAGAAAGAGAAGTCATCCTCAAAGAATTTCATAATACCATTGAAGATTTGAATGAAACCACATCCGGTGGCCTTTCCACTGCCAAATCCCTTTTGGAACATACAGTGGGTGCAGAAAAAGCCAATGTGATCTTAAAGAAGATCCATAAAGAAGAAACAAAAAACGATTTTGAATTTTTAAACCAAGTGGAGCCGAGTGTTTTGCAAGGGATGCTCGGAACCGAATCCCCACAAATCATTGCGGTGACACTCTCTCATCTGGATCCGAAAAAAGCTGCCGATGTTTTGAAACTCTTTCCCAAACCAGAACAAGCAAAGATTGCCGTACGACTCGCCACCACATCGAAAACCCATCCCGATGTGATCCAAAACATTGCTCGGATTTTAAAGAAACGATACGAAGAAAGAGACAAACAGGAATACTCGGAAGCCGGTGGTGCTCATGTTCTTGCGAACATTTTGAACTTTATGGAAAAAGGGGCCGAGGAAACCATTCTCTCCGAATTGGAAGAAACTTCTCCCGATGTGGCAGACCAAGTCCGTGAAAAACTTTATACCTTTGAAGATATCCTTTCTCTGGATAATAAGGAAATGCGAATCCTGATCAATAGACTCGCTGATGATACGGCCATCTCTCTTGCCATTCGTGGTGCTGGCGATGAAATCAGAAAAAAATTCCTAAACAATATGAGCCAAAACCGAGCAGAAGATATATTAGATATTCTAGATATGAAACCTCGGGTCACCTTACGAGAGATAAACGAAGCAAGAAGTAAGATTGTGCAAGTGGCTCGTGTTCTAGAAGAAGAGAATCAGATCCTATTTAAGAAGGAAAAAGAAGAGTATATTGAGTGAAGGGGAAAACCGATGGCGGAGTTGACGGGGCTCGAACCCGCGACATCCTGCGTGACAGGCAGGCACTCTGACCAACTGAGCTACAACTCCATCGGAATAAAAACCAAGGTATAGAATCGACTTCGAGAGTCAACACGGTTTTCATTTGTTTTCTTGCCTTTCGTTAGAATTTTTAGAATCTGGCATTGGTTCTATGCAAATCGAAGAAAAAAAAGCCAAAGACCTTTTCCAGGATCGAATCTTCACTCTTTCCAATTTTTTATCCGTATCGCGGGTACTGTTATTGCCCTTTTTTTTCCAAAGCACTTATGCTTATGCACATGATCCTGCCAACCTTCGCGCTTTCTTTGCCTCTATTTTCTATGCCTTAGCTGCCGTTTTCAGTGATTATCTAGACGGACTCTTTGCTCGCCTACTCCACCAAGAAACAACCCTCGGCCGTTATTTAGATCCCGTTTGTGATAAACTAGTGACACTCGGTGGTCTCTTTGTGGTTACGATTCATTTTGATTTTCCCAGTTGGATTCTCATTACCTATTTTATCCGAGAGATTTTGGGAGTTTGGCTTGGTGGGTATCTCTATCTAAAAAGAGGACTACAAGGACGACCTAACTGGTGGGGTAAATTTGGTGTGGGGATTGTGGCAGTCTCTGTGATTTGGTATATGTCTTTGCCTTACTTCTTACAGTTTGGGGCACCTTATTCCTTTTTACTCCATCCCGTGATCTCAGCTTATGTTTTACTTTTTGTACTAACAGCCGGTGTTGTTGCTTATGTGATTCGGTATTGGAATATTGTTTTCCATCCAGAAGCGATCGAACTGGATCCGGAAAATAAAAAACAAGCCAAGAAATACCAAAAGATCTAAGGAAAGATTTTTGGGATAATAGAACCAACTCTTTGCCAAAAAGGATTTTCCAGGCAAAAATAGGAGACTATTATCCCAAACGACATTAACGTCTTTTTTTCTTTCTTGCGACTTTCTTCTTCGCTGCTTTTTTCTTAGCAGTTTTCTTTTTCGCAGGTCTCTTTTTAGAAACAGCTTTTTTAACTTTCTTCTTTGCTGGTTTCTTTTTCTTAGCTACTTTTTTCTTAGCCGCTTTCTTCTTTTTAGGAGCTGCTTTTTTAGCTTTTTTCTTCGCTGCTTTCTTTTTTGCGGCCTTTTTCTTCTTAGGAGCTGCTTTTTTAACCACTACTGCTACTTCGGGAGCAAGTTCTTCTTGAATCTGTGGAATTTCTATTGTTTCGTTTTCTTCCATACATGTAACCTTATGAAGATAGTATCAAATCTTCCTTCTTGGTACGATAACAAAGCGAGGATTATTAAAAGTAAATTCATTTTTGTTTTGTATGATAGAACATGACTAATTTCTTGGAAAATGATTCTATTTTAACGATATTTGTTAACCAAAGATCAATCTTTCACCCACAAATCGAGAACCCAATCCACCTAACCCTTAAGATACGATTTCACTAAGGGCGTATGGGACTTTCTTTAAGACTGAAGGGAACCATTTTGTAAACGATGGATTTCTTTTTGGTATTCTTCGGCTTTGTCAGGTCGTTTTGACTTTTTATACAGACGGACAAGGATCTTAATCACAGGAATTACGTCGGGTTTACGACTATAAATCCGTTCCGCCATGTCGATGGCTTCTTCAATCAAACTGGCTTTGGCATATTGGATGGCACCATCCAGGATCATTTGGAGTCCCGATGGATGAGTATTAGAAAAATTCTCGGCAGCCCTTCCCGCTTCTGCGGGTTTCTCCAATTTACGATACACTCGGTACAATAATTTCCATACGGCAGGGTCAGAAGCATACAAATCAGCGTAAGTTGTGAGTAGAGTGAGGGCCTCGAAGTCATTGTTCCTTTTTAAAAGGCGGATGGGTTCTTCCAAACTGATCTCTCTTGTTTTAGCATCCACTTGTGTTTGCGGTTGGAAACGAATGCTGAGTAAGGACAAATCATCAGTCAATTCCCCAATCTTTTGGAGCCGAAGTCCGAGTCTTTCAATGTCTCCCGCACTTTCTTCCACCTGAGTTAAGATAGAAGTATGATCTACATTGATCACACGGTTCGCAGTCGCATCAAAACCAATGCCCAGGTCATCGCGTCCATCAGAACCAATGATGATCGTGTCTCCCGGCCGAATCCAACAGGTTTCAATCCTTGCTTTGTCTTTTTGCATTCCCAATTTAAAATTGGTGGCTTCTTCCGATAAAAAACTGGCCTGCCCTTCTCGAAATCGAATGGGAAAGGGATGTTCTGCATTGATATAATATAAAAATCCATTTTCTTCATCCACAAGACCCAAAAGGAGAGACATGGACATCGAACCATCAAAACCTTCGAATACATCATTCAAATCATTGAGGGCAGTATGCAACCAACGTTCTGGATAGTATCCCGACAAAATTCCTTCCCTATGGGTTCGTTCAATCAGAGCCCGAAAGGCAGTTCCAAAAACAAGAACTCCCCCCGCTCCTTGCATGGACTTACCCATAGCATCGCCGTTGGCAAATACACAGTAACTCCTTCCTCGGAGAACAATTTGATCGGCCACACAAATATCACCACCGAGTTCATATTCTTTGTTTTTGAATTGGAAGGCTTTCTTCTGTTTGATATAAGTTTGGAACTGAACCGTTTGGGATCGAATCCGAATTCCGGAAAGAGGGCGAGTGAGTAGCGAAGTGAGATAGTAGTCCCCATCTTGTTGGTATTTCAAACGACTCACTTCTCCAATCGCATCTTCATAAGAACGATTGAGAGTGCGTAACATAAGCCCTAGTAAAAATAAAATAGAGATCCCTGTGATGAGAAAGTCTTCACTCCTTGCTTTCTCAGAGGAATAATCAAAAAACCATTCGGGGTGCAGGCCTTGGAGATAATTCACACCAAAGAGAGCTCCGACAAAAAACACGATGGCCATCCAATCATATTGTTTTCCGAGGATGAGCATATTCAAAACTAAGATGGGAGCGAGTAACATTACATTGGCACTCACAATCCCACCACTGTATTGGATTTGTAAAAACGATGTTAAGGAACTAATGATAAAAGTAGGAAGGATCAGAATTTGGAATTGGTGTTGGAACCGAGCCAGATAATAAAATACACAGGCGAATCCGAATGCCACCCACAAAGCAATGAGCCCTCCGGTTTCAAAACCTTCTCGAAAGAATTCTGAAGTAAGCCCCACTCCCATGGCCACAATGCCCGCAAGCAGGGTTCCATTCAAAATCCGATGCCTCATCACAAAACCTTCGGTGGGACCAAGAACAAAGGAAACAAACCCTGATAGAATCTTTTGAAACCTTCGTAGTAAAAGACCAAATTTTGTGATGAACATTACCTATCTCCCTTTTCGCAAAAGATCCAAAGCCAAATGTTTCGTTTCGCACGCTCTCCCACTCCCAGAGAAAAGAGAAAGCCGATCACGAAGTTTTCAGTGTTTTGGATGTAAGGGGTAAATTGGCAAAAAACCGACAATTGTCGATTATTTTTTATAGGAGGGTTTTCTTTTCCGGACAGGTATTACTGTCTGGGTTTTAGGAATTCGGGAAAGTAGAATCGTAAATAAGCTACGGCGGCCCTTCCGGCTTCCGTGACCATCTCTTCTGTGATCTCTCCCTCTTCCCGAAAAGAATACCGAAACACGGAATCAATGAGAGAGACAGCAATTCCCACCTTACGCGCGATATCTGGAATATCAGGTAAGAGGAAACGTGCATCCACTTGGGCGAGAGCCAGTTTTGCAATAGTGGAATCCAATTCTTTTCCCACGTCCTTGGTCTCTTCGCTCCGAACTCCATACACCACTCGCATCAGAGCAATGTCATCCCTTACAACAGAAGCCGCTTCCCGAGCGAGGAAGTACACATAGTCCTGCCAAGTCGCAAAGGGAACCGCTTCCACTCTTTCCAATCGTAAAGATACGAGTTCCGAATGCACGAGCCTTAGTCCCAGATACAGAGCTCCCATATGAGGAAAAAAATGATACGCAGAGGCTCTCGGAATTTTTGCTCTCGCACAGACCTTTGCAAAAGTAATAGAGGATGGATCTTCTTCCCGAAGGAGTTCTCTTAGAGACTGGACAAGAATCGCCCGACGGCTATGATCTTTGGTGCGGTCCTCCTCCTTACCCAGAATGGGTGGATTTGGCTCCTTGGTTCGTATGGGCCCTCGTTTGACTTTTCGCATCCAATCTCGACAAAAGCCGAGTTTTCAATCTATTTCAACCAGAAATTGAGCTCATTCTAAAAAAATAGTCGACAAATGCCCAAATGGATTCAATTTATATTCGACAGATGTCGGGTTTTGGTTTATATCAATTCCTTGGGAAAGGAGAGAATCGATGAAGGATTCAAAAATAGATAAAGTCAGAAAGGACATGCTTGCCGCCTGTATCAAGTTAGCTGATTTAGGTTTTTTAGCGGGAGTCGGCGGAAATTTAGCCGTACGAATCGATTCTAAACTTATGGCAGTGACTCCTTCTGCGACTGATTATTATACAATGAAACCAGAAGACCTTTGTATTTTAGAAATCAAAGACCTAAAGATGGTGGAAGGAACCAAACAACCAACAACGGAAAGTGGAATCCATGCATCCTTTTTTACATTAAGACCAGAGATTGAAGTGAGTTTACACACCCATCAGCCCCTCGCAAGTGCCGTCACACTTCTTGGTTTGGATATGGAAATTACATCCGCAGATGGGAAAAAAAACATTGGTCCCTATCTAAGGTCTGTATACTATGCACCTTCCGGTACATCTTTTTTAGTGAGAGCATTTAGTAAACGAATCAATTCGGAAACCAATGGTTACCTACTTAGAAACCATGGAATTGTTTGTGGTGCCTTCACTCTCGACCAAGCGATCGCCAATGTAAAGTTAGTGGAAAAAGAAGCAGCTCGGTTTTTACGAAACCGAATCGAAAAAAATACCAACTTATCCTATATGCCAAATGCAGTGAAAGAGCAGTTACTTTCAGCTCTGTAACGATAGGTCAAAACATAGAAGAATCAAAAAGTTACGAAAACCTACACTAACCAAAAACGAGAATCATAATGAAAGCAAACACCCTTAAAAAAAGAAATCCAAAAGTGGAAACACCATCTTCCGATGTAGTGGAACTCCATCATTTATGGGACAGATTGGATACCAAAGGACTATTACAAAAACATAAAGCGAATCTTTCCTTTCGCCTTCCTGGAAAAGGAAGTTTTCTTTTGTTATCCCGCACAGAAGGCAAACATTCGAAATTAGAAACAGAAGAATATAGAATCGAAAACCCAACTGACTTGATCAAGATGAGTTCTAAAACAGACGAAAGCCTAGCAGCGATTCGTTTTCATGCCAGTCTCTATTCTTTAAGACCAGATATCGGTGCCATTGTTTGTTTCCAACCTGTTTGGAGTTCCTTACTCGGAACACTCGACCACCCACTCCCTCTAGTTTTTGATGAACAGTGCCGCCAACTCGGAGCACCAGTACAATCCATTCCCAAAAAAATTGATGGTTCCGTAGAACCAGATCCCATTGTTCTATCTGGTGCCAATGCCTTCCTTGATGAGGAAGGAGTGGTTGTCACAAGTGTCACTCGTGACAAAGCCATTTACAACTGTGAGTTGATAGAAAAATGTTCCAAAGCTTACCTGTTAGCCCATTCTACAGGAAGTCCCATCCGAAGGATTCCTTGGTGGGTACGTTTCATTGCCAAAAATAGACTCCTCAAAGATGAAAGAAAAGCCAGTGCGGCCTATGCTTTAGGGCAAGCACCGACTGGATTTAAAGCCTATTAGTGAAAGCGAATTCGGGTCCGAAAGTAAACTCTTACTTGATGCCTAAATAAATATCAAACTGAGAGTGGTTCGGATCCTTTGCATTCAGACCGTAAACTTCTAGATCAGCAATGTAAGAACGATTTTTCCGAAATTTTTCTTCCGACCAAATGGTTTTCCAAGTCGCGATTCCAATCTCGGCAATGGGCCCCCAAGCTGTAGGAACTTGAATATAATCAGAAGCCGGAATTGTAATCGAAGTTAGATGGTCTTTTAAATCTCCCACTGACTCAACTGCCGCGCCAATGAGTATCGTGTATTCGCCGTTTTCATCCGCTTCAAATTCCGTATACGTGACCATAAATTCGGAAGGGTTGGTTTGGTTCGGAATCTGAGAGAGGATCCCCTCTCCCCAGAACCTTTGCCAAAGGGCAGGAATTTTTCCCTTGCCTGCCATTTCCTCTCGGTTGGTGGTTCGGGCTTTGATTCCCACAAGGGTGATGGTGTTTAAATGAATTTTGTTCTGAATTGTGTTTTCCATAAGATGATCCTACCCCAAATGGAAATTGATTTCTTGACTATTTGTGCTTTTTAGAGCCAATCCAAAGGACTAGAGAATTTTCTATTGGTACTGCAACTTTCGAAAGCTGGGGAATGGACTCTATTGGATTGGGATATAAATTTCAGATTCTGGATTTGTACTCGATTGGAAGCGGTCATCAAACAAATCAAAATCGTCGCTAAATTCCCTTTCATAACCTGTATTCGGCATCCAAGTTCCGTAAATGTATTTCCATCCATTAAGAATGTCTAAATTTTGATTTCCTGGAACCGTAAAAACCATATATTTAGCAGGTTTCATTTTGTGTGTGATAAACCCATCCGGGACTTTTGTATCGGAGCTCACCTGGGCTCCGATGAGTACATCAAAGTTTTCCGCATAATCCCAGTTTGTATAGATTCCCATAAGAGAATCGCCGATTCGATTCGGAATGTCACCGGTAGTACCCGAGGCCATAAATTCGCCCCAAAATTTAGGAATGTCAATTTCGTTCTGACACCTTTGCATTGTGGTGCGATGCGGTTTTCCCATAAGTATGAATTCATTTTTTGTTACAATTTCTGTTTTGATTTTGGAGCCATCGATACGGATTCCATCACGCATAGAATCAATTTCTAGTTTGGGAAAATTTCTATGTTCCAATACTTTTCTATAATCCGATGGATTTTGACCGTATTCCGTACGAAATGCACGAAGGAAGGACTCGGGAGTTGTATAATGGTATTTTAGAGCAATATCGATAATTTTATCTTTTCCAAGAATGAGATCATTCCCGGCTTCCGTCAGTCTTCGTTTTTTTAAATACGTATAAACCGAATACCCGGTTACATATCGAAATATTCTTTGAAAATGCCATCGGGATTGGAATGCATTTTTAGATACATCCTCTACACTGATATCATCTCTTAGGTGTTTTTCAATAAAGTTTACGGCAAGTTTGATATGATCGTAGTAGTCCATAATTCAATACAAATGGTTCCAACTAGTTTTTTTACGACTAAGGTTTGGTTTCCGTTTCTTCCGGCCATTGGTTTTTGATCTCAAGAATCTTGGGTAAAACAGAAATGAATTTTTCGACCAGAGCCGGATCAAAATGTGTTCCCGATTCCTTTTTCAAAAAATCAATAGCAGCATCCACTTCCCAAGCTTTTTTGTATGGCCGAACTGTTGTCAAGGCATCAAACACATCGGCAATGGCGATGATCCTTCCCTCAAGAGGAATCCCCTCTCCTTTCAATTGAAAAGGGTAACCGGTTCCATCATACTTTTCATGGTGTGTAATGGCAATGGACTTTGCCAGTTTCAGTAAACTGGAGTTGTGATCTCCAATGATCTCAGCACCAATTTGAGGATGGCGTTTCATAATCTCCCATTCTTCAGGAGTCAGTTTTCCTGGTTTCTGAATGATATGATCGGGAATTCCAATTTTTCCTACATCGTGCATGGGAGCTGCATTTAAAATTTCTTCCGCAGCCTCGGCGGAATAACCAATGGCTAAAGCAAGGCTTTGGGAATAATGACTCATTCGAATGACATGCATTCCCGTTTCATTGTCTTTGTATTCTGAAGCCATACCCAAACGTTGTACAATTTGTAACCGAGTTGCTTTGACTTCATTTACATCCACTAAAGATAAATGATTTTTAATACGTGCTTTTACAATGGGTGGGCTTACCGGTTTGGCGATATAATCCACAGCCCCGAGTTTAAACCCTTTTTCCTCATCAACGACATCCGTTAGGGCAGTTACAAAAATCACCGGAATGTATTTTGTTTTTTCATTTGCTTTCAGAATTTTACAGACTTCATGGCCCGTCATTTCCGGCATCATCACATCTAATAAAATGAGTTCCGGCTCTTGTGATTCAGCTAGTTCAATTCCCTTTTGCCCATCTTTAGCAAACAAAAGAGTGTAATCATTCTGCAAAATCTCATTTAATATTTGTAAATTTGTCGGTTCATCATCTACGACTAAGATGACCGGTTTTGCGTTAATTTCCACTAGGTTCTCCTGAAATTTGAAGTTTAAGTTGATTTAACTGTTTAATTGTTTTTTCAAAATCAAACTGAAGGATAGAAGATTCAATCTCCGAAATGATTTTTGTATATTCTGTTTCATACAAAAAATCATACAACTTTTTCCATTCCTTTTGGTCGACAGCACCTTTAGAAAAAGACTCAGACAAAAGGACAATCAAATCCAATACATCGACCTTATCATCTTCCAAAAAATTCTTAGTTTGAATTTGGGAATCTTTAGTTTTTGAAATTCCACTGGCAAACTCTTCTAAAAACTGAAGGTAAGAAAGAGTAAAACTATCTTGTAAACTTTCAAAATCTGCTTTATCCAATTTAGAATTTTGTAATTTGGCTTCTAAACGGAGAGCGACATCGGCAATTGGACTGATGCCAAGGTTAGAAGAAACCCCTCTCATTTTATGCAAAAAAGCCCTTTCCTCTTCCAATTTCCCCAGATGAATTAAACATTCTTCGATTTCGGTTTTGAAATCCTTGAAGAATCCATGCAACATCGCTACATATTTATCCAAAGATCCAAAAAGGGAAACTCCTCTCTCGGTTTGAAAGGTGTCTTTATTCAGCTGAGATGGATTTGTTTTTAGGCCTTGCGTCGATTGACCACCCAATAGTTTCTTAATTTCAAAAAACAAATCTTGGATGTCAATTGGTTTGGAAATAAACCCATCCATACCCGCATCTTTTGCTGATTGTTTATCTTCATCAAATACACTGGCGGACAAGGCAATGATTGGTATATGAGTAGAAGTATTTTTTTCATATAAACGAATTTGGCGAGTCGCTTCCAAACCATCCATCTCAGGCATTTGGATATCCATTAAAACTAAATCAAAAGATCTGGACTTAAAAATCTCCAAAGCCTCCCTTCCGTTTTTAGCAATTTCCACCTTATGTCCATTAGATGTCATTAAGAGCTGTATGAGATCCACATTCTGTTTTACATCATCAACGATCAGTATTTCTAAACTGGGCAAATCAAATTGAATCTTTTCGCTGATTTCTAAAATAGGAACTCCCTTTTCCAAAGGAAGGGATACATAAAAATTCGAACCTACCCCTAATTCACTTTCTACCCAAATTTTTCCTTTCATCAGTTCCACTAACTGTTTGGAGATGGTAGTACCAAGACCAGTTCCTCCAAACCTTCGACTCATGGAAACATCTGCCTGAGTGAAGGGATCAAAGATTTTTTCGATTCGATCCGTTGCAATTCCAATCCCACTATCTTGGATATGAAACTGAACTTCCTTATCTTTTGCTGTGATATTGAGTTGAATAAAACCTTCTTTCGTAAATTTAATTGAGTTCCCAAGTAAGTTCGTTAAAATCTGCCTGATCCGAAGGCTATCCCCTTTATAATAATCCTCTAGGTTTTCAGCGAGAGAATACTGAAATTGTAATCCCTTTCGTTTGGCTTCCATTCCCATTGTAGAACAAACTTGATCGACAAGGGAAACTAAGGAAAAATCGATGATCTCTAACTCGACGGCACCACGATCCAACTTTGCAGAATTTAATACATCATTGAGCAAACGTAAAAGAGACTTAGCAGAATTTTTAATGGTTTCTAAATGGTTCTTTTGGTTTCCGAACAATTCACCGGTTAATAAAACTTCGGTAAACCCAATGATGGCATTCATTGGAGTTCTGATCTCGTGGCTCATATTGGCGAGAAACGTAGTTTTTGTAATGGCTGCCATCTCTGCCTTTTCTTTGGATTCGATCAATGCCTCTTCAATCATCCGTCGATCTGTATTGTCTAGAATCACTCCATCCAAAAATTTTACATTTCTGTCTTCATCTAAAACAAGACCACCATATTCTAATACCCAACGGATATCTCCTGATTTTTGGATGATACGATAGTTCAGAACAAAAGTATCAGAGGTATCAATTGCATTTTGAATGATATTGGAAACATGAATTCGATCATCAGAATGGATAATTTCTGAAAATGTATGTTTGCGATCCGGTTCCAAAAAATCCCGAGAAGGATATCCGGAAAGGTTAAGTATGGAATCACTCATAAAGATAGTCGTCCAATCTTCGTCCACCAAACACCGATAAACGACTCCAGGAATATTTTGAATGAAGGACTGCATTTGTTCTTCATTAGACTTTAGTGCATTTTCAATTTTGATTCTTTCCGATATGTCACTGATAAAACCAACAAAGATATCATCTTGTGGGAGTTTGGTATGCCCAATGGCCAAACGAATCGGGAAAACAGTTCCATCTTTTTTGATTGCTTCGGTTTCTCTTCCAATCCCAATGATTTTTGCATGACCCGTTTTTAAATAATTGGCAAGGTAACCATCATGTTCACCTTGATAGGGATTCTGCATTAAAATCTTAATGTTTTCACCAATGATTTCTTGTGCCTTCCAACCAAACATTTGTTCGGCAGTGATATTAAACTCCTGCACAATCCCCTTTGTATCAATCATAACGATCGCATCTGGAGCAGTCTCAATGATTGCTCTCAGTCTCGATTCACTTTTTTGCAGGTTATGAAAAAGGTCTTTATAACTAATAAATGCAATCGTGGCAACAGCAGACCCAATCACAAAAAAACTTCCAATCCCAACAAGAGAGGCTAAAAACAATTGGTCTGGATTGGATGTTTCCAAAATTTGATCACCAAATGTAACAAATCGAGCGGCAGCCATTCCCGTATAATGCATCCCCGAAATCGCACTTCCCATCACAACACCACTAAGAAGTGTTAGAATCGAAGTGCGAATTTTAAGATTCGAATTTTTTAATCGAAACTGAAGGAAGATAGAAGTGATGGCCAAAGAAATGGCAACTACAAGAGAAACGAGAAACAAATAAGGATCATACATTAACCTAGGCCGCATTTCCATCGCAGCCATTCCCATATAATGCATAAATCCAATTCCGGCACCAACAAGGACTCCTACCGAAATCAATTCCTTTCGTGTGATCTTTTTTTTGCTTAATGTTTGTAATGCGAAAAAGGAAGCAAAGAAACTGGGAAGGATTGAAAGTATGGTGACTAATTTATTGTAAGTGACTTTTGTACATAATTCAAAAGACATCATACCGATAAAGTGCATAGACCAAACAGCACCACCCATAGACAAACTAGAAGTGAATAGGATGGCTAACCTGGAATATTTGCTCTCCACTTTGGAGAAGCGATTCAACATATATAAGGAAATCCAGGAAGCAAATATGGAGATAAAAATGGAAAGGGAAACAAACCAATAGTTATAAGTTCCCTCAACATAACTCAATTGGTTCGAATCTAAGATAAAAAAATGTCGCAGAATATCCATTCCCATTGTGTTTCCTTAGGCAGCCTAGATCCTATCATTCATTTCGGAGAAATATGGATAGTATCAATTTAGACGGGTTCTAAATTCTTAATTTTCTCGATTCGTACTAGCACTAAAAATATTCCGGCAAAATTGCCTAGAAAAGAGAGATTCGATGTCGTGATTTTCGCTATTGAGTAGAAAAACAATTCCTGCCGAATTAAAAGGCTAAACAAAAACAGAATTCGTATATCAATATATTCTTAAGTATACTACGAATGATAAACTCATTACAATCAGATCACCAAGTTCAAGTTCAAAACTCCAATCAAAAGTATACCGACTAGACCACTATACTTTCAAAATAATAAGTAGACCAATCACTCTATAAAATCATTCAAATCTTTTGTTAAACATTCGAATTGACTTGCCTATTTTTGCACCCAAACCATATCCTTCGCTATGGAAAAAAACTTAACTAGTAAAAATGCCATTGTTACTGGAGCCGCACTCGGAATCGGAAGAGAAACATCCCTACTTCTCGCCAAAAAAGGCGCTCACGTCATTGTGTCCGATATCAATGAAACCGAAGGCCACCGCGTGGTTACAGAAATTACAAACTTGGGTGGTTCCGCCGAATTTATCAAATGTGATGTTACGGTAGAAGAAGAAATTATATCTCTTGTCGATCGTTTGAAATCCCAAGGAAAACGTTTGGATATTATGGTGAACAATGCAGGGATTGCCAACAAACCCACCTTTATGCATAAGGTCACAACGGAAGTTTGGAACCGGTTACTCTTAATGGATTTAACTAGTGTCTTCTGGTGTCAAAAATATGCCACCAAACTTATGCTAGCAGATCGAATTGGCGGATCCATCATCAATGTTGCCTCCATTGCAGGGCTTGGTGCTTCGCCGAGTCTTGGTCCCTACTGCGTTGCCAAAGCCGGTGTGATTGAACTCACTACGACCGGAGCACTTGAGGTGGCAAGGTTTGGAGTGCGGATCAATGCCGTATGCCCTGGTTGGACAGAAACTGCAATCCTGGATGTAGCTGGCGAAAGAGGAAAGGAAGCCATGGAAAAAAATATTCCTATGGGAAGACTTGGCAAACCAAACGAAGTGGCGAACTTAATCGCATTTTTAGCATCTGAGGAATCTAGTTTTATCACCGGATCGGTGTATCGGGTCGATGGCGGGACTAGGAGTTAAGGGGGATTGAATACAATTTCAAAATCCTGGTTCCCGAAGAATAGAAAGTATCTATCAAAAATATGAACTGATCACGGTAGTAAAACTACAAAAGAGTAAATTTCAATAAACTTGGATTCGTTATAGAAACTTTCAATTTCCAATTTTAACGGAAATATCAAAACGGTTTTCTGGATTTTGATTTGTGAAAGACGTATCCACTTGAAAATGATAAGTTCCCGGAATAGTTGCATTAAACTTTGCGGCAGTTGCAGTATAGCTTACAATCGTTATTGGTTCAGAACCAACGGAATTAATAATCGAACCTGTGATTGGACAAGATTCAGTCATTCGATAGGAAAACGTAACCGATCGCAAATCTTTTGCATTGGAAGAAAAATAAACCACTTGGTCTTTTTCCAAAGATACCTTGACGATGGCTGCAGGCTGAATCCATCGAAAATTGACCACCTGAAATTCTGACGTAGCATACATATAAGGAAACCGAATCTCCCGACCGTTTTCTGTAAAAACCAAACAAGTAGAAAAAGACTTTTCTCTGATTTATTTACACATATCAGAAAAAATATCTTCGGGAGTATCGATGATTTTAGAAATATAGGAATCGTTTTCAATATCCACTTCTATAAATATTGATTGGTTGGCGTTTATTTTAAAGTAACGATTCACATAAAAATTATAGTAATGAGGCAAATCAAAACTACGTCGATTATCGTATAATGAAAATTGATAAATATGCTCACCTACTGGAATTGGGAAATAATTATTACAAAATTCAGAAATGGATGTTTGGTGATTTAGTTTTCTATTCGATGGGTAGTAAATCGAATTGTGAATAGAAGCGTAAGGAATCACAGAAGAATGAATAGGGTGAGAAAAATAGAAAAATGCCATCATAAATCTGCTTTTTCCATACACAAAATTATATGAGAAACGATTGGATTGATTCTCCGGTTTCTCACCCATGACTTTCACAATGAAGTAAGTGTTTTCGTGACCCGCCAAGGGGACAGATTTAATGGTAAATTCTGTTTTCCCCCGCAATCCTGGTGACATTATTACTCCTATCAAATTCAAAGCGGCACTAGCATTAGCAGTAAGTGGATTAGAAATTCCCAATAAGACAATCACTAGAAATTTAATACAGAGATTAATTTTCCACATACAATTCACCTAACTTAGGATCTTTTTTGATTACAAATTTATTTTTTTGGTCTTTTTCGAAATGTATATCCAGATATTTTTCAATATCGTTCAAATAGTAACGCATGCGAACGATTTGATTTCTACAGGGAATTCTATGGGAAAAGCCTTTTTTCGGGTAAATCTTCAGAGGCAATCTATATTCAGAATCAGGATCCGTGTGAATTCCCAATTCATCTACGACTTCTTTATCTACATCAAACACATTGTTTTGATCCAATAGAATAGATATTGATTCTATATTTTCCAACTCTCCCGATATAACCAGCAGACATAACCGATTCGCTAAATAGGGATGGTAAGCATATTGAGTGGTTATGGTTGAATCACAGTTAGCAATCACCAATAGAATCAGAATCGACAGAACAAACCGAAAATACATCAAATCCCCCATTGGAAAAGAATCGATTTAGATGTTATTATCTTTCATTAAGATAACAACAGAAACAAATCAAGATCTCACAGCTAACTTTTGCTAAGTTTTTAATCGATTCAAACAAGACTATGGAAATAATCTATTCGATCAATGGTTTAAGAAGGAATTATGGCTCCAGAATATAACAATTCTATGACAGTGTCTTATACGAATTATCTGCTATAACAAAAAACTTCCGGGAAAGGGATGGGAGGGCTTGGTCTGACGAACGTCAGACGGGAGCGAACGCGCACCCCGGACAAGCCCGGGCCCCGAAAGGCAAAGATACCCGTTTGATAGAAAAGTTAAGATTTGGATTCGCAGATAAAATCTTTCGGGGATTCACCCCAAAAGAAAATTCATACTATCGCATTACTTCGAACAATCGACCCAGTAAACTGTCTTGTGTTTGCATGGTTTTGGAATTGGCTTCGTAAGCGCGGTTCACTTCAATCATATCTACCATCTCAGTCACAACAGAAACATTGGAAGCCTCTAAGTATCCTTGCATGACTTGTGGGGCAAGAAGAGTGGGAAACTTGGTGGGTTCTCCCGATTCAGGAGTATCAGAATAAAACGAGTCCCCTTCTTTGTCCAGATGGCGAGGATTTTCTACCGTTCGGATTTTGATCGTATCGAGAAGGACGGGATCTTCAAATCGATTTTCGCTAAAATTGGTTCCGTCTTTGGGAGCGGTTCCGAGTTTTGCGTTGATATAGATCTCTCCATTTTCTTTCACAAGAAAATTGCCTTGGTTCACTTGGATGGGACCTTTTTCTCCGAGAAGAGGAAATCCTTGCGGAGTCACAACAAATCCATTTTTATCTAAAACAAAACTTCCGCTCCGAGTGAGGCGCTCTCCACGATTAGTGAGAACGGAAAAGAAAGCAGGTTTTTCCATACCGGGCTGGTCTTGGATCATCAAATCAAAGATATTATCCGTTTTTTTCACAGAACCTTGGTCGAAGCGAGTGTAAACTTCATTCACTTCGGCACCAAACCCTAGTTTCCCGACCACGGGAGAAGTATCAAAGGAACCCATTGGGGTTTTACCAATTCCATCTTCAGAATAACGATGGAGTAACATTTCAGGAAAGGTTTTGAAAACGGTCGTATCTTTTTTGAATGCGGTTTTATCCACATTGGCCAAATTGTTGGCGATCACATCCATTCTTACTTGTTGGGAAATCATCCCGTTGGCGCCTGTATAGAGTCCTCGTAACATACCTTTCCTACCTATAGTTTCTTTCGGTCAGATCTGCCAATTCCCCAAGAGAAAATGCGACATAGTCAAAAAAGAGTTGAAGTTTTCGTGAAAATTCATAGAAAAGAAGGACATGAAGTTATCCATCGGAAACCTACCCCAGTCGCTTACTGACGAAGCCCTTGAGAAACTTCTTTCCGCTCACGGGAAAGTTGAACACCTCCAAATCAAACGTGACAAAATCACCAAGGTATCCCTGGGATATGGAACGGCGGAAATGGCGGACGCAGATGCTACTAACGCAATTGCGTCGCTAAATGGTAAGGAAGTGGAAGGGAAAAAATTGGTTCTCGTCAACCAAGAAGAACTCACCAAAGCACAAAATGATGCTGCTAAGAAAAAAGGAAGCCCTGCGGTTGCAAAACCCACTTTCGGTAGAAACCAAACCAGTGGTGGTGGCAATACAGGTCTCCAAAGGAGAGGCGGTTCTCGCGGGTCGTAGATGAAACAACTGACCGGCAGTTACCTCTCCATTGGAGCCGGAGAGAACCAAATCCCCCTGATCCGGGCAGCAAAAGCCAGAGGACTAAAAGTCATCTCGGTGGACACGAACCCGGAAGCTCCTGGCCTTGCAGAATCAGACATTAAGATATTAGAATCTACTCATGAATATCGGAAAATTCACCATGCCATGAGTCGGGTCCCTCTTCCCTTCAAACTGATGGGAGTTGGGTCTAGGTCTTACGGGAAGGCTGTGTATACAGTTTCTTACTTAGCCGAAAAATTAAAACTTCGCGGGAATCCTCGCGATACCATCAATCTCTTTCTGGACAAAGAAAAGTTCAAAAACTCAGTCCAAAAATACGGAATCCCGATCCCTAGTTCTTTGCAGTCCAATTTACAATCCAAATCCAAAGAGAAAAAAATTGAACTTACCTATCCTTTAATCGCCAAACCAAAACTAGGTTCTGGAAAAAAGGGAATTACCGTTCTTGAGACGGAAGCCGAGTTCAAAAAATTCAGCCGTTTGAAAACGAGTGAAAGTTTCCTTTTGGAACCGTTCATTCCTGGGGATGAAGTGACAGTTCTTGGTTTTGTCATTGCCAGACGATTTTATTTGATCTCCCTTACCGACAAAATCACCACAGGGAAACCCAACTTTATCGAAGTCGCCCATGTGGCTCCGTCCCAACACATTCCGATGGCTGGGGAATTAAAAATGATCTGCCAAAGTATTGTGACAGCGACCAAACTAAAAACCGGACCCTTTGTCGCAGAATTCAAAATTACAAAAAACAACGAATGCCTTCTCATTGAATCCGCTCCCGAAGTGGGGGGTGAATTTTTAGCCGATGTTCTCATTCCAGAACATTATGGTTATAAATATTTTAACGACCTTCTCTCTGTTACGATTGGTGAAAAAACAAGACCTGGATTTTTAAAAAACCCGAGAGATGGAATCACAAAATCAGCGTTAGTTTTTACACTTCCTACAGAACGCCAAAAGAAAATGGGAGATCCCATCACCTTCGAAACCAATTTCGGGGAAACGTTATTCTTTCAAAAACAATTGGTTCCCACAGGGGCAGCATTGGATAAGCTCGAGGGAAATCATAAAAGAACCCAAGTTTTTGGAATCACAACAAAACTTTCCATATCCACCAAAGATTGGTTAGATTCCATTTTTGAAAGAATCAATTCATGAAAAATGTCTGGGATGAACACTACGAAAGACCAAAATCAAAATTGGCCTTTCCGGATGAAAATTTAATCCGTCTCCTTTCTCGCATTGAACCGAAGAATAAACAAGCCCTTGACTTTGGTTGTGGTTCGGGTAGGCATTGTTACCTTCTCCAAAACGAAGGCTATCAGGTTACAGGCTGCGATACGGCCAAAACCACGATTGATCACTTACAAAAAGAATCCGCAGCCATTCGTTTCCTCCATACTCCGGATACGAACCTTCCCTTTTTACCCAATGAATTTGGGATCATTGTGAGCTGGGGAGTCTTTCATTATAACAGGCTTGAGGATGCGAAAAAACTTCTCACTTCCTTATATACTTCTTTGGATACGGGCGGATACTTACTCGGATCCATTCGAGCCGATGGGGACACTCATTTAGGTCTTTCGAAAGGAAAAATGAATTTATCTGACTTAAGCGGTGGTTATGCGGAGACCTACTCCCTCGAGGCCTTAAAGGAATTTCTTTCGATTTTTTCGAACCTGTCCATTGGGTATTCGGAACGAACTCCTCTCGGTAAGTTGGATGAACGAATCTGCCACTGGTTTTTCCTTGCAGAGAAATAATGGATCCCCAAGTCTCTTTGCAGGAAGAATGCCCTCTCGACCATCTCTGTGATTGGTTACCCTTATACATCACCACAGGGAAATATTCTGGGTTGTCGATTGTGGAATGCAAACATTGCAAACTCCAAGCCCTCTACCCAAGGCCCAACCAAAAAGAATTATATGGACAAGACTACTACCAAGGCAAAGCCGACTATACCTATATCGATGAAAGGGAAAACAAAAAATTCGCATCGTATGTTTGGAAAGCAAGAGTTCGTAACATTAAGAAGTTTGTTCAGAGAGGAAACTTTTTAGATATAGGGTCTTCCTTTGGGGGATTTTTAGAATCGGCAAGGGAAGAAGGATTCCAAGTCCAAGGTGTGGAGATTTCCGAATATGCCGCTCGTTATGCGAATGAAAACGGAATTCCTACCTTTAATGGAAGTTTAGCGGAAGCAAAATTTCCGAGCGCCCACTTCAGTGTGATCACCATGGTAGAAGTGATAGAACATATAGAAAATCCCAGTCTCTTTTTCAATGAACTCACGCGAATCCTAAAACCAGGGGGCCTTCTCCTCCTCCAAACTGCCAATTTCGACGGCTGGCAGGCCAAAGAAGAGGGTTCCCAATATCACTACTATATGCCCGGCCATGTCTTTTATTACTCCGATAGGATCCTAAAAAATATATTGACGAACCTAAATTTTAGTCGTTTTGTATCTTACTTCGGAGTGGATTTTCCATTGGTGGCGAAACTTCAAAAATCAAGAGGTTCTTTCAAAAATTGGAAAGACTACCTCCAGTGGTTTCGCATTTCGTATTACCATTGGAAATCAAAATGGAAACGGGATGGATTTCCCATCACCTCAAGTTACGTTTTGTACGCTTTTAAAAAATAGGTACCTAGAATGAATGATACAATCAAACCTCCCTTACTTGTCCGACTCACTGCGATTCCAGAAAATAAGGGTTTAAAAAGAAAACTCATCTTAAGCATTCGAGTTTTACTCGTATCGGTTCACCGGTTTATGAAGGACGATTGCCTCATCATTGGTTCCAGTCTTGCGTATACAACCATTGTCACTCTCATTCCCACGCTGACTGTGGCCCTTGCCCTCATTACAGTGGCTTCCGGAATCCAAACAAGACAAGGGGAAATGGTAGATGAAATCAACTCCTATCTTCTTCGGAACAATATCCAATTTGATATCTCTCCCTATTTAGATACGCTCACAGATATTATTTCTACTGCTTCCCAAATTGGAGCTGTTGGATTTGTCGTTTTTATTTTTTCCGCAACAGCTGTTTTGCGATCCTTAGAAAAGGCCTTCCATATCATTTGGAAAATTGACCTTCATCGAAATTTTATTAACAAATTTGTATTTTATTTCTTTCTGATCTCTTTTGGTCCCCTTCTCTTTGTGGTTGGGAAAAACATCACCGATAAAATTTCTGATTCCGTTCGCCCTCCTCATTTAAAGTCCATCGTTTCCACAAAACATGGAGAGTTGTGGGTTGCCGGTGAAAAGGGAAATATTGGAACCATTAAGGAATTGAATAAATCCGTTTCTTTCATTCCCAGTTCTAGTATCGATTTTGAAAACATGCTCTGCATTGATTTTGAGACAGTGGAAACGGGAACCTGTAAAAAACCAGATATCTCTAAAGAAAATTTTTTCCGAATTCGCAGCGTGGGGAATGATCTATTTACGATCTCAGAAGAAGGAACTTTCCTTTATTCCAATGATTTGGGAAAAACTTGGAAACTCCACTCTCTCAAAGGAATCGTTGTCTCTGACTTTGGTGCGATTGATTATGATACACTTTTCATCCTCACGCAGGACACTCGTACCCTTCGTTATGAGATTGGAAAAACTCTAAAAGAAATCAAACGTTTCACTGATCCTGCGATCACACCCATTCGGGTCCGTTTCTTTTCCGAAAAAGATGGATTTATCTTAGACCGAGAAGGTCGGCTTTGGAAAACAAGCGACGGCGGAACTACTTTCTTTCCACAAGAGATTTCTCAAAAACCATTGAATGACATTGCTTTCCTGAATCGAAATGTTGGATTCCTTGTGGGTGATAATGGTGCGGTTTTCAAAACCACAGATGGTGGTTATACATGGTCTGACCTAAGTCATAGAAAATATTCTTATGAACGAGTTTGGATGTTTACCTCTCCGAAAAAACAAGACTTCGATATCTTTATTCTGACATCTCTTGGTGATATTCTTTTGTCCGAAGACGAAGGGGAAAATTGGTCTACTGCTTATAAAGGTAAAGCGGGGATGATTCTCGACATGATTCTGATTTCGAAAAAAACAAGCACCGAACCAGAAGTTTTGGCGGATGGAACTACTTTACCTTTACCAACAGAAGATACCATCGAAATCGAAACACAGGTCGAAGCCGAATCATTAAACGAAAGTATGCTTGGGATTGTCGGTGTAGGAGAATTCAATAAAATCATCCGTGTGGAAGATGATTCCAAAGGACAAACCATTTGGAAAAAATACCAAGGGGGAAAACGTTTTTTCTCTCTTTATTCCATTTTCCAAATCCTTCTTCCCTTGCTGGCACTCTGGCTTTTCTTTTTGCTCATTTTTAATATCATCCCGAACACCAAAGTTCCGATCAAAGCTTCCTCGATTGGAGCGGCAATCACTGGGATTATCCTTATTATTTTCTTTTGGGGATTTATTAATATCTATCTCACCTCTTTCACCGAAAAAACAATGTTAGTGTATAAGGCACTAGCGGCCATCCCGATTGCCCTACTTGCCATTTACTCCATTTCTCTCATCATTCTTTATGGTGCCGAAGTGACAGCGACCTTACAATTCCCAGACCGTTACCTTCTCCCCAAACATCCATTTGATGATATTGATAGTAACCTTTCTTATGAGTTTTATAAAACCATTCAGGTTTTGGCTCTGACTTATGACCACCAATCCAAAAATGGGGAACTCATCAAAATATCGGCCTTAAGAAAGACCCTTCTGATGCCAGAAAAAGATTTAACGGATATTTTGGAAAAACTAAGTGATGCGAAACTTGTGGAGATCACGGAAGACAAACGAATTGCTCCGGTAAAACTCAAGGAACAAATTGATTTGGTATCTCTCTATGAAAACACTTCCAGTTTTAAATTGGGAGCTCCCAAAGAACTCAAAAGCATTTCTCCAAAACTCAACGAGAGCCTCGGACAATTAGAAGGGAAGTTAAAAGAGGAATTAAAAAAGATCTCTTTTAAAGATCTGATTTAGAATAGAAAATAGAATTTGGGACTTTAGAATAGAAACGAAAGATCTTATCTTTAGTTCTAGGTTCTAAAAACTAAAGATAAGGATTCTTTTTTACGGGCGGGAGAGAGGCAGACATCTGTTTGTAAATCTCTTCCGCAAGGCCCATAGATTCGTTTTGGGAAATATTTTTGGCATACTCATCATAGAGCATATCTTCAAAAATTTCTTCCGCATACCCGCCATCGATCATTTTCTCTTTATGGATGGTGTTTTTCATTTCTTTCAACATCATCTTCACAAAAACAGATTCAAATTCGACAGAAGCATCATAGAGTTTTTTTCTATAAGGATCTTCTTTAATTTCCTCACGAATGTTTTGCGGTGTGCGAAGTGAGGAGGAACTGACCTTCCCCATTAGTTCTTCATGGGTTTCCATTAGGTTTTGGAAATCGGACAAACCTTGTTTTTTCGGTTTTTCTAAATCATTAGAATAAGATTTCATCCGGTTGAGGATGGATTCATCTTGTGAGCGGCTAAGCCGTCCCGAGTAGTCTTGGATTTTGTGAATGTCCATATTATGTCTTCTATTTCTATCGGCAGATTTTCCAATTACTGAATCACAAGTTCTGCTTTTAAGGCCCCTTGTTTTTTCAAAGCTTCCAGAATGGAAATGATATCCCGGGTAGAGGCACCCACCTTGTTCAGGGCAGCCACTACATCCGAAACTTGTGTCGTTTCTTTTAAAACAAAAACAGACTCGCCCTTTCCTTCGTCTTGGATGGGGAAAAAATACCGAGCCTTGTCCCGATTGGCAATTTGGATGGTTAATCCTTGTTGGGAGATCGCCACTTCGTCGATGGCAATATTGGCTCCCATCACAATGGTTCCCGTCCGTTCGTTGATCACAACCCGGGCTACAGGAGAGGAATTCACGGTCAGGTTCTCTAATTTAGAAAGGAAGGCTAAATCCAGTTTGGGTTCACCCGCGGCCATCTCGCCAGCTGCATTCACAGTCGAAGGTTTTAGGGGAAGTGGGACGAGAACTTCCGTGGGAGAGACCACTTCAGGAACCACAGAAAGCTCGGCAGTGATGGCGTCGACTATCGCTCCCATGGTAGTATAATCTTTTTCCAAAAGTGTGAGTTTGACAGATTTCGTCACAGGAGCATTGGGGATGGATTTTTCTAAAATGGCACCCATAGGAACAAGAGCCGTATTCGATCCCGATTTTTTGTCAGCTCCACCACGTTTCTTTTCTTTTCCACCAAACACGAGTACGCCGGATCCAACCGCAATGGTTTCTCCATTTCCTGCCTTCAAGGGAGATTGTAAAAGGACTCCCCCTTCCAAAGAACGAGCATCGCCTAGAGAAGAGACAAGAATATCAATTTTATCCCCTTCTTTGAGGTTCACGGGAACATTCGCTGTGATAAGAACCGAAGCTGTGTTTTTCGCATCGCGTAGATTCTTTTTGGTATTTACACCAAGGCCACTTAAGTAGTTTTGTAAGGCTTCTTCTGTAAGAGGGTTTTTTGTATCTCCCGTTCCATTGAGACCCACCACAAGACCAAAACCTGTGAGTTGGTTTTCGCGAACCGCATCAATCCGCACTAAATCCTTCAGGCGAGTTTCGACGGCCAATACAGGAAAAGAGAATGAACTAACGATTGAGAAAGCAAAAAACAATCGTGATGCAAATCGTGAGCGGATGCGAATGACATTGCAAAAAGTTTGGATCTTATTTAAGACATTTGGTTCAGTGGGTATCATTTCTATGGTTGCCATTCTCTTTTACTCACTTTCCCCTAATAACCGTTTGATATTCTTTAAGATAATTTCTTGTTTTTCTGGTTCCGAAAGTTCCGCTTTTTCTGTTACCGTTCCATCGGGATTGGTGATTCGTTTCATTTGGATATTCGGATTGGTTAGTTCTTTTGGATTTAAAGTTCCTTGGTATTCCACACGCAAATTGGCGATGAGATCACTGGCGATAAACCTATTTTTATCGAGGTCTTCGGGAGAAATCGTTCCCGACAAACGAAGGTTAATCCTTTCTTCCGATAGATTGAATACCTTACTTCCCTCAAGTTCCAAATTTCCTGTTCCTGGATCAATTCCTGTCACAAGGACTGCCATCACACCGACCACTTTTCCTTGGGATTTTGATTTCCCTACTTTGGATCTCATGTACGTAGAATTGGAGTTATAGGCCGGAAGGTCAGGAACTAACTTTTTATCCGGAACCGTTTTGATATCATTATCAAATGTGGCTTTGTATTCCGATTCGTATTCCACGCGAAGCCCATTTTTTAAAACCACTTTTACAACGGTTCCTGGTTGGATGGTTTTCGGATAGGAATAGGGATCTTTATCTTTCCATAGAGAATCTGCAGACAAAATAGAAAGGCCAGTGAATGTCAAAATACCAATGGCTATTAACTCAGAAACGAAGATCAAAAATTTCTGAGCGAATCTAGATCTCGCAATGGGAATCATCTTCTTACTTTCGTTTCGATCAAAATTTGAATCTGGATTTAATTTTGAATCTAAATGTAGATTTGGTTTCATAAATTTTTTAAATCTCTTCTAGAAGGCAAATTCCTTCTTCTTGCACACGGGCTTTGATGATTTTTTGCGAAGCTAGATTCAGCACCTGAATTTCATCCCCACGATTCCCGGAGGCAAGTGCTCTTGTTTTGATTTTTAATAATAGATTGCCCGCAGTATAAACCAATTGGACTTCTTGTCCTCTTTCAATGGTATGTAAGGTTCTTACTTGTTTTCTTTCAATGGCAACATCACCAGTAAGCACCCCAAGTGCCGTTTTCCCCACAGGGCTTTCGTCTAAATACTCGCGGTTGTGGTCAGCCGTAAAAAATTCTTTCAGTGCCACATCGGCATCCGTAAGCACTGCTTTGGATGGAATCTCTCTTGTGGTGAAGTATGCCTTTTTCTTTTCTTCAATCAGAAAGGGAATGGATTCGGAATGCACCATCTTTCCTTCAAAATAGTAGTCCAAAGGGAAAAGACGTTTCCCTGCATGGAGGGTGCGACCAGTATTTCTCCACACAAGTCTTGTGCCAGAGATCGTCTGGATGGAATCTTTTTCAGAACTCAAACGAAAGGACTCTCCCTCTTCGCCAAGCCTAGATTCCACAGATTCTTTTAAATCTTTCCAAAGACTTCGTTCTAAATCTTTTCTACCAACTAAACTCGTTCTCGGTAGTAGAATTCCTTCTTTTCCCATCACTTCAAAAGAAACCTCTTCCCCAATTTCTTTCTTATAACGCACGTTTAGTGATTCTTTTAAAGTTTCTGGTTCCATTACCAAGGGAGATTGTAAATTTTGAAAGAGTACCGGGTTCCAGTTTCCTTTCCAGTTGGTAAAATCGGACAACCGAATCTCACTATTTCCCACTATGGTTTTGGGTTTTAAATAGAGTCGATTGTCTTTCTCCTTTGCCCCGAGAGACAAAGAAAGAACCAAACTAAAAAAGATGAGGAACCAAAGTTTCATTAACGTTTCAAACCAATCGCCGTAGAAAGCATGTTATCTGAGGTCTGGATGGTTTTGGAATTGGATTCGTAGGCCCTTTGTGCCACAATCATATTCACCATCTCTTCTACGATTTTTACGTTACTCATTTCCAAAAATCCTTGGAGGACACTTCCATATCCCTCTTGGGATGGCATTCCTGGAATCTCCTGACCGGAAGCAACTGTCTCCCGAAATAAGTTTTTACCAACGGCTTGAAGGCCTGCAGGGTTTACAAACCGGTAGAGTTCCAATTGACCAATGGTGGTTGGGCGAATGTCATTCCCAATTTTCACCGTAACTTCCCCTTCTTCCGAAACCATAAGGGTATTGAGGATAGCGTTTTCAGGAAGGATGATGGGTGGTTCGAGTAAATACCCGTTCGAGGTCACCACTTGTTGGTTCGAGTCGATTTTAAAGGATCCGTCCCTCGAATAAGAGAAGGTTCCATCCGGCATTTGGATTTTAAAAAATGCCATCTCCCCCGTAAGGGCTAGGTCGAGTTTGTTTCCTGTGGCTTGGAAAGATCCAATCTCGAATAACTTCTGTGTGGCGGCGACTTTTACACCATGACCCACATTCACACCAGTTGGAATTTCGGAAACAGAGGTGGCTGGAGTTCCCGCAAGTACTTGGTGTTGGTAAACTAAATCTTCAAAATCCACACGGTTCTTTTTAAAACCAGTTGTGTTTACGTTGGCCAAGTTGTTGGCAACGGTATCAATATGAAATTGTTGGGCAATCATCCCGGTAGCACCGGTCCAAAGGGATCGCATCATAAAAAGGCACCTCTACAGCTTTCTATCGGTAGAGTTTGAAAAAAGCTAAGTGTCTTTTTTCCTAGTTATGTCTTATTTTCCAGTGCTCCCAAACCCGCCGGTTCCCCTTTCTGTGACAGAAAGTTCCGTCACTACTTGGAGGGAAAGTTGGCCGACAGCCTGAAACACAATCTGCGCGACCCGGGTTCCTGGCTCCAAAACAAAGTCCGCACCACTCAAATTGAGGAGAGGGATGAGAATCTCTCCCCGGTAATCCGAGTCGATGGTTCCTGGGCTATTGGGCATCAAAATTCGGTTTTTGGTAGAGAATCCACTTCTTGGTCGGATTTGACCTTCATACCCATCTGGGATGGCCATGGCAAGGCCCGTCGGAACAAAAACCACTTCGCCCTTGGGAAGGATGATATTTTCCGTAAGGCAAGCCGAAAGATCCATTCCGGCGGAACCGGATGTTTTGTATTCAGGAACGACAGCCCCTGGTTTTAAAATCTGGAGAGATACAATAGGAGGTTTCATATGAATTATAACTGCACGGGGATTTTGGAGAATTGGGTTTCGGACATATCACCCACACAAGACAAATGCACTTTTTTTAAATCGAACAACTGTTTTGCGGTTTCATTGATTTCATCCAAGGTCACCGACTTAATCGATTTCATTCGGTCTTCTAAAGAGAAATACTTTCCATAATAGATTTCTTGGAGGCCGATATTATTCATTCGGTTCTCGGGAAGTTCATACCCAATCGCAATGGAACCCATTTGGTTGGATTTTGCATCCGCCAGTTCGGATTTGGAAAAACCGTTTTTGGAAATACTTTCCAATTCTTTTAGGATAAGCTCGACGCAGCGTGCCGCCTTCTCTTTGGAAGTGGCAGAAGAAATAGAAAATAAACCCGTAGTTTTATAATAAGAAGGAAAACTATAAATGCTATAACAAAGGCCCTCTTTTTCACGGATGTTTTGGAAGAGTCGTGAGGCCATTCCCCCACCAAGAATTGTGGAGATGAGTTGGGTGACAGTCACCGTTCGGTAGTCCCTCTTGTTTCCATTCACCCCAAGCATAATATGAAACTGTTCGATTTTACGGCGTTCCAAATGTTTCGTATAACTTTTTTTAGGTGCCGGGATGATGAGTTCTGTCGGATTTTTACCCTTAGGATTTTCAAAAGAAAAATATTTGTTTGTAAGATCTAAGATTTTTTCCCAAGTAAAGTTTCCAGAAACTGAAATTACCATATTTTTGGGAAAGTAGTGTTTCTGAAAGAAGGTGCGAATGGATTTTTCACTCACACCTGTGACTGATTTTTTGGTTCCTATGATATCACGCCCGTAAGGTGACTTTCCAAAAATATTACGAAAGTAATAATCATAAACAAAATCATCGGGTGCATCTTCGTAAGAACGCATTTCTTCCATAATGACACCCTTCTCCGTTTGGATGTCTTCTTTGCGAAAAAGAGGACGAAACAACATATCGGAAAGGATTTCAAAAGCAAGTTCTGCCTGATCTTTGATAGCAACTACATAGTACTGGGTGTATTCACGGCCCGTAGATCCGTTTAATATTCCACCGACACGTTCAATGGATTCAGCAATTTCTTTACTCGTGCGTGTCTCTGTATCTTTAAAGAGCATATGCTCTAAAAAGTGAAAGTAACCGTGTTCGGAATTGGTTTCGGCAAGACTGCCTTGTTTCAAAAAAACACCCACCCCCATAGAGGATGCGTGTTTCATAGGTTGGAAGAGAACCGTTAACCCATTGGGTAAAACGGTTCGTTTGCATTCGATGACGGATGCCATTTGCTTACTCCCCCCAAACAATTGTTTGGGGACTGTTTAGTTGTCTAGAAGAACATCCTTTCTGGAAAGGTCGATTTTTCCCATTTTATCAACGGAAATCACCTTCACTTGGATCTTGTCTCCTTCGGAAACAATGTCACGAACCGATTGCACTCGTTTCACATCTAGTTTAGAGATATGGCAGAGACCTTCTTTTCCTGGCAGAATTTCTACAAAGGCACCAAAGTCGGCGATTCTTTTGATGACACCATCATAGATCTTACCTACTTCGATTTCTTCAAAGATTCCATCAATCATAGCAATGGCTTTTTCTTTGGATTCTTCACTTGGAGAGGCAATGGTTACCTTTCCTGTATCATCCACAGAAATTTCCGATCCCGATTGTTCGATGATCGCACGGATCATTTTACCACCAGGACCAATGAGCTCCCCAATACGATCTTTAGGAATTTGTTTGAGAGTGATACGTGGTGCATTTAAACTCAAATTGCCTTTCACAGAAGAAATTGCTTTGTTCATTTCCCCAAGGATATGATCGCGACCCACTTCTGCTTGTTCGATGGCTTTTTGTAAAACTTCTAAACCAAGTCCATTGACTTTTAAGTCCATTTGGAAGGCAGTGATGCCTTTTTTGGTTCCTGCAAGTTTGAAATCCATGTCTCCGAAGTGGTCTTCGATTCCAGCAATGTCAGAAAGAACCGCAAACCGACCTTTTTCATCACTGAAAAGACCCATTGCAATTCCGGAGACTGCACCAGAGATAGGAACTCCCCCAGCCATAAGAGCTAAGGTTCCCGAACAAACGGAAGCCATAGAAGAAGAACCATTGGATTCTAAAATTTCAGAAACAATACGAATCACATAAGGGAAATCCGTTTGTGTAGGAAGAACCTTTTTAATCGCACGTTCCGCCAAGTTTCCGTGACCAATTTCACGACGACCAGGACCGGAATTACGGCGAACTTCCCCAACAGAGAATGCAGGGAAATTGTAGTGCAACATAAAGTTCTTTTCTTTCGAACCTTCCAAAGTTTCGTATCTTTGGTTGTCAGAAGTAGTTCCCAGAGTCACAACGCCAAGGGATTGGGTTTGTCCTCTGGTAAACACTGCTGAACCATGAGGTCCAGGAAGGACATCGATCTCACAAGAAATTTGACGAATTTCATTGGTTTTACGACCGTCAAAACGAATTCCTTCGCCAAGCACTAGTTCGCGGACCACTTCATATTCTAGTTCATGCAAGTAATGTTTGATATCTTTTGTTTTGTCTTCTGGAGCCAGCAGAGTTTTAAAATGTTCTACTGTTTCTTTATTGATGGCTTTGATGTCATCATTACGTTTTGCTTTGTCAGAATTTTTATTAGCAGCTGTCAAACGGTCGAAAGCAAATTCACGAATTTTTTTATGGAGGTCTTTGTCAGGCGCTTTTAAAACGACTTCCTTTTTCACCGTTCCATTTTTCTTCGCTAATTCCTCTTGCATCGCAACAGCAACTTTTAGTTGTTCTTGTGCAAAACGGAGAGCAGCCATCATATCTTCTTTAGAGATTTCGCTGGCTTCCCCTTCAATCATAACGATAGCATCTTTAGTTCCTGCAACCACCAAATCCAAATCAGATCTTGTGATCTCTTCGTTGGTTGGGTTCAGAACAAATTCTCCTGCGATCCTTCCAATACGAGCACCAGCAATTGGGCCTGCAAAAGGAATGGAAGAAACAGAAAGTGCCGCCGAAGCTGCGTTAATCGCATGTCCTTGGACAGAAACTTGTTTGTCTGCAGATAAAACTTGTACGAGAAGTTGTACCTCAGAGAAGTATCCTTCTGGAAACATAGGACGAATGGGACGATCAAGAATTCGGGAAAGTAATACTTCGTGTTCAGCAGGTTTTGCTTCGCGTTTGAAGTATCCACCAGGGAAACGACCTACCGAGTAGGCTTTCTCAGTGTATTCGCAAGTGAGTGGGAAAAAATCTTGTCCTTCTTTTGGTTCGTCCGCAGCACAAACAGTGGCTAGGAGAACTAAATTTCCGGTTTTGTATACAACCGACCCGTGAGCTTGTTTCGCCCACTTGCCGGTCTCAATGGTGATAGAGTCTCTACCCCAAGAACCAGTCAACTCTGTAGCCATAGGGTTTATTTCCTAAGGCCGAGTTTTTCAATCAGCTTTTTATAACTTTCTAGGTTGGAACGTTTTAGGTATTCCAACAAACTCTTTCTCTGGTTCACCATTGCGATTAGACCGCGGCGAGAGTGAAAGTCCTTCTTATTAGCTTTGAAGTGTTCAGTAAGGTCTTTAATACGAGAGTCGAGAAGAGCGATTTGTACTTCTGCAGAACCTGAGTCGTTTGGCTTGCTACCGAAAGTAGCAATGATCTGCTGTTTTTGTTCTTTTGTGATCATAACAGTATCCAGATTTTAAGAAGGTCTCATTTAGAAAACATAATTTTTAAGGAAGGGTCAAAAAATACTTTTCTATACCGATAGGGAATGTGGTCCGGTTTCCCGTCATAGGAACACCAGGCAAGGATTGTGACTTCGTCGGCATCCAGGATATAAAACCCATTTTCTCCTGACTTGGGGAGTTTGTCCCAGATGTAACCTCCGTGGACGACTGCCTTTTTTTCCGCTTCGTCGGCGATGCGGATGGGGAGAGGGAATACTTCCTTCCAAGTTCTCATATCCAAATGGGTGATTTCTTCCAAGGGTTTAACCCCGTTCAGATTGTATTCTCCGATGGACTCACGAACAAGCCGTCCCAGGGAAAGTGGAATCCCCCATTTTTCGGATAGATCCAAAACAATTTTACGGATGTACGTTCCGGAACTCACATGGATGCGAAAGGAAAAACCCAGGTTTGTCCTTTGGATGTCTTCTACTTTGTAAATGGAAATGGATCTTTCTTTTTCTTCCACAGCCTGCCCTTCCCGCACGAGATCCGATTGGCGTTTGCCACCCACTTTGAGGGCAGAAATTTTAGGGGCTTTTTGGGATGTGAGTGCGGTGAGTTTGCCAAGCTCTTCCTCCAATCGTTCGATGGGAAATTCCGATACAAAGCGGGAGGAAATGGTTTCTCTTTCGTCTACCTCCACCACTCCCTCAGGATCCCCGGAATCCGTCTTTAGTCCTACCACCACTTCCGCGTAGTATGACTTATCTTTTCCGAGAAAAACTTGGGAGAAAGCAGTGTAATCACCGCAAGGCAAAATGAGAAGGCCTTCGGCAAACCGGTCTAGGGTTCCCGTGTGGCCGACAGACTTTTGTTTTAAAATGCGTTTGGTTTTGAGTACTAAATCAGAACTAGTAATGCCGGGTGGTTTGTAGACAAATAGAAAACCGGAATGGTAGGATTTCGACATCGTTAACTCTCACCTAAACAAAGTAATTTGGTAAAAAACTAAGATGGTTTGGAATCAGAATCCGTTTGGGAATCATCTTCCGACTCACCATCATTTTCCTCATCTTTTCCTTCGTCTTCATCCTCACCCTCTTCTGATTCCGAATCCTCTTCACTTTCATGTAATTCTTCAAATAAAGTTTTGGGAGCGGATTCATCGATGAGGCGAATCACATCCAAACTTTTAATATAGTGATTGTCCCAGACAAAACTGAATTTGGGGTTGGTATGAAGGTGAAGGTTCTTTCCTACAAAAGAAGAGAGAAAGCCCGCACAAGAAACAAGTCCTTGTGTGAGTTTTTTTCTTTCGTTGTTATTACAAAGTGCCGTGAAGTAAATTTTGGCATACTTGAGATCTTCGCTGATCTCAATCCGATGGAAACTCGGTAAAAAGACCCGAGGGTCTTTTACCTTACCTTGCAAAATTGCAGTGGAGATTTGGCGAATGATCTCCGATTCGAGTTTTTTCATTCGAATGGGATTCATTTAGGCCGCCTTAAAGTTTACGAGCAATCTCGCGAATCTCGTATGCTTCGATCTCATCACCCACAACAAAGTCATTGAATCCATCAAGTAAGATACCGCACTCAAATCCAGTAAGAACATCTGCCACGTCATCTTTCATACGTTTGAGGTTTTTGATCTTACCTTCCCAAGTGATTTCACCAGTTTCGCTCGAGATGACTCGAACGTGTGATTGTTTGGTTACCTTACCGGATTTGACCATACAACCTGCAATGTTACCCACTTTGGAAATTTTGAATACGTCTCTGATTTCTACCTTACCGATTACGTTTTCAACTTTTTCAGGTTCGAGCATTCCTTCCATGGAAGCTTTCACTTCGTTGACCACATCGTAGATGATACTGTAGTATTTGATTTCTACTTTCTCTTTCTCTGCAAGGGAAACTGTTTTTGGATTCGCACGTGTGTGGAAACCAATCACAATCGCGTTGGATGCCGATGCCAAAATGATATCGGAATCAACAATCGCACCCGTTCCTGCATGGATTACGTTGAGGCGAACATCTGCCGTAGATAGTTTTTCTAGGGCTTCTTTCACTGCTTCTGTAGATCCGCGAACGTCCGCTTTGATGATGACTTTGAGTTCTTTGAGTGCACCTTGTTTGATGATCTCACTCATGTTGTCGAGTGTGACACGAGTTGCCGCATTTTTCGACTGACCTAGTCTTTCATATTCTTGACGGCTATGAGAGATGGTGCGTGCTTCTTTGTCATCGATCACCACATCAAATGGTGCTCCTGCATCCGGCACTCCATCGAGTCCAGTCACAAGGGCTGGGAAAGATGGACCTGCTTCACGGATGGAATGACCAAGATCGTCATACATTGCTCGCACACGACCCGCATGAACTCCCGCAACAAAGGCATCACCCACACGGAGTGTTCCGTTTTGGATGAGAACCGTTGCCACAGCACCACGACCTGGATCGAGTTTTGCTTCGACGATGGTTCCTTTTGCTTTTCGTTTTGGATTGGCTTTGTGGTCGAGAAGTTCTGCTTGGATGATTAACATCTCAAGGAGTTTATCAATTCCAATATTACTTTTTGCTGATATATCACAGAAGATGGTAGTTCCACCCCATTCTTCTGGTTGTAATCCATAATTAGAAAGTTCTTGCCTCACCTTTTCCGGGTTAGCGGCCGGTAAATCAATTTTGTTCACCGCAACGATGATTGGAACTTCTGCTTCTTTGGCGTGATTGATGGCTTCAATGGTTTGAGGCATGACCCCGTCATCGGCAGCAACAACAAGCACAACAATGTCGGTTACGGAGGCACCACGTGCTCTCATGGAAGTAAAGGCTTCGTGACCAGGTGTATCGAGGAAGGCGATTTTTCCGCGTTCCGTTTCTACTTGGTAAGCACCAATGTGCTGAGTGATTCCACCAGACTCACCTTCTGCCACTCGAGACGAACGAATGGTATCCAAAAGTTTGGTTTTACCATGATCCACGTGACCCATAATCGTTACGACAGGAGGACGAGTGATGTAGTCTTCTGGAGCATCTTTTTCCTCTTCGATGACAGTTTCGTCGTAAAGGGAAACAATCTTCACCTTACAGCCGTAATCGTCAGCCAAAATAGATGCTGTTTCTGCATCGATCACATTATTGATGGTTACCATCATCCCCATTTTCATGAGTTTACTGATGACTTCACCCGGTTTTAAATTCAGTTTTTTAGCGATCTCTCCCACTTGGATGTTTTCCAAAATGGAGATTTCTTTAGGAACAGCAGCGAGGGCCGCAGCTTGTGCCTTTTGTTTGCGGAAAGATTGTTTGAAGAACTTAGTGTTCTCGTTTTCTTCTCTTCCACCTTTTTCTTTATCAAATACTTTCTTTTTGGCTCCGCCAGGACCACCAGCTCCCGGAAGTCCGCCCGGTGCACCAAATGGAGCATCTCCAGGAGGTCTTCCCGCACCAGGACCACCTTGACCGATGGGACGAGCTCCACGATTCCCTTGGTATCCACCAGGGCCACCTTGTCCAGGTCCACGATTCCCTTGGTATCCGCCAGGGCCACCTTGTCCAGGTCCACGATTCCCTTGGTATCCACCAGGGCCACCTTGTCCAGGTCCACGATTCCCTTGGTATCCACCAGGGCCACCTTGTCCAGGTCCACGATTTCCTTGGTATCCGCCAGGACCACCTTGTCCAGGTCCACGATTTCCTTGGTATCCGCCGCCCTGTCCAGGCCCACGGTTTCCTTGGTATCCAGTGCCTTGCCCTTCCGGTCTTGGGGGACGCGGTGTGGTAGGTCTTGAGACAATCGGGTTACGATCTTCTTTTCTAAAATAACCTGGGTTTCCTCCACCTTGGCCTTGTTGGCCAGGCCCACCGCCTTGGCGGTAGTTCGGAGAAGAGGTATCCCCAGAGAGAATGGATTCCGGTTTGCGGTCCATGGGAGGTCTCTCTCGTTCTGATTGTGGTTCCGGCTTTCTATCCGGACGAGACACAATGGGGGATGCTTGGGAAGGAGCTTGTGGACCGGAACCGAGTCCCTGTCTTTTGGCTTCCTCACGAATGAGTTCATTCAAATCCTTTTTTTTGTCCGAAGACGAGGAAGAGGTTTTGGCCCCTTCTGCGCTCGGGCCAGAATTGGATTCTTTTTTCTCATCTGCAGGTGCCGCTTTCTTCTTGATGACAAGCTTTTTCTTGGTTTTGTCACCACTGGCTCCCTGCTGGAGGGTTTCTTTAATCGATTTTTGCTCTTCCATATTATGCCTTAAAACTTAACCCTCTTCTACCCATTCGATAGATTCACGAAGCAGACGTAAAATTTGTTCTGCTGTGGTTTTCCCGATTCCGGAAATTTTCGAAAGTTCCTCTTGGCTGACCTCGAGAAGGGTTTCCACGTTTTTGATCCCGCCGGCTTCGAGAAGGCCAACGATCCTTGGGGTAAGACCTGGAACTTCGGAAAGCGGAGTGAATCCGGAATCCTCTTCTTCTTCGTCCCCACCATCACCATATTGGTCTTCTGATTCTTCCATTGCTTCTTGTTGGGCATTGAAGAGTCGATCCAGTTTTTCGCGAGCTTCCGGCGAAGCCAGTTCCTGGTTGTATTGGGATACAGTTTTAATGTCGATTTTGAAACCGGAAAGTTGGGAAACCAATTTTACGTTGGATCCGTTGATTCCGATGGCAAGAGAAAGAGATTCATCAGGAACGATGACAAGGGCATCTCCCCTCTTTCTGTCCACATGCACTTCTACTGGTTTCGCAGGAGAGATGGCATTGGCGATAAAAATACTTGGTTCATCTGAATGAAGAACAATGTCGATTCTTTCGTTTCCGAGTTCTCTTACGATGGCTTGGATCCGAACACCTTTCATTCCCACGCAAGCTCCCACAGGATCCACATCAGACTTACTAGTGGTTACTACCACCTTAGTTCTGTAAGATGGAATGCGAGCTACATCACGAATTTCTACGATCCCATCATACACTTCAGGAATTTCCATCTCGAAGAGTTTTTTCACAAAGTCACCCGATGCACGAGAGAGTGTGATGACAGGCATCGGTTCGCGAGGACGAAGTTCTACACGAGAAATGATTGCTTTCATCCGATCCCCTTGGCGGTATTTTTCGCCCGGGTTTTGATCTTTCTTCAGCATGATTCCTTCTACCTTACCAAGGTCGATGGACATGATGTCTTTTTTCCAACGTTGGAAGTACCCGTGAGTGAGTTCCCCTTCTTTGGATTTATACTCTTGGTAGAGTAATTCTTTTTCCATATCGCGCAAACGTTGGAAAACCATTTGTTTGGCTTGGCTGGAAAGAACCCGAGAGAGGTCTTGTGGTTTTTCAAACACACGCATTTGGGTTCCCACTTGTGCCGCAGGATCCAATTTACTTGCCTCCTCTAGAGCGATCTCTAGAGGGTTTGTTGTTTTATCTTCTACCACGTCGCGAAGGACAGAGATGATGATTTCGTTTTTGTTGTCGGAACCGAAGTCTACTTGGCAACGGTCATCTGTCTCTGCTTCCAAGCCGACTTTTTTGCGATAGGCGGCGAGAAGTGAGTCTCGGATGACACCGAGTACGAGTTCTCTATCAAGAGATTTGTCCTGACAGAATTGTTGGATGGCTTCGAATAGCCCAGTTTCTTTCGTTGCTTGTTTTGTCGCCATAGTCTTAAATTTCTAAATACAAATTTCCCTTTCGTATTTCTGCGATGGGCATAGATACCGATTTTTGGTTCTTTTTGTGTCGAGTTTTACGATCGTAAAGCGTAAGCTCAACTGAATCCCCCGAAACCGGTCCCAAACGATACAATCGTTTGTCCCATTTTCCTGCTTCCAGCGGCACTTCTAGTTTGACTAAAAGTCCTTGGAAACGACTTAAATCCTCCGGCAGACGCAAAACACGTTCTGCTCCCGCGGAGGAGACTTGGAGAGTGAAATCAAATTCCTCTCCCCATAAATCCAGCTCCTCTTTGAGTCTCCTAGAAACATTCTCACAGTCTTCCAAACTAGCGGAGCCAGTTTTGTCTGTGAGATGATCAAGTTCAATCTCAATGAGGGCGTGGTTTTTCCGATTCTGTACTTGGAGCGAAAAAAGCGCTAGAGGTGGAGCGAGAACGCGTAAAATAAGTTCTCTGATGTTTTCCTCGGTATATACCAAACCATTTCCAAAAGATTCCAAAAGGAATCTGTATAAGAGACCCAGCTCATGCTAAAATTTAACATGTCTACTGTCAAGCTAGGAAAAGCGAGTTGTCCTGTAAATAAAAAATTAGGGAATGGATGTTGCACCATGCGAATCCTTTATCTCATCCTCACCCTCTCTTTTTTCGTTTCCTGCCTTCGTTTCCGAGTGGAGAACCTAAAAGAAGAAATCCTCTTCCGCATCCCTCTTGGACAAACCAATGAGAGTTTTGAAGGTGTTGTGGTGAACCAAGTACTCACCAACGTTCCACTCACCATCCCCAACTCTTCCAATATTAGCGCAATGGCGGACAATAAACAAGCCGTAATCAAACTTTTTGACAGAAATGGGAGACTGGACGCCACACTCGGCAACCCCGATTTCAAATCCATTTCCGGAATTCCGCATTACCCGTTTCGGTTTGGTGGGATTGGGATTGTGGCCATGAACGAAGATGGGGATCTCATTGTTCAAAACAGAATTTCCACCAAGGGAATGGAACTTCCCCAAGGACAAGAAAACTTATACAAAACGTACAGCGGTGCCTTTTCCACCCAAGGGGCGACAGTCCTTCCCTCGTTTCTTGTACAAATCTCCCAAAAAGGTGTCGTGAAATTTATGTTAGGAGCTTCCGGAAAGAACTCTGAACCATTCCGATACATTGAATTCATTTTACCCGGCGAAGGGGAAAAGTTATTTGTTTACCATCGCATTGCAGAAGAGATGCGACTTTCTTATTTTGAAGAAGGGGAATTAAAAGGAAATTTAAAAGAGTCTAGTTTGGATGTATTTGCCAGTAACGACGCCAAAGAATATGACATCACTTTAGATAAACTCCTCCCCCATCCAGAAGGAGAGTATGTTCTTGGATCTTTTAGTTACTATTCTAAAAAAGACAAACGATTCAAATTCAGAAGGATCTTTCGTTTTGTTTTTGATTCCAAAAGTTCTGAATTCTTAAAAGAGATCCAAGATCCCTCCGAGATTTTATTTTCCATTCGAAACAATGGGGAGTTTTATATTTGGGAAACAGAAGACGGTGGAAATGCGGCAAGACTCCAAGTCCATGACAAAGAAGGAAACCATATCAATAACAAACGGATTCCTTTTTCCAGTCCACGCGGACAGTGGAGAGAAACCTATACAGATGCCTTTGATAATATCTATTCGGTTCGGATTCGTGCGGGTGCTCTCGAAGTGTATCGTTGGATTTAATGAAACAAAAACCCTTATTCACCAACAAGGAATCTAAGGCCTTAGATTCTCTCGCTACCAAGGAATTAGGGTTTCAAGAACAAACCTTAATGGGGATGGCTGCCCTTTCTATTTTTCATGCCAATGAAGATTTATGGAAAACAGCAGAATCCATTTGGATTCTTTCTGGGACGGGAGGAAACGGGGGAGATGGTTATGCCCTGGCTCATACCCTCTTCCAAGAAGGTTATTCTGTTCGGTGTTTTGCCACCTCCCCTAACAAAAACGATGCGGGAAAATTTTATGAAACCCTGGTTTCGAAAACTCTCGGTGCCATTGGCAGTGTAGATGATTTTTACAACGAATGGGAAGAGGCAGAGGAAGATTCAGTCCTTCTTGTGGACGCCCTTCTCGGAACGGGATTCCAAAATCCCCTCTCCGAAGAACTGAAAGAACTCATTGATACCATCAATGATAGTGATGTATTTTTTTACCGGCTCTCCCTCGATACAGCCAGTGGTTGGAATCCTAATTTACTTGGGGAGAAGGATGCGAAGGCCCATAGTTTTGTTTTTGCCGATTCCATTGAGGAATTGGGGACAAGAAAATGGGAAAACATTGGATTTATTTATGAAAAAGATTCCATCATTCCCAGATACTATGAATCCATTGGATTTCCGGTCCGATCCCATTTAAACAATGTTACCTTTTCCAAACGATACTATTTAGAACCAGATCCAGAAAACGCAATCACTGCCATCAAACGAAAGAACAAAGACCATAAATACAGTGCAGGTTCTGCTCTATTTTATGGGGGTTCTGATGGAATGGAAGGAGCCATATTACTTTCGGAACAGGCCTTTTCTAGGTTAGGTGGAGGGATTAGTAAAATCGCCTCTCCTTCTTTAAAAATCAGCTCTCTGATTCTCAAAGAGGATCTTTCCAAAATGGCAAAAACAAGTTCTCTTGCAGAAACACTCGTTGATCCTTTTTTAAAAAAAACAAAGACAATCGTTGTGGGCCCGGGCCTTACTCAATACCCAAATGATTTGAGTGGATGGGAAGTTCCGGAAGGGTTACGTTTGGTTTTGGATGCCGGTGCCATTCCAACAAAAGGGAATTCACTTCCCAAAGGAAATCAAATCCTACTTACCCCTCACGTGGGGGAGCTGAACCGAATGACAGGGATCACCCACCATTCTGTTCAGGCCGCCTACGATACGTTAATTGAATACTGCCCGCAAAACAATGTCTATGTGCTTCTGAAATCCTTTGTAAGCCTTCTTGTTTGTCCCGATGGTTCCTCTTATGTTTGGGAATCACCGAATCCAAAACTGGCGACTATGGGAACAGGGGATTTACTATCCGGGATCCTTGCTCGGTATTTGAGTTTGGACTTGTCCATTCCAGAGGCCGTGCATTTGGCACTTTCTTTGCTCGACCATTCCAAACAATCGGAAGAGCCCTACCCTTCGGCCCACCAAATTCTAAAATCTCTAGTGGAGCTCATTTAAATGGGAAAAGGTTACCACTCTCGTTCCCCAGAAGAATTTCGTGATTATCTAAAACAGATCGGCGATAAAAATAAAAAGACAAGGTGGAGACAAATTGTCATCCTCATTGATTTGGTGCTTGTGATCCTTATTTTTTATATTGGGTTTCGCGCACTGAATCCTGGAAGTTTCCAAAACCGCACCCAGTCCGACAAACAAATCGTAGATGGTTATCCGACTTACTTAAGTCTTTCAAGAGAAGAAGATGATTTGTTCCAAGGTTATTTTTTATTCATTGAAAATAATACAAAAACGGAAGCAAAATTTCCAAATCCAAAATGGACATCGGAATTTCGCATCCAAACGAAACAAGGCCTATTGTGTTTTCAGGAAAAGATTGAATGGGATAGTAGAACCATTCCCGCACAGGCCAATGGATTTTTATACCATTCTGTTTCCAAAAAAAAATGGAAGGACTTAGTTGCGGATTGTCGTAAAGAGATCTTTGATGAAGACGCCTCTATCTTTCGATCTAAGTTTCGTTCTCTGGATTTAGGTTTTTATTCCCAAGTCCTCATTCATTCAGAAGATAGAACCTTCACCTTCCAAATCAAACAAAGACCATACAAATAAGATCCGCTTACAAAGGTTTGTCCAACTTTCGTTTTATATTTCAGCGAAGGTTACCGGCCATTGGGCTGCAAGGAACTGGAAACAATGATTCCCCCCAAAACAATCAGGACCGTGCCGATCAAAACTTTAACAAAGTTCAAATCTCTCCACTCTGAAAAAACAATGGCTCCCAGGATGACGGCAACGATGGCATTGGAATTGGTGAGAGGGGCAATGACTGATACGGGTAACTTCAAAACTGCAATCCCGTAACTCATACAATAGATCGCCGTAGACCAAGATAGTCCCATAAGAATGGCAAAAAGGCCACCGCTTACAGTGACTTCCCTCATTCCACTTTGGAAAGCAAAGAAGATTCCGTAACAAAAAATGGAGAACCCAACAAAGACCAAATAAATTGGCAAACTGATTCCTGCTCGTAGGCTCAGTTTCATAATGACAGTTCCCATTCCGAGAAGCAAAGCGGGGAAAACCCCGCCGATGAGTATGGTTCGAATTTCCATACTTTAATTTAACGAGAGTTACTCGCCGATTGTAACGTCTGGATACTCTTCCAGATAACTTTCACCGTTAGCACCATAGTAAATCACTTTCCGGCCTGTGAAATCTACATCATAACCAATGACTCCCGCTTCCCATGCTGCTTTCAAAAATTCCGGGAATGTGCTTCTACCTTCCTGGTCGGTGCGAAGTGCTGTGATCAGTGCCTCACGGTCAAAGTTCGCAATCTCATGAACCCCTGTCACAAGAGGGGTTCCTTGTTGTACAACAGAACCATCTTTCATATGATAGACTGCTTGGCAGGATGGTAGTGACCAACGATTGCTATGCACGCCGGCGCTACGAAGGACTTCCGCAAGCACAGGAAAGCCTCCGACTTTCGGGCGAATGGACACCGCATATTTTTGTGCGTCTGTGAGTCTGGTGGTGATTGGGTTCATGATTTTCTCCTTATTCCATTGGGTTTGCGTTTAGTTTATTTAGGTCTGCGAGTTTGATGAGTGTCTTCATCAGAAGGTCTCTTTCGGTTTGAGATAGTAATGAGAAAAATGCCGAATCATTTTCATCGGCGATCTTGGAAAGCTTAGGAATGAGTTTCGTTGCCTTGGATGTGAGCTCGATGTCCTGATAACGGCGATCCCCTGCAGATTCTGCACGAGTCACAAGGCCCTTGTTCAAAAGACGATCAATGAGTTTGGATACAGCACCGCGAGTGAGGCCTGTGATCTCGGCCACAGCACTCGGCGAGGTATTTTCCTCATGGGAATACATCTCCCGAAGAATGACCCACTCAGCAACGGTGACATCAAGAGCCGCCAGTTTCTTTGCAAAAGACTGGGAGACCGCATTGGATACAACCCGCAAACGGTAACCAATATGAGATTTTAGGTGGCTTGGTTCGAGGATTTCCTTTTTGGTCATAAATCAAACATAGTTTCCTAGGAAACTATTTGCAAGGAAATTAATTCAGGGATTTATTCTTTTTTTATCGTTTTATTGGAGTCTTTTAGTAAGAGACCGCAAGCATGGATGAGATCCCCACCAATCAAAACCAAAAGTAGGATTTCGGAATCATTGGTGTCAGACCAAAAACAAATCAAAATTCATTTTCATGAAACCGTCTTTAATGGAAAAAAATATTATAACTGACTATTCAACAAATCAAAGTTATTGGTAGATTTCGCTTCACAACTTCGTATCTGACCAAATTGATTTTCACCACCGCAAGCTAAAATGGAATTTCCTATCGACTCAAAAACAAACAATGCCCTGGAAGTTGTTAAACTATAAGATTCTTTATTAAGTATACCAAGATTAGAAACTTTGTAACAGTCAGTCGGCTCTGTATAGATATTATTTTCAAATCTACCCCCGCCACAAATAATCACATCAGAACCTACTTTCACTGATCCATGCGCCCCACGAGATTCACCCATATTCCCGACCAGAGTGAAATTTCCTGTGCCAAAATCGTAAATTTCGACAGACTTGGAGTATGAATAATTTCCGTTTATATCAAAAGAATAACCACCTGACAAAACCACGCGATTATTATCTAAGAGATTGGCTGTATGATTGGAACGCGCAACAGACATTTGCTGTCCAACTAACGTAAAAACATTGGTAGCGGGATCAAAAAGTTCAGCCGAAGATAACGTTTCACTAATACCATCCCCTCCAAAAATCAAAACTTTTCCGTTATTTAATAAAGTAGCAGTATGCCTTCTACGCGAAAAATTCATATCATTGATTAATTCAAAAGAACTGGTTCCTGGATGGAAAACTTCTGCTGACTTCAACTTTTCTGATTGTTTTCCAAAGCCACCAGTGATCAAAACCCGGCCATCATTCAAAAGAGTTGCCGTATTGTGAGTTCTCGGTATATTCATTGGAGAAACGATAGAAAAAGAATTTATCGATGGATCATATACTTCCGAATCAGGAAGAATCAATCTACCGTCATAGCCTCCAATAATGAGAACTTTTCCATTCTGCAAAGTGACAGCTTCGTGCTGATATCTGCGTTTATTCATTGAACCCAAAAAAGAAACTCTATTTTCCGTTAATTTATAAACGTTAGCCATCATATTCGCTTTTTGGCTATCCCCTCCTACCAGTAAGACTTCTTTTTCTGAATATTTTGCAAACCTCTGTTGTGCCATACCGAAGGGAGACAGGGAATCGTTAATTAGAATTAGCCCCAAAAGGGACTTTTCCCGCTCTCCTTCTTCTTCTTTTTCCAGATCGATAAGACATTGGCAAAAAAGGAAGGAACATAAAAAACAAAATGAAAAAAATTTAACTAAATACATAAACCCTTCATCCCAAATAATCTTTATTGTATATAAATGCTATAGGCCGATTCATTCTAAAAAATCCACCAAGGTCCATAAAATAAAACTAATAAACCAAAATCGTTCCATTCACTTCATTACTGCATAAACTTCTGGCATTTGCAAGACCTAGCGAAGCAGGAAGAATGTATTCATTAATATAAATTATATTCGAAGAAATACATTTAAAATCTTTAGAATAATTCAAAGCACACTTATCAGGATATTTCGTTAATGAATGCCATTCGGTTATTATTTTATTTGGATCCAAACCTACGACCGTATAAACATTTACACAATATTGAGACAAACTTAACCCAATATTCTGGCTATCGATCACAGAATATCGGAATAACATGTTATTCATAGGGAGTGCCGAATTATAATCGTTTAAAATTTGATTCGCTAATAGTAGCAAAGAACTCCCCCTCCTTAGCATTTTATTTTCTTCTCTCAGATCATTGTTATCATTCAAATCAACACAATGAATGATAAACAAAAGTTGGATGGTTACTAAAAATATTTTTTTCATTGATTTACTGGCAAATAGCGATTTTTTGCTTTTTCTTCGGGAATACAAATTGTATTTTGTTGGCACGACCTGACACATTCTGTCCGTATTGTATTTGCATATTCGTTACCACCCCAAGGCCCTTGGAATACACTCATATCCATACACTTTTTAATACATTCTTTCTTTTCCTTGCAGTCGATGATCCAAGCTTGGTGCCGACCTGAATTCTCTATTTGCTTTTTGTCTTCTTTACTATAAATTGAATCCGAAACCAAAAAATAAAATGAAAATAGTAATAAGAATCGATAAACTTTCATATTCTTACTTAGGCTCATAAAATCCTTGTTAAACATCCTACTCATGGAAATCAAAACATTGCTAGGTCACAGGATTCGATTTCAAGTATCTCGCAATATGGTTTGTAAATGTTATGACCTTTGTCATTCATTCACTTACCTTAGAGACAATTCGATTCAATGAATTTTTATTTCACGCAAACTGCACAATTTTGAACATTATCAGCAAATTGTGACATATATGCTTCTCCTTGCGCACCGTAGTTAAAACCACTTGGCCTAGAGTAAAAACTTGTTTGAAGAGCAGTCAAACCACTGATAGTAGATGCGGAACATATCAAATTTGACACTCCAACTGTTGGAGTAGCTGATCGAATGTAAGGCATTTGCATATAACCAACATAAGCGGTCGTCCAACCAGTTGCGCATGATGTTGATCCCCAAGCGATATAGCTCGCTCCGACAGGAACATCTCCTCCGGCACCAGTTCCCATAAATGCGGAAAGCCCTAAAACAGCCATTAGTCCATTCTTCGCAGAGTCATTGTTTGCTTGAAATAGACCACATTGCAAAAATACAGAAAAACCAAAAATAATAGCTAATAATTTAATTTTCATTGGCACAGATTTAACTATTAAATTTAAAAATCAAGTGAATTCTATTCCTAAATTTTTATGAATCATTCCAATTCTTTCAATTGGTTTCAATTCCTGTATCAATCAATAAACAAACAAGGCAAATTACTAATTCATAAAACTTGCGGTGTATTTTCAAAATATTCCAATATTAAAGAATTGAAATTTCACTTCAGAAAAACGAAAGGGATACGGCGGGCGAAGGTCCGAAGGACGGAAGCGTTTAGCGCACCCCAGAGTAGCCCGGTCCCGAGGGATAGAAGGAAGGGATCACCAAACGGGTGTGATGGTTTTAGAGGAAGAGAGTTCGGGATTCGCCCGGGGGCTTGGTTTAGTTGTTATAGGGGGATGGGGAGAGGTAGAGAGGGAATGGATAGTAAGCGATTTTGTATAGTTTCAAATTAGAATAAACGAGTTTGTTAGTATATTCGGATATATTTAAATGAGTTTGGTTTTAGTAATTTCTAAGGGGAAATCAAAATCGCTACAGTCGGATTCCCTGGCGGGAATCGAAATGGTGCTGACTGGTGCCCCAGGAGGGAATCGACCTCTCTGCTGGTTCGCCGTCATGGCTCACCGGCGCGTCGAGGCACGGTTTTGTTCGTCGCCTCCCATCCGGGTCGGCTTGTCCAAACCATTGCTCCCTATGGGTCGCAACGTTTTGGCTCACAAAACTGTTCGATTCCCAGCTTGGTTGTGTTAGATGAGTTTGGTTTTTGGGTATGGGAAAAATTTGGTGCCCCAGGAGGGAATCGAACCCCCACTGTCGGTTCCGAAGACCGATGTTCTATCCGTTGAACTACCAGGGCGTGGTGACAGATGTAATGTCAGGATAGGGGGGGCCTGTCTTCGGGCAAATGATTTTTTGGAAGGGAGAGGGCCATACGCACAATGTAAAGGGCAAGGAGGATGGTCCAACCGATGAGAAAAAATCGCAAACAAAGGAAGATATAATAAATGGGTTTGGGTTCGCCGGGAACAATGAAAATGGTAAGGTCGCTTGCGGTAACGATATGGGAACCGGGAAATTTTTTACGGATGGAATCGAAGGCCTTACGAAAGTCCCCTAACCTTTCCGAGGGATCCAAATGAAAATCATTGGTATAACGTAGAGATCCTTCATCACCAAAAGCGTAAAAATGAGACTCCCATCCGAGAAAACTAAATTCAGCAGGAAAAGATCCGGGTGGATTTTTCAGAAAAAAATAGAGGGTTCCGCCTTCGTAAGAGAATGATGGGATTTGGCCTTCGAGGCGCAGTTTTTCTTTGCTAAATCCATCTTCATAAAAATCGGACCAGTCTCCCCATTGGTAAACGGTTTCGGAATCCTCTTTCCAAAGGAAACCTCCCAGGCTTGGAAGGGCTTCGAGGGAATTTGCAAAGGAAGTGAATTTTTGATTTTTAGATTTAATATCTGCTTTGTTAAGAGTTTGGGTTCGTAATATATTTTTTAATTGGATGCGAGTGTCACGGATTTCGGCGGAATTGGATTCGGTGATTCGTTTGCGAATCTCGGTTTCTTCTTTGCGGAAGGGATTGGAGAATACAACTTCAGAAAGGGAATAAATGAATTCGGTCAATGGATCTTTTGTTTCAGTCTGTGTTTCTGAAAACAGAGGACTAAGGCCTACCAGAGAAAGGAATAGGATGATTAAAAAATAGATTCTCATCTCTTTACCTATCGGCCAAATTGGGAAGAATGATGAACTGTAGCATCTGTGATGCCCATAAAAATAAAACAGAAACCCTATTCCAAAATGAGGATTGGATTCTCAGAAAAGCAGAACAAAACCTAGAAGGGTATTTGTATTTGGAACACCGTAGTCATGTGGAGTCCTGGTTTGGGCTTGGGATCTCTGTGTTTGAAAATTATGGACGAGCCATCCACAAAGCCACGGAAATTCTAAAAGAATACAATCCCGAAAAAATGTACATTGTGGCCATTGCCGAAAGAGTGCCTCATTTGCATGTACATCTCATCCCTCGGTATGAAAACCAGGACAAGGGCCTTGAGCATATTGCCAAAGCCACAGGACCCGGATTTCCGAAACCTATGTAAACAAAAACCATTGAGAAAAAAAGGTAGGTTTTTTAAAAAACCTACCTATGATTTTTCTTGTGGTTTTAGAAAGACATCCAACAAGCCAAGTTCCCAAGTATTCCTCAAGTGATCTTACGGACTTACAAGAAAGATTTTTCTTGTTACAAAGAGAAAGTGCCAACCAGAAGATTGCCCATATTTTTTTGTTAGAAGGTTTTGCCTCCACAGGTAAAGGTTCCATCTTACAATCATTAACCATTCGTTTGGATCCCAGAAAGTTCAAAGTGCATTCTCCCTACGTGGACCAATCGGAAGACAAAGGTTATCCCTTCCTTCGGAATTTTTGGAGAGTGGTGCCTCGGTATGGGGAGTTTTTATTTTGTCTGAACACCTACTACAGCCGCCTCGCCTACCTTCGTTCCGAAAAAAAAATTGGTCTTTCGGAATACGACCAAAGGTTGTTATCCATTCTCAATACAGAACGAATCCTTTCTAAAGACAAAATCTTGGTTCATAAATTCTTTTTGCATATTTCTAAAAAAGACCAAAAGAAACGTTTGGAAGATTCCAAAAAGAAAAAAAAAGAATGGGAACTTACAGACTTTGATAAAGACCAAGGAGAACATTACAACCGTTACTTCGAGATCTTTGATTCGATTTTGAGCGCTTCGAGAACCATCGACTCCCCCTGGCAAATCATCACGAGCGATAAAAAGGAAGACACCAAACTTTTAGTATTTGAAGCCATCATCGAAAGACTGGAACGGATTTTACAATTTGATTCGCGCGCCGCTCTCCAATCGATCAATCACGGAACGGAGCTCATCCCATGAAATCCAATCAAATACAATCTCGCATTTTACATTTAAACCAATTAGACAATACCCAAACACTATCCCCTGACGAATACCAGGCGAAGATGAAGGTTCTAAAAAACAGAATTCGTGAACTTACTTTTTTATCCAAATCCAAAGATAGACCGATACTTTTGGTATTTGAAGGATGGGATGCTGCTGGAAAAGGCGGGGCCATTCGTCGCCTGACACAAGAAATCGACCCAAGACTATTCGAAGTTCATAATATTTCGGCCCCTAGTTCCGAAGAGATCCAACACCACTACCTATGGCGATTCTGGAATCGAATCCCCAAAAAAGGACAGATTGGAATTTTTGATCGTTCTCATTATGGCCGTGTCCTTGTGGAACGGGTGGAGGGATTTGCTTCCGAATCCGAATGGTCAAGGGCCTATGAAGAAATATTACTTTTCGAAGAACAATTGTTAGCTTTCGGAACCATCATTATTAAATTTTGGCTCCATATCGACAAGGAAGAACAACTCGTTCGGTTTGAATCTAGAAAAAACGATCCCCTCAAAAGGTGGAAACTTTCGGACGAGGATTGGCGCAATCGCGATAAATGGGCCCTCTACGAAGAAGCCGCAAACCAAATGTTCCAAAAAACCAATGCCCCAAAAGCCCCTTGGGTTTTAGTTCCTGCCAATGACAAATACTTTGCAAGGAAAACAGTTTTGGAATCGGTTGTGGAACGTTTGGAAGAAGAATTGGAGTGATGGATTCAGGTTTCCAAAATTCAATAGATGAACGTTCCAAATTTTTGGGCAAGTCCCGAAACTATTACAAATCATAAACATCACTGCCGTTTGGCGATCCATTTTTAGTTTTTCTTCGGGAACGGGCTACTCTGGGGTCCGCGTTCGCTCCCGTCTGACATTCGTCAGACCAAGCCCGCCGTATCCCTCTTGCGGGAATTAAGACCAAATCGTTTTTAATCCAGAAATTTTATAATTCTTTATCTCTGAATCTTTAGAAATGAAGGTAAGCTTTCTTGTTATGCATTGCCAGATAAGCATTCGATCAAAAGGATCTTTATGGAAATCTTCTTTCAGATTATGATAAGAAGAGGCTTCTTCCTGGTTCAGTTCGATTATGTTGATATTTAATTTTTCAAGTAGTCTGGGGATCTCCTCTGGTTTAAAGCCAGAGAGTTTTAGTTTGCCGAGCCTAAATTTTAAAGAAATTTCCCATAAGGAAATCGCACTCACTAAAATCTGATTTTCTTGATCCTGAACGATAGTTACAATCTTTTTACTCAATTGTTTTGAATCGCCAATAACCCAGAGTAAAGCATGAGTGTCTAAAAGATAAGCCATTAAATATTTAAGAAATCCTCTTCCGTAATAGAAAAATCTTTATCAAAAGATATTTTGACTTTTCCATCAAGTAGTCCAATTTTTCTTTTTGTATCAGTTTTTTGATCGATGGGAACGATCATAGCGATTGCTTTTTTGTTTTTTCCAAAAAGAATACCAACCTTCTCCCCTTTCTTGACGGATTCAAGAACTTCGGAGAAGTGAGATTTTAGTTCGCCAACGGCATAAGACTTCATAGTAGTTTTACTATGATTGCAACTTGACAAGTTGTCAAGCTAATATTCCTTCGATAATCCCAATTAGATTTTTACCCATTGCGCATAACACCAATTCAGTTTCCTATTCGACCGAATCAAAAAATAAACCTTCTCTATTCATACCGATTCACTTGGAGATCGATAAAATCTAAAGATTTGATAACGGGGCCACAATAGGTAAGACCGAGCACTAGTCCAAGGCCCGAAGGACCTTCCAATAAATGCCAAAAAGAAATATGACTGTTCCGAGTGGATCCTTTACGCAAATCCATTTCCAGAATTCCCTTTTTTGTAATATCGATTCTTGGACATACGGCTGCATTCTCTGAAATCCATTCACATTGGTCTTTATGATAAAAATCAAGGGGATGAAAGGGATCGAATGGTTCCTGAAACCGGAACCCATGGTAAATTTTTAATTCACTGTAATTACAATCGAAAAAAGAAGATTCAGCATAACGAACCTTGGAGATGGCAAAATAAAAACCAAGATCCAGTTGGATGGGAAAGTTTTGCTTATTACTATTCAGCAATCCTGATTCCTCCTTCCAATGGCCTTCAGGATTACAGTCGTAATCACTAAAACATTTCTCTGGATTTTGGAAGAGTTTAGTTTGTATCGAAAGTCCACCATCATACAGGGATGTTTTGAATTTAAAATATCCATAATCCGAATGCATAAGTCTAGCATTTGGGTTTTCCTTTTGGGAAGAACCCTTACACAGGGAAATGGATAGAAAGACCCAAAGGAAAAGGATTGGGACAAAAAATGAACCTAATGATTTTGCTTTGTACATTTAAAAATTGATGCTAGGAAATGAAGAAATGCTTCACAACCAAACGAAATCTACCACCTAACCATAAGATTCTTTAGTAGATTTACTATTGCAATAGAAAATTCTCCTCTTTTTCTGATTTACTATGTAATGGAAACTGAAACCATCAACTCATGTCTCCCGAAAGATCCTTAGATTATGCGCAGATGGTTTTGGATAACTCCTCCGATGCGATTGTGCTTATGGGTCTAGACTATTCCGTTCTTGCTTTTAACCAAAGCATTCAGGACACCCTCAAAATCTATTCCGGTAGAGTATTAAAAATTGGGGATGATTACAAAAGTTTTGTTACGGAACAGGATAAAGATGTTTTTTTTGATATCTTCCAAAGGGCCATTGCAGGCGAATCCATTCAATTCGAAAGACATTCCGACCACAAGGGCATTTCTATTTGGTTTGAATACAGAATCAATCCAACCTATGATAAAGAAAAACACCTTCTCGGTGTATGTCTGCGTGCAAAAAATATTGATATCCGAAAGAAAATGGAAATCAAAATCCAAGAACAAATCCATGAATTACAAGAGATTGCAAGAATCCAATCTCACGAAATACGAAGGCCCCTTGCTAATATTTTGGGCCTCTTGGAACTTTTAGAGTCGGGAATGCCCGAAGACAAAATCAATGAAATCCATTCCTATTTAAAGGAATCAGCTAAAGATTTAGATCTTTTGGTTTGTGAGATTGTCAAAAGAACAGCCATTAGTTTTTCTAAATAACAAAATTTCCAATCTGTATACTACTAGTTTTTTAATCTGTATACATACAGATGACCCCCTTTCTGATACACTAAATTTATGTTTGAAACAATATACATAGTGGATGCCTTTACCCATTCTTTGTTTTCGGGAAATCCAGCAGCAGTCCTTGTTCTAGATCGATGGCCGGGTGATGTCTGGATGCAAAACATTGCAAAGGAAAACAATCTTTCCGAAACTGCCTTTGTCGTTCGCGAAGAGAACCAATACCGAATTCGTTGGTTCACACCAACGGTGGAAGTGGATCTCTGCGGCCATGCGACTCTTGCTTCGGCCTATGTTCTAAAGAATCATTACAAGGAAACGAGAGAGAAGTTTGATTTTGTTTCTAAGTCGGGAATTTTATCTGTCTCGGTAGATGAAAATTTAATTTACCTAAACTTTCCCACCTACCCCCTATTCCAACGAAGCCAATCCATTAACCCCAACCAATTGGTTTCTGTTCTCGGAAAAGCACCAGTCGAAGTTTGGGAAGGAAACGATACCATCTTTCTCTATACCTCCTCTTCTGATTTAGTTCTTCTGAACCCAGACTTTCCAAAACTAAGTGAACTACCAACAAACAGGGGCTATATTGCCTTATCCATCAATGGTTTGGAAAATGGGGAGCCTGATTATGAATTTCGTTTCTTTGGACCAGGACTCGGAATTCCTGAAGATCCAGCAACGGGATCGGCTCATTGCAGTTTGTCTCCCTTTGTAAGGGAGAGGCTTGGAAAAAATAGAATGAAAAGTCGACAAAGATCCAATCGAGGAGCCGAGTTTTTGATCGAATGTTTGGGAGAACGAGTCTCGATTGGAGGATCGGCTGTTTTGTACTTACGAGGAGAAGTGGCAAAAGAAAAAGCTTGATAGGGTGACAGGGATTCAAAGTTCTAAAGACCAAAACATTAGGCCAGCGATTGCAGCGGATATCCTTTCCCCACGGGAAAGATAGGAGCGGAAAGCGCGGTCGCCTGACTTGCGATTAATCTATATTCACAAAGGCATTGGCGAGGCGCAAAAAAAAATCCACGAACCATTCCCCCTAAAAAACGGGAATGGTCGGAATTTAAACTCTTTTATCACCTAGCCATAGTTATATAGATCAAAATTTATTTAGAAGTTCTTGTGAAAACTCCGTCCCAACCTGGCGGCGGTGGATTTTTAAATAAAGCCTGACACCGTTTGATGAGAAGCCTGCTTGTTACATCCGGCGACCCATAAATTTCGGATACCTTTTCAAAAGAGGCAATGGCTTTTTCCCATTCGCGGTTCAGATAGAATTGGAAACCTTCTTCATATTTCTGTTCGGCTTCTAAAATTTGTGGGGTCAGTTCGGAAACGAGAGATACCAAACTATAAATTTTAACAGGGGCTTCCTTCCCTTTCACACGAATCCAATCCAAAAATCGAAAATGAAACTCAAGGCTACAAGCGGACTCAATACTTTCGGAAACAAGAATGGAAACTCCATAATCTTTAGCTGCTGCTTCGAGCCTTGCTGCCAAGTTGACTGTGTCTCCCATCATTGTGTAAGATGCCAAACTATCTGTTCCCATAAAACCGACCTTAGCTGGTCCACAGTTGAGTCCAATCCGAAACGCCATCTCTCTTGCGGTTTCGGTATAATCCATTTTTTCTTTCCAACCGGACCTTAGAACTTCTAACTCACTGACCATTTCGAGGGCTGTTTTACAAGCAAGCCTTGGATGTTCTTTGTTTTGGATGGGGGCACCAAAAATTCCAACGATGGCATCTCCAATGTATTTGTCCAAAGTCCCTGAATTGGATTTGAGAATTTTTGTCATCGCAGACAAGTATTCGTTCAGAAGTCGAGCAAGGTCACTGGCACTGAGTTCTTCACTAATAGACGAGAAACCTGCCACATCGGAGAAAAATGCCGTGATCTCCCACTCTCCCCCTTTTTTCAAAGTATCCATGTCTTCTAGGGCTTCACTCACAACCCCAGGATCGACTAAGTTTCGTAAGATGCTATTAAACTTTCTTTTTTCTTTTCCTTCCGTATAGGTTAGATAAGCAAATCCCATAAGATAGGAAAGTGGGAAGGCGATAATAAAGGAAGAAGTAGCAAGCACCAGATCAAGTCGGTATAAAAAGTAAAATAGGCCCACAAACATGGAAATGGCGAGAATGGGGTATAAGTTTCTCAACAGATGCACTTGATTGACAAAAAGGATGATGACCCCGATGATCAGAATGAATAGAGTGAAAGCGATCCCCCAGATTTCGGGAAGTTCGCGTAACATATGTCCTTCGATCAAATTGGAAGCAAACACAGCCTGAGCTATCACACCAGGAAAGAGACCATGGGGTGTGACCACATCGTCATGAGTGGAAGCGGCAGAGGTTCCGATAAGAACAATTTTGTTTTCAAAAACGGAAGGAGGAACGAGGAGTTTTTCCGGATCTTCTACTTCATTGGCATTCAACTCATTTAAAGATTCAATGATTCCCGCTGCCGAATAACGTGGGATATTTCGTAGCTCTGCTTCTGTATAAAAATAAGCACGAACTAGGCCATCTTTCCCGAGAGGAATTTCCCTTTCCACTCCCTCTTTTTGGATTCGGAAATGACCTTCCTTCCATTCCGTTTCGTAGTTTCCGCCGGTGGCAAATGCTTGTAAGGCGAGAGTGGGAAAGTGTTTGTCTTTCCAACGAATGAAAGGAGTAAACCTCCGAAGGATCCCATCACTATCAGCAATCACATTCACCACATGGAGCATGGGTGCCGTTTCCCCTACTTGACCAATGGGAAAGGCCGCATTTTCATACCGAGGGAAAGGTATGTCGGATGGCAGGGGAACATCAAACTTTTCGGATATGATTTTTTCCCCCGTTCTTGGAACAACAATCCCACCATCTCGAAAATTGGCCGCATGAGATATCTCACCTAAATTGACATTGGCCGCCACAAGAGCATCGTCATAATCCGAACGTTCGGTAAACATAATGTCGATGATGGTGACTTTGGGTGGATAGATGAGTTTCGTATAACCAATGAGAGTGGGATAAATATGCCTTTTCCAAGGCCACTGTCCAAGCTCTGGATGGTCGGCGTATTTTGCGATACTTAGTTCATCGATATCGATGATGATGATGTCTTTAGAAAAACTATGGTGGGAAGGAAATAAATGAAAAAGAGAATCTGATAACTTTCGATTAAGAGTATTCGAAAAACCGAATATAGATAACAATCCCAAAATGGTTCCGGGAATCAGAACCATTAGAAAAAACGGCAGGAGGTATTTTTTTTGTTTCATGGTTTTAGTTTGGGTTTGAATTCACTCCAACGATCTTTAACAAATGCTGAATTCTCAGTGGAAACAGACGATTCAAAAAACACTAATTTGGCGATGCGAATGGTAGTGTCTGGATGTGTTTTTTTAAAGGAATCGGTTCCTTCTGATTTGGAAAGAGTGATTAAATAATTTGATAACCCGATAGGAGAATATCCGGCTTGGCTTGCAAGTCCCACTCCCGCCTCATCCGCTTCCAATTCTAATTTTACGTCGCGGCCTGTTTCGAATAATTGTTTTTCCATTTCGTCAAGGGCCGCAGAAGCTACCGCATTCACTACCTCGCCGCCAGGAGGGGCGAGAAGGCCGGATAGGATGTCTAAAAACAAATTCGATTGTTTGAATTCTCCGTTATGAAAGAGTACAATGTGTCCCATTTCGTGTCCGATAATTCCTGCAAGTTCCGATTCGGTTTGGATTTTTTTCAGACTGCCTGTCGTTAAAAATATGAAACCACCGGGGCAAGCAAAGGCATTGATCTCTTGAGATTCAATGACACCCACTCGAAAACTCAAATCTTTACGAGAAGAAACAGCGGCAATCCGTGCGGCCACAGTGTTTAGATAACTTGTGAGTTCCGTATCTTTTACGATGGGGTATTTTTTTAATAACCGAGCGGCAAGAGATCGACCGAGTTTCACCTCGGCCTGTGTTTCTTTTAAAACACTGGGTTCTGAATTAGAAAATAAGGAATTTGTAATGGATTGGTTTTCCTCTTTTGCTGTTCCTTGAGGAGGACTTACACTGGCAGTGGTAAAGGGAACGGACTCAAGCCAACGCAAAGATTCGAAGTCATATAAATCCCCTTCTCCTCTGACCCTCATCTTTTGAGTTTCCGAAAGTCCCCGTGCTGCTGCTGTCTTTGTAAAATCCGATGCCCTTTGTCTTGCGACCACGGCTTCCGAAGAATTGGAAGTGACACCGAGTTTGATTTGGTTTCCAGGAGGAAGAGGTGATACAAATAATTTCGAGACCCAACCAGAACGATCCTGTGACCGAACTTGAACAAAAAGTCCTTGTTCGCTGATGGGTGAAAGTGCCTCTCCCATCTGCAAAGGAAATCCATCCGCACTGAGCTTGGGTTGGGAAAGGAGTTTCGCCTTTGTGCTTTGTACGTATACATTGCCCTTAGCGATCAGTGTTTGTGCTAAAAAAAGAAACAAAAAGGTGTGAGATAGTGCTCTCATGCAAGAAATTATGTTTTTTCACTAACTGTTTGAATACTCTTTTTTTATTGAAAGACTTTAGAATTGACATTTCCTTTCGCACTCATGAAATGAACGCGTGATGAATCATCTTTT
>NZ_JAFFPS010000021.1 GCF_016919165.1 Leptospira chreensis
CATTCCCTCGGTTTTTTCTCGCTAGAATTGTCTTGGAGTCACGCTACTGTGTATGTTGTAAAAGATCTTAATTAGCATTCGAATCAGTTCCCTTCCGGGCTTAACTCAATCACCGTTTCACCATCATTGGGAATGTACACCCCAAGTCAAACCCATTTTATAAAAATTATCCAGATTTATGAGACAATTTGCGTTTTTTTTACGAAGAAAGACTCAATGGCAAAGTAGGAAAAGGGAGGGAAATCCAGAACGGAAAACAATTTTTATGTCTCCTAAGCAACGCAACAAGGACGAGTGAACGAAAACATAGCGTCCGTTATATGCCCCCCCCAACAACACTCGAATGCAAATTGAATATAGTTCATAACCAAACATAAAGTCTGCGATGGAATAAAAAACAAACTAGCGTCCGCTAACAATAAACCATCGCCCGGTTTTTAACATTAACTACAAAAGACGTTGACTCAAACATTCGTTATATTCAGTTTTACTTATCCATGCGAACAACAAAGATAATTCAAAAAACAATAATATTCTTATTAATCGTAATTTCATCTATCATTACGATAGATTGTAACAAAAAATCATCCAACAATGATGGCTTATTCACGTCCTTATTTTACATAACTCCTCCGACAAACTCGCCTGAAGAAAATAAGGATCCTATCCGGGCGGGAGGAGAAATCCAAGCAAGTATCGTAGCAGAAAAAATAAAGTCAGGAGAATACCAAATCAATCCAAGTGGCGCGCAGGTTGGTAAAGTGGCAATCATTGGCTCGTATACCAATTTACCTGATACAAATTCAATTTACGGAAACTCATCGCCTTTGATCGGGAAAATCACTCCAAACAAACGGGAGGTCAATATCAAAAATATGATCTTCACTTCGGAAGATGAATTAGAGATCGAAACTGGATTTATTCCAAACAAAGTTGATCTTCTCATGTTTGGAAACCAAGCCCCAGGAATTGCTTCATTACCCCAAATACCTAGCGGAAGATACAAATCAATCAAATTGATTTTAGATTCTAACCAAGGGAAAGTTGATGTGAATGGTAATTCTTTTGGATTCCATTTATCTACGGGAGCAACCATTGAGATGTTAGGTAGTTTTGAAATACTAACAGGCCTTACTACGATTCTAAAAATCAATTTCGACTTAAGTCAGTTACGATATATTAGTTCTGGAAATGAATTCTCTCTACCAAATCAAATCGCAGAGATCACTAAGGCAACATTTGAGCTGCCCTACACTCCTGGAATCCTAATCCTGAAACTGAAACTGAAAAACCCGATCGCAGACTTTGATTCCAAGAAAGTGGGAATCAAAGAAATTGATCTTATCTTAGAAAAATATTCGGTTCTCAGCATTTTGCCATTTATTTCAGATACAACCAATGTAGATTCAGAAACAGCCCAACTCGTTGGCCTAGACCGAACCTACTTCCTTCTTTTTGAAGCAAAAGTAGATTTGCTTCAAGTCAACTTTGCCCTAGCAAACATACCAGAGATTGAATCGATAACAACGAATACAAAATCGCAAGTAGATGCCGTTCCGAACGATCCAGATGCTGATAAAAACTGTTTCTTTTGCAATAAATTCCAAGTTAACTATTTAACAGCTATTAATGCCTATAACGGCTGGAATATCACAACAGGTTCACCGGGAGTAAAAATTGCAGTGATCGATTCGGGGATTGATGATACGCATCCTGACTTAACAGGAAAGATCATTCAAAACCGATCCTTTGAACCTGCCACCTGCTATCACTGGGGAATCTTTCCATACGAATGTGTCACTCATTCGGCTATATCCAGGCCTTTATTCAATGGGGAAAATGGTTGGGATCATGGAACTCATGTCGCAGGAACCATTGGAGCTGCCACCAATAATGGAATCGGTGTTGCTGGGATCACTTGGTCAAATCCAATTATCTCCATCAATGTTTTCTATCCGGATATTCTAAACCAGGCAACATCCACTGATCGTTTAATCGCATATGGTATTCTTGATGCTGTAAATGCTGGAGCCAAAGTTATTAACATGAGCCTAGGTGGCTATGGCTACGAATACTGCCAATGGGGATGCCTCGTAAGAGCCCTGACGCATTCATTAGAGAAAGATGCTGTTCGCTATGCTGAGGCCAAACGCGTAGTTGTTGTTGCAGCGGCAGGGAATCATGGTAAAAGGTTTTCTGGCTATCCCGGAACTGCAGAATCTCAAGCTTTTTATCCTGCTTCATTTAATGAAGTGATTTCAGTAGGAAACTTAGATTCCTCATCTTCTTTTACGAGCAAATTTTATAATTCCAATTTTGGAAAAGTAGATATAGCGGCACCAGGTACAGATATTTTGTCTACATCCACGAATGGTATTTATTTATTCAAAACGGGAACGTCGATGGCAGCCCCAATGGTTTCTGGCCTTGCGGCTCTAATCCTTTCTGTTGATTCCAATTACCATCCCAAAGATATTTTAAGAGCTATGTGTAGTCAGGCGAAACCATTAACGCAAACCGGAAATCCTGCAACCGATAGAGAATACTTTGGATGCGGACGAATCAATATCGGTGCGACACTCACCGCCTTAGTCCCTCCACCACAAAGACCGAATATCATTGCAGACTGTGGTGCCATTGACCAAATTCATTGTCCTGCCGGTCGTTGGTTTTTGCCTTGGGACTTTCAGTTTGTTGCTACAGGAGGAACACCACCTTACTACTGGACATACGAAGGTGGTCTACCGACTCACTCTTGGTTGGATTCAAATTCAGGACTTCTCATTGGTGGGGCAACTGGATGGTTTGGACCAGGGTGGACATTCCTATTAAGGGTCACAGATTCTGCCGGCCAAACGGATTCTCGTAGTTTCTATTTTGCATCGGGACTATAAACAGAGATGGAATTAAAGGAAATGACTTTGTTATTCTATCGGTAAAATAATCGGTCTATCGAATCGAATCAGACACAACCTTCGTTTTTTAAAAGAAAACGAAGGTTTCTATTTTTCAAAAAGTAGCTCAAATCTTAAACTTACCGATTTCTTGATTTAAATCTTTTGCAAGCTCACTCAATCGATTCGCAGCTTCTTTTACAGCCGATACTTCGGACAATTGAGAAACCGAGGAAATCGAAACTTCTTTTGTATTTTCATTAATAATGTTAGTTAGCTCAATCAATTGAACTGTGTTTGCATTGAGTTCTTCAGTACTAGCAGATATTTCTTCTGTAGTCGAGGAAACACCATGGATTTCATCATTGACTTTCTTAATTGCAGAGATAATCAACTGAAAGGTATTTCCGACAACATTCACCATCTCTACTCCAACTCCCACATCCTGATTTCCTTTTTCCATCATCTGAATGGAATCAAGTGTGTTTTTTTGGATTTCATCGATGATTACCGAAATTTGTCTAGTTGCCCTTTCGGATCGTTCTGCTAATTTTCTGACTTCATCGGCAACAACAGCAAAACCTTTTCCTTCCTCTCCTGCTCTCGCTGCTTCTATTGCTGCATTCAGAGCAAGTAGATTCGTTTGGCTTGCAATCTGATTGATCGTTTCAACGATTTGTCCAATGGCTTTCGAGTTTGCTCCAAGCGTATTGATACTTGAAGAAATTCCATTCACTGAGGAATTGATGATCTCCATCTGATGAATCGTTTTTCTTACGATGTCTTGACCTTCTTCTACTTTTTCCAAAACACCATTTGACAATTCCGAAACCACATAAGTGGCCTCTGCAATTTTTGTGATCGCAAGAGTGTTTTCTTCAACTGCAGATTTATTTTCAGAAAAAGCTTCCAATTGGATATTTGAATTACTTCGCACTTGGGTCATTGATTCTGAAATCGTAGCAGCTACATTAGCAGAGCCATTCGCACTCTCGATCAACTGATCTGCTGATTTTAGAACTTCACGCGAGGATTGTGAAACAACCTGAATCATAGTTCGCAAACTATTTGTCATTTGATCAAAATCAGTAAGCAGTGATCCAATCTCATCTCTATATACATTGGTTGACTTTGAAGTCAAATCACCTTCTCTCGCTTTTCCAATTAATGACTTCACCTGAGCAATTTTCCGTGCGAAGATAGCGGCAAAGAAATAGGAAAATACTAATGAGATGATGGACGCAAATATAGCACCGAATAGAAATAAATAGGAAAGTGATTTAAGACGCTCTTCATAAAAAATAGTTTCTCTACCGCCAGAACCAACAATCCAATCCCAAGGTTCGTAATAGATCTGATAAGCAATCCAAGAATGAGTCGGTTCCTTCCCCTCTTGCCATAATTCATAAACTATTTTTCCTGTTCTTTCCTTATTTGACCAAGTGTCTCTTACGGTATATTTTCCATCTACCTGGTAATCCCAAAGATTAACTCCTTCAATGTTGAAAGGGTTCATTGTAAAAACACCATTCGGTTGAGATGCCCAAACCCTCATATCCAATTTGGCGGACATTTTTCCTTTAGACAAATCGCGAACCCCATCAGGGCCTTTAGGACCCAAAATATATATCCTGGCTCTTTCTTTGGCATCCTCTAAATTTATTTTTCCGGCCTTCACATCCTCATTTAACAAATCAATGACTGCTACTGAATCAGTTGCTAAGGTTTTAAACAACTCTGCACCAAGATTTATGATTTGGCCTTTAGCAGATTGGTAGACGAGATAAAAAATTGGGCCTAGTACTAAATTGAGAACTAAAAAAATAAAGATCATCAACTGAGTACGGATGTTAAAAGAAAAGAGTCTATGAAGAGCTTGTTTGATCATATTTTTGAATGTTATCGTTTGATTTAAGAACAAACAATAAGACAGCTTGGAATGAAAGTAATTTTTTGAGGATCTCCGTTTTTAGTAGTCCACGGAAAAATCCCAACTTTCAACTCTTAACAAATCCGATGAAAAACGCAATATATCTAGAATCTTTTACAAATAAAAGATTTACTAGCATACATTCTTCCATTCCTAGATTAGGAGACATAGATTCTATGCAGAGGTCAAAATCCAACGCCAATTCCTCAGAAATAGCAACAATTCAAATTCTTTTGCAATGATCCGTTGTATCGGATGGTTTCAAAACCGAAACCTGGAGACAATCCTTTCCATAGAATCAGATACCTTTTGCAAACGATTGGCTTCTTCGGAAATTTCGCCAAAAGTTGTGGAGATTTTGGAATGATTTTCCCATAACTCTTGTAAGTTGGTATTGGATTCTTCGGTATAACCTGTTTGTAATTTCATCTCCGAAGTGATTTGTTCTGCATCGCGTTGGAACTCACCCACAAGATCTTTTAAGGATTTTACATTTTCGGAACTGGTTTCACTGGTGCGACCAAACATCTGAACCACTTTTGATATCTCTTCAAATTTTGATTTTACATCTTCATTGGTAGAAATGATTTCTTTCATGGATTCCAAACTTTCTTTGGAGGCCACTTGGGATAACTTCACCACTCGTTTGATGTCTTCAATATTTTTTGCCGTTTCATCGGCAAGGCGAGAGACTTCGCCTGCAACCACAGCAAAACCTCGCCCCATAGACCCTGCCCTTGCCGCTTCAATGGATGCATTCAGAGAAAGTAAATTCACACGATCAGAAATATCTTCGACTATGGAGATCGTAGCTTTGATATCTTCACTCATTTGGTTCATCACTTCTACCTTTTCATAGGCAGATTGGATGGCATCCTTTGCCACCTGCACAGTACCAATCGAATGGACCGTGTTCTTTGCCAAATCCTCCGCTTTGATAGAAAGGTTTGTCATCTCATCAGTGACACGAGTGAGTTCTGTGGCCAAAAAATTGGTTTTATCTTTTTGCGAAAGTACACGTTCGTAGGTTGCTCGTGAAAGGCTTTGGATTTGGTTTACGGATTCTAAAGTAGAATCGAGTTTGTTTTTTTCTGAACTGACCTGAGAATCAATCACTCCACCTTTATCCAAAATTAACTTGGAAGTGGCTAAAAGAGATACTGCTTCATCCTTTGCTGTTCGAAAGTATTGGCGTAAGGACTCCATAAATAAATTCAATTTGGTGATCGTATGACTTAAGTTTGTTGCAGAAAGTTGGGGGATGGTCTCCGAAAGTTCCCCCTTGGATAACTTTTCAATGGAATGGTTTAGGTTATCAATATCTTCTTTTAAAGATTTACTTCCGACATAAGCCGCATAAATGATGATCACAACCATCATGATAAAAACAATGGGCATTTGATAAAACCAATAAGGAGATCGAAACTCTGTTAATAGAATCAAGAACAAATAATAACCAAAAGTTAACATCGGTAAAAGTGCCACGGCAATCATTGTAAATAGATTTCTTTGGAATACACCAAAGATACGAATCTTGGTTTCATCTAAAAGAACAGTAGATAACTCTTTGGCCTTAAGTACAGGGCTCAAATACACTTCTGTTTGAAAATAAAAGGCCAAATAGATGATGGGTAGAAGCATTACACAGGCATAAGGAAGCGCCAGAATTTCTATCCAAGGAAGCCCAAGTAGAGTTACTGCCATAAAAGAAAATCCAAAAATAGAAACTGTCCAACGAATGAGGATCACTCGACCCTCCCAATGCGGATGTTCTAAAAGTCCTTTCTTTAAACCTTCCCGTGTTTTAAGATCTGTGTCTTTCGAGTAGGCTAACAATCGTTTGAGCCGTCGATTTCTAAGGCCAACACCGATCACCAAGGGGACTAGGGAAAGGAGAGTTCCTAAGATTCCTAATTGAATGAGGGTCTCTGTATCAAAACGTGAGGCAAACAGGCAAAAGTTAATAAAATAAGGAAAAATGAGTAAGTATAAGGGAGCTTCAATAGCAACTGTCAACTTCCTGATGAGTAAATTCTGATTCATTCGCTTGTGATCCGCCGTCTCGTTTGTCAATAGTTTAGAAAATCGGAAGAGACTTCATCTACTTTAGTTAATTTTTTTCCCAAGGGAACAAACGCCCGCAAGCGTTCAGGATTCGAAAATCAGGAGTATCCTAATCATTAGGAAAAATCAAGCAGACTTGAGTTCTAGAATGGAAATTTCAGAAGGTGCACCCAGCCGAAATGGAGGGCCCCAATACCCAGTCCCCCGACTAACATATATTAGCGAATTTTTATACTTATGAAGGCCAGAGACAAACTTCTGTGCAAAATAAATCAGCAAATTTCCAGGAAAAAATTGGCCTCCGTGCGTATGTCCTGAAATTTGTAATTGGAACCCGGCATCACTTGCTTCGTAAATACTATTGGGTTGGTGTGCGAGTAGAATTTTATAATCACAATTTTCTCCTCCTTCCATAGCTCGCTTAGGATTTGTTTGGTGGGACTTGATGATACTGCCTGCATTTAGATCAGTCACGCCAGCCATAAGTAATTTGGCTTTGCCCACATTTAAAATTTGATTTTGATTGAGTAAAATATGGACACCTAAGTTTTGAATCTCCGGTAACCAAGAAAGAACTCCCGAATAGTATTCATGATTTCCTGTTACATAAAATGTTCCATACTTCGACTGAATGTCAGCCAAAGGTTTGAGATGGTGTTTGAGAGTGGAGGCAGGTCCATCTACCAAATCTCCAGTGATCACAACTGCATCCGGCTTTTGCAGATTGATCCGTTTTACAACTCGTCTTAAAAATTTTTCTTTGATCGTAGGACCAATGTGTACATCTGAGATTTGTACAATTTTAAAGCCTTGTAAATCGGGATGTAGATCATTCACGGGTATGGTAACTCGTTTGTATAAGAGGCGAACATGAGCGTTGAAAAACCCAAGAGAACTCAGGGCGGTCGCGGCCACTATGGTAGAAAAAGCCAAACTAAAGTTTTTGACTTCGGTCACTCCGTCCAGAGGAAATCCAAAATGAATCAAACTGGAAAATAAAATTTGCGAATAATGCGTAACAATCCCGAGATCAACCCAACGTAAAAAATCCATAAGAAGGACCAAAGTGAAGAGGATGGAAAAAAATCCGAAGTTAGTGAAAGTGACATAGGCAAAAAAGGTCTGAGTTTTTTCCCGTTTTGAGGTTCGACTCAAAACATAAGTCAGTGGAACGAGCAAAACAAGAGCCCCAATCCCTAGTAAAATCATTGTTACGACCGGCCCATTCAGTGAAAGTCCTGAAATCAAACGAAAGGTAGAATAATAATAGATAAATCCAAGTAAGGATGTCAGAACGGACAAAAATAGGAAGAATGCTTTCAATTAAGTTACCCTAGTCTTTGGACAGAATGGGAATCACGAAAGTTGTCAATAAATAGCCAGAAGGTAGAGGATGAAAGAAAAAGATACAGTTAGAACGAAGTCCGATGTGATACTGATTGGTGCCGGAATTATGAGTGCCACCCTAGGAGTTCTTTTGAAAGAACTCGCACCCCACCTAACAATCACTGTATTGGAAAGGTTAGACGCGGCAGCACGCGAAAGTTCCAATGCTTGGAACAATGCAGGTACCGGACATTCTGCATTCTGCGAATTAAACTATACCATTGAAAACGAAGATGGTTCCATCCAAACCAAAAAAGCCCTCCAAATTGCAGAGTGGTATGAAATTTCCAAAGAATTTTGGGCCTACCTTGTTGGCACCAAACGAATCATAGATGCCGATGAATTCATTCATTCCGTTCCTCATTATAGTTTTGTTTGGGGAGAAGAAAATGTTTCCTTTCTCCGCAAACGTTTTGAGGCCTTAAAAAAATATGAACTTTTTAAGGATTTAGTTTATACAGAAGACGAATCCACCCTAACCGAATGGCTTCCCCTTGTGATGAAAGGTAGGGACAACGCAGAACCAATTGCCGCAACCAAAATGGAATTAGGAACCGATGTTAACTTTGGAAGTCTCACTCGCTCCATGTTTCGGTATTTGGAAAGTTTTCCCGATGTGCACGTCCATTACTTTGAAGATGTGAAAGATTTGGAACGTAGTGAGAATGGATTTTGGCACCTAACTTCAAATAATATCCAAACTCACGAAAAGGAACACCATGAAGCCAAATTTGTATTTATTGGCGCTGGTGGGGGAAGCCTTCCCCTCTTAGAAAAATCTGATATTCCTGAGGCAGCGGGATTCGGTGGATTTCCAGTGAGTGGTCAATGGTTACGATGTCGCAATCGAGATGTGATCAAACAACATTTTGCAAAAGTATATGGGAAGGCCAATGTTGGTTCCCCTCCTATGTCTGTTCCTCATTTGGATACAAGGATCATTGAAGGAAAAAAAGAATTATTATTTGGACCTTACGCTGGTTTTACGACCAAATTCTTAAAAAAAGGATCGTATCTAGATTTAGTGAAGTCTTTGGAATTTGATAATATTTTTCCTATGTTGTCAGCCGGAATGCACAACCTTCCTTTAACAAAATATCTAATCAGTCAAGCCATGCAGTCACATGAAGATCGGATTGAAGCTCTAAAAGAATACTTTCCAGAAGTAAAATCAGAAGACTGGGAATTGGTAGTGGCAGGCCAAAGAGTACAAGTCATCAAAAAAGATGAAGAAGAAGGTGGAGTTCTAGAATTTGGAACCGAAGTTGTTTCCGCAAAAGATGGATCCCTTGCAGCCCTACTCGGAGCTAGTCCCGGCGCCTCCACATCTGTTTCCATTATGTTAGAAGTATTGGCAGATTGTTTTCCCAAAGAAATGCAATCACCCGAATGGAAAACAAAATTAAAAACAATGATTCCTAGTTTTGGTGAATCCATGAAAGAGAATCCAGAAATTTGTATAACAAGCCGTAGACAAACAGAACAACTTTTGGAACTAAACCAAGGAACAAGCGTTAGCGCCAAGGTTTAAGTTGGTTCAAAAGGATTGGGCTTTAGAAAAACTATTTATTCTTTTTTCTAAGCTCAATCACCACTTTTTCTTTAGAATCCACATTGTACATGGCTGAGCCTTGTGTGGAATCAATGATCCTTCTGGAGTTAACTCCCTTTTCACGGAGAACTCGAGAAATGGCCTGGGAACGTTCAAATCCTAAATCATAGTTTTCATAATTTCCGGGAACATCTTCTCTGAAAGGAGTAGTATAAGTAATCACTTGGACATCAAATTCTTTGTATTCATTTTCCAAACTACGAGCAATGGCATCCAAACGGGCTCGACCTTCCAAATGGATATGGCTCGTTGGTAAATCGAAGATTTCACTCGCAAGGAAAACAAAACGATCTAGTTTAGTTTCGGATACAGGTTCCTTCGTTTGTATGGGAATTTGCGAGCCGACAGCACTGGAAACGGTTTCCATTTTGTTTTCCGGTTCTTGGGTTTTAGATCCAGAAAGAGAAACACTCACTCCCATTCCAAATTTGAAAAAACTTTCTTCAAAGTTTCCTTTATTTTTATGTCCGGAGTTTGGTGGATCATAATTCACCATATAGACATTTGAATGTTCTAACTCTGCATTTAAGAAAAACCTTTCATTCAAATGATACCGAAAACCAATGGCACCAAATACACGATTGGTGGCACCTCCAAACAATCGTTCATATCCAGCACCTCCACCAACTCTGATATAAGGGTCTACTGGGTCATTGGGTTGAAAATGGAAAAATAAACTGAGATCGCCAGAAGTAGAGTTAAACACATCTCTTCGTTTTTGCGTTGCTATATTATAATATTCACCTTGATTCAATCGATTTAGTAAGGCGCCATAATCCGAACCTAATAAAGAATAAAGTATAACGAATCTTTCGTCAACCGATCGAAAATTGGAAGCAGTGATGGTTTGATTCGAAACCGAAAGTCCAATTCCAAAATATCGGAAAAGTCCATACTCAAATCCTAATTCACCAACTCGGCTAGAAAGATCTGTCTGGTGTTTGAAAACATTTTGTAGAGCATAATAATTCATGAAATTGGATGCGGCGTCCGCATAAGGGGAGTTCAATACTAGAAAATTAGGGAAATTTGTTTTTTCGACCTTTTTCTCCAAGGTTCCCGAATTGTCTCCAATTCCAAAGGCACCATTACCATAAAAAATCAGATTCCCACGATCAAAACCTTCTCCATAAACCAAGGAAAAGGGGAAAAACAATATAATTCCAATAAAAATAAAATGATATTTCCCATTCAATTTCTGCATGAGTGATCCTGGATAGTATCAGCTGTTAAATCAAGCTGAAATTTTTTCATAAACCCTGTCACAAAACTCTAGGCCTATCTCGTCTTTATCACGAGGTAAAAAAATGAAACCAAAAATATTGATTTTAGGTGCAGGGTATGCAGGGATCATCGCGGCCAACCGTTTAGACAAACAAGTGAAAGATGCTGAAATTGTTCTAATTTCTGAATCCTCAGGGTTTAAGGAAAGAATAAGGTATCACGAAACTGCATCCGCTGGTTTAAAAAAAGAAATTTTGATTCGAGACCTTCTCCGAACCAATGTTAACTTTTTACAAACAAAGGTTACTGGCATTCTCCCCAAAGAAAAAACAGTAATCATTGAAGCCAAAAACCAAAATGTCCATTATGATTATTTGGTCATTGCTCTGGGAAGTTCTGAGATTCGAAAAATCCAAACAAAAGAAAATTCCATCCAATCCAAAGATGCTGTTTTAGAATTTCTAAAAAGAAAAGAGATATCTAAAATTCAAAATCTTTGTATCATTGGAAGTGGACTTACCGGTCTCGAAATGGCTACCGAATGGAAATATTTTTATCCGAAGTCTAGGGTAACCCTCATTGATCGTAGCGAACTCGGATCTTCCTTTTCTAAAAAGGCAAAAGAATATTTGCACACTTATCTATTAAAAAATGAAATCGAGGTTTTGGATAAAACGAAAATAGATAAAATCGAAGGGAATGAAATCCAGTTTGAAAATCAAACCAAACGGTCCTTTGATTGTATCATCAATTGTACGGGATTTCAAAGTTCTTCTCTTCCGAAAGAATCCGGGTTTAAAACCAATTCCCAAAACCGAATTTACGTAGACCCCTTCCTTCGTTCCTTAGAATATCCTGAAGTTTTTGTTGCCGGCGATTCTGCCTATTTAGAAAATTCTATCTTACGTATGGGTTGTGTGACTGCTTTACCGATGGGTGCTTACATTGCGGACCACCTTGCCAATGTGATACAGGGAAAAAACTTATCTCCCTTTTCATTCCAATTTGCGGGTCGATGTATGTCCCTGGGACGAGAGGATGGTCTCATCCAAATGACTCATGGTGATGACAAACCAAAAGAATGGATCATCAAAGGTAAGTGGGGAGCTTTCATTAAAGAACTTGTCAATAGGTTCACGATTTTCTCTCTAATGATGGAAAAAAATCTTCCCTTTCGATTTTACTTTTGGCCCAAAGGAAATCCGATCTTGGAAAAAGAAAAACGCATTTCAAAACCAATGGTGGCAGGAGATCTGGTGGTATGAATGATCTAGAATTTTTTCTAGAATGGAAACATTATCTTTTCTCCATAGCCTACCGCATTACAGGAAGTTATGTGGATGCAGAAGACATTGTCCAGGAGAGTTATCTAAGATGGCTCTCCGCCGAAAAGTCGACAATCCAAAATCATAAATCTTATTTAGGAAGTATCACGGCAAGACTTGCCTTTGATCTTTTAAAAAAAGCATCCAGAAAAAAAGAATCCTACATCGGCCCGTATTTACCCGAACCTATACCAGAGACTGCGAACGTTTTTGATGATGAAAAGATTAATTTTGCTTTTTTGGTGATTTTAGAGACACTCAATCCAACCGAACGAGCCGTTTTCATCTTACGAGAGTTATTCGATTTTGATTATGAATCCATTTCGGAGATCGTAGGGAAAAATACAGACAATTGCAGACAGATTTTGAGTCGGGCTCGCAATGCGATCCAATCTCGAAAGAAAAAATTTGATCCAGACCCAAAACTCCATTCCAGACTACTATTGGAATTTAGTTTTGCTTGTTACAACCAAGACACAAAATCACTCGCCAACTTACTCAAAGAGGATGTAGTTGCATTTTCTGACGGTGGAGGGAAAGTGCATGCAGCAAGGATCCCGATTCCTGGAATCCAAAGGGTAATCTCACTACTGACAAGAACCACGGCAAAGGCATCAAAATCCACAGAAATCTATTTTGGGTATGCCAACGGCTCTCTGGCTCTCATTGGGTATTCCGAAGATGGACCGAGCGTTGTCCAAATTTTTACTACCCAAGGGAACCGGATTGATACTATTTTTAATTTAGTAAATCCTGATAAACTAAAAGGCTTTCAAAATAAAGAAAACCTTTTGAAACTAGGATATCTACGAAAACCGAACCTGTTTGATTGGGCTCTTGCCTATGTAAGGCGGTGGATGTCCTTTTCATAAAGTTCATTGATTTACTTGTTTTCTTTCGTCCAATAAGAGGAAGGCAATGCGGATACAAAAACCAATCTTCCTTTTGATTTTACTGATCACGACGGCCTTCGGTTGTGGACCCAGTAAGATCGCAAATCCTCCTCTTGCTAAGAAAGCTGTCTTGGATCTTCGTGGTTGGAACTTTGAAACTATGGGGAATGTTTCCCTCAATGGCGAATGGAGGATCGATTGGAAAAATTGGAATCCAGACAAAGATTCTCCTAGTAATGAATTCACGGTCGTTCCAGGACACTGGAGCAATTCTTCTTTAGAAAAATATCCAACAGGATTTGCTCGTTTGAGCCTAACCATCCTAGTTCCCGAAAATACAAAAACATTGTATCTGCAAAATGGTGTGACTCGCAATGCTTTTGAAATTCTTGTGGGTGAAGAAACCATATACAAATCGGGAATCATTGGAGAGAGTTTCGCCGCAGAAGTCCCCCATCTCAATATCCAAACCGTAGCCTTACCCGACTCGAAAGACCACGAAATCAAACTGTCCTTAAAAATTTCTTGTTTCCATTATCATATCTGCGGTGTGGCAACACCTTATACTTTAGGAACACATTCAGGAATAGGCAAATCCTATCTAGAAACCATTGGCAGAGATATTTTTGTATTAACTTCCCTACTCACTTTAGCATTCTTTCATTTTGTTTTATACATTTTTTGGAGAGATGAAAAAACCCATATCCTATTTGCAGCTGTTTGTTTTTTAGCGTCGATGCGTTTATTAAGCATCGGAGAAACTCGGTTTATCTATAATTATCTTCCTTTAGGCGCCTATGAAATTATGGTCCGGATCAATGGGATTAGTTTTGTTCTGTTGTATCTTGCTTTTGTTTTGTATGTGAAAGAAATTTATAATGAAGAAAGATACAAAACCATTTATCGTGTAAACTTCGTTGTGGCATCTTTATTATTCTTTGCCCTCCCCCTCGATCTACTTACTTTTTCTAAATTTTTAGCTCTCCATTTACTTTTATCACTTCTTGCTCTTTTTGGGTTACTTTACCCCATCATTCATGGTGTTTTTTTAAAGGTACCTGGAAGTCGTTTGTTTTTGTTTTCTGTGATTGCTACCATGTGTTTATTTTCTTTAGACATCCTCACTGAGTTTGCAAAAAAAGGAACCGCCTATCTTGCACAATACGGATTTCTTGTATTTGGTCTTTCACAAGCTCTATTCATTGCAGACAGGATGATACAAAATTTCAAAAACAAAGAAAGACTCAAACAAGAAAAAGAAAGTGCAGAAGCAAAAGTAAATTTCAAAACCAATTTTCTTTCCACAATGAGTCATGAAATCAGAACTCCCATGAACGGAGTTTTGGGAATGACTCAGTTATTACAACAAACCAATTTATCTGAGGAACAAAAAGAATACTTAAACCTAATTCAATTTAGCGGCGACAATCTTTTATTACTGATCAACGACATTTTGGATTTAAGCAAATTGGAGGCTGGTCAATTTGAATTACATTCAGAACCGGTCCCACTACAAAAATTCATGAAGGATTGTATCAATCTTTTCAAAGCGCAAACAGATCCCAATCAACTCAAAATTGAATTAGAATTTTTAAATCCACCACCCGCCTTGCTGATCACAGACCAAAGGCGGTTTGCGCAAGTTTTGACCAATCTAATTAGTAACGCGGTCAAATTTACAGAAAAAGGTGCCATCACTGTTCTTGTTGAAACCATTACTTTAAAAGAAGATATGGTTCGATTGAAAGTTTCTGTAAAAGATACAGGGATTGGGATTCCAGAAGACCGAATGGGAGTTTTGTTCCAACCGTTCTCACAAGTCCACTCCCACCTAACAGAAAAAACAATAGGAACAGGACTCGGTCTTGCCATCACTAAGAAATTAATAGAAGAGATGGGAGGATCCATTTCCGTTCAAAGTGTTTATGGAAGAGGATCCAATTTCACATTTCAATTTTCCGCACAAATTGGATTAGAATCCTTAAAGTCAGAACAAACCTCGGATGTGGCGACCCAAAACCAAAAAAGAAATACAGACTCTTCTTTGGCAGAAAAATATCCTTTAAAGATTTTGGTCGCCGACGATGACCCGATCAGTCAAAAAGTCTCCAACCTATTTTTGAAAAAGCTGGGATATACCAACTTACAGGCTGAGAATGGAGAAAAAACGCTGGATATGGTTCGTTCCGAAAGTCCAGATTTGTTATTTGTCGACATCCAAATGCCGGATATGGATGGAATCACTGTCGCTAAATGCATTCGTCAGTCACAAACCATCACAAAACAGCCTGTAATCATAGCCCTTACCGCCAACGTGATGGAAGAAGAAAAACACCGATGCCTTTCTGCCGGCATGGATGATTTTATGACAAAACCACTTCTGATGAGAGATCTCGATTTCATGATTCGAAAATGGGCGAAAAGGGACTTGTTACAGTCCAATAAATAAGGATTAAAATTTTGGCTACAACTCTCGGCAAACTTCCCCACGGCGACCTTCTCAAACGGATTTCCAGGTCAGAACACTTTCAATCTGGTAGTTTTCAAAACTTAGAACATACAGAGATGCTCGCACCTAACAGTTCTTATTTTAAAATGGCCATCAAATATTGGCAAAAACCAAATTCCATTCGGCCCTCCTCTCCCGTTCCCTCCGTAAAAGTCAATTTAAAGGAACTGGATGCAACCAAACCGCAATACATTTGGTTTGGACATTCTTCTTATCTTTTACTTGCCGAAGGAAAAAAGATTTTAGTGGATCCCGTTTTTTCTGGTTATGCGTCCCCGGTTCCCTTTGCCGTTCAATCCTTTGAAGGAACAGATATTTATTTACCAGAGGATATGCCTGATTTGGACATCCTACTTATCACTCATGATCATTATGACCACTTAGATTATGAAACAATCCTCAAACTACATCCCAAAACAAAAACCATCGTTGTTCCGTTAGGTGTATCGGCGCATCTCCTTTCCTGGGGAGTCCCACTTTCAAAAATTGTAGAGTTGGACTGGTTTGAGTCCAAAGAAATTGTATCGAACCTAAACGTCACAGCCACACCCACACGACATTTTTCTGGACGAAGTGTACTCAGAAACAAAAGCCTCTGGTGTTCCTATGTTTTAAGGATTGGAGAATACAAAGTATTTGTGGGTGGTGATTCTGGATACGGATCCGTTTTTGAAACCATTGGGAAAAAATATGGACCTTTTGATTTGGCATTTTTAGAATGTGGGCAATACGGTGACGATTGGCCATTCATTCATATGCGACCGGAAGAAACAGCCTTGGCGGCAAAAACCATTGGAGCCAAATCTTTTGTTCCCGTCCATTGGGGAAAATTCATTTTATCCCTTCATCCTTGGAATGATCCCATCAAACGAGTGCTTGTTGCTTCTCAAGATTTAAAACTCAACCTACAAGTTCCAAAAATTGGAGAAAGTTTTTCTTTCACAGGCTCTGGTAGTGTGGATGGATGGTGGAATTTTCAGTGACAACGATTGCGTTTTTCTTATATGGTTAGAATCTAATTTTAACCAAGGTTTTTATCAATGAAACACGCACTCATCATTGGAGCCACTTCCGATATTGGAATCCATATTGCAGAATCTTTAGCCAAACGAGGATTCCTTCTTTCCTTAACCGGGAGAAATAAACAGAAGTTAAATGAAATAAAAACGAAACTAAAATCCAAATATTCTATTTCGATAGAGACCTACGAATTGGATGTCACTAATTTTTCTTCTCATTCAAAATTCTATCAGTCTTTAAAAGACAAACCTTCCATCGTTTTTTTTGTCGCCGGTTACTACGAAGACCAAAAGAAAGCCAGAGAAGACCAAACGGAACTTCTAAAAACCATTCACACAAACTACACCGGAGCTCTGTCACTACTCAATATCATCTCACTGGATATGGAGGAGAAAGGAGTGGGAACCATTGTTGCGATTAGCTCTGTAGCTGGGATTCGCGGCCGACAAATGAATTATATTTACGGAAGTGCCAAAGCCGGTTTAACAACTTATCTTTCTGGACTCCGGTCTCTTTTATTTGCAAAAGGGGTTCATATTTCAACCATCCAACTAGGACCGGTGTATACAAAGATGTCCGAGGGACACAACCTGATTCCTTGGCTCACCTTACAGCCGGAAGTTGCCGCGGAACTCATTGTCAAAGCCGGACTCGAGAAAAAAGATTTAGTTTATCTTCGTTGGCCTTGGCGTTTCATCATGGAAATCATTCGGATCATCCCAGAATGGATTTTCAAACGCCTTCCTCCATTTTAAAAACAGAATCTAGATTCTAAGGAAAACTAATATAGTTCCAAATGGTTTGGAATCCATTGGTCATAGGACAGCTATGTAAAGCGGCCGTTCCCATCCCATTACAAGCGCTGGTCACCAAACGATGGCTATTTGCATAAGGTGCACCGACACTGGTATTTGTAAGTGTCCCTGTCATAGAGAACTGACTCAACCAAGCATCTGTTACTTGGTTTGCATTCCCGCTAAAGTTGGCAACTGTGTCGTTTTCATGAATGAGTCCATAATAGGAATTTGCCGGCGCAGTTTGAGCCCCACCCATCCAAGTGGGAAGAGAAGAAAACTGCAAACTATAATCAGAAACCCCGCTATAAATAGAAACACGGGCCACGGCTCTGCGTTTTCCATGATAAGCGGCGTGACCACTTCCTTGGGAATGACCTCCCACATAAACCAAATTCCAATTAATACTATTTCCAGTGATAAATTGCGCCCAACCTTCACCAGGTCTTGATGATACCAAATACTGAAGGAGAGAGAGTAACCTTCCTTCGATGGAATTGGCCACATCCACCGATACGTAAGGCGATACATCAGCTCCCGTCACCACTTCATTCCGCAAATTTTCAAAACAATTGGTATCAAGTCTTGCATCCCCTTGGTTACAAAGACTATTCACTGCTTCCCCATTCGGGTAACTGAGACCAATGACATGGTATCCGCGCGTGGCTCCTTGTTGTAAGATGGCACCAATTTCGCAAGGGCTGGATCCCGTTCCTGGATAAAATACAGAAAGGATATTTTTTCGACTAACACTCGCTTGTGGAGGATAAACCTGGTGTGGGTTATTATAAGAAGTAATGGCGGATGAGGCCAACGAAGGTTGGATTTGTAATCTGGTTAAGGCTCCAACACTGCCACTCGAAGGAAAACTGTTTTGTCCGGCACAGGATCTGGCATACAACCCAAGCCCAAGGAGAGTCACCAAATCTTCTTTTTCGTCTGATTCTTTTTTACAGGAGAGGATAAAACAAGAAATACAAAAAACTATGACAAAAGAACGGAACAAACGAAATGGAATGAAAGAATTCAATACACACACCTAAACTAACAAATCTAAATATTGGATATAGTTAAAAACTTGATAAAAAGAAAGCAACTCATAATAAACAAATGATTTGGGACGAACAAAACACTCTTGCCGAAAGAACATACAAAATGTTGAAGCTTTGTGCTACGACAAAGGAACCAAAGCTAACATTTTCATTTTTAACTAAATGAAAATCAAACTGATTACTGCAATTTTTGGTATTCAGTAACAAGTGCGTCAGTGTTGGAACCTACTCCTTCCACCCGCGAAACGACCCATCCATTTTTAGAAACCAAATTATACACTGCAGAATGATTGAATTCTCCATTCGAAATTTTTTTATAATTGATTCCGAGAACAACAGACAACAAACGTACGTCCTCTTCATTACCGGAGAGAAAGGTCCAACTTTCTCCGAGTTTCATTTTTTTCTTGTATGCGTTTAGAACATTAGGATTGTCTTTTTCTGAGTCAAAACTGACAAGCACCATACGAGAATCTTTGCCCGTTTTATCTTTTATTTTTTTGGCTAACAACTCCATATCAGCAACGAGCCTTGGGCAAACCGACTGGCACGAAGCATAAAACATACTAATGACAAAAGGAGAACCTTGGAAATGTTTTAAGAATATAGTTTGGTTGGACTCCGTTTTCCAACTCGACCCTAATTCAAAAAGTCCCGCATTCGAACCTTCACTGGCAGCAAGCATTGGATCTTCGCCGTGATGGTGATGATCTCCATGAGAATTATGATCATCACAACTAACGTAGAAATTCAAAAAAAGAAAAAGAATTGATACTCTTAAAATAAATAAAATTTTCATAATGAATTATCCTTAATGTTAAAATCTGATGCACATCGAAACCCTAAATACTTTGCAGTATACCAACCCTTTAGGCCCGCGCGGTACCCATAACGCATATACGATGCATAATTGGAAAAATCGTTTGCCTTAAGTGAACCGCCACCACAAAACAAGTTGCTTTCTAAATCACTATCTTGTCTCGAATCTCCAGTCACCGAAGTATTATTAAAATCATACACCCACTCCCAAATCATTCCATGTTGATCATATACACCAAATTTATTTTTGTATTTACCTACCGAAGGAAGAAACTCAGGTTTTTGTTCCCCATACCAATCTAAAATCACTGCCTCCACTGCTTTATTATTTTTATAAGTAGGAGGAATACTGGCTGCATATTCCCATTCCGATTCTTTGGGAAGTCTTTTACTTTTCCATAAACAATAAGCATTGGCAGAAAACCAGGAAACATAGGTGACTGGAGAATTAGTTTGATGTTCCTCAGGTGGTTTTCCCTTCCAATCTCCCAAATAACCAGCATCTGCAAAGAGGGGAGAAATTTTTCCTGGTTTCCACTGAGGATTTTCTTGGATGAATTTAAAGTAATCTTTCTTTGTAACGGGATAAGAATCCAAAAAAAAACTTTTAATTCGAATTGTAGCACCTAACTTAGAATCTGTATCCTTTAAAAAAGGCCTCCAATTTCCGGCAGGGATTTTTACCATCTCGCCGGAAAGAGAAACCGATATAATCAAAAAGATAAAAAAGAATAAACGATTCATTGTTTGGCTCTTAAATTTTGAATTTATTTCACTTCTGCCTCAGTGACCATAGTCCCTTTGTTTCCCCAGTTGTTATAAACATAACTTAGGACACTGGCAATTTCCTCATTGGAAAGTTCTAAATGGGGCATTACATTATTATATTTTTGTCCATTCACAGTAATGGGCCCACTCAAACCTTTTTTTAAAATCTGAATGGCACGACCTTTGTCTGCATTGAGATAATCCGACTTAGCAAGCGGCGGGAACACTCCCACAACACCCTGACCTTCCTTCATATGACAAGCAGCACAAACTGATTTATATACCCTTTCTCCATTGGCCAAAATTTCTTTCGGAGTTTTCGCTGAAGATTTCGGTTTTACTTCAGTTATCATTCTTTGGATGGCAGGTCCTTCCGGAAGATATACAGTATCATCCTGTTTTCCTGAATAAACAGTAGCATTTGGTTCTCCTTCTACCTTTAGCATTCCCAGAGAACCTTTGTTAAATGTTCTAAAGATAGAATGATCAACGAGAATGAGGGTTCCTGGGACTTCTACTTTAAAATCAACAATTGCAGAACCACCCGCAGGAATTAAAGTGGTTTGTACATTCTTTTGGTTCGGAAGGATTCCTCCTTCAGTATACACGTTATCAAAAATCTCTCCAATGACATGAAAGGAAGAAACCAAATTGGGGCCTCCATTTCCGACAAAGAGACGGACAGTTTCCCCCACTTTAGCAGTAATGGCACGATCTTCTACTAGAGAACCCACGGAACCATTGAAAACAACATAATCAGGGATTTCAGTGATCGCCTTTTCCATGCTAAATGGTTGGAGTCCAGGTTCTCCATTTTTTCCTTTGGTATAAAACTCACTTTGTACTACATAGTATTCTTTATCAACTTTCGGAAGGTCATCCTTTGGCTGCACAAAAATCAAACCATACATACCGTTGGCAATATGCATACCCACAGGGGAAGTTGCACAATGATAAATATACAAACCAGGATTAATTGCTTTAAAAGAAAATTTTGAAGCGTGTCCAGGAATGGTGAGCGAAGCTGCAGCTCCCCCACCTTGCCCAGTCACTGCATGCAAATCAATGTTATGCGGCATTTTACTAGAAGGGTGGTTTTTTAAATGGAATTCTACATCGTCTCCTTCTCGGACACGGATCATGGGGCCAGGAACAGAACCTCCAAAGGTCCAGAATGTATATTCAACGCCATCGGCAAGCCGGCCGACAACTTCCACGGTTTCCATATTTACAATGACTTTGGCTTCGTTAGTTCTATCGATATGAGGCGGAACTTCAGGTGCGTAGGTGAGTTTTGCCTCTTCTGTCTTTTGTCCCGAACAAACATTCAAAAGACCCACGGCCATAAAGACTAGAAGGCAAATATACAAGGTTTTTAGTTTCGGTAGTTTCATAAATTTCCGTATCCTTTGGTATTATTCTAAATCCAACCAACCCTTTCCTCATTGATTCAAGTCAATAAGAGTGAGTGTAAATGTTACAAAATGCACAAAAATCTGAATCTTTCAGTATTTTTTCTACCGATTTCCGGGCTTCGGAAAAAATCTGCAGTGAATTTCTAAATCGACGGATTGGAATCTAAGAGAAAAATAGGTTTGTACCCCATGTCCTTAGATTCGCAAACTAGCCTCAGTAAGTTTCGTAGCTTACTCCATATTTCCTCCATTCTGAATGCAAACCTTGATTTGCACCAACTTCTACCACTCATCATGTTATACTCCAAAGATCTATTAGAGGCGGAAGCAAGCTCCCTCTTTCTTTTAGAAGATGAGGAATTTCTCTATTGCGAAGTGGCTCTTGGAGAAAAGGGTGAGATCATCCAGGAATACGCTAGGTTAGAGTTAGGTGAAGGGATTGTGGGAATGGTGGCTCGCGAGAAAAAACCCATTGCCTTGGAAGACGCGTATCAAGATCCAAGGTTCAATGCGAGTATGGACAGACGTACTGGATTCAAAACCAAGTCCCTTATCTGTGTTCCTCTTTTTGTTGAGGACAGGCTGATTGGAACACTAGAAGTCATCAATAAAACAAACAATCGAATTTTTGATGCATCAGATTTAGAATATTTAATTTCTCTTTCCGAAGTAGCAGCCACTGCCATCCAAAATGCAAATATAAAAGATAGTTTGGATAAACGTATCTTAGAATTATCATTGTTATATGAATTTGAGAGACTTTCTGTTTCTGAAAAAAGTTTAAACGAACTTGGAAAATGGATTCTGAATCGAGTTTTGGAATACTTAGGTGCCTCTTCCGGTACAATCTACCTTGCCAATTCCGAAAAACAAGAATTGAGCATTCTTTCCGCAAAAGGAATTCCAGAAGATGCGTATGATCAAATCAAAGTTCCTTACGGAAATGGAGTCGCAGGTTGGGTGGCAGAAAAAAAAGAAAGCCTACTCATCCACAACTTAGATTTGGATCCTCGTTACAACAAACTCTCCCCTTATAAATTTGAATCCAAATCTCTGATTTCCGCACCATTGATCTTTCAAAACGAATTACTTGGCGTCATTAGTATCAATAACAAACTTTCCGGGTATGCTTTCCAACATTCTGATTTGGACTTACTCACAAATATTGCAGCAAGACTCAGTAGCACCATAAAAAATGCACAACTTTTCCACCAAATTGTGGATACGGGAAAAGAACTGAATCGTGCGAAAAATATCATGAAAAAAATCATGCCTTCCATCCTGCCGAGCTCCGACAAACTCTCGTATGGTGTGGCACATATCCCTCTAGAACAAGTGGGTGGGGATTTTTATGATGTAACCCAATTGGAAGATTCTAAATTTTCTATTTTGATTGCCGACATATCTGGTCATGGGCTTTCTGCAGCGGTCCTTGCCGCAATGGCACATATGGTTCTAAAAAATTTTGAACCTGACATCAAACTGAGCCCTTCTTTATTTTTAACAACACTGAACCATATGTTGTATGGGAAATTGGCAGGGAACTTTCTTACTGCGTTTTACGGAATCATTGATTTGAAAACAAATACCATCCTTTGTGCCAATGCAGGCCACCACGCTCCATTTTTACTAGATAAAAAGGACTCACCCTTAATCCAATTAGATGTGAAAGGGAAAATCTTAGGTCTCATTCCTGATTTGTTTTATGAAGAAAAAACTTTCCCATTCACATCGGGGAATCGCCTTGTGATGTATACAGACGGGATCACAGAACATATGTCTAAGGATCATAACAAACGTTATGATGAAGAATTATTCCAAAAGGCCATCCAAAAATCAAAATCTCTTGAAACCCAGAAGTCTGCTGATGAACTCATCCGAGAAGCAAGAGACTATGTGGGATCCAATGAATTTGCAGACGACGTTACAGTTTTGTTAGTGGATCGAATCTAAAAACCAAAAACAATAAACCACTCTCCTATTGGGGAGTGGCTCAAAGTTCAGGATCGTCGAAACAATCTAAGGAATCAATTCCAAACTTTCGTTATTCCCGGTGTGATAGTGCTCTACTAAATCCATAATCTTTTTGGGTTCGGAAACCACGAGAGAACTTTTTTCATAGAGAGTCTCCGATTTAAAAGCAATCACTTGAGCCTGTTCTGACAATCCGAGCAAAATATTCGATATTTGTTTGGAAGCAATTCCTGCTTCTAAAACCGAGTGGTCAATTTTTTTAACCTGTTCGTCCACGGATTCCAACTTAAACTTAACTCGAGTGGATTCTTGTAAGTCGTGATACAAAGAAGCGGTGACTTTGTTTAAAATGGATTTAATTTCATGAAACAAATCAGATAAAGAAAAAATCTCCAAAGAAGCCTCTTGTACCTTTGTCGAAGTTGACTTGATCACTGACAATGTTTCATCTACATAATTTTTGATTTCTTCGGCAGAAACCGCAATTTGTTCATTCAAACTCATCATCTCTTTTGCGACGATGGCAAACCCAGCACCGACATTACCTGCTCTTGCTGCCTCAATGGATGCGTTTAAGGAAAGTAAGTTGGTTCGATCCGCAATCTCTGTAATGATGGAAACAATATTTAAGATCTTACTAGAAACATTTTTGATCGCATCGATTCCTTCCAGAGAATCAGAAATTTTTTGTTTTCCTAAATCGGCTTTTCTGGTTGAGGCTACTGACAACTCATCCAAACCCTTTAGAGCAGTTTGTGTTCCACTCAAATTTAAATTCACTGCATTCATATAATCTTTGATGTCAGACATGATGACTGAATGATCCGCTGTGATATGTTTGATATTGGTGAGCGCGGAAGTAAGGTCTTCCATACAAGCTGCCGCCTCTTCACTTCCCGAAGCCATCGAACGTGTGGATGTAAAAAAGTGGTTTGTGAGATCAGTCAATTCTTCAGAGATCCGGATGGAAACATGACTTGCCTTTTGGATTTGAGAAATGATTCCCCAAAGATTGATACTCATACTTTTCATAGAGAGTAACATGATTTTCACTTCATCCCGACTATCATTTTGGAAATGATCAGGATATTGAAATCTTCCGGAAGCCACAGAAATCACTGATTCTGTAGCTTTCTGTAACTTTTTGTTTTTCTGCGATAGAATCAGAATAAAACCAGAACCAATCAATGTTTGCAAAATAAACAAAACACCGCAGTACAACGGTTTTTCGGGAAAATGAAACCAAAAGAGAACTAAAAATGGTAAAGAAATCAAAACAACAAGGAAAACATCGATGAATTTGGTGGTTCGTAGATTCTTAACGACCTTATTTTTTTTCCAAAAGAAAATAGAACTTTTGCCCATCTTTTTGTATAGTTGGTCATAAAATTCTTTTTTTGCTTCCGGTAACTTTTTCCGAACGGATACGAAACCGACAACCTTCCTTTCTTCATTGAGTATGGGGGTTATGGTAGCATCGACCCAATAATAGTTTCCTGATTTGGCTCTATTCTTCACAGCCCCAGTCCAAGGAAGGCCAACCTTAATGTAATCCCAAAGTTCCGCAAAGACAACTCTCGGCATATCGGGATGTCTCACGATATTATGTGGTTTTCCGATCATTTCTTCTGCACTGTATTCGGAGATTCGTGCAAAGTCAGGAGAAACATAGGTAATCAAACCCTTAGCATCGGTGCGAGAGATGATAACGTCCGACTCGGTAAGTACATTTTCCACTAAATTCACTTTTACATTTTTCAAATTTATATCCCTAAGTATGATACTTGAGTGTATTACCGAGTGAACCAGATAGAATATCTGGACTTAGTATCATTCAACAATTATCAACTAACATACTATAAACTAAGAATATGGGATTTTGTAGCAACTCGGTTGTCATTTTTTATTCACAAACCTTGTTGATATTTGTCAATGGGGGTATACGGGAATCTACGAAACTGTCTTTATCAATAAGAAATTGTCTTCATGGAAAGATTTTCGGATTCAAAAACCTATACCATGATTTGTTTTTAATGAACAGGATAGTTTGCGACTGGTTCTAATTTGCAGCTGGCAGCAATGACTAAAGTCCTCGTGGGATCTTTTGTGGCGAGAAGGTAACTTGAGGAAAGAGCAATGCAAGCCTTCGCCTGTTTTCGATTAAATGACAAATCCCTTTTTTGATAACTCACACCCATCGCATCAGGCCAACGAGCCAGTAATGCAACGTCTGACAACCTTCGGGAAAAATTGAAACTATCTTTCGCTAAATCTTGGGCATAAATTCCGAGATATATGGAAGTTTCATCATAAATATCCCGACCAAGCATGGTTTCTTCGCCAATCCCAGATTTTCCAAGATTGCTACATTGAATCAAAAAAAAAGTGAACAAAAACAAATATACTAATTTCACCAGCTAACTTTTGAAAATACGAATCAAATCGTCAACTAACAAAAGTATCTGTTATAGATTTTACAACTCCATTAGTTCTTTACTAAGCGTTTGAAACTTTTGGAGTAATTCCGGATTTTCCTTACAATCTTTTACAAAATCGGCTTCGAATGATTCCACTAACAGACGTATGGAGGAACTAGAGGTCGTGTTATTGGCTCCTCCGTCGAATGAATCAGAAACCAAAGGCAAAACAATATAGAATGGAATGGTTAACCAAGAGATAATTCTTCTTCCTTGGATTGGGTAAGTATAATCCCGGATGATTTTTCGACTATCTCTGTCAGAAAGGGTAAAGGTTACATTGGAATAAGATTCTTCTAGAGATGGGAATATACCTAAGGTGAGAAGGAAGAGAACCGTCGATATTCCTCCGTAGTTGATTCCCGTGGATGATGTGTATGTTAAATCTAATTTGGAAGTTTTACTCAGTTCAAACAATTCTGATTTTGCAAGTTCATATTCGACAACGGAAGAATTATATAAATTTGGTTTTGCTGCCTCTTCCGAACGAATCAGATTGAATCGTATCTTTCCCCGCATCAGTATTTCACTGGCGTTTGTATTGACTGAGTTTCTGTTCGCTATGGAAAAGTAATGTAAGTTGCAGGAAAAACTGAATGTTAAGGCAAACACCAAGGCCAATGGGTAAGATAATTTCATAACTTCAGGATGTTCTACCGAACCGCAGAAGCTTCGGCAAGCGGATTTCCAACCTAGTCGGACATCCAAGTTACAGGGAGTACAAAGCCCCCACACAGATTCCGCAGATATCAGAATCGGCGTTGGCAGATTTAGCCACAGCCACTCGGATTTTTTTTAGATCCAACCTTAGGGATGATTTTTCCATTCTGTGTTTGGAGGAATCGAAACCACAGGGAAAGGATTTTTGTCCCCCCTTCTCTACTTGAACGTGTGCGAATTCTACATTTTCGAAACGAATGATTGTGTACAAACTTTGTCCTCTATCGAATAAAAATTAAATTTCTGCCTTTTGGTCAACTGGATTAATTACCAATTAAAACTCACCATTTTGTACCGTTTTTTAGGAAGGGGAATAAAATTATTTACATTCTTTTACGTTTATCTCGATGATTGTCGGTTCAGTGATTTAAGGAAAGTGAATTACCAGTTGGCCTAAACTGAAGGTGTAAAATGAAACCAAACATCCTCTATATATTTTTATTTTTGTTTCCAAGTTTTTCCCTGTTTACATGGCAAGGCGAATCTTTTGAAAAAATAATAAAGGATTATCAATTCCAATTTAGCTTTAGCAGAGACTTCCAAAAGATAGAGACTAAAGAAAATCCAAATTTGTATTATGATTATGCCATCAAACACAGTATAAAGAAACTTGAAATTCGTTATTTCGTTGGTTTACCGGCTCCCAAAATGGATGGCGTTGATTTTGAAAAGATTGGATTGTACAAACAACAAGCCTTAACCACCGCAGCAAACGTATGCCAGTGTATGGACAAAATCAATAAGAGTGATTTATCCGCAGATACATTGTCTTTATTTAATGCGGACTGGGGCGCCAATTTTTTTCTTGAGGCAACTTCAGAATTTGGACAAGGCTATAAATATTCCATTGTTACAGCAGTTCACAAAAAGGACTTACCCGATCTCTATACTATTTTTTTATTTGATGACTTTGATTCGGTAAAACAAGAAATCCAAAAAGCAGTTTTCAATCTTAAGTTCAAACAAGAATCAAATCTTGATAAAAGTTATCGAGGAGTCAAATTCATACCTGCTGAGAAACAGGTGGTAGGTGACATGACCATCTCGATTCCGAACCTAGCAAACCGATCGGAGTCATTACATAATCAAGACAAATATCCAATTACGTTTTTTAGAATCGATTGTCAAAATGAAAAAGAATGTTTCTCCATTATGATTGCTGTTTCCATTATTCCTGAAAGTAGATTTACATTTGAACAACTTGTTGAAGAAGCCAAAACCAATGAGTTTGAGAAATCACCCCATGAAATGGTTAAATGGTTGGAAATTCTAAAATTCAAAACGGACAAAACGACCATCCTTTTGGGACCCGGAAAGGTATTGGGTACGAAACTAATCGCATTCTATCAAAAGAATGATAAAAAAGAAACTTACAGAATCAATATGAGTTTAGTGTATCATCCCAATTTTCCAGAAGAGGATTGGAAAAATATCATCACTCATACATTCTTTATTTTAGATTCGGTCACGATAAAATAGGCCAAGATCTCAACTAACATGAATTAATAAAGGAATCCTTTCGCCTCAATGGTTTGGATTCCCCGCACAAGGGATAGAAGCGGAAATCCTTATCGCGGATGCGATAAGATTGGAGCGGATAGCCCGGTCCCTTTCTGTTAAGAAAGGGAGGTGCCCCCAATTCCTTCTGTGCGATAGTTTTCTTTATACTTCGCGTAGTTGTTTGCCGTGCGTGTGATGATCTCGCGGTCTTTGTCTGTGATGTCGCGGATGATTTTGGCGGGACTGCCCATAATGAGAACTCCCGGCGGAATTTTCTTTCCTGGAGGAACAAGGGATCCGGCACCCACAAAGGACCATTCGCCGATCTCCACATCGTCCATAAGCATAGCCCCCATCCCCACAAAACTATGGTCTTTCAAAACACAACCGTGGATGGTCGCATGATGGCCAATGGATACATAATCTCCAATCGTAACGGGGAATAGATCTCTTGCCACATGTACCAAAGTCATGTCTTGGATGTTGACATGTTTGCCAATGGTGATGGTATTTACGTCACCACGGAGTACACATTGGAACCAAATGGAAGACTCTTCGCCAATTGTGACTTTTCCAAGCACGTCGGCAGAGGGTGCCACCCAGGCCGTAGGGTGGAGAGAAGGTGTATGGCCTTGAAAAGAACGGATCATACCACTAGGCCAAGGCAATCTAACTGAAACTCAAGGCCTTTTCGTTTTTTCCGCTTGCGTTTTTACCTTCTCACAAGTTACCGTAGTCTTAGATTCAAATGGGATCTCTCTCCTCAAAAACGCTATTTTTCTCTAAAAACCTGCTAAGGAATATTTCATGGCAATAGAAATCAAAGTCCCCGAGATGGGGGAATCCGTAACCGAAGCAACCATCAGTGCTTGGACCAAAAAAGAAGGCGATGCCGTAAAAGTAGACGAAGTGCTCGCTATTTTAGAAACAGACAAAGTCTCATTAGAAATTCCTGCTCCGACAAGTGGAGTCTTAAAATCCATCTCCAAAAAGGTGGGAGATGTGGTTCATGTAAGAGACATCATGGGTGTCATTGAAGAAGGTGCTGTGGCAGTAGCTCCCGCAAGTTCGGGAACACCTGCTCCGCAAGCAGCAACCCCGGCAGCGCAACCTAACACAGGCAAAGTGAATGACGAACTTCCTCCTGCTGCTCGCAAACTCATCGAAGAAAATAAGTTAGATGTAACGAAGATTACAGGAACCGGTCGCAACGGCCAAATCACAAAAGAAGATGTAATTCTATTTTTGGAAAAAGGTGGTGCAAGCACTACTTCTGCTCCTAAGGCAGCGGCAAGTCCAGAAATCCCAAGAGCCGTCGTAGTCAATACGAACAATGGCCCAAGAGAAACTATCGTTCCAATGACAAAGCTACGCCAAACAATTGCTAATCGATTGGTGCAAGCGCAACATACAGCAGCCATCCTCACTACGTTTAACGAAGTGGATATGTCTCCGATTATGGAACTTCGTAATAAATACAAAGACAAGTTCAAAGACACTCACGGTGTGGGTCTTGGATTCATGTCCCTCTTCACAAAAGCAGTGGTTGCCTCTCTCAAAGCTTTTCCTGCCATCAATGCAGAGATCCGAGGAACAGACATCGTCTACAAAAACTTCTATGATATCGGAGTGGCTGTAGGTGGACCGAAAGGCCTTGTAGTTCCGATTGTGCGTAACGCCGACCTACTGAGTTTTGCTGGCGTGGAACAAGAGATCGCAAGACTTGCTGGCAAAGTAAAAGACGGTAAAATCGCACTCGAAGATATGGAAGGTGGAACTTTCTCTATCTCCAACGGTGGGGTTTATGGTTCGATGATGTCGACGCCAATCCTTAATCCTCCACAATCCGGAATTCTTGGGATGCACAATATCGTCAAACGCGCGGTAGTTGTGAACGACCAAATTGTCATTCGCCCTATGATGTATTTAGCTCTTTCTTATGACCACAGAATTGTGGATGGAAAGGAAGCAGTTCAGTTCCTCGTTAAAATCAAAGAAATGGTAGAGGACCCTACAAGACTCCTCTTTGAGGTATAAGGTTTTATGGAACAATATGATATCGTTGTCATTGGTGCGGGTCCCGGTGGTTATGTAGCGGCAGTTCGTGCCGCGCAACTGGGTAAAAAAGTAGCCATCATTGAAAAAAGAAAAACTCTCGGGGGGACTTGTCTCAACGTGGGTTGTATTCCTTCCAAAGCCCTTCTCGATTCTTCTGAAGAATACCACAAAACAAAACATAAATTAGCCGATCACGGAATCTCTGTAAAAGATGTAAAAATCGATATCGCAAAGATGATGGCTCGTAAAGACAAAGTGGTTACAGAAGTGACATCCGGTGTTGACTACCTGATGAAAAAAAATAAAATCACACGTTACCTAGGTCATGCTAGTTTTGTTTCGAAAACCGAAGTTTCGATCACTGCCGAAGATGGAAAAAAAGAATCCATCAGCGGAACGAACATCATCATTGCTTCCGGCTCCACACCCATTGAAATTCCTCCCCTTCCTGTGGATGGAAAAAATATTGTGACTTCTGACCATGCGATTGGTTTTGATTCGGTTCCCGAACACCTAATCATTGTAGGTGCCGGTGTGATTGGACTCGAACTCGGATCGGTTTGGTTGCGTCTTGGTGCCAAAGTCACTGTGGTGGAGCTTATGCCACGACTTTTCGGAACTGCTGACCAAGCGATGGCAAGCCTTGCCGAAAGACTTCTTACCCAGCAAGGGATTAACTTCCTCTTTGAAACCAAAGTCCATGGGGCCAAAGTAAAGGGCAAAAAAGTAGAAGTAGAGATCGAAGGCAAAGACGGAAAAAAATCCATTCTCGAAGGAGATAAGGTTCTCGTTTCCATCGGTCGCCGACCGAACACAGACGGACTCGGTGCCAAAGAAATTGGAATCGAGATGACAGACCGCGGTCGCGTGAAAGTAGAACTCAATAAATTCCAAACCAACATTCCGAATATCTATGCGATTGGCGACGTGGTCGATGGACCTATGCTTGCTCACAAAGCAGAAGATGAAGGGATTGCCGTTGCTGAACTCATTTGTGGAAAGTATGGTCATGTAAATTATAAAGCCATTCCTTGGATTGTATACACTTGGCCCGAAGTGGCTTGGGTGGGTCTTGGCGAAGAAGAATTAAAAGCCAAAGGCATTGAATACAAAGTGGGGAAATACATGTTCAAACCGAACGCTCGTGCCAAAGCCATGAACGAAACGGATGGACAAGTCAAAGTCATCGCTGACAAAAAAACAGACAAACTCCTGGGAGTTTATATCGTTGGGCCGCGTGCTTCCGACATGATCGCAGAAGTCGCCATTGCCTTTGAATTTGGTGCCAGTGCGGAAGACATCGCTCGTTCCACACATGCCCACCCGACTCTTTCCGAAGTACTTCGGGAAGCAGCCATGGATGCCGACGCAAAGTGGTCCATCCATTCGTAGTAGAACCGTTGTTTTGTTGTTTTAGGGAGAGTATATGACAACCGACCAGATGATGAGTTTATACGGCGATAACGTCGTATTATTGGAAGAGTATTACAAGTTGTTCAAAGAAGATCCGGAAGGTCTCACAAAAGACTGGATCGATTTTTTCCATGAACTGGAAAGGACTTCCGTTTCGAGTAACGGTGGAAGTACCGGAAACGGTTTTAATGGAAATGGATATGTAAATTATGCATCCACGGAACACCGGAAAGGTTCCTCACTCAGCGACTTCGGTATCATCAACCTTCTCAACGCCTACAGAAGACAAGGCCACTTAGCAGCAAACCTCGATCCACTCGGAATCAACAAACCCAATCGCGAATTCATTGATCTCAAAGTTAAGGCCTTAAAACCAAGTGACTTAGAAACAGAAGTGGATTCTGGGATTGCCAATTTAGGAAAAGCCAAACTAAAAGATGTCATCGATTGGTTTGAAAAAACCTACTGCGGATCCATCGGTTGTGAACACTACTACCTTGTGAACGACGAGGAAAGAGAGTGGTTACAAAATCGTATGGAGCCGCTAGCAAACAACGAACCAATCAGTAAAAAGATCGCCTTACGTTTGTTTGAAAAACTTTACCAAGCGGATAGTTTCGAAAACTTCCTCGCCAAAAAATTCGTAGGGAAAAAAAGATTCTCTCTCGAAGGTGGGGAAACAATGATCCCTATGCTTGACACTCTTGTCGAAGAGGCAGGTGGGCATAAAATGGATGCCCTTGTCATTGGTATGGCACATAGAGGACGACTCAATGTTCTCGTAAATATTATCAGAAAACCAGCGGGCCTTATCTTTGCTGAGTTCGAAGAAAAACTAAACCCAGGCCAACTCGGTTATGCGGACGTAAAATACCACCTTGGGTATTCCAACAATGTGATGACCCATTATGGAAAAGAAGTCAAACTCTCTCTTGCCTTCAACCCATCGCATTTAGAAGCAGTGGATCCAGTGATCTTTGGATCGGTTCGTGCTCGCCAAGAAATGGCAAAAGACATCGATCGTTCTAAGTTTATGCCTGTGGCCATCCATGGGGATGCTGCCTTTGCCGGTCAAGGTGTGGTTGCCGAAACTCTCAACATGATGAACTTAGATGGTTATACAGTGGGGGGAACTTTCCACATTGTGATCAATAACCAAATTGGATTTACCACTCTTCCGAGTGAATCCAGATCTACTTTGTATGCTACAGACCTTGCGAAAGGATTCCAAGTTCCGATCTTCCATGTGAACGGGGATGATCCAGAAGCGACTTACCGAGTCACAAAACTTGCGTTAGAATACAGACAAAAATTCAAAAAAGATGTGATCATTGATCTTATCTGCTATAGAAGGCTTGGACATAACGAAACCGATGAACCAACCTTCACTCAACCGCAGATGTATGATATCATCAAAAAACATCCAAAAACCATCAGCATTTACGAACAAAAATTATTACAACGGGGTGATATCACTCCGGACGAAATCCAGTTCATTAAAGATGGAATTGCCCAAGGACTCGAAACTTCTTTCCAACAAGCGAAAGAAAAAGACACTCGCATCACCGTGGATACACTGGGCGGCGTTTGGTCAAGGTATACAAAAGAACCTTTGGATTCCGATGTCCACACACAACTCCTCCAACAACAGTTAGGTGGGATTGTTAAAGCAGTCACAACCCTTCCCGAAGGATACACGGCGAATCCGAAACACATCAAAGTTTTGGAAGATCGCAAAAAAATGGGTGCGGGGGAATTACCAATTGATTGGGGATTTGCAGAATCTCTTTCTTTTGGTTCCATTTTAGAAAATGGATTTCCGATCCGTCTCGGTGGACAAGATGCACAAAGGGGAACTTTCTCTCATAGACATGCCACTCTCTCCGACATCGTGAATGGGAAAAAACTCACTCTCCTCAATCATATCAGTGAAAAACAAGCCAAGATCGATATCGTAAACTCTTCCCTTTCGGAATACTCTTGTCTCGGATTTGAATATGGATATTCTCTTGCGGATCCGAATAGCCTTGTGATGTGGGAAGCTCAGTTTGGCGACTTTGCTAACAATGCTCAGGTGATCTTTGACCAGTTCATTTCCAGTTCGGAAATCAAATGGCAAAGGATGTCAGGACTTGTATGTTTACTGCCGCACGGGTATGAAGGACAAGGTCCGGAACACTCTTCGGCAAGATTAGAACGATTCCTCCAACTTTGTGCTTTGGACAATATCCAAGTCGCAAACCTAACCACACCGGCACAGTATTTCCATATCTTACGTCGCCAAATCTTACAAAGTTTCAGAAAACCTCTCATCATCATGACACCGAAGTCCCTACTTCGTTTGAAAGATGCGGCTTCTAGTTTGGAAGATATTACGACAGGTGCCTTCAGAAAGATCCTTCCGGATCCAGTGGCTAAACCGGAAAAGGTAGAGAAGTTACTTTTCTGTTCTGGAAAAGTTTACTACGACCTACGCAAAGCCATCGATGCTCAAAAGTTAGAAAATGTGGCTGTAGTGCGGATCGAACAACTCTATCCGTTCCCAGAAAACCATATCCAACAAATGATTACAAGCTACGGAAAACTGAAAAAATTTGTATGGGTACAAGAAGAACCAAAAAACCAAGGAGCTTGGTTCTTTGTTCGTGATCGAATTGAAGCGGTAATGCCAGAGAACAAACGTCTGCATTATGCAGGTCGTTCGGAGTTCCCAAGTCCTGCTTGTGGTCACGTGGTCACTCACCTAAAAGAACAAGAAGATTTAGTAAAGGATGCCTTATCTTAAAAATAAGATATCTCACTACAAACTAACTTAGTTTTGAATGGGGCCTTGAGCGAAATCTCAAGGCTTTTTTATTTTAAAGATCGTAAAACGTTTCTATAAGCAAAAATTTATATGAATTAAACAATTGACAATCCAGCAAGCAGCCGTTAAATTCTCTGAAATGAGAAATGCAACCAAACGACTGTCACTTTTAAACTTTATTTTTATTATCCTATTTTTTTGTCCCTTTCTCGCAGTTGATTCCCAAACACAAAGACCGGAACCAGTTTATGGATTCTATAAAGGTGGATTTTATATGTCAGTTCTTGGAGGAGAAACCGCATATATAGGAGGGAGTCTTGTTCAAAGAGAACAAGCTTATCAAAACGGGCTCCGTACACAAGCGACTCTGGGTATCATGCCCGTACGAATGTTAGGTGTTCTTCCTTTCCCACAAAACTTTCCGTTACCGAATGACAAAATCCAAGCAGGAAATACACGAAGGGTGTCTATGGAATACGGACTTACCGAACACTTAGGATTTTTTATTTCTTATAGCACTATGTCCGTCGTGGCGCAAGGGAATAACCAACTCGCTTTTCCGGATCGAAACAGCCTCAATGGATATACAAATTACGTAGAAGCCGTTCCCATCACGAATACACTTTATAAAGATAGAAACTATGGACTCGGCCTTAACTATCATTTTTTATCAAGGAACAAGTTTGACCCCTTTGTTGGATTAGAAGTGAGTATTCTCAATTTTGATGCCAAATATAGAACAGGACAAGTGAACAATTTATACTACCCTACCTACACTCACCCAGGGACGGGAATTGGTGGTAGAGTTGCTTTAGGGATGAACTACTACGTCACTCCAGAATTTGGTTTTTCTTTGGAAGTTTTCGGGGCTCGCAAAATTCTTAAATCGAATGCATTCTCTTCAGAATCAATCAACCATGCGGGATTTCAGTTTGGGTTTATTTTCAATATGGATGCAATCGGTAAGTATTAAACAATCATTCCAAGGATCCGCTCAAAACTCCCTTGAACGAAACTGTATCAAAATCAAAGATATGCAGTTTATTCTCTGGTTCTGGGAGTTTTCTTCTTTTATTCACTTGTTTATCAGGATTTTTTCCTAGAACCAGCGTTAGATGGTTTTTTGCAGAATTGTAAACGACCTTTCTAAAATGAAATCCCACAGGTAGAACGGTTTCCAGTCTGTCTGTCTCTGGATCAAAAAGATAAACCAATTTATGATCTTTATAATTTAAAACCCCATCTAAGTTACTATCTTCTGTGACTGCCAAGATGATGATTTTTTTCTCCAAAGCCAGGACATCTTCTTTGGGATCATCGATAGTGTTAGAAACGGTTTTTTTGGCAAAGTCTCCGACAAAAAAATCCCAGATGTAAACATCATGGGGAAAGAGTTTTTGCACCTTTCCATCTTTTAAATTGATAGAATACAAATTCCTTGCATGAGATAAGATTCCATCGGGACCAAACCCACCGGATTCAGTCACAAGACCATGGGGATAGATAAAGTATTGTTTCCAATAAATCTTTCCATTCCCATCTTCCAAATCCAAACTATCAGAAGGTTCAGGAGTATTGTCTTTTTCTTTAGATTCCGGAGTTTCTACTGTAACTTCATACCCATCGTCATAGAGGCGCCAACTTTTAGTTAAACTAAAAGTAAGCACCGCTAGTATCAGTAAGAAGAATAGAAAAACTCCGACTCTAAACTTTTCCATTATTTGGTCGCGTTATACGCCTTTATCGCACTAAACACTTCATCCAGTTCTGAATCTGTCATATAAGCAAACAGAGGGAAATTCAGAACCGATTTGGAGATCCTAGGCGCATTTCCATCCTTTCCAAATCTTTCGATGAGGTATGGTTTGGCACCGGGTTGGTCAGACATGGCTCCAGGATAGATATTTCCAAATCCAATTCCTTTGTCTTTGAGAACTGCTTCGATTTTAGGACGCAGTTCCGGATTCACCAAAGTCACGTTACAGTATCCATTTTCGTCATAACCTTTCGGTGGTTGGATCACTCCAATCCCAAGTCCTGGAAGTTCTTTGTAGTATACGTTTTGTGATTTTTTACGAGAATCAATTCTTGCTTGTAGGTGTTTTAAAGACAAATTGAGGAATGCAGCTTGCAGCGAATCAAGTCTTGAGTTCCAACCCACAAGTCCATGTTCATAATGAGAAGTCCTTCCGTGGTTTACAAGTCTACGAGTCACAACAGATAACTCTTCATCGTTTGTAAACACAGCACCACCGTCACCAGCAGCACCTAACACCTTCGCAGGATAGAAAGAAGTAGTAGAGATTAACGCATCTTTGTATAATGACTTTCCATTAAACTTTACACCAAAACATTGTGCTCCATCTTCAATAAGAGCCACGTTCTTTTCTTTGCAAAATTTACGAAGTTCTTCAATCTTTGCCGTTCCCCAACCATACAAATGGACAACAAGAGCAGCCTTTGGTTTTACTTTTTCTACAGCTTCCTGAAACACTTGGAAATCCATTTGTAAATCATCTGGATTTGTATCAATGGTGTATGGATCCCCGCCCACATTCACAACAGCTTCGAAGGTCGCCCAAAAAGTAGAGTCCGGTAACAAAACTTTATCACCACGACCCACACCCACAGCACGAAGAGCAAGCTGCAATGCATCGGTTCCATTAGCACAACCAATGGCATACTTTGTTTCTGCAAAGGAAGCAAGTCCTGCTTCTAAATCTGTAACTTCGTTTCCACCGATAAACTGTGCGTTTACTGACATGGACTTTACTTTTTCATTCCAGGTGTCCAAAAATCCTGGTTCAAATCGTTTGATATCTATAAATGGAACTGCCATTGTATGCCCTTTTTATTTACTTATTGTGAAAATTTGATGAAGCCAACCATTGAACTCTTTGGAATACATGGTCCAAAGAAAAAATAATGCCCAATACAGAACCGTCCCATAAGCAAGCGCTGGAATCAAGGTTTTACTTAAGTTATTGGATGCGGAATAATAAATTCGAATGAGAACGAGAGGCCATAAAAAGAATAAAAATACATAAATCGAATTTCCCATAGCAGAGATCCACAGCAGTGCTTCGGCTTTGGGATTTTCTTTCCATCGTGTCACCCCTTCCCAAAACTCAGGAAAGAATTGAACCAAATAAAAACAAAATACGAGAAAGAAAAAGAACTTCCAATGGGATTCCAAATCTCTCCGGAAGAGAGTGAGAAGAAGGCCCACAAACCAAATGAAAAGAACAGGAAAGGCTACGGTTTCCAATAGTGTCATGAATTTATTTTTCTTTCGTCTCCGAGAGTCGTTCTAAACAGGAGATGAGTCCTGTGGGATCTGCCACCCCTTTTCCTGCGATGTCAAAGGCTGTCCCATGGTCTGGGGACAGACGAGTAAAATCCAGTCCTAAGGTTATGTTAACTCCCTTTTTCCCTTCAAGCAATTTAAATGGAATGAGTCCCTGGTCATGATACCCTGCCAAATACAAATCGTACGGTTTGGCTCCTGGCAAAAAAGCAGAATCTGCAGAAAGGGGTCCTTCCACAGAAAACTTTGCTTTTCTTAAAATTTTGGCACCCACTGACAAGATGGTCGATTCTTCTTCCCCAATCTTTCCACCTTCCCCGGCATGCGGGTTGAGGCCCAAATAAGCAATTTTTGGATTCTTTAAAAACTGCGAACGCACAAGAGCTTTGGAAAGTTCGGTCCAAGAAAACTTTTTCAATTCTTTCACTACGTCTTTTAGGGGAAGATGGGTGGTTAAGGGAATTACGTTTAATTTTTCCCCGGACATCATCATAAAGGTAGGTCGTTTGTAATACTCGGCCAAGGTTTCTGTATGACCGCGGAATCCTTTGACCCCGGCTTTTCCCACCCACTCTTTGGAGAGAGGAAGGGTGATGAGATCGGCCCCTAGTTCCTTTTGCCAGTCCATGGCGGCGAGAAGGGAATCGTAGGCCATTCTACCAGAGGTGGCGGAAGGTTTACCGAGAGTAAACTGGCGTGTTTTTTTAGAATCCGACCAAGGAAGAGAATAGAATCCGGGTGCGTCAATTGGTTGGGTGAGGTTGGGGAGCGAGGGAACCGTGAGGTTGTGGGGGCCACGGATGAAATAAATACGGTGGCGTTTCCCTAAGGATAACAACAGAGGGAAGGCGGAAACCACAAGTTCGTAGTTGATACTTGTTGGATCGCCTTCCGAAATCAGAATGGTTTTCAATTATTCTTTTGCGTTTGGTTGTTTCCCAAAAATTTTCTCAACACTTAAAGAATCTTTGGAGTATTCCAATTCGATCAGGTCTTTGGCACTGTGTTTGAGGTCGTTGGAAATCATACAACGTCCTTCTAGAATCACCCCGTTTTGGATGATGAGTTCTGGAGTTTTGATATCGCCAAGGATTTTGGAAGTAGGAAGGAGCATCACGCGGTTTCTTGCGGTAACGTTTCCTGCCACAATTCCTTCTACGATGACGCTGGCAGCCGTGATATTGGTTTTGACCTTTCCTGTAACACCGATATAGAGGTGTTCGGCTTGGAGGGATTTTCCCTCGAATTTACCGTCAATTTTTAAGGATCCATTGATAAAGAATTTACCGTTGAAGTAAGAATTCTCGCCAATAGTTGAATTGGTAACTTCGGTCTGATTTTTGACTAATGCCATGCGTTTGCGAGTCCGTGTATGTGATTTTTCACAGTGTGCGTTTCCCCCCGGGAATGAAAAGGTTTTTTTACCCTCGAAAAGACGGGAGTCGAATCAAATCACAAGCCTCTTCTGCGAATTCTTGAAATTCACGAAGCCCTTCCATGATCGAACGACCTTCCAAAACCGTGGCCTTTTCAAACCTAGGATTGAATTTGATCGGCTCTTCCATGTTCATAATGACATTATTTCCTTCTTTGATGTCATGATTCACTGCAGTGAGGAAGTCCCTGAATTTACCCAGGGTTTCAAAGGATTCCGCAATGAAGATCCGGGACTGTTTGTTTTTCATCCGAGAGAGCTGCTCACGAAACTCTTGTTTGTCGGCAGCGGCATATTCCTCGACAGTTTCCACAAGGATCTTCATGTTCCTTCGTAAGTTCTCCATATACTTAAGAACCGAGTCTCTTTCTGTTGCATGAGAATAATCGAATTTAATATGACCATCTCCAAGGATAGGAATGTATTCCAAATCCATAATATTCACAAGAGTTCCAATTTGGTTGATTTCACTATCATTGGAATTGGGAGTGATTTTCATCACCGGATATTGAGATATAATTTTATGTTTGAGGTTTTCCGGATTTTCCTCTCTGGTTTTTGCATTTCGCATCGTCTGTTCTAAGTTATCCGGAATTCCTTCAGGAGAAACTTCTTGCATACGACGTCTGTAACGTTCAATGTCGAAAGCAACTCGTTCCTTTTGCAGATCATTTTTGGCATTTCTTTCAATTTTCTCCAAATTCCTTAGCATTTTCTGCAATTTGGAGAGTTCCATAATCTGTTCTTGCGAGAGTGGCATTTTATTCCCAACCTTCCGGAATGTTTGTCGATTCCCCTGTTGCCGCAAGTGTTCGTTCAATGGAATGGGATAAAATTTCATCTCCACCCATTTTCAAAACACGCCAATACAAATTGAGGGCCAGAGGTAAATATTTCAATCGACCGGATTTTTTATAAAAATTTAAAAACTTATCGTTTTCCTTTTTCACAAAAGCAATCGAAGCCAATTGCAAATTGATAAAATACGAATAGGGTCGTGTGATTAATTCGTTTTTCAATTCATCTTCGTAACGAGATCCATCATTTCGAAATCGTACAACGGTTTCTACAAAAGGATCCATTTCATGAGACAATTCATATCCAAACGCATTGCCATGAGTCCAACCCCCACGAAGGTTTGTTTCTAATTCTTCTCGGTAGTGTAAGAAGGTTTCTTCTGGGAAGTATCGTTTGGCATAACGTAAGGCTGGGAAGGCAGGAATTTTTCCGAGAGAAACAGAACGGAATTTTTGTTTCTCCCACTCTTCCCATTCCTCGTAAAACCCAATGAAAAATTTCCAAAACCGAAATGTCTCTTCTCCCGCAAACCATCCCATTTCAATGGCATGGAAAAGAACCCCAGAGATTTGCCAATGGGAATCCAGAGTTACGGCATCGGTGAGACTTTTAAAATCCAAATAATCGCGTTTCCCTTGGACATACTCAACTAACGCATGCAAAACGGTATTTTCATAAGGCAGTTCGGAAGATTCCCAACCCAGTAAAAACAAAAACCGACGATTGTCATCGGTTTGGCCGAAGAATTCTTTGGTTTTTAAGACCCAATTGCGAAACTCGGCGATCTTACCAGCATACAAAAGTCCATATCCCACAAGTTCCCAATCCTCTCTTTCCATCTCTTCAAACTCTCGGTTTTGGCAAAGTTTCCAAATTTGGTCTAAAGATTGGCCGGGAAATGGGGACGGTGTCGTCAATTGCGGGTCTTTGAACCGATTGGCGGTCTCATTTTCGCCCAAAACGGAACAAAGGCTGAACCCCCCGGAAAAATCGGTCGATAAATAGAAGAGATAGTTTGCAAACCGAGACTGATTGCCTGAAAAGAAGGCACGTAGACTAGGCCAGAGTTCGGAAAGTGTGGCCGTTTTAGGAAGTTCGGGCCTTTTGTGGAATTCGATACGATATTCCGGCCATTGCAGTTTGTATTCTGTTTGTAAGCTCATAAGGAGAGGAACCTTCCCTCTCTAAATTCGTAATCATAGGAAGTATGCATGAGGCATTTTTGGTTAGCAAGTAGAATTCTTCTCTTTTTCACAACATCCCTATTTGCGGAAACTGACCTTCAATATTTAATCAAATCTCACCAGTGGGGACAAATCGAAAATCACTTTCGGAATACAAATCCTTCTCGTGAAAGTGAAGTGTATAGCCTCATCGAATTTCATGAAAAATCACCTAACGGGGACAAGGAGAAACGATTTCGGTATTTGATTTCTCTCGTCCGCGGGGTTTTTGTTACGGAATCCTCAGAAGAAGAAGTTAGGAAAATCCTAACACAAACCATGCCCTTCCAAACCACTCTATTCAAACTGAGTTATTGGAAATTATACACAGAAATTACCCAAAGAAATTATCTAACACCTGCAGAACGAATCCAATTCCTCAGCCGATTGAATTTGGAAGAGGATCCGATTTGTCGCCGCCTCTTGGATGAACTGGTGCGTCTCCTTGCTGCCAACAACCAATGGAAAGAGATTTTGGATAAAATCAATTCCATCCAAGAATCACATAGAAGGTATCTTCTCACGGGCGACACACAATACAGATTTGGAAAAGCAAAACTCATCTTAGGTGATGAAAAAGCAGCCACTGAAGAATGGATATACCTTCTTCAAAGAGACGGACTTGCCGACTCCACAGTTCATATGGTCGCCGCCGATTGGTCTAAATACAAAGGTTCGGGAAGTATTTTGCAACTGGCCCCGTCAGAGCTCACCATTCTTCTTCCCGCGATCAGTCATAATGACAAAGAAGCTTTGTTTAAAACAAGACCCGAACTTTTTTCCACAAGACTTGCTTACTATGAAGGATTCAAACATCTATCGACTGTACTAACAAAAACAGGGAAAACAAACGAACTTTTCCGGGTTTTGCGTTCCAACAAAACCTTTGTGGACATGGATTCTTCCTTTATCGTTGCACTGGCAGATATTTTATACCAACAAAACAAATTCCAAGCTGCCATTGAACTTTTAAAAACTTTTCCTGGAAAAGATGCAGGATACTACCGAGTTCTTGCGGCCTCTTACGACCGTTTGGGGGACCGGGAATTGTATTTTGAAAACCTAATTTTATATTTAGGAAAGTATCCCTTTAATCTTTTTTACCAAGATAGGCTTATCGAATACCTTGTGGATCGCAAAGGGGAAAAATCAAACTATGCTCCTCTCGCAAAATTTGAAAGAGCACTGGCGGAAATTCCAAACCTACCCGTTAAGGGCCGACTTGTGTATTGGTATTTGCGATCACTCAAAGAAAGTGGCGAAACAGAGAAATTAAAAAAAGAACTGAAACGTTATTATGCCCTTTGCCCTGGTTCTTATTACACTCGTGTGATCCGCGAAGAATTTTTATCCATCATCAAAGAATCAAACAAACCAGACAATCCCACATACAATAAAGAATATCTTTTTGAATATTTATCTTATACTGCAGGAATTCCAGAAGAATCCTATGCCATCCTTGGCCGCAATTTGGGATTTGTGTATCCGAAAGATTCTTATGAACTAGGAAATAAACTCGGTGGCATGAGTTCGCGAATCCAAGGACATAAACTTCTCAACCTCGCCAAAGAATACTTCCGCGTGGGAGAAGACAGTTTGGGATTAAACCTTGTCAACTTTCATGTAAAAAGGGAAAACCTTTCCGAAGAAGAAAAAGATGAAATTTTGGTAGGGATCGGGGACTTGACATATAACACATATTATACTGCGTTTCATACAAGATCCTTACTCAAAAGGCATTTTATCCCGGATGACCCCATCCTCCTCCCCACATCCATCTCTGTCCGAATTTATCCCAGACCCCACCAAAGTATTGTCTCACGTTATGCCAACGAAAACGAAATTTCAGAAGACAAGGTCTATGCTCTGATGCGACAAGAATCCTTCTTTAAGGAAACGGCTACCTCCCGGTCCAATGCCCGGGGGCTTATGCAAATTATGCCGGCTACGGGCAAAGAGCTAGCAACGCGGATGGGAATCTCTTCCTACACTCTCTACGAACCGGAAACCTCCATCCGTTTGGGGACAAAATTTTTAGCCTATCTTTTGAAGTCCAACGGGAACGAATTGAAATGGGCATCGATTGCGTATAACGGGGGCCCTGGAAATTTACGGAAGTGGAAGAAGGCCGTTTACTCAGGCGATTTTAACCATTTTCTAGAAGACCTTCCTTACAAAGAGTCGAGAGATTACTGTCGCATCGTGGTTTCGAATTTCTACGCATACGACATCATGAAAAAATACCATAAGTTGTAAAAAATGGCTTTTCCCCACCCTTTCCTCTGTCTATCCTTTGAAATAGACAGAGATATACAGGAGAAGATATGTCCGAAAAGGCAATTCTGAAAGTGGATGGAAAAGAGTTCGAACTTCCGATTTTAGTGGGAAGTGAAAACGAGAAGGCAATTGATATTACTAAACTCCGCCAATTGTCCGGTTATGTTACGATTGATTCCGGTTATTTAAATACAGGTGCTTGCACCAGTGATATTACCTTTCTCGATGGAGAACAGGGAATCCTCCGTTACCGCGGAATTCCTATTGATGATTTGGCCGCTAAGTCTACTTTTACAGAAGTAGCTTATTTACTCATCTACGGCAAACTTCCAAACGACGCACAACTCAAAGAGTGGAATAGCTCCATTACCAACCATACAATGATCCATGAGGATCTCAAACGTCTGTTCAACGGTTTTCCAAAAGATGGACACCCGATGGCAATCATGTCTTGTATGATGGGATGTTTGTCTACATACTACCAAGATAGTTATGATCCAATGAATGAGGAACATAGAGAAATCTCCATCATTCGACTCCTTGCAAAGTTCCCAACGATTGCAGCATATGCGTATAAAAAATCCATTGGGCAACCCATCATCCACCCACTCAACGAGTTAGATTATGCATCTAACTTTATGAATATGATGTTTGCGGTTCCAGCGGAAGATTACCATATCGATCCGGAAATTGTTTCTGCACTCAACCTACTCCTTATCCTTCACGCAGATCACGAACAAAACTGTTCCACATCTACTGTGCGTTTGGTGGGATCTTCCCTTGCTAACTTGTATGGTGCGATCTCTGCCGGAATCCTTGCACTTTGGGGACCACGTCACGGGGGAGCCAACCAAGAAGTATTGGAAATGTTGGAAGGAATTAAAAAAAGCGGACTCTCGGTTAAAAAAATCGTAGAACAAGCCAAAGATAAAAACTCCAGTTTCCGATTGAATGGATTTGGTCACCGAGTTTACAAAAACTTTGACCCTCGTGCCAAAATCATCAAAGTCGCTTGTGATAAAGTTCTCAACAAACTTGGAATCAAAGACCCACTTCTTGACATTGCCAAAGAATTGGAAGAAGCTGCACTCAACGATCCATACTTTGTAGAAAGAAAACTCTATCCGAACGTAGACTTCTACTCTGGAATTATCTACCGCGCCCTTGGAATTCCTACCAATATGTTTACAGTGATGTTTGCTATGGGAAGACTTCCAGGTTGGATTGCGCAGTGGAAAGAGATGATTGAGGATCCTAGTTTAAAAATTGGTCGACCAAGACAAATTTACACAGGCCCACAAGAGATCTCTTACGAAGCAGCAAAAAAACAGGCTTAACACCTAAATGAAATAGGACAGGGGATGAAAATCTCCTGTCCAAGACCTACCAATTGAAAAAGACATCCCCGGCCGAAACACTCCTCTTCCTTTTATTTTCGACTTTCTTTTTTACAAATCCAATTCTTTCAGAAACACCCAATGACATTGGAGAACGAATCCTCCATACAACCAAATTCACTTATTGGATCGATCCCAGCTCTTCTGTTCCCGTAGAATCTGTTTTAAAAACAGGGGATTTTAAAAAGATTAATGATGATTTTGTTAACTTTGGATTTCTAAAAGGAACTCTTTGGTTAAAACTAGATCCAAAAGATTTTCCCGATCCCGCAAAATACCCATTACTTCTCATCCAGGCACATAACATTGATTCTGTGGAATTGTTCCACAAACACGATGGAAATACATACATCGTCTCCAAATCAGGTCATATCCAACCCGTGTTTCAAAGAGAAATCCCCCACAGAAATTTTGTCTTTCGAGTTGGGCATGAAAGGGAAACCATCCTCCTGGCCATTCGCTCTGAAATCTCTCTACAGTTTGCATTTGTTTTTACAAACCAGAGAAATCTCCAACGAGAAGACTATATCTCGCAGTGGGCCTATGGACTTTTTTTTGGAAGTTTAGGAATCATCATTTTATACAATCTCGCCATTGCCTTTTTTGTAAGAGATAGAAACTATTTTTATTATATTGGATATGTTTTGTTTTTTGGTCTCGGTCAACTTTCCCTACTCGGATTCTGGGGTTATTTTTTTGTTCCTGATTCCTATTTTTGGAAACGGATAGGCATTCCTGTTTTTTTCAGTATCTGTCTTTTTTTCTTTGTTCTATTCACTTCTAACTTTTTAAAACTAAAAGCTCGGATCCCAAGAATTGCCCGGTTCTACCGATTACTCGGTTATTTCGCTCTACTGAATGCCGTAGTGGCTTTGTTTGGTGGGATCTCACAAGCTTCTATCGGAGTGAGTTCCCTTTCTGTATTGATCTGTGTCAGTTTACTTGGTGTTTTGGTTTGGGGAATTTGGAGGAGCCTACGTTCCTTTTATTATTTCGCCATTGCTTTTGTTTTATTACTACTTACATGCACTGTCTATGGATTACTGAAATTTGGAATCCTATCTTCCAATCCATTTTTAGAAGAGATGTTATTTCCCATCGCATCTCTTGCGGACATCACCTTGTTTGCTTTTGCTTTAGCGGACCGCATCCAATTGTTACGACAAGAAAAAGATATGGCTCTGGCCCAAGTCACAAGCCTTAGAAAAGAAAGAAAAATTTCCAGGGACATTCTCATGCAGTCCCTACCCAAAACCATTCCCAATGTAAAGAACTTACAAATTCAAATTTATATCCTACCCATGAAAGATGTGGGTGGTGACTTCTACGAATACTTCTCACCCAATCCTTATGAAATAGGGATTGTACTTTGTGATGTTTCGGGACATGGAATTCCCGCTTCCCTGATTTCTGCTATGGGAAAAGTTGCCTTTACCACCCAAAAAGATAATATCTCCTCTCCCAAACAAGTTTTAGAAGGCATGAACCGCGTGTTATACGGGAACTGCAATCCGCAGTATGTAACGGCTTCCTATGTTTATTTGAATACATCCACAAAGGTATGGCGATTTGGACGAGCCGGCCACCCTAGTGCTTATCTCCAAAGAGCCGGTGGAGAGATCATCAAAGTCCATCCTAAGGGCAAAATCATTGGAGTTTTTCCCGAAATCCAAATTGAAGAAACCACCTACAAAGTGGAACCTAAAGATCGAATCCTCATCCTAAGCGACGGGGTTTTGGAATGTTTTAATCCCGCAGGAGAGATGTATGGGGAATCCGGGTTATTGGAATTTTTAAATGCCAACAGGGAACTACCCAACCATCTATTCAAAGGGAAACTCATCCAGGATTTAGAGTCGTTTTCTAAAGCCGAAATAAAAGAGTGGGACGACGACCTAACGTTTATTTTTCTGGAATTGGTATGACAAAAAGTTACGAACTCTTGGATTCAGGTGATTTATCCAAATTGGAAATTGTGGGTGGTTATAAACTCCTTCGTTCTTCCCCTACTTCGGCTTACGGAAAAGCGACTCCGGAAATTTGGAACGACCTTCATGCCCAGTACATCAAAAATGATTCCGGCTCGGGGCATTGGAATTTCCAAAAGAAAGTCCCCGAAAGTTTTACTATCGAATTTTCTAACTTAACTTTCAAAGTCAAACTCACTCCCTTTGGTCATATTGGTCTTTTTCCAGAACAAGAAACCAATTGGAACCGCATCCGAGAAATTGGAAAAAAGAAACAAGGCCTCGAAGTCCTAAATCTATTTGCTTATTCAGGTGGATCTACCCTCGCTTGTTTGGATGCAGGCATGGGAGTTTGTCATGTGGATGCTTCCAAAGGTATGGTGGACTGGGCTCGTGAAAATGCAAAACTCTCAGGGCTTGATTCCAAACCAGTCCGTTGGATTGTAGATGATGTCATGAAGTTCATTCGTCGAGAAATCAAACGAGGAAAAAAATACCAAGGACTCATCCTCGACCCACCCAGTTTTGGGCGTGGATCCAAAGGTGAGGTTTGGAAAATTGAAGAAAACCTCTCCGAACTTATGGATGCCCTGATGGAACTCTCTGATTCCAAACCAGAATTTGTCATCCTCAGTTGCCATAGCCAAGGGTTTAGTCCCCTAACATTAGAAAGGATTCTTTCTTCCCGAATCAAAACCAAAGGTGTTTACCAAACATCCGAATTATTCATTCCTGAAAAATCGGGAAAAAAATATCCGGCTGGATTTTGTACTTTCTTCTCCAAATAAAAAAGTCCATTCTTTGTAAAGCCCATGCCAAACCGAAGACAATACATCACTAGTTTTTCCAACCCCAAGGTGAAGTGGGTCGCGGGACTCAAAGAAAAAAGAAACCGCGATGAAGAAAAAAAATTCTTCATCGAAGGTTATCGGGAAATCAAAAAAGCAATTTCAAGTAATCCCGAATCATCGATCCCTTGTTTACCGGTCAATATCACTAGTTTATTTATATCCCCCGAATGTTTCCTCGGCGAAAACGAAGAACAATTGATTCAGTCGGTGCATTGTCCCGTATTCGAACTTCCTCGTAAAATTTTTGAAAAAATTTCTTACAGAGATAGACCCGATGGCCTCATTGCTGTGGCTGAAACACCTGATGCTAATGTGCCGTGGGAAAAAATCAAATCAGTGGATACCAATCCAGTCCTTATCATTGAAGGTGTGGAAAAACCAGGAAACCTAGGCACCATTTTGCGAACGGCCGAAGGGGCGGGAGTGGGTCTTGTTATTGTTACAGATCCACGCATTGATCTTTTTAATCCCAATGTGGTTCGGGCAAGTACCGGCACCATATTCACTTTACCTGTTTATATTGGAGAATTAAAAGAAGTTCTTAACAAATTCCAATCCAAAGGTTACAAACGTTATGCGGTCACACCAGAAGGAAAAACACTTTATACTTCCGTGAATATGAAAGAAAAATCAGTATTCCTTTTTGGAAGTGAGCAGTACGGCCTAAGCCCCGATGCCAAATTACTTTCCGATGACACTCTCCATCTACCGATGCTTGGAGAAGCAGATTCACTCAACCTTGCCATGTCTTGTGGAATCGTTTTATACGAATCCATCCGACAAAGAAAAAAATGAAACTCTACTTCTATATTTCAGGCCACGGTTTTGGCCATATCAGTCGTTCGGGAAATATCATCAAACGATTACTTGCAGCTGAATTCATTGAAGAAATCCATTTGGTCAGCACAAGAATTTCCTTTTTAGATTTCACTCATCCCAAACTCAAAACACGAGATCTCAAATTGGATGTAGGAGTTTCGCAAAAAAACTCCCTCTCCATTGATTTACAAACTACCAAAGAAGAACTTCAGGCCTTTGAAAAAAACAAAACCAGACTCCTAAAAGAAGAGACCGAATACTGTAAAAAAAACGGAATCACACTCATCCTTACAGACAGTTCTTCTTTTCCTATCACCATTGCCTTAGAGGCAGGAATCCCCAGTGTATTTCTTGGAAACTTTACTTGGGATTTTATTTATAGAAATTATGCCAAAGACGATTCCTATTTTGGGAACTTAAGTGACCAAATCGAAGTGGAATATGGTTTTGCAACAGAAGCTTTGATCCTACCTTTTTTTTGCCCCATGCCTGCTTTCTTAGAATCAACTAACATCGGTCTTGTGGGAAGAAAACCAACCCTCTCCAAATTACAAGCCAGACAAAAATTTGGATTTAGAGATGATACCACGTATATTCTTTTGTCCTTTGGAGCTTATGGCCTAGAAGGAACCAAACTACAAACAGGAAACCTTCCTAAATCCATCCAGTTAGTGGCTTATGGAGTTCCGGGAATCCAAACAGATGGAATCCTTGTCCCCGAAGTATCACATTACCCAGATCTGGTGGCGGCGGCCGATTATGTTTGTACAAAACCGGGATACGGAATCCTTGCAGAATGTTACTACGCTAAAACTCCGATTCTTTACACAGATCGTGGTGATTTCGCGGAATATATACATTTAGTCAATGCAATGGACCTTCACTTCCGCTCGGCATATATTGACCTTCCCCGAATAATTTCTTGTCAATTTGAGGAAGTGCTGACTCTAATTAATACGATCGATGGAATGACTCCCAAGTTAGAACTAAAGACGGATGGAGAAGAAGACGTCGTATCTCACTTATTAGAATACAATTAAATGCCAGGCCCAGACTCCTATACAGATAGAATCCTCCAAGATTTAGAAGCGACCGAAAACGGATATTTCCAAATCGAAAACTCCGCCGGCAAAGCCGTATTAAAAATCACAAAACCGGGACCCAAAGGAAAGAAGGTCGATTATAAAGACGTACTGGCTCGGGTACAACTCTTTGGAGTGGAAGGATACAACCAGGAACAAATCAAAAAGGCAGTAGCCCTCGCAGAAAACAGACCTGTGGAAATTGGAACTTGGTCCAAAGGGGATCCTGTCAGTTCCTATGCAGACATTACGATCTCTGAAGATCATATGGAAGCCAAAATGATCCTACATCCACCAAAACATGGTGGCGCCCTTCTCACCGAATACCAGTTACGCGAACAAATTGCTTCCGTTGGAATTTCTGTTGGTATCATTGATCTCGTCATTCAAAAACAAATCAAAAACCCCGATTTTTTTATTCCTTATATCATTGCAAAAGGATATCCTCCGATTCCTGGAAAAGATGGAGAAATCAAAATCCACTTTCGATCCGACAACAAACCTCAGTTAGAAGAAGATGAACACGGACGAATCGACTACAAAAATATTGCTGTCATCCAATCAGTAAAACCCGGTGACCTAATTGCCGAACGAATCCTACCGAAAAAAGGGGAATTTGGAAAAACCGTGAATGGATCCATCCTCCCTTACCAAGAAGAAAAATCAGTAGAGTGGAATCTAGGACCCAATGTGGAAATTAAAGAGGACAAACTGTACGCTAAAATTGCTGGCCGACCCGTTCTAACCGCTTCTTGGGAAATCAAGGTGGATGAAGTGATCCAACTGGAAGCTGTTGATTATTCCACAGGAAATATTGATTTCCCGGGAACCATCATTGTAGAGGAAAAAATTGGGGACGGGTTTTCCTTAACCACAAGCGGAAGTATCATCATTCGTAATTCAGTGGGAAAAGCCTTTCTCAAAGCCAAAGGTGATATTGTTCTCTCTGGTGGATTTATGGGAAGAGGTGAAGGATACATCGAATCGGAAGGAAATATCTACGCCAAATTTGTAGAACAAGGAAAACTCACGGCCCAAGGAAGTATCTTCGTTGAGGAAGCAGTAATGCATTCCGAAATTTCGGCCAAGGATTTCATTCGCGTCCTCGGAGGGAGAGGAGAGGTCATCGGGGGAACGGTCATTGCCGGAAACTCACTTACCTGTTCCAAACTCGGAGCTGTTGTGGAAACAAAAACCAAAGTTGCGATTGGAACCCCGCCCGAGTTACTCGATGAACTCAACCGGATGAAAAAAGACATTGCAGATAAAGAAATCACACTTCACAAAGTCCAACTAGCTCTCACAAAACTTGTAGAAAAAAGCCAAAAAAAAGAACTGACTTTGGAAGAAAAAGAAACCATCACCAAACTAAAAGATGCGAACGAAAAGTTTACCAAGGTTTTGGAAATGGAATCCAAACAGTTTGAAACTGCACTCGGTTCTTATGAACCGAGTCCCGATGCCTTTGTGGATGTGGAAAGAGAAGTATTTCCGGGAGTGGATCTTAGTTTTGGAGCGGGAAAAAACTACCGATTGGGAATCAATTCCCTAGTAGGGAAAACACATTTTTACTTAGGAACCGACGGAAGCATCCAAACAGAAAGAATGGTGATCCGAAAAGAGGACTAAACCAAGAATTTATTCTTCGTTTACTATCCCCTCTTCTTCATCTCGAGAGATTTTTTTCCCTGGGTTTAGATCCGCATCCACTGAGTTTGTTACCTCAGGGATCGTAGTTTTCTTTCTTTTTTCAAATTTCAATTTAGCCAAATCAGTTTTATCAAAAACTAACCAATGTTTATTGCGAAATCCGGAAACTTTTTTAAAGGAAAAACCTGGACCTTGTAAAATGTATGTGGACTGAGGGAAATGTTCGAAAGGGATGTCAGGGATATTCGACCAGTCGTAGTAATTCCCTTGTTCATCATAAGTGACTTCTTTTTGGAGTTCCCCAAATAAGATTTCAATCGAAGTTTCGGAAGACCAAATATAAAATCCCGTTCTTGCATAATGCGAAACTACAGAACGAACCGGGTTGTATTTAGAGATAACAAGCAGTAGTTGGTCTGGTTTTAACTTTTGCAAACCATCCACAAGGTCTAAAGCAAATTCTTTGATTTCTTTTTCTTCGAATATATATCTGTTTACATCGCCGTAAGAACTTTCTTCACGAAATCGAATGTTCCCCAGTAAATCCAAAACTTTATCTTCTGTGATTTCCACAGGGTGAGCAAAAGTTTTGGAAACCGAAGATTCTGACTTTAGATTGATTTTGTCTCTGCTGACTGTATAGATCGCAAACTCATTGCTACGAAAAAGAAGAGAGCGACTCTTTACACCTGACGCACAGGAATTCAAAGTGATGGATAGAATCAAAAGAGAAAAAATTCGATAGAGTTTCATTACGCTTATACCTCAAGAGTTTTTTGAAACTCTGGAAATTTAGAAAGGTATTCATCCAAAGTCAAAATGGATAGAATGTGGTTGAGTCCGGAAAGACGGAACACGGAATTTAGGTTTTTGTTTAGGTTGGTGACAAAGATTTCTACACCACGATTGTGGAGGGCAGATGAAGCCTTAATGACAGCTCCAATCCCACTCGAGTCCAAAAACTTTACAGAATGGAAATCCATTGTCAATTTTCCAAAATTCTGACTTTCTATTGCCTTCTCAAATTCTTGGTAAAACTCTCTTGAGTTTTCCATCAGGACATCCCTTTGGATCGATAGAAGCAGGTGATTTTCCTGACGGTGGCTTAGAATCAACATAGTTGGATTAACAATACGTTACGATTCTCTGGATTTGTGTCAAGAAAATCGGATTTAGGAAAGCGGGGCCAAATCCGTTAGATCCATCTCTAAATCGTGCGGATATCCTTCTTTATCATTATAAACAACAATGGCCTTCTCCGATTGGATTTCTTTGATTTCCACTGTGGATCCGGTAAAAATAAATATGCCTTTGTTTAGGAATGTTGGTTTTGTGAGTTTTGCCTTATCGCCTGGCTTCATTCCCCATCCTCTTTTTTCAAATAGAGGTCTTTGCCTGCCTTTTTCATGACATCAAAGATGTACATTTGGCTATGATCCACTCGTGTTCCAATATCATAGATAGCGTCAGTAAAATCAGCACCTTCAATTTTAGCAGAAGCAAGTTTGGCAAACCGAAGATCTGCCCCACGAAAGTTAGCATTTCTTAGGTCGGCACCGTTAAAAAAAGAAGCCTTTAGGTTGGCACCTTGGAAGTTAGCTCCCACAAAACTAGAGTTTTGTAAGAAGGCATTGTGCAGGTCAGCACCGCTGAAATCCACTCCATCCATTTTTTCTTTCTCCAACATAACACTGGATAACTTAGCTTCCCGAAGGTGGCCTTGGTTGTGGAGAAGTTCCATGGTTTGGGATTTTGTAATTCGGTTTTCTTTGGGAACACCTTGTCCCGATTCATAATCTTCTACAGCTTTTTTGAGAGCAGCCACAGCAGATTCAGGATAGTTTTTTCTTCTTTCAGGAAACTCAAAGAGAGTTTCTAAAGTTTCAGGTGTGAGGTTCTTTAGTTCTAAAAGGGATTTGCCTTTTGCGTATTCGGTTGCCATGGCAAGAGCCACAATTCCGAACCCGCAGCCAGTTGTAGTGTAACTTGCGTCTTCCACAACCAAACTATCGTTTAATTTCAAGTAAATACGGTACCCGTCCCCGCAACCTGTGTTGCGGTAGTAGGAGACGACGGTGGCGTCGTCCATCTCACGGTAATTCATCCTTTGGTCGTTGATTTCTTTGTAGCGAGCAAAGTCCATTACTGCCATGAGTGTTCCCCCTGTTTATTATTAGACGGGCGCGAGCAGGTGCTCTTACTTCATTTTGTATTTTTTCTTGAATTTGTCTACGCGGCCTGTTGTATCCAAAAGTTTGGATTTTCCAGTAAAGAATGGGTGGCAGTTGGAACAAATTTCCACACTGATATCCCCGGCAGTGGATCTAGTTTCGATCACAGTACCACAAGCGCATTTGATTTTTGCAGAAACGTATTTTGGATGTATGTCAGTTTTCATGGTGGTCCCTTCTAGTTAGTATTCATGCTGGCGAGGAATTGGTCGTTGGTCTTCGCGCCGCGCATTTTTTCAATCAATAGTTCCATACTTTCGGTGATACTCATGGGAGAAAGTACTTTTCGGAGGATAAAGACACGAGTCAGGGTATCCTGCGGAAGTAGGAGTTCCTCTTTTCTCGTTCCCGAGCGGTTGATGTCAATGGCAGGGAAAATTCGTTTGTCAGCGAGTTTTCGGTCTAGATGGATTTCCATATTTCCCGTTCCCTTAAATTCCTCAAAAATCACCTCGTCCATTCGGGAACCAGTGTCAATGAGAGCCGTAGCGATGATGGTGAGTGACCCACCCTCTTCGATATTTCTTGCTGCTCCAAAGAAACGTTTTGGTTTATGAAGAGCGTTGGAATCCACACCACCAGAAAGGATTTTTCCGGACGTTGGAACCACTTGGTTGTAAGCACGAGCAAGTCTTGTGATGGAATCAAGTAGGATGACCACATCTTTTCCATGTTCCACAAGTCGTTTTGCTTTTTCGATGACCATCTCAGCTACTTGGACGTGGCGTTGTGCTGGTTCATCAAAAGTCGAACTCACCACTTCACCCTTAACATGGCGAGCCATGTCGGTAACTTCTTCCGGACGTTCATCGATGAGAAGTACGATGAGAAAGATTTCTGGGTGGTTTCTTGTAATCGCATTGGCAATGGATTGCATAAGGACCGTTTTACCCGTTCTAGGTGGCGCTACAATCAGAGCCCTTTGTCCTTTTCCAATCGGACACATAAGATCAATCACTCGAGTGTCCAAATGGCTTGGATCAAACTCCATATTGATTCTTTCGTCTGGATAAAGAGGAGTTAAGTTATCAAATAAATTTCTTTTTTGAGCCACTTCCACCGGGAATCCGTTGATGGATTCCACTCGAAGCATAGCAAAGAATCTTTCTGCTTCTTTCGGTGGTCGGATAAGACCAGTAACCGTATCTCCTGTGCGAAGACCAAATAGTTTGATTTGTGAAGGAGATACATAAATATCATCTGGACCTGGCACATAATTGTAGTCAGGTGATCTTAAGAAGCCATAACCATCAGGAAGTCTTTCCATCACGCCCGCAGCATGCACTTGACCGTCTTTTTCGGTTTGTGCTTGGAGAAGAGCAAACATCAAATTTTGTTTCTTCAGTCCATGAGTGTTTTCCACTCCCAAACCTTTCGCAAGGTCAGCAAGTTCATTGATGTTTTTTTTCTTGAGTTCTACTAAATCAAGAGGAGGAGGAATGGGACCTTCGTATCGGCCTTTTTTCTTCTTAAATTGTTTTGGTGGTTCGGAACCATCTTCTTGGTCCATGATGCCATTGGTATATTCTGTTGGTTCTTCGGGAGGATTAACTTGAATTTCGTCTTGTTTGCGTGATGCCATAGATTGTTCTACATTGATTGTTAGAGTATTTGATTAAATTTGGGAAACCATTTGTGCAAGTTAAGTATGCAAGGGAAACAGCGAAGTGCGGAGGTGTTTTCTCAAACGGTAAGGAAAAAATCGTTTTTCCTTCATTTTCGTCAACGTCTTTTTTTTGCCTTTTTTCTCGCCTGGGTTTGGTTTTTGCTCTGTTTCTTTGCCGGACCTTGCGGTTTCAAAGGTTTTACCGGTTTCTTAAGGGTTTTGGCCTTTTTAAAAGGAATCGGCTTGGTTTTGTCCGTTGCCTTTTTTGGTTTTGGTTCCGGTTTTTCCGAACGTTTTCTTGGGATCACGGTTTTCACTTTGTTTTCACTACGAAACCGTTCGGAGAGTTTTAAAAATCGAATTCTGTTTTGTAAGGTAGTTCTCGGAACCCCAAGTTCAGTGGCCGTATGGGAAATATTGTTCGAATTTCTTCCGAGCGACTGATGGATGTAATGCGCTTCCATTTCTTCCAAAACCGATTCCAAAGGAAGTTTGGAACGAAACGCATCCCCTAAATTTGGAAATTCCAAATCGCCATTTCCTGAAGGATGGGCAAAGGAGGAAGGCGAAAAGTGATATAAAAATCCAAATACCTTTTTCTCTTTTTTTAGAGTGATGATCCTAAGTGTTACCTTAAGTTCCGTTAAATTTGTATATAAAACATTTGTATCAGCATCCTTACCCAAACTCATGTCATGGTCTTTTAAGTAAGTTGCGAGAACTTCTCTATTAAGATTGTGAAGGTATTTTTCTGCTAGCTGGAGTGAGTCGCGAAACAATGGCTTTGTGAGGATATGATTCTCGAAGGTTTCGTTATAAAAAACTGTGGAACCGGTAACATCCGTTGCAATGAGCCCATCTGGGAAATGGGAAAGGATAAGTTCCATAAACCATTGGACAGAGTCCGCGTTTTCTTTTTTCTTTTCGAGTTTGGATTCGATTTCTTCCAATTTGGGATCACGAATCAATGAAGAGTCTAATTTGGTAAAGGCGGCAAGGAACCTAGGTTTGTCCCAATTGTCTTTTTTTTCTCCATCCAGGCCAATGACCGGGATCTGAGTGGATTCTTTAAAATACAAAAGTAAGTTTTCGTGAAGTTCTGTTTCGAGGATGTCTAAAGGAATTTGATCGAGGTCTTCCCTTTCCCTTCCTAAATCGGACAACTCTCGGTGTACACGATCTTTGGAAAGTAGACCTAACAACTCCCCCGCTTCCGAAATGACGGGAAGGTGGGTGGCTCTTGTCAGCAGAAAATGACGATAGAGTGATTCGAACTTCACTAAGCAGTCATTCTTTGGAATTTGTTATCAGTGAAAATCGAAATTTTAGTTTTCTTGAATCGTGTTTTGCTTTTGTTTATGAAGGCCCATCCAAATTGGTTGAACCCAAACAGAATCAGCGGTTTGGTAATCTTCGGGGATCTCTACTTTTTGGGATCGTAAAGACATAAGACTGTAAACTAGCGAACGTTTGTATGTGTGGAGTGAAAGTTGGTAGTTCCCGGATAAAAAATACTCTTTTGCATGGTCTTTTTCGGTTTTTGCCATCACAAGGTAACGTTGGATTTTTTCTTTTGTATCCCATTCCAATTGTTTGGCACCGGATTTATCTTCTCCCTCAAGCAAAATCCATTGTCCCATGGCTTTTTGGTAGAGCGTCGTTGCCGATTCTTCCATGGGAAAACAGAGTTTTCGTTGTGTGGCATGGATGTCTCCCTCTGCAATGGAAAGAGTTTTTTCAATTTCCACTCGGTTGCCACCGCGGTAAGTTTCTTCCACTTGTGTGCGCATCGTCTCAATTGAAGTTTTGCCAATCTCTGGTTCCAACTTCAATTGTTCTTTGATGTCAAGAACCAGTGTTATTTTTCCATCTAGTTGTTTTTTGCGTTCCCTGTAAGACATTGTAGTTTTAGCCACAAGTGTGAGAGCAAAAACAAAAATAATAACACTGGTCACCCACTTCATATTATTTTTTCTTTTCTTCTGGGTAGATGGCTTTTCCGTTTTCATCAAACTTAGGAGTGGGAGGAACTGACTCACGTCTTGCACCTTCCGTCTCTTTGATTTGACCATTGGCTTCTAATAACAAATCCAGTTTTTTAGAAGTAATGAATCCATAATTGTCATCATGTTGTTCCATTAGATCCAATGGCTTTGCATCAGGATTACCGGGAGGAACCACGGTTCTTTCCATTCTTTTGTTTTCCACAAAGTTGATGAGAGTATCTCTCACCTTCTCGTAGTTCCGTTGTTTTTCTTCGTTACGAGCATCTTTTAAATCTTCATTGGAACGGTATTGGTATTCCGGTTTGTCTTCGTCCGGTGTTTTGCTGTAAATCATCGCAAGGATAGCAAAACGTTTGGCACGGCGCAAAGTGAGAATCCCCTCTTTATAAAGAGTGAGTTTGTAACGGTATTGGTGAGGGCTTGAGTTAAGACCTGTTGTATAAAGATCTTCAGAAGAACGTAAGTCGCGGAAACCTAAACGTAACAATGCTTTGGCGTTATTGTCATTGGAACGAATGATGGTAGGAGCTGCGGCTTCGAGAAGTGCTCTTGCATCTTCAATGTATTTTTGAAGGACGATTTCAAAGATAGCTTTTAGTTCCCCTTGGGCTTGGCGGAGTTGGCGAAATCCATACACATAGTTACTTTGTAAGTACCACATGTTCCCACTAAAGTCAGATTGGTTGGCTGCTTTCAAAAGTTTGAAATAATCAAAGTCCAAATTCTTTTTAGAAGGATCTGCAGCCGGAGTTTCTGCACCTGGCTGGCCTGTGCTTTGTGCCTCTTCTTGGGAAGGAGCCAAATTGCTGAGAGCCACATTGATAAAATTTAAGTTTTCTTTGTTTTCAAAGATCAAAATCCCCAGATTCGTTTGTTCTGGAGATACTGCACTGATATGTGAGATATGACCCACAACCATTGCAAAAAAGAGGATGAATTTCCATTTTCCCATAGCTCTACCTTGTTTTATATATCGGAGCTACAGGAAAAACCAGGACTAAATTTTACATTTTTTGGATTCGTTCTAGTGCAGAAATGACGTCTTCTCGCTTTCCGAAGGCAGAAAGTCGAAAATATCCCTCTCCCGCGGGTCCAAATCCGGATCCAGGGGTTCCGACCACTTGGGCTTTGTTCAGAAGTTCGTCAAAAAATTCCCAAGATTTGAGACCCTTCGGAGTCTTTAACCAAATGTAAGGAGCGTTCGTTCCGCCAAATATCGTGTATCCTGCCTTTGCGAGTCCTTCTCGGATGAGTTTGGCATTCTGCATATAATAGGAAATTTGTTCTTTGATTTCGACTTGGCCTTGGGTCGAAAAAATCGCCTCTGCACCTTTTTGTGTTACGTACGACACTCCATTGAACTTGGTGGTGTGACGACGATTCCAAAGGGAATTGAAACTAATCTCTTCCCCGGCTTTTGTTTTTCCTTTTAAGTCTTTTGGGATCACAAGATAAGCGCAGCGTGTTCCCGTAAATCCGGCAGTTTTAGAGAAGGATCTAAATTCCATAGCCACTTCTTTAGCACCTGGGATTTCATAAATAGATTTTGGGATTTCTGGATCTTGGATGAAAGATTCATAAGCCGAATCATAAAGGATGATACTGCCAATTTTTTTAGCAAAGTTTACCCATTCCGTTAAACGAGCCTTAGTTGCCACCATCCCCGTTGGGTTGTTTGGATAACAAAGGTAAATGATGTCTGGTTTTTCTTTCGGAAAATCCGGTTCAAAATTATTTTCTTCTGTGGCAGGCATATAAATGATATTTGCATATCGTCCATCAGACCCGACTTCGCCTGTGCGACCCGCCATTACGTTTGTATCCACATAAACCGGATACACAGGATCCACTACAGCAATTTTGCTATCTAAAGAAAAGATCTCTTGGATGTTTCCACAGTCACATTTAGAACCGTCGGAAACAAAGACTTCATCTTCTGCAATTTGAACTCCACGTGCGGTGTAGTCGTGAGCAATGATCTTTTGAATCAGAAAAGAATACCCTTGTTCTGGACCATATCCATGGAAACCTTGGGAACTTCCCATTTCTTTGGCGGCATCGACCATAGCATTCACAATGGTAGGTGCCAAAGGAAGAGTGACATCGCCAATTCCAAGACGGATGATTTTAGCACTTTGGTTGGCATCGGAATAAACTTTTACCCTTCTTCCAATTTCAGGAAACAAATATCCTGCTTTCAATTTTAAATAGTTTTCATTTATCTGAGTCATCTTCTTCTTTATTTTCCTCTATGAGTTTTCTCGATCTAAATCCTTCATGATAACCGTGTTCGTATAACACATCTTCTTCGCCCCAAGTCCAACAGTAGAACCCGCTGCCATGATCAAAGTCAACCAGCCACAAACCTTTGACATCGATCTTCATTGCCAAAATTTCATTGGTCCAATGTTTTACAATCTCACCAATTTCTTCTTCTTTGGCTTCTAGAACATTTTCTGGGAGAAGTTTGTTCCGAACATCATCTGCAAGAACACTGGCTCTTAAATAGTATTCCCTAGTGATGTCTCGCACAAGTGGAAGGACTTCTCTTGCTTCCGCTAATGTCCAAATCTTTTTAGTCAAAATCCACTCCGAGACTAAGACAAAGTAATGCCATTCGAACCACCACACCATACTTCGCCTGACGGAAGTAAGCTGCATTCGGAAGATCATCTACATCTGTGGAGAGTTCATTCACACGAGGGAGTGGATGGAGGATGGTTGTGTCTTTTTTGGAAGCAAGAACCAGTTCTTTATTCACTTTATAAATATCTTTTAGTTTTTCGTATTCTCTGTGATCCGGGAATCTTTCTTCTTGGATCCTTGTGACGTAGGCTACATCGGCATCCCAAAACGCTTTGATGTCAGTGGTTTCTTCCCAAGTCATTGGATACCCTTCCAAATTCTTTTTGTATTTTTCAGGAAGTCTCAGTTCTTCTGGACTGATGAGATACAAATGAACCGGGTAATGTCGGAGAAGATTGATGAGAGAATGGATGGTCCTTCCGTATTTCAAATCTCCAATGAAGGCGATGTTCAAACCATCGATCTTTCCTTTTTCAGAAACAATCGTATATAAATCGAGAAGGGCTTGGGTGGGGTGTTGGCCGGCACCATCTCCTGCATTGATGACAGGAATGTTCACAGCCCCTGCCGCAATCCGAGAAGATCCTTCCACAGGATGGCGGATGACAGCGATGTCCACATAGGCTTCGATCATCTTCATGGTGTCATAAAGAGTTTCTCCCTTGGAGATGGAAGAAAACTGAAACCCCACGGTTGAGATGAGCCTTCCCCCAAGTCTTTCCATGGCCGCTTCAAAGGAGAGTCTGGTCCGGGTGCTTGCTTCAAAAAACAGGGAGGCAAGGAGTTTTCCATTCAGAATTCCGAATGCCTTCCCTGATTCATGCAAGTGATTCATTTTTTGCGTTTTTTCAATGAGGAAGTTCAAGTCCTCTTTGGAAAATTGGAGGGTGTCTAGAATGTTTTTGTGAGAATAAGAGTGCATATGTCGGAAATCTTTTCTCTAGGGTTTTTGGTATCGAATAAATCGAAAACATATTTTTTGGTATTTATGGTCGACACGATTCAGAACAAACTCCGCGATATGGAACTGGTCACCCAACACCTGGTCCAACCTGACGATTTGAACTACCATAACAATCTTTTTGGGGGAAAAATGCTCTCCTGGATCGATGAGGGGATGGCAATGTATGTGATGAATAAAATTCGTTATACCAATATTGTCACGATGAGTATGGACAATGTGGTATTTCGCTCGCCTGCGAGAGCCGGAGACATCATCCAAATTTATGGAAAAATCGTAAAATACGGAAAATCTTCGGTCACATCCCGGACTTTGGCCATTACCAACAATCCACAAACAGGGAAAATGTCGGCCGTGATCGAAAGTGACATCACCTATGTCTGTTTAGGTGAGAATGGAAAACCAACCGCTTACTTTCGAAACTTTACCCCAACCACTTAGGATAGAGAGTTTGATCAATTCCTAGCAAATTGAATATCCTTCCCGCAATAAAATCTCCTAGGTCGTCCAAAGTTTTTGGAATTTGGTAGAACCCGGGAGAGGCCGGAAGGATGATGGCCCCCGCTTCATCTAATGCTAAAAGATTTTTCAGGTGTATGCGGTTGTAAGGAGTTTCTCTCGGAACCACAATGAGCCGCCTTCTTTCTTTCAAGGAAACATCTGCGGCTCTTTCGATTAAATTTTCCGTAAGGCCTTGCGACATCGAAGCCACAGTCTTCATACTACAAGGAACTACCACCATCGCATCCCAACGATTCGATCCACTGGCAATATCAGATCCTATATCAAAAAAATTACGAACATGGAATTTATGTTTGGGTTTTGTTTTCCACTTGGTTTCTATAAAAGATAAGATGTCTTCTGCCGACTCGACTTTCGTTTCATACTCTTCGGAAAAAATACGTAAAGCTGCGGGACTTGCTGTAATATAAGTTTCGCCTTCTATCTCGGACAAAGCGCGCAGGAACCGAGCCGCATAAATACTGCCACTGGCTCCCGCAAGGCCCACAACGAGTTTCATCGGAAACTAATTCCAGAAGAGACTTTTAATAAAAATTCGTTCCATTTATCAAAAAGAATCGCAAGAAACAAAACCACACTGATCCAAGAATTGATTTGGTAAAAAACCTTCGGTAGGTCTTTGGATTTGTATTGGTAAGAAATTTTGTGTTCATACAAAACCAAAATTCCAATCACAGAAAGGATGAGAAAATACATCACCCCAAGGCCAGCACTGATTCCGGCAAAAACAAAAAATACTAAGGAAAGAAGATGAAGGACAAGAGCAATGACCCGAGACTTGGTTTCCCCGAGTTTGGAAGGAATGCTATGTAATTTTTCTTTGGCATCAAAGTCCATATCTTGGATGGCATATAACACATCGAAGGCGGCAATATGAAATAAGAGTCCGGAAGAAAATAATACAGGAACCAAATTCACAGTTTCTGTGATGGCAATCCAAGCACCGAGAGGTGCCAAAGAAATTGCAAATCCCAAAACCAAATGGCAAAAAAGAGTAAAACGTTTGGTGAGCGAATACAGAAATAAAACAAAAAGAGCCGGAAAAGAAAGTAAGAAGGCCAGTTTGTTTACGAAGAAACTCGCAAAGATAAAAATAAAAGAAGAAAGTCCGATAAAAAGCAGGGCCGATAGTTTGGAGATTTTTCCCGAGGGGATTTCTCTATTTTGGGTGCGTGGGTTCTTTTCATCGATTTCGGAATCCACATATCGATTGAAACCCATGGCGGCACTGCGAGCGCTCACCATACAAACAAGGACTAGGGCCCCGATCCGCAGCAAATCCCCTGTATCCAAGGTGGATTCTAGATAGGCCAGGATGAAACTAATCCCTGCAAAAGGGAGAGCAAGGAGTGTGTGGGAAAATTTTACCATTTTAGCGTAGAGGAATAGGTTTTTAAAGAAGTTCATGGCATCCTTTCTGCCCTTAGATTAGACAGTCGGAAGGTTTTTTGGTTCATTCTGATTCGATTTCTTCCGTTCTTAGAACCAAGGTCTTAATTTATGAATATCCGTCTTTCTTTTCTTGGGAGAAACCTGCTTCTCTGTATTACATTCGGGATTTTTCTCACCACTAACACCAGAAGTGCTCACCCGAGCCTGGAAGACCGACCCCTTCGTATCTTTTTCCATTGTGGCAAAGAACTATTCACACGAATGGACGAGGACGGCCGGGGGGGACTCAGTGCCCTCCTTGGATTCGTAGAACGAGAAAAGATGGATTTGGATTTAAAACGAGGGAAAGGGTACATGTTGTACCCTTTTACCCCGAAAGACAAACCTTTAGAATTTCCCTTCGATGGATTCACCCTAGGAAAACCGAGGGAGATGAATCATGGACCCGTAAAACTAGGTTTAGGTTCCATCCAAGAACTCATCGATGTCAAAAATATCGAGGACTATGATGGATGGATTGTTTACGTGAGTGCTGATGACGAAACAAAAATCCCTCTCCTTCCTTGGCAAAACCATCCAGACCTTTCCATCTTCCTACTCGTGGAAGGAAAACCACAAGCAAGGTTTCGTTATCTGTCCAATGTACATCAAATCGAATGTCCCAAAGATTATGGAAGGCTTGGAACTTTGAACTTATTCTTTCGGAAACGAAATTTGATTCGATTGGATTATAAATTAGAATCGATCAACTTAACCGATAGGAATCGTTCCTGGAAACAAAGAAAGGAATCAGAAACTGAAGAAGGACTCGAGAAACCTACTCCGAAAACGAAGGACATAGGGAAGAAAGAGGACAAGTCGAACAAAATGTCCGGCGGGCTTGGCAATTCTTACGACCGAGAAATATTAGGTACAGAGATAGGTTTCGGCAAATCTCCTTAGGTGTGATTTTTATCATTTCCCGTTCAATTTGTACGGGATCTGTTTTTTTAGTGAAACCCAATCTTTTAGTGAGGCGTTTCACATGGGTGTCCACCACAAAGCCCTCCACCACTCCATAGATTTCGGCAAGGACTACATTTGCGGTTTTTCTTCCAAACCCAGGAAGTTTGATCGCTTCCTCCATTGTGTCTGGAATTTTTCCACCATAGTCACCGAGAACCATACGCGCAAATCCTTGGATGCTTTTGGCTTTGTTTTTATAAAATCCTGTGGAGAAGATTTTTTTCTCTATGGCGGAGAGAGGAGCTGTGGCAAAAGATTCGAGTGTGGGAAAACTACGAAAGAGTTCCGGTGTGACTGTATTCACACGTTCGTCTGTACATTGGGCACTGAGAATGACCGCAATGGCCAATTCATAAGGTTTGGAAAAATAAAGGGGAGTTTCTACTTCACCGAACTCCGCCTCTAGGAGACGGTAGACTTCGGTGATTTTGGGTGTTTTTCTGGATTGTTTCAATCCAAAACAGCAGTCTTAAAAACTTAAGCCGCTGGTTGTGCTTTTGGAGTGATCCCTGCGTATTTTTTAGGAGTGATCGCAGTGATGTCACCGCCGTGGTCTTTAATTGCCACTTTCAAACCTTTTTTACGAAGAGTTCGCAAAGCACGTGTAGAAATCTTAACGCGAACCCAACGGTTCTCGTCTTCCAAAAAGATTTTCTTTGTGATCACATTCACCTTCCAGATACGGCGATTCTTTTTATGAGAATGGGATACGTTGTTCCCTGCCGTTGTTCCTTTTCCGGTTACTACACATGTTCTAGCCATAATTATTACCTTGTTTCGCTATGTTTTTGTACCCGTGGAATGGGTCAATTCCAAACGAATCTTTTCCTGAAAGAATCGAAGTGCCTCTTCGGGACTGTCAGCAAATCCAAAAAGTTGGAGGTCTTCTTCTGAGATGAGTCGCATCTCTGCTAGTTTTTTGAAATTGATCACCTGGGTCCAAAACTCTGTCCCATACAAAAGAATAGGAATTTTGGATTTTTTTCCTGTCTGGACTAGAGTCAGGGTTTCAAAAAGTTCATCGAAGGTTCCAAACCCTCCAGGAAAGGCAACCATTCCCCGACAAGTCTTCATAAACCAAAGTTTTCTCATGAAAAAATAATGAAACTCGAAAGCAAGCTCTGGATCCACATAAGGATTTACATGTTGTTCGTGAGGAAGGACGATATTGAGGGCCACAGACTTTGCCCCTGCTTCTCTGGCTCCTCGGTTTCCCGCTTCCATAATACCCGGGCCCCCACCGGTGCAGATATTCAGGTTACGACCAGGCCTTTCTGATTTGATTGTGGTCGCCCACTCCGAGATGAGTTTCGCAAAGGCAGTCGCCTCTCCATAATAAGAACTTAAATGATCCAAGGGTGTGGGAGGGTTTGATTTCGGAGATTCGGGAGATGGGATTCTAGCCGATCCGAATACAACAATGGTATCTGTGATTCCATGAGAATGGAATTCCGATTTCGGATGGAGGTATTCGGAGAGAATGCGAATGGGACCGGCTTCATTCCCCCATAAAAAACTTTGATTCTCAAAGGCTAAATCATTCATCTTGTTATCATAGATCGACCGATTAGAATAAAAAATGCGGAAATTCCCAAAAACACAAGCTGTCTCGATTTCCTTAGAACATCTCCCTATCTCTGAGACAAGTTTGAAACAAATTTGTTTGGATTGGGAAGATAAGGGGTATTCATACTTCCGACCAGCCGTTGTGGTGGGATGGAAAACAGAACCTTTGCCCTTAGAAAAATCTAGATTGGAACTTGATTTAAGGGTCACACTACGGTTTTGGCAAGGACTTGTGGCCTATGTCCGACCTCGTTGGTATTTCCAAAAAGAAAAAGACAAACTAACTAATATTTTGTGGGATCAAATTGATTCTAAAAATAAAAAAGAAAAACAAAACTTTCTATTAGAACTTTGGAATCGTTTTTGGAAAAGACCTATTTCCCTTGTTTGGTTGGATTTAGAATTCATCAAGGTGCGTATGGATCTAGATTTGGAATCTGAGGATCTTACGACCGCCCACCCTCTCACTTATGACGGAGAAAAGAAAGTCTACATTAGACGAGGGTATCTAAAAACCATTCACTACCGGTGGACTAAAAAAGAATTCAAAGCTCCCTATCCTAAGTTTGCAGAAATGTACGTCAAAACACGTGACAAAGATAACGACAAAACTTTAGGAAAGGTGTATCACAGTTTTCTTGGATATTTATTAGAAGCTAAGAGCGACGAATATCTGTTACGCTACTTTGGATTCGAAACCTTACTATCTGATACAGTGCGGAATCAAATTCCAGATCAAATATGGAACCTAAACAGATCCCCAATCAAAACCCAATGGATAGAACCAAATCTTTTAGGAAAGGAACTGGAATTTAGGACTGTCTACCAGGTTTCCACTTCTTCGCAGAATCATCTAAAATAATAAAACGCGAGTTTTTACCAATAACAACTTCATTGATTTTTTTATCTTGTAGTGCTCGATAAACAGAGGTTCGGCTAGTGTTTTTCTTTTCAGCGAAATACTTGATCTCCAATAAATTTTTACTGATTTGTTTACATGTGTTCACTAGGGCATCTGACATTGTTGGACTAACCTCTCTTACATTAGACAGATTGTTCGATAAAGAGTTGCAAATTTTTAAAATTGATCCAATCGAATGGAGAATTCTATCTGTTTTTCTGTCTTTGGTGATATAGTTTTAGGATTACCACCAGGGAAATGTAAAAAATTTCCCGTACCTGTCATAGGTTCTATCGCTATAGATCTTCGATCTTGTGGAGTATATACTTGGTAGAAGTCACCACCTTGTATGATTAATTTTTCTTTTTTATTCATAGAGAAAAGACCAATATAAGAATTTTCTCCATTGATGGATGCATAAAGATCATCAAGATTTTTTCCCATCAATGTTTCTTCTGAATTGAGAATGATATCTTCTTTTTGAATCCTTTCTGGTAAAAGATAATCCCCTAACTTTACTTTATGAAATCCAGAACCAAACAAAAATAAATCATCAATGGATTCATCTTCATTCCATCGAAAGTACGGATGGATTCCAAGGGCAAAGGGAAATTCTGTATCCGAATCATTGACCAATCGGTAGATAATTTTTAACTCTGATGGGAAGAGACGATAACATTCTTTGATCTGGATTTTAGAAAGGAATGTACCTTTCCAAACGGAAGGGATTTCCATTTCGAATTCAGCATATGATTCCTTTTCACTCAATTCTTCCTTTACCAAATGCCTCGGAAGGTTGTGGTAGAGGCCATGTAATGGGATTCCATTCCCATCTGTGAGCCAATGGGTACTGGGATAAAACGGCTCTCTGGCCCAAGGATTGGGTTCCAAACGATTCACCCAAGGAAACATCAGAAAAGATCCAGAGGCAAAAAAAGGATCTGGTGGTTTGTGGCCAGAAACGACAGAAACTGACTTCCCATCCACAGGGGAATGGAGATGCAAACCGAGCCATTGCCCGCCACCGGTCGGGTGGGTCTCAAAACTAGACTGTTTTGTTTTCAGTTGGTACAAGATTTATCTCCCAAAAATGATTGAAGTCACAGTTTGCCATCTTAGAAAGGTTTGTATGCCTTCAAGAAAGCCTTTTCTTTTCATTTGTATCGTTCTTCTTTCGGTTCTCTTTGCCGAATCTTGTGTCATTGGGAACAGTCTGAACTTGTTACCCCCAAGTGGCAAGGCTGATTTCGAAGAGAAACTCATCGCAGGAAGGGATCAAGAAAAAATCGTTATCATCTCCATAGAAGGAATGATTTCTGATGAATCTAAAGAATCCTTTTTGGGTACTTCCACGGAATCGATGGTTGCTCGAATCAAAGAATCTCTAAAATATGCAGAACGAGACCCAGATGTAAAGGGTGTGATTTTAAAAATCAACTCTCCTGGTGGAACGGTCACTGCGAGTGACATCATTTACCAAGAAGTATTAAAATTTAAAACCAGAAAATCAATTCCGGTGTTTGCCGGATTTATGGATACAGCAGCAAGTGGTGCCTACTACATTGCAATGGCAACAGATGCCATCGGTGCTCACCCAACAACTGTTACAGGATCTGTCGGAGTCATCATGTCTGGGATCAATGTGAAAGAAGGTCTAGATAAAATTGGAGTGAAGGATCAGTCATTTACTTCCGGCCCAAACAAAGCTCTTGGATCTCCGATCACAGAGATGACTGGGGAACAAAGAAAAATCCTTCAGTCCATCATTGATAGTTTGTATGGTCGTTTTTTTGAAATCGTCAAAAAAGGAAGACCGAATGTAGCAGAGACTCGCCTCAAAGAAATTTGTGACGGAAGGATCTTTACTGCAGAACAAGCGAAAAAAGAAGGTATGATTGATTTCATTGGATACTTCGATGATTTTGTTTACCAAGTGATGCAACATCCCAAGTTCCAAGGAAACCGCAGCGGGAATCCTCGTGTGATTACTTACCAAAGAGGAAAAGGCCGTGTGGATAATATCTATCAAGCAAATGAAGGTAACAAAAATCCTTTTTCTTTAGGAATTGCTGATAAAATCTTAGGAACAGGTACCAATGCTAAGTTTCTTTATCTTTGGGATCTATAATTTCAGGGCCAACTAATCAATGTTATTTAACTCTATTCCCTATTTATTACTTTTTGCTTTCACGTATTTAATTTACTGGAACATTCCTCAAAAGGGAAGAAAACCTTTACTGGTTTTATCTTCCTTAATTTTCTACGCCTATTTTAGTTTCCCTTTTTTGTTTCACTTCCTAATCGTAATTCTCGTCAACTACGGATTTAGTGAATGGATCTTTCGTAAAAAAGAAAAAGGACAACCTTACAATCAAATACTATTTGCGATTGTGGCATTAAACCTAGTCAATTTAGGTTTTTTTAAATACTTCTACTTCTTTACAGGTTCTTTATTTTCATTAACCGGTTATCCGGCTTTTAAAGAAATCTCTGGATCCTGGAGTATATTTTTACCACTAGCCATTAGTTTTTATACCTTCCAAATCATTGCGGTGCAAGTAGACATCCATAGAGGGATTATTGAAAAAAGAATGTCCGCTGTGGATTATTTTTTATTCATCCTCTTCTTCCCACAATTGATTGCGGGACCGATTATGCGTTCCCAAGATTTCCTTCCGCAACTAGACAATCCAACCATTGATTCAGACCGAATGAAAAAAGGTCTGTTTCTCATCATTGGTGGTCTATTTAAGAAAGTCATCATTGCAGAAAACATTTCACCAATCATATCCCCTATCTTTATGGATCCTGCTAAGTTCGATAGTTTTTCGATATTCTTCAGTGTTCTTGCCTTCGCCATACAAGTGTATTGCGATTTTTCAGGATATACGGATATGGCTCGAGGTTCGGCAAATTTACTTGGATATGAAATTCCAGAAAACTTCCAAGGACCATTTTTTTCCCAATCATTTCGGGAACTTTGGTCGAGATGGCATATTACACTTTCTTCTTGGCTTCGGGATTATATCTATATCCCACTCGGAGGTAGTAAAGGATCCATCTTTCGCTCCAACGTAAACTCTTTCATCACAATGTGTCTCGGAGGTTTGTGGCATGGAGCCAATTGGGCCTTTGTGTTTTGGGGAGCTTATTTAGGTGCCTTGATATGGATTGAAAGGTCACTGTATTTACACCGAGGGAAAAAGAAATTCCTACCAGACTCCCTTCCTTTTGTAGGAATCATTCGCACCATTGTAGTCTTTATTATATTCACCTTTTCCGGCGTTTTTTTCCGAGCGGCCGCAAGGGGTGAGGAATCGATGAATGTGGCTTTTGAAATCTTCAAAGGTGTTTTGACCTTCCGCAATACCGGAGAAACTTTAAGTCGAGTGGATGAACTTCCGACCTTCATTGCCCTCGGTTTGATGTTCAATTGGTTCCAATATTCAAACTTTGTTTATGAAAAATTGAAACCATACCAAAATATCCTCCTTCCTTTTCTGTCAGTAGTGATTTTATTATTACTCGGAATCTTTGGAGACGGTGGACAAGATTTTATCTACTTCCAGTTTTAAATCTTCGCTTCATACAATTGAAGTTTATCACAAAAGAGCGGAAAGAATGGTTCTCATTCTTTCCGTTTCTGTTCTACTCTTTGGTTTGCAGTGTGCTCCCAAATTAGATTGGATTCGTTCTCTTCCTTCCGATTTTCCAAGGGATCAAAATATCGCACTTGGATTCTATTCACGACCAGCCGAAAAAAAATCTGCTTTTGGATCCAAAACATTTCATTTGTATTGGAAAGAAGAAATCCATTTGCAAACCAACTCTAAATTCACAAAAACCTGGAGTGAATGGAAGGTCTATGAAGATCATTCTGAGTTCCAACAGAAAGAAGGAAGAGGAACCTTTGAAAAATCGGGAGATTGGATTTTATTCCAAACAAACGATATGATCGAATTAGAATGCAATTCAAATCAAAAGATAAAAACACCTCCACCATCTCTTCCTAACAAAGATTGGTCGAAACTCTTTCCTTGTTCCCCTCTCGAACCACAAAACAGAAGTTCGATGATGGACCACCGATTATTATATTTTTATGACGGAAAATCGCTTTATCCGCTACAATATGAGTCAGGATACAATGAAGCGAACTTTGGAATTGCCTGGGAATCAAACCTTCCCTATACTAAGTCGAGTTTGTTTGAAAAGGCTAAATTGAAGTATGGGAAAAAAGAATTCCAACCCCACGTGTACAACCACGTGAAGTTGGATTGATTCGAAGAAGAATCAAAAAAGGGTAACCATCTCTAGAAAGAATCATTACATAGTTTTTATCGGAAAACCACAACCGCACAAGCACGTGCGTATTCTTTGTGTTCTACACTTGCTTTTTGTTCGAATTTAGTAATTCCATGTTGGCGAAAACCTTCACTTGCTTTTTTTGCATGTGTAGATGCCTCACAAAAGTTACCTGCTTTTGAATGTGCAAGGCTTGCAAGGTATTGGATCGAAGGGAAACTTTTATGTTCACTCATCCCAATCGCTTCTCTAATTTTAATAGCACGAGAATAATGTCCGGAAGCTAAATCAAACTCACCCATTCCCTCTTCTTCACTCGCTAATTTCACAAGTTCGTTGGAGATGACAGTGAGAGTTTCTTTGTCGTATTGGCTGACGAGGGAATCCAGGTCTTCATTCATGAATGAAGATTCTCCAGCTGAAATGGAAGCAGTAAGTGCCAAAACTAGAATGGGTAGGATTGCTTTTTTCATATTCCCTCCGAACCAATGGTTCGCTTACTATAATGCAACTATCGTGCCAGGGAGAACCTGGCCCAAAAGGCAGGAATAGAGCCAAAGCAGGCCATTTAGAGAAGGAAGGAGAGGCCAAATTGCCTAAATAGTACGCAAAATGTTGATTTAGAAATAAATTGCCTAAAAAAGAGGTCCCGGGAAGAAATTACGATTCGGAGAAGGATGAGGGTTAGTTGGGATTGGTAAGCAGGTGGAAAAGGAAACTCAGTTACCTTAGCGCGTCCCTTTCTTTTGCGTGTGGCTTACTAAATCAAGCCGGTGGAAAAAGAAACTCGCTTACCTTAGCGCGTCCCTTTCTTTTGTGTGCCGCTTTCTAAATCAAGCGGGTGGAAAAGGAAACCCACTTACCTTCGTGAGTTCCTTTCTTTTGCGTGCAGCTTACTAAACAAACGGGTGGAAAATTTACTTCAATTCCTCATCTGAGATTTCTAGTTCTCTTTGGAGGAAGTCGGTGAGGTCCATAGAGCGGTAATGGTCACGGTCTCCATCACATTGTCTACCTCCAGGAACCGCAAGAGTTCGGCCAGCAATGGTAATCGGCTTTAAAAATAAATTTCCAGTCAAAGGACAGTTAGGTCCTGGGGAAAGGCCATTGAAAGCACAAGTGGCACCCTTCACCACATCGGCAGGGATCTCTTCTGCCCGACCATTGGGATAAAAAAGTGGGTATGGACCTTCGTTGTACCAGCGCGAGTAAATCTTTCCCCAAATCGGAGCTGCCACCCCAGCTGCTGTAACTCCTTTTCCCAAAGACAATGAGGATTTATCAAATCCCATCCATACAATGGACGTGTATTTCGGGTCGAATCCTGCATACCAAACATTGGTATAAGAAGAAGTAGATCCCGTTTTTCCACCGGACTCTCCTTTGTAGTTACCTTTGTCAGCGGCACGAAGGGCTTGTGTCGGAGTTCCCCCCATAGCCACACCAATTAACATTTGTTTAATGATATATGCAGTCGCTTCAGGAATGATCTGGATGGATCCATTTTTTGCTTCTTCTGCAAGAGTTTCTTGAACTTCCTTCTCTTTGTTGTAAACAACAGTTCCACTTTGGTTTAAAACATAACGAACACTAAAAGGAATTACATCCTTTCCTTTGTTTGCAAGGATCGAATAACCAAGTGCCATCTCATAAGGAGTGAGTTCCGCAACACCAAGTGCCAAAGCAGGACCTGTAGGGAACCGAGCTTTATTGGCTTTTGTCACTTTTGATGCAAAATCAATCACGGCATCAGTCCCTGTTCTCATCAGCACTTGGACAGAAACGATATTCAACGATAAAGACAAAGCACGAGAAAGTGGAACCATCCCTCTGAAATCTCCAGAGATATCTTGCGGAGAATATCCTTCACCTTCTTCTGTAATCGTTGTGAGAGGAGCATCCATAATTCCCGTTCCAGAACCAACGGCTCTATTTTGGATGGCTGCCGCATAAACAAAAGGTTTGAAGGCAGATCCGGTTTGGCGTCTTGCCTGCATGGCCCGGTTGAACTGATTTTTTGGAGAGAACCGGGAACCACCCACCATCGTTTGGATATAACCAGTTTGGTGGTCGATTGTGACAATGGCACCTTCTACGTGTAAGTTGGAAGAAAATACAAGAGAAGATCTTTGGAATTCTTTGACTGCCGAACTTTCGTTTTCCGAAGGAATAAAGTCAGTGAGAAGCTCGAGAGCCGGAGCCATTTCCTTTTCTAAATGAAGACGGAATACCTGTCTATCATCCAAACTGGTTACGTAAGGAACTCCCACAGGAAAAATAGATCCAAATAAATTGTATAAAGAAACAAGGCCCCGGTCTGCCCTTCCCACATAACGGAAGTTTGCGCCAAATGCATATTTGTCTTGTTCAATTAGGCCTTTACGAAGTTCTTCTTCTGCGATCTCTTGTTTTCTAACATCAATCGTTGTATAAACACGTAGACCCCCAGTATATAAGGCCTCTTCTCCAAGTTCTTTCTCTAAAATTTGGCGCACCCATTCTGTAAAGTAAGGAGCTCTGTTTAGTTTTGCTCCCCAGGTAGAACGAGAAGGAGATTGTGTGATGACCACTGGCCAATACCGATCCCAAAAATCATCGTGGATTTTTTGCACTTGGTCTTTCGGGATAAAACCATTTTTCGCCATAAGACCCAGGACCACCATATGAGCCTGTTTCGCTTCTTTGGGATTTTTAAAAGGGGAATATGTTACAGGAGCTTTAGGAAGCCTTGCAAGCATTGCCGCTTCCGCGATGCTTAAATCTCTTACATCTTTTTGAAAGTAAACATTGGCAGCGGAAGAAAGCCCTGTCGTTCCATGACCTAAATAAATTAGGTTAAAGTAAATTTCTAAAATTTCTTCTTTGGTATATTCTTGTTCAATTTGTAAGGTGAGGAGTGCTTCTAAGAATTTACGGCCAAAGGTTTTTTTCCTTTGTTGTAAGATGGTTTTTGCTAACTGTTGGGTGAGAGTGGATCCACCTTGTACAATCCGTCCGGCAAATACGTTTTTAATCGCGGCTCGAACAATGGCTAAAAAATCAATCCCAAAGTGGTTGAAAAAATTATCATCCTCAACCGAAAGAAATGCATGAATCACATGAGGAGGAATGTCACTATATTTTAATAACTCTTGTTTATGGCGATAGAGTTCCGCAAACAAAACTCCATTGGAATCATAGAGTTTGGTTGGAGTTGTGGGTTGGTATGAAGCCAACTTTTGTAACTCTTTTCCTTTGTTTACCTCGGAAAGGATATATCCAAAAAAGAAACCACCGAGGAGGGCAATGCTAAAGAATGTAGTGATAGTGATTCGAAGTGTTTTTTCTTTGTTCATAATATTATAGGTGGAATCGCAATCCTTCCCTTGCTAAATGAATTTTTAATTTTTTTTCGCCTAACTGCTCTTTGTGGAGTTTGGCATCATTATAAATTTCGTAAATTTTTTCATCTGAGTAACTTGGCTCATGATGAGTGAGAACTAAATTTTTGACTCTCCAAGAAGAGGCACAGTTCACAGACATAGTATATGCAGTATGACCCCAATCAAACTTTGAAAAAGATTCGTCTAACGTGTATTGGGTGTCGAGTATCAGTAAATCAGCATCGGCAAAAAATGGATGGCATTCATGGATTAAGTCCATATCAGCTCCGGTAAACTCGGCGTCTGTTGCAAAGATAAAAATTTTGCCTGCCCGGTTTGTAAACTTATAAGCAAAGGATCCGCCTGGGTGTTTCAGCGGGTAACACTCCACCTTCATACCGGAAGCAAATTCCAAAACATCTCCTGGAAAGAAAAGTTTGAAGTCTTTGGCAGAACCTGTCCCATCCAAAGGAACCGGAAAATATTCAGGTTCTTGTTGTTTCTGGAGACGAGACTCCAAATCTGAATAAGGAGAATAAAAATTAAGTAAGAAGTCAGGAAAGTAAATGGGTTTGAAAAAGGGAAGGCCTTGGATATGGTCCCAATGGGTATGGGTGATAAAGAAAGAGATTGTCCTTTTTAATTTACTGGAAAGGTATTCTGAGATGAGTTCGTCTCCCAAATTCCGAAGTCCCGTTCCCATATCCAAAATGTAGATTTCTCCCTCGTCGTCCGTGACAGAAACACAAGTTGTGTCTGATCCTGTGACAAATTTGAGATGGTAAGGGAGGTCTTGCCAAAACTCATCCGCCGATATACCAGCCCCCGTTTGCCTGTAGAGGTCTAGAATATCGGTAATTTTTTTGCGGTAGTCTTGGTTTCGGAGGGGGCTCGCTATGGAGCCGCGGACTCCGTAGAGTTGCACAATCACTTCCTCGATGCTAGGAAATCGACTTTCCTTGTCACTCAAGATTTGCGACCTTGAATTTATGGCCTCTCGTTACCCAGGATATGAACTCCGATTTGGACCTCCGATGGTTCCCGTTGTACGCACTCTCATCATTATCAATGCAGTTTTATTTCTCCTGCAGATGGCAACGAAATTGGCTTTCCATTCTCCGATTATGGAACTCTACTTCGGCCTCACGCCAGAGCTTGTTTTTAGTGGTTGGGTCTGGCAACTCCTGAGTTATGCCTTCCTCCACGGAAGTTTTCTTCATATACTTTTTAATATGCTGAGTCTTTGGATGTTTGGTTCAGAACTTGCGGAAGTTTGGGGAGAACGTGCCTTTTTAAAATTCTATTTATTCACTGCCTTTTTAGGAGGCATCGGCACCGTGCTTGCTCAATTTTTTGGCATTCCGCAAGGCCTTGTGGTTGGCGCCAGTGCCAGTATTTATGGTCTGCTTGTGGCTTATGCGATGACTTGGCCCAATCGTGAACTTCTTGTTTTTCTCATTTTTCCCATGCGAGCCAAATACTTTGTAATGATTGTAATGCTTATGGTTCTTTTTGCCCAAGGAGAACGAGTGGCACACTTTGCTCACTTAGGGGGAGCCATCGGAGGTTTATTCTTAATGAAAGTTTACACTGGATGGAAAAAGAAAGTGGGTTCCCTTCCTACCTGGTCCCTTTCGCGTTACTTACAAAAACGTAGATTTTTAAGATACCAAGAGGAAATGGCAAAAAGGGAAAATGCAAAAACAAAAGTGGATGAACTTTTGGAAAAAATTTCCAAAAATGGAATGGATTCTCTTTCTCGTAGCGAACGAAAGTTTTTAAACGAAGCTTCACAGAAATATTTCAACGAGTGAATTCTAAGGTATTTTATTTTCCGCAAATTCCCCCAAGATCACCTTACTACAATTTGGCGATTGAGGAGGCATTGTCTCTCCAGTTGGTAAGTCAAAATATCACTGCGGGAGTTAGGCTCTGGAAAAATCCAGATTCCATCATTCTCGGACTTTCGGAAAATCCATTCCGCAATATCAAAGAAGAAGTGGTAAACAGATATGAAACGGAAGCCCGCACCAAGGGATTCCAGAAAAAACCAAAACCTAATTTTTGTTATATTGCCAGACGGGCTTCGGGAGGGGGAACCGTATTTCATTCCCTCACAGGAAATATAAATTATTCTATCTATGTGAATCTAAACGAAAGAAAAGAACTCTTTCCGGTCAAAGATTCCTATGATATTTTACTCGGTATTGTTGCCAAATCTTTGGCAAGACAAAACATCCATTGTTCCCCCAAAGGGAAATCCGATTTGGTTTTAGAAAAAAATGGAATCTTTAAAAAGATTTCCGGCAATGCTCAGTTTCGCAAACGCAACTGCATTGTCCAACATGGCACTTTGATTTTGGAAGAAACCTTAATTGAAAGAGTGGCCGAAGTCCTCCACCATCCGCCGGAAGAACCCGATTATCGCAAAGAAAGAAGCCATAAAGAGTTTCTCACAGCCCTGCCCGATTTTTTTTCGGAAAGTATTTGGGCAAAAGATATCGTACGGGAAGTTTTTTCCTATTTAGGAGAACCAGATCCAGAAGATTTTTCAAAAATTTCCTTCTTTGGCCGAGACTTTTCTACTTTTCGGAAACTCGTGCTCCAAGAATCTGAATCTATTCGTAAGAAGAAATACCAAAATCCAGAATATACACTCCATAGAGAAATTCCCACATGAGTTATTTAGAAAAACAAGATCCTGAAGTTTACGCTGCATTAAAAAAAGAAGACGAACGCCAAGAACATTCCCTCGAAATGATTGCGAGTGAAAACTTTGTTTCGCGTCCCGTTCTCGAAGCCTACCATTCCACTCTCACTAATAAATATGCGGAAGGGTATCCTGGAAAACGTTATTACAATGGTTGTGAAAACGCAGACAAAGTCGAAGAACTAGCCATCGCAAGAGCAAAAAAAATGTTCGGAGCTGAATACGCAAACGTTCAACCGCATAGCGGGGCTCAGGCGAATATGGCGGTATTTCTTGCGACTCTTGAACCAGGAGATAGTTTCCTTGGTATGAATTTGGCGCATGGTGGCCACCTAACTCATGGTAGTGCGGTCAATATCAGCGGAAAATATTTTAAACCAATCCCTTATGGAGTGGATGAAAAAACAGAAACCATCAATTACGATGAAGTGGCAAAACTTGCCAAAGAACACAAACCAAAACTCATTGTTGTCGGTGCCTCCGCTTATCCAAGAACCATTGATTTTAATAAATTCAAAGAAATTGCGAATGGAATCGGTGCCAAGATTATGGCCGACATTGCACATATCTCAGGTCTTGTAGTTGCTGGTGAACACCCAAGTCCGATTGGTGTTTGTGACTTTGTTACTACCACCACTCATAAAACATTACGTGGACCAAGAGGGGGACTGATCCTTTCCTCTAGTGAACATGAAAAGATTTTAAACTCAAGAGTATTCCCTGGAATCCAAGGGGGACCTCTTATGCATGTGATTGCTGCCAAAGCAGTTGCTTTCGGTGAAGCACTCCAGCCGGATTTTAAAACTTATATCCAACAAGTGGTAAAGAACGCGAAAGTTCTTGCGGATACATTTCAAAAACGTGGATTCCGAGTGGTGTCTGGAGGAACGGACAACCATATCGTTCTTTTAGATGTTTCCGTAAAAGGACTTACAGGAAACGACGCTGCCAATGGCCTAGATCATATCGGTGTGACTGTAAATAAAAACGCGATTCCATTTGATAAAAATCCGCCGGCAGTCGCTTCGGGAATTCGTCTCGGAACACCAGCCCTCACCACTCGTGGACTAAAAGAAAAAGAAATCGAAGCGGTTGGAAATTTAATCTGTGATTACCTAGATCATTTTGGTGATGCCACTTGGGAATCCAAAGTGAAAGCTGGTGTGAAAGAAATCACTTCCGCTTTCCCGATGAATCATTTCCGATTGGAAGATTAAGATTCGTTAAACGATAAAACCTCTCTCCGTTCCGTAAATTCATTAGAAAGCGGATCGGAGAAAGTGCGCTCTACTACCTCCACCGATTCCTTTCCATAAAATACTAAAGTCGAAGCCCTGGTTCCATAACCGGGAACACGAATTCGTATCGAAGATAAATACCTTTCTTTTTCCAATCCAATCCCTGTATCGGGAAGAAGTGAGTCCTCACTGACAAGATCGGAATTGGCCAACCAGTGAAAAAATTCGGTTGTGACATTTTTCGTCCAGTCCTGATCTTTTGGAAAAGAATCAAACACTTGTTTAACGGCAAGTTTTAACTTTTCTGTTTTGGGCCAAACCGTATTCCAATTGGCATTACTCACCGCATGAAACCCTGGTTCTAAAATCTCAGACTGCAAAGGATCCCCACCTACATAACTTGCCACTCCTCCATCAAAAACAAATAAATTAAAACCCTCATACTCCTTGGCAGTTCGTAAAACTTCCTCCCGGTACTGGTTGGCATTCACTTCCTTGGATGACTTTAAAAAATCCAAAACAAGTCCACCTCGAGACTTTGGATTCGAATGAGGCGGTAACTTTAGATTGCGCACATTGGTAAGAAAGGCTACCTTTCCTTGCGAATTCACACCGAGCCAAGTTCCCCCTGCTTTTAAATCTTTCCCCGCAAGGATTTTAGGATTCGATTCCCAATGGTGGAGAGATTCAGTGGGTCTTCCAAAAAATTCGTCTCTGTTCGACACAATCACAAGAGGGAATTCGGGGTGAACCCTGTAGGCAATCACAACTAGGCACATGAGAATTCAAATGCCTGAAGAAGATGGCAAAAGAAAGCGAAAAACCTGGGAAATATTTGGATTGAACGCCAAAAACCATATTAAATCATGAATTGCATTACGATATGAAAGCATTGGAAGCCACAAAAGCCGTCTCTATTTTCCAGGAATCCGTTCTGGATTGGCATAAAAAAGAAGCCCCACACCCAAATCCTTACCCAGAAGGAAGTCTTGAGTCCACTCTCTACCAAAAGAACCACATCGATACCATCCAATGGCATATTGAAGACGAAATCCGAAGGCCGGACATTGCTTTGGAAGATGTCGTAACACTCAAACGACGGATCGACAAACTAAACCAAGACAGAACTGATATGGTGGAAAAACTCGATGACTTTGCCATCGAAATGTTTCGCTCCGTTACGCCAAAACCAAATGCTCGTTTGAATTCAGAATCTCCTGCATGGTTACTCGATCGGATGAGTATCTTGGAACTCAAAATCTACCATATGGAAGAACAGGTTTCGAGAAAAGATGATTCAGCGACCAAAGAACATATAGCAAAATGCCAAGCAAAACTAGACATTCTCCTAGACCAAAGGGAAGATTTGAAAAAATGTTTGGACGAACTTTTTCTTGACTATGCGGAAGGAACGAAACGAGTCAAAGTCTATCGTCAAATGAAGATGTATAATGACCAGAATCTAAATCCGTCATTGTATAAGAATCAAAAATGACAAACCTCTTAGTACTACGATTTTCGGCAATGGGGGATGTGGCTTTAATGACACCTGCTCTGATTGCCATTGCAGCTAAATATTCCAATATTCAGCTGACAGTTGTTACTAGAGGAAACTTCGCACCATTTTTCTATAATATTCCTAATTTAAATGTCTTAGGAATGAATCTAAAAAAATACAAAGGGATTTTGGGTCTTTGGAGGATGTATCGTGACATTGCCAAACTGGGACCTTTCGGTCATGTCATCGACTTACATGGATCTGTTCGTTCACGATTCATTGCCTTTCTTTTTCGCAGCCAAGGTGTACCCTATTCCAAAATCATCAAAGGTCGCCGCGAAAAGTTAAAACAAACAAGACGTTATAATAAAAAATTAAACCAACTCCCCCACACCGTCGAACGTTATTTAAACGTATTTCGTAAAGCAGGCTTTGATGCTCCCGTTCGCAAAGGCCCATGGCTCAATGTGGATGGAGAATCTAAAATTTATGCCAAAGACTTTTTGAAATCGGTAGGCATCGATAAAAAGGAAGGACAATGGTTTGGGTTTGCACCCTTTGCCGGACATGCTCTCAAAGAATGGAGTTTTGAAAAATGCAAACGTCTGGTGGAAGTATTACTCGATGAATTTCCAGATTGCAACGTATTCCTGTTTGGTGGAAAAGATGAAGCCAAAGAATTAGAAATCCTTCGTGACAAGCAAAAGCGCGCTCATATTGTCCAAGGTGGAAATTTAGGAATTCGCGGGGAACTTGGGATTATGGACCGCTTAGATGTAATGATTGGAATGGATAGTTCCAACGTTCACATTGCAGCCCTTCTTAAAAAACCAGTGATTGGAATTTATGGGACCACTCACCCCCTTTCTGGATTTGGACCTTTTGCCCAAGAAGATTCGGGAGTTTTGCAAGTGGACTTACCATGTAGGCCTTGTTCCATTTATGGAAATACCAAATGTTGGCGAGGGGATCATGCTTGTATGGAACTGATTGACCCACTAGACGTTGTTCGTCGAATTCGACTGATCCAAAATGTAAATACACTTTGGTGATTTACGTAAACCTCTAAGCAGAACCTAAAAAATAAGGAGACTTCGATGTTATTCCAACAGGAAAAGATGACTTCAACGTTTCCTAAGAAGATTCAATTCAAACTAAGTTTCTCCTCGTTCTTTCCTGTAAGGATTCATCTCCCTGTGTATCGAACCATCCAGAAAGTATATTTTATTCTTCCCGTTACAGTTTGTATTTTCCTTTCTCTGATTTCTTTTCCCGCACAAGCCCAAGCAGAAGATTTTACTTCCGAGTTCCAAGTGGTCCATCTCCCTTCCCCAAACAAGGCCGATTACGAAGAACAAATCAAATGCCAAGACTTGTATTGTAAAAAAATTCCTTATACAGAAGACGGAAAGTATTTGGCCGAGGTGTGGGAAGAACTGGGGAAAAACGGTGGGAAGGTGGTCGTGGATTATTTAGATTCCCCACTTTCTCTCAGTGAATCGCGGATGGATGATATCACCGAATATTTACGTGAAATTGCAAGAAGAGACGGTCATGTCAGCTTAGAACCATTTTATATCGCTTCCAGAGGGATTGGCTTTACAGATGTTCCCATCGTTAAGGATGTTTTTGGACTGAGTTATAATTTATACAAACGGATTCGTTCTGCGATCAAATTTGGTCGTATGGGTCATTACAACGCCAAGGTTCTTTACCATCCGACAACAGGTAAAGTGTTACAGGTTTTTTTCTTCCATAAAAACTATGGGAACTTATGTAACACAGTGTATTCCACTTGTGATCGTATCGAATACATCGATGATGAACTCTTTGACAAACAACTTTCTTTAAGACTTGGTGATTCCCATTCTCGAGGAATCGAAGTTAGGTTCAACCAAACACCGGCCATCCTTCCGCAAATGAAATTGGATATTGGAAATCTTTTGGACACCAACAGGTCAGCTAGACTTTACAAATGGCTCATCATAACAAAAAAAACAGATACGAAAACGGTGACTCGAGAACGGTTTTTGGGAGTGGAACTTGCGATCAAAGCACTCGATTATACATTGAGTGCCTATGAGATTGTAGAGACCATCCAACTCTATATGCCTGCTCGTAGCAAACAGGCCGAAGTGGTTTATGAAGATACAGAAGAAGGTCGTATCCTTAAGTCTGTGATTTTTTATCCAGCTCCGGATAAAGATTAGTTTCTAAATTCGACTTTCGAATCTTTACCATAATCACAAAAACAAGGCAAGCAATGCCAGCTGAGGTTGGGAATAACAAAGTGGTGAAATTCCATTCCGCTAATGCCAGGATCGCCAGGAAATTACGAAACAAAAAGATAAGATAGAACCCAAGCGGTTCGGAATTGGGGAGAACATACCCTTTGCGAAAGGTAGGGATGAAACCTAAAATATCGGCGAGCGATAACACAACCACTGCAGCCAGTGGATTAGAAAAATAAAACCAAAACGGCAAACTCGAAAGTGCCAGTCCAAAGAAAAACCAATCTGATTTTGTAATATCAATATCACCTCGTTTGCGATAAGCAAAATAAGCAACAAGAGAAGTGATGATCCCAGACACGCCAATGGGGAAGGCACCAAGGCCTCCATTACCGGCAACTTGTGCGAAGAACACGATAAAGGTGGTCACTCCCCAAATGATCCAAGAAAATACATGAGGCCTAATCTTTCCCAAACGAATCCCTTGGATATAAGGAATGTATGCATAGAAAGTCAAAAAAATAGCAAAGCCCGTCATGACGGAGCGGACTTCCAGGCTGATAAAACTGGTCATTGCATAAAATCAAAAAACAAATCAAAGATTGTTGATTTTTTCACTTTTCCTTTCATTGCCTCAACAACTTTGGAATAAACTTCTTCCATTGTATCCACACATTTTTCCATTTCATGACCCGACGCAACCTGTATGGAATTTTTGGAAAACTTAGCATACTCTTCTGGATTACGAACAATTTCCAAAGCCCCTTGTGCGATTGCTTTGGAATCAAAGGATTTGGCTATGTATCCATTCTCTCCATGACGGATGAGTTCAGGTAATGCAAAGGCATCCACACCCACAGCAGGAAGTCCACAAGCAATGGCTTCTAAAACTACAAGACCTTGTGTTTCCATAGTGGAAGCTGTCAAAAACACATCATACTTGGGATACTCTTCGTGTAACACAGCGTTGGGGATAAATCCTTTAAAACTAACCGCATTCTGGATACCTAAATGTTCCGCTTGTCTTTGTAAGGAAGGAATGGCCGGGCCTTCACCAATGATGGCAAGTGTTGCCTTAGGATAAGATTCATGAATGATCTTAAAGGCATTGAGAACCACATCACAATTTTTTTCATAAGAGATTCGACCCACATGTAAAAACTTAGGAGACTCTCCACTAGTATATGTTTTTGGTGTTCCCTGAAATCTTTTTAAATCCATTCCATTAGATACCACAGTAATGGGACGAGTGATTCCGTATTCAATCAGTTGTTCCTTAATGAGATGGCTCGGGGAGATGACCACATCGCAACGATTATAGATATCGTTACAAATTTTTAAGATGATTTTTTTACGAATATTGAAGTTATCAAATTTTACAATTTTATCTAACTCATCAATATTTAGTTTTTTCTTAAACTTATTGGCTTTGAAAAAAAGTTTATCGAGTTTGAACAACCGGTAAAAAGAAACATACATTTCTTGTTCTGCCATCAGGGTATGGTAGGTTCCAATTGTCGGAACCCCAAATCTCTCAGCTGCGTTCACTGCATAAAGTCCAAGAAGTCCGGGCGTGTGGATATGAATGAGATCCGGTTTAAAGTCTTCAATGATCCGTTTGATTTTTCCCGGAGAGGGCAAAACCACTTTGATATCGGGGTAACTCGGTAGGTATCCGGAGCGAAAACGCACCACTTGGATGTTGTCAGTCATCCGATCAAAGTCCCCATCGCCGTATTTCGGAGCACAAATACAGAACTCGTGCCCACGCAAAGCCAAAAGTTCAGAAAAATTCTTAATAGAAACAGCTACACCGTCGGTTTTTGGCAAAAAAGTATCGGAAAAATATAAGACTCGCAACTGTTACCTCTTTACAAATTGGAGAAAAGCATTAGTCTCATCCAAAGTTATGTTTTACCGAATCTATCGTTCGTTTCTTGCCTTGTCCATCATTTCCTGTGCCCTTTCTGTTTCCTTAAGCCAACTTTTCTTACTCCTCTCTTTTGTTTTTTTCCTCCTACTTCCAGAAAAACCAAAACTAACAAGTCCTTTGGTCAAAATTCTCTTTTTATTTTATATTTGGCAAATTGTAACCGTTTTGTATCATTTCTCCGCTTCGGGCTTTGACATAAACTCCATCAAACATGCGTTCCGTGATGAGATGAAAGATATCTTTCTTGTTACCGCATTTATCTCTGTCCAAGGAATCAAACCGGAAGATAAAAAATTCCTCTATAAAACTTTTTTTATTTTTGCTCTAGTGATCGTAGTCACAGGTTTTATCTCCATTTTTTCCATGACAAGACTTTCGAGATTGATTTCCGATCTTTATAAAACCTCCGCCTCCTGGCCCTACCAACACCATTACGGCAAAATCACTCATGTAAATATCTACCTTCCCATAGGACTCATGAATACCCACCTTACCTTTGGTGGATTACTCGCATTTATCTTTCCTGGTTTTGTCTTTCGATTGTATGATTCTTGGTATAAAAAAGAATCCTTTTTCAAAATTTCTATCAACGGCATATTACTTTTATTAGTATCCCTGGTGTTTTTGTTTAACAATGCGAGATCTTCCCTTCTCGGAGCACTCGTAAGCACCCTATTTGGAATTTACATATTGGTTTTTATTGATAAAGACATTTCGAAAAAAATGTTAAAACGAATCGGGATCTTTAGCCTACTATTTCTAATTGTCGTTTTTACTGGTTATAAAACCACAAATGCGGTCAAACGAGTCGTAGACCCATTATTTGGTGGGGAAAAACATACCGATTCGGGAAGGACTTTTATTTGGGATTCCACCTTCCCTCTGATAGAAAAAAACCCAATTTTTGGAATTGGATCGGGGAACTACCATAAGGAAATCGAAATCTCAAGAAAAGAAAAAGAAAAAGAAAACAAAGAGCTTAGTTTCTTTTACGAAGTCACTCAACGTGGGCATGCGCACAATGATTACTTTCATTTAACAGCTGTATTTGGTGGACCACAAGGAATTCTTTATCTAACCTTATTTGCGTTTATCCTCTACACACTTTTAAATGGAAACATTCCTAAAAAAATTCGATTTATGACTTATGGACTAGTTGGATTTTTCTTTTCTGGACTTTTACAATGTTATTTTCAAGATGATGAAGTTTTGATTGTATTTTATTTTTTACTCGGTTATCTCAATCTCTACGCTGAGTCCGAAAAACCAACGAACGAATTAGAGGCAGGAAAATAGATCGATGGCACCAAAAAAACTCTCACCCCAAGGCGAATGGTTTGTAGATGCGAGCGGTAGAAAAGTAATTTTACGCGGAATTAACTTAGGTGGTGATACCAAGGTTCCCTTTCCTAATGGAGGAACCCAGTTCCCTACCGATTTCTCAGATCATAAAGAAGTTAGTTTTATTGGCAGACCCTTCCCTCTTTCCGAAGCAGACACCCACTTCACAAGACTCAAACAATGGGGATTCAATGTTCTTCGTTTATTAACTACTTGGGAAGCAGTCGAACACAAAGGCCCGAACGAATACGACGAAGTCTATTTGGATTATTATACCGAAATTGTGCGTTTGGCCGGCGAATACGGTTTTTATGTTTTTGTGGATTTCCACCAAGATGTATGGTCAAGGATGACCGGTGGTGACGGGGCACCCGGTTGGATTTTTGAAAAACTTGGAATTGATTACCGTAAACTCTCGGAAGCCGATGCTGCGATTGTTATGCAAAGGGCTTATGACTTTACAAGACCTGGGATTCGCCAGGAAGAAAACTATCCTCTTATGTGCTGGTCACAAAACTATAGTTATGCTGGGAATGCCATTCTTTGGACTTTGTTTTTTGGAGGAAGGGATTTTGCACCGAACTTTCTCATTGATGGGAAAAATGTTCAGGATTACTTACAAGATCATTACCTCGGTTGTATGAAACAAATTGCCGAACGAGTGAAAGGTTTTGATTTTGTTTTAGGTTTTGATTCATTGAATGAACCAGGGAAAGGATTTATTGGTCGAGCCATGAACGACCGCGGACTGAAAAACACGGAAGAAGATCCCGCCAAACCAGGGCTAGGTTGGTCTCCGATCGATGCTCTCTTTTCATCTCATGGACATTCCATTGATTTACCTTACCTCACTCTCAAAGTCTGGAAAGGTGGATTTGTTCCGACAAAAACAGTCACCGTGAACAAAAACGAAGTATCTATTTGGTTACCGGAATCACCAGGAGATCCATTCCAATTGGAAGGAGCTTACACCATCACGAAAGACGGAACTCCCTTTATCGAAAAAAATGATTTTTTCCAAACGGTTAATGGGAAGACTATCGACTTTGATCGGGACTACTTAATTCCTTTTATGCGCACCGTCGGCGAAACCATCCAAGCGATTAGAAAAGACTGGATGGTCTTTATTGAAAGAGAAGCTTCTGACGCCTTCACCCATCCTCATTTGAATGGAGAGGCACCGAAACTTGCAGTTAACGCTGCCCATTGGTATGATATCCTTCTTCTACTTTACAAAACCTTTCTTTATCCCATTGCGATAGACACTCTCACCAAACGACCCGTATTTGGTAAGTCGGGAATCGAAGCCATGTATGTGCGCCAACTCACACGCATTAAAAACACTGCTGATTCCGTTCCTGGAAAAATCCCAAGCCTGATTGGTGAATTCGGAATTCCCTTCGACTTACAAGATGGGAAGGCATACAAAGAATGGAAAAAAGGAAACCACTCCCCTAAAATTTGGAAACGGCATGTGATGGCCCTCGATGCCATGTACAATGCGATGGATCATCTCTTTTTATCCAACACTCTCTGGAATTACACCGCATCAAACGAAAACGATTTGATGGTAGGAGATGGTTGGAACCAAGAAGATCTCAGTGTATTCTCCAAAGACCAAATCATTCCCGGTTCTGATCCGGATGTGTATGGAGGAGGAGGACGTGCCATTGAAGGGTTTTGTCGTCCTTATGCTGCCTTCACCCAAGGAACTCCGATTAAAATGAAATACAATCTAGGAACCCGCGAATTCCATTTTGAATGGTTGTCTGACGTAGCCATCCAAGAGCCCTGTATCATCAAAGTTCCTCGTTTCGTTTATCCCAATGGAGTACAAATTGTACTTTCCAATGCCGAAAAAATTTCGGATACCGAAGGGGAACTTACAGTCAAAGGAAATGGAGGGAAAGCGAGCCTCCTCCTAAAACCAATATGATCGATTTAAAATCCTTACTACAAAAATACCCTTGGGAAGACAGGTGGAAAAATCTCGCAACGCCCATAGATTCCTTTTGGGAATTTGACCTCCCTGTCACGAGAGAAGAAATGTGGCCCCATTTAATTGATACCTCTGCCCTCAACAAAAGAGTGGGGATGCCGAGGTATGATTACCAAGAAAAAGATGGGAAACTAATGGGTAAAACCAGACAAGTTGGTTTCCGATTGGAATGGGAAGAGGTTCCTTGGGAATGGGAGTATCTCAAAGAAATAGGAAACGCAAGAATTTATAGCAAAGGATTTGGTCATTATGTCCGCAGCCGAATCATCTTAGAAACGTTAGGTGAATCCAGATGTAAAGTTTATTTGTATTTTGGTTGGATTCCGAGAAATTTCTTTATGCGAAAACTTTTGCAATATGCAATGCCAAAGTTAGAAATTTCCTTTCGCAAAGCTTTTGATGAGATCACAGAAGAGATCAAACGTAAAAAACCAAAAAAAACACTTATCCCCGGAAAAGAATTTTCTTTTGTTCCTGAGGCACAATGGATTCATCCAGAAAAACTGGACAAAGAAACGCAAAACCTAATTAACAAAGGGATTTCTAAAGAAGCGGTCAAATCCGTTTTCGATTGGATCAAAACCGCATCTGATAACGACCTAGACAGAATTCGCATCAAAGAAGTGAGTCGAAATTTAAATCTAGACCCCGACGAAATTTTATTTTTGTTTTTACAAGGTTGTCGGCTAGGAATCTTCACTCTGAGTTGGGACATTGTCTGTCCCCATTGCCGGGGAGTCCGAACTAGCCTCACTCGACTGAGCGACTTACCCGCCAAAGACGAATGCGAAGTTTGTGAAATAGATTTTGATACCACCGGCGTGAACTCTATCGAAGTTACCTTCCACCTCCACCCAAGCATCCGAATCATAGAAAAACAATTTTTTTGTGCAGCAGAACCTGCCACTAAACAACATATCCTTCTCACAAAACTAATTCCTGCTAAAAAATCATTTTCCTCCAATTTACTCATTGGTTCGGGAGTTTTTCGTCTCAGGAGAAAAGGTGATAAAAAATACCGCCTCGTTGATATCAAACAATCGTACCAACAAACAGATATTTTGTGGCTTCCGGAAACCAAAGAAGAAGAAATCAAAGTTTCCCCAAAACCAAACTTAGTTTTTGAAAACGAATCCGACTCCGATGTTACCATCGTCTTAGAAGAACGAAGCGAAGACCAAATCAGCCTTCGACCATCCGAAATTTTCAATTACCAAGAATTTCGAGACCTCTTTTCCGAAGAAGCTGTCGCTACCAATTTACAACTTGATATAGGAATCAAAACCATTCTATTCACGGACATTGTCGGTTCGACCAAGTTCTATGAATCCGAAGGGGACCATGGTGCCTTTTTACAAGTGCGTGAACACTTTATCAAAACCAACCAAATCATCCAAAACTTTCGTGGTGTTGTTGTAAAAACCATTGGTGATGCCGTGATGGCTAGTTTTTCAAACCCGCTGCAAGCATTAAAGGCCGCCAAGGAAATGCAGGAATGGTTCCATCCCGAAAACCAACATACACCCGTTAGGATACGAATTTCCATTCACACGGGAAACTGCTTGGCCGTAAACTTAAACAGCAATATCGATTACTTCGGAAACACCGTCAACTATACGGCTAAAATCCAATCAGTCACCAACTCAGGGGAAGTTTCCTTTAGCGAAACCATCTTCCGTGACCGAGACGTTCGCGAATACCTCAGAGCCGAATCCATCAAACTCCACAAAACCGAGTTCCCCCTCCCCTGGGCTGACCGAACCGACTTTGTTTATGTTTGGAAGGTATGAAGTTTACCCATCCCCCACTCCTGCCAGCGGAACATCCTGTTCCGACTGGCGAGCTACGGCCATCCCTGGCCTCGCTACCGTGGGGAACGGGAAACTTGTTAAGAGAAGAAAGGTAGATAGGGATTGGTTGGTATAGAGTTGGGCGCCTCGCAATTGTTTGGTGGAGCTTACCTCAATGGTTCAAGCGACCGCGCTTTACGCTACAATCTTTCCCTACGGGAAAGGATTTCCGCACACAGTTGGTTTTGCTTTTAAGCTTTTCTCGGAGATTTATTTCTGATTGTCATGGCGCCTTACTTAGGTTGGATTCGCAAGGCTCATCCACCAAGTCAAACCTTCGGTTTGCTTGTATCCTCGCTCCTATGGTCGCTGCGGATTAATCGCTGGCGCGGGGTTAGCTCGGAATAAATATATTTCTATTTAGGTGGTGGCGGGACGAGATATAATTCGAATCCGTTTTCGATTTGTGGCTTCACTGGATCTTGGAGAACCATCGATAGAAATTTTCGTTTTTCTATTTCATCGTAATGATCATAGTAGCGATTTCCAATGGTAAGGAACAATCGGTGCTCGTTATCATGTTGATAATATCTGACTGAACAGTTTATATATTCAATTGAGAAATTTAGCTTTTCACATTTTTCTTGATCACATTCTTGCTTATATATCCAATCCTTGCCCTCCTTATAAACTCGACCGTCCCCGATATGTTCATATTCTGCCCTTGCTTCAGAAGGCCCACCGGCGAGAATTGTAATACTTCCTTTCTGATCAACGTAATAATTATATGTATGTTCATTAAAATCGGGGCTTGTCCAGTTTGTGTTGTTGAATACTTGATCCATTTTATGAAATCGCACATCTTGTAACATCATATAACAATTTAGTTCATTTTTTATTGTGACACAATTTGGCTGATTCTTTGCAGTGACGGGACAACCTTCAGATGCATCCAAATAAAAAGGTTCTACATCTTCCACGATAGATTCTTTTTTTTTACAGATTGTAAGGTTAAAAAGTATTATCATTAAAAATATTATTTTAAACTTCATTTCCTGCCTCGACTCTAACTTGTGGTTTTAATTCATAAAATTCTGATCGCATTAAATAACTTGATTCTTCTGATGATTGTAAGTTTTTATTTAATTTTTTAACTTTATCCGTTATTTCCTTCGCAGAGAGTCCCTTGGCTTTTAATATTTGTTTCAATTCAGTTGTTAAAACCTCATTTTTTTCGGACCGAATCCATCTATTATCCACCCCCTTACCATCACGAGATTCCGCAATCTGGTATTCAAAAATACCGAGCACTTGATTAAACCTTTTGCCAGTAATCATATAAACATGATCCGACTTTACTGCAGAAATCGTGCTGTCTGGTAAATTCTTATCCGCCCTCGTGATGCCAATCAGACCCACGCTGAGTTCTTTAGGTTTGAAATTCGTTTTGTGATTTGCCAAGTCCTCACTGGTCGTGATCCGATCGGAAACTAAGTTCATCAAGCTGGAGGCCTGACGGAAGTATTCCACCCCATTTTTATGCACATTTCGATTATTATATTCTAAATTCATATTTTTCATTTCTTCGGACATTTGGTACACATCCGTATTTAAGTTTGCAAAACTTCCAGGGGTCGTGATTCCAGAAGCATTCAAAACTGCACCAATAAACCGAATGCAGTCGACCCCATCCACGGCCCGAAACCCATTCGCATCTACAGGATTTACGGCTGATACCACTTCTTTACCATCGATTATTTTATATTGTTCATAAGAAATTTTCCCTTTCAGAGATTCCCCTAAAAGTTTAGCCACGTTTACCGCATGTTCGGTAACTAACTCTTTCGTAGAGAGATCTACATTTTGGGAAGCCTCACAAATTTCATTGCCCAATCGTTTCAAATAGGCCGCATTCGATTCTTTTTTGGGATCATGTTTGAGGTTGATCCCGGCTAAGGCCTCGGTGGAGGGGATATAGATTGTCTTTTCTGGAATGAATGTATACTGCGAATTCCCTTCTCGCAAACGGATGTATTCATTCAGTTCCGTTTTCACCCCTGCAGTAATAGGAACATCTTTTCCACCACGGAGTATTTTAATTTTTGCTTCAATTTCACTTGTATCCACTCCTGCCTTTCTTAGTTCGTAGAGTTTCTTTTCTGTATCGAGACGAGAGTCTTTACCATAATCATCAATTACGCTGGATTGGATTTTTTTGATTTCATCGTTTGGTATTTGTGATTTGGGTGTGGTATCCTTTTTCGAGTCATAATTTGTATTTTTTTCAATCGTATAACCATCTGCGAAACTCGATATCGATTCTCCGAATCGTAGCAAACCTGCTTTCAATGGGCTGGTAATCCTTCCTAAAAAAGATTGATCAGAGGAGGCTCCAATCGAAATGGTTTGTGCATCAGACCCAATGGAGGCAAGTCCAGAAAGCCCTCCTCCCAATCGGTTTCGTAAGGCAAGTCCCAAGCCAACTCCCCCAAGTAATAAAGAACCCATAGTTCCAGCAGCTTCAGCAAAGTCAGAAAAAACATCCGAATCATTTTCAGAAGTAGCCAATGATTTCCCATCCCCAGAATCACCCGCGTCCTGAGCCGCATTAATATTTTGCTCTGCAAAATTCATTTCTTGAATTTGAAAACCATCATTCGAATTTGTTCCTAAAGTCACACCTTGTAACTCTGATGAGGTGGATATTCCGTTACGATCAATAGACGATGTTAGTCCAAGTTTTGATTTGGGATCGGTGTAACCAATACTTCCACTCAGACCACTACCATTTAAATCATACATCATGGAAAAATTCCAATCACTCCTTGGACCCTTACCTGTAGGATTGTAATTGAAACCTACATTCGCGGCTCCATTGGTTGTGATATCTGCAGCCAATTGCACTCCGCCACCAAGAGATTTGGAAGCTTGCAAAGTAGTATTTCCTTTCTCCGAGAAACTAACACTCATATTGCTAACTGCGTTTCCAATCCCAAGAGATCCTCCCCAACCATTTTGTTCGGAATAGGTAACTCCAATTCCAGGTATCATTCCTTTAAAAACACCTGATTGGATTTTCCCCATACCTTGGGTCACTCCACCGATCACTCCATTGGCAAAACCCGCCATTGCTCCTTTGGGTCCTTCATGACTTCCCGCCATCGTTTGCACGAAAGTAGAAGCAACTGCTTGTCCGACTTGCGTTGTCGCGGGTAAAATTCCACTCGTCATCGTACTGACTGCTTTCCCTATCTTTGTGAGAACGGAGCTCATTCCACTCAATGCACCACTAGCACCGAAAGTGATCGCTAGAGAAGCCGCATTCACTACAGTCTGCCGGACTGCATTTGACTTTGCTTTTTTATCCGATTTTTGTTTTTGCTGGGAAGAATAAGTTGAATCTACAATTTGCCGCACTCCATTTTCGTCCATTCCCATAGACTTTGCTAATTCTTTAGCGAGTGCTTTTTTCCCAAGCTCTTCCACAACCGCTTTTGAATCTCGAAGATTTAGATAAGCGCTCTGGTATTTTGTCCACCCTGCTTGCATACCAAAAGCTTGTAAGGTATAACCAAAACTTTCAGTAGTTGATGCGTTTAGATTTTTATTTCCTGCATGGAGAACTCCATTGGTATCCTCCATAATCGATTGAATCTCATCTTCGGTAACACCTAAAGCAACAGTAGCCGTCTTTACCATCCCACCGAAGGCTCCGATCATCTGTGATCCCATATCATACATTGGGTTTTTTGCCATAGCTTTGTTCGCTTGTTTCGCTTTGACTTGGCCGTATTTATCACCTAGAAATTTTGAAATGACATCTGTAGGAATTCCTGTTCCTTTTGAGATCGCCATAGAGATTCCATTTTGAACTAACATTTGTTCATTTGCTTTAATCTCTTGTAACCGTTTTCCTGATCCCGCAATTTGTTCGTTAATATTATTATACTGTCTTTCTCCAATTATTTTTTTTGTGATTCCCATGGAAGCAGACATAGCCGCATTTAAAGAAACCGTTGTTACACCAAAAGATATCTGATCTAACATGCTGAAAGAACTTGAAATAGTTTTCGCAGCAATAGACTCTAAAACTTGTATTGGATTTTTGATCGAAACAAATTGATCACGTGATTGGATTTTTTTGGCGCTCATCCTACCTCGCATAAAATCAATTGCCATGGTTGCCATCTGGATATCGGACTCGCGACCACCTGTAGCTTTAATCCAAGCCTTCGCTAATTCTCCATTAATTGCTGATTCTAATTTTCCAGTAAGAGAAGCCCTCATACCCGCTGCCCCACCAGTTAAGTAAGCAATTGCCAATTCCTGAATGAGAGAATCATTATTTTCCTGTGATTCCTTTCTCGCTAAAAACAATTCCTGATTCCGATAGTCTTTCTCGTGAATAGAAGTTAGATTCGAATGAAGGGACTTTTTATCTTTTTGTAGAGAATTCGAAAGAAAAGAACGTGTAACCTCCTCTTTTTTCTCATATAAATTTTCCCAATCCTCCTCATTCCAAACAGTAAAAAAATCTTTTTCACTACTGACAGAAACTTTCCCAATGGAACCCATTTGAATGTGTCGAACTTCTTCTGTTTTCCCTGCATTGTACTGCCCATCTGTATTCTTTCCGGCAAGTAATCCATTATGAATTTCTTTTTTTAAAGTGAGGACTCCGTTATTGGAATCCATAGTCACTTCATAAGCTTTTCTCAATAATGTTTTGCAAATGTTAGCGTCTGGATTTTCATAACAAGAACCAAATCGAATTTGTTCTTCCTGCGTAAGTGACGAAGAATCATAAGTTCCAAGTATTATCATTTCTTCTTTTGTAAGTTTTCTTCCACCTAATGATTCCGAATTCATTTCGTAGGTCATTTGATTGATTAACTTTTGTTGTTCTGTTCGTTTGACCTTCTCTAAATCGGCATTCATCTGGATGACTGATGCATATTGCCCAACTCCCGTGATGGTTCTTTGAAATTCTTCCAACAATCCAGGACCATTCCCTCCAATTTGAATTCCATTGGTCGATCCTTCGAATGTTGCCAAAGATTGAAACTCTAAGCCTTTAGTTTTATCAAACACCTCCAAGTTTTTGCTAGGTGTCCAAGTCGAAAGAGAAGGAGTAGAGATGTTCTTTGTTTCCCCCGCTTCATATAAATCAGCCCAAGATTTCCATCCGTTTCTTTTTTCTTCCTCAAGACGTTGTAACCACTCTTCTTTAGAACGTTCTAGTTCCTGGCGATTGGCTTCTAACTTTGCATTTGCTTCTGCGATCAAATTGCTTCGATTTTCTTTCCATCCTTCGTATGTGTTTGCGTATTCTTTTACCTTCGATTCCCAATGGGAAACCGCCGGTAGCAAGGTATTTTGGAAGTGATTGTACTGACCACCTAATTGAGAAGAATTATCTTTCCAATAGAGAGATGTTTTCGAGGAGTTTTCATCAAACATTTCATAAAGAACCGAATAACCAATGGCCCCCATTTGAAAGTCATGGCTACCGGGAGTTAGAATTGTTACATATCTGTCTGCTTTCCAATATCCATATTTTTGATGACTATCCAAAAGCAGATTTCCATGTGTGTGATGAGCCTCATCAAAAGGAATGTAAAAATCTCCAATTTTTTGGTTATTAATAAAATGGAAAGCGTCTGTATATAAATTGGCAGCTACTAAAGATTGAACCCTTCTTCCATCACCTAACTTACTATTGATAATCGAAGTGAGTCTTCCAAAATCGCCGTTATGGATGGATTGTAAGATACCTTGCATTTCTAAATCATAAACATTAGAAAATACTCCTACTTCCCCGATACCTCCACTCAACCAGTTTTCATACCTCATATCGTTTGTTAGATCGTAATAGGTTTGGTTTCGTAGCTTCCATTCAGCAGAAGCCAAATCAAATGCGGAAGTCGACTGAGCTAGATCAATTTGAAACCCGGTTTGGTAAGTATAAATCCTCTTCTGATACACCTGGTATTCCGAAAAAGCTTGGTTCGATTCGTCAGATAAAAAATCACGAATTCTTATCGAGATCGAAGTGAGAATCGAATCAGGATCAACATTGGATTGGTTCATTTCCTCAGAAAGGTCGCCAATGAATCTCGAAAAAATCTTACCGGCTTCATTATAACTCCCATCAAAATTTTTATATTGGCAGCCAGTTGTGATAGAACAGGAAGAATCCAAACCTACCTTTAATTGAGACACTACTTCACGTAGAGCTGTTTTGATTGTACCCTTATAGGAATTAATTGCGTTCAGATGATTGGAAAATTGATCTTCTGTTTCTTCTAGAGAACGAATGTAGTCTTCGTAGTCAGTTTGCAATTGTGAAAAGGAATTGGCAAAAGAGTCCAAACCATCTTGTCTTGTTTGTCCCCATTCTAATTCCCATTCCCTTGCTGATTCCAAAATTCGACTTCTGTTTTCTGCGAGATTGCGTTCCTCTTCCGTATATTCCGCGTATAATGATTCTTGTCCGATTCTTTGCAGATAAAGTGCATCCACTTTGCCGGTTTCCAATTTATGTAAAAATGCATTCCGATTCTCAAAATAATCTTCGGTGAGCTGCCTTTCCCATTCGGAATACAAAACAACAACTTCCGAAAACAAAGACCGCCTCCTCTCATCGATATATCCTTCATTGGAGACAAATTGATCTTCCCCATTTTCCTCTAGCAACATTTGTTCTACCATTCGATCTGCATTTTCCATCCATTGGTTCATGGAAAAACTCAACACTTCTTCCACCCTGTGATCCCATTCTTCCATAGAATTAGAAAAGTAAACATTCCCATAAAACTCGGAATAGTCGGACGACTGGTAACCTGGGACAGACCAGGATTCGGAAAGAGACTGTCCATGTAGGGTGCAAACAAAAAGAAATAGAATGAAGTTAATAGTGACTAATAGTAAACGATCGAAAGAGGATTTGTAAACCATGGAGAACCTCAGTTCTCTTAGGTATCAAAAGAGATGTTTGGTTTTAAAAATTTTCCATTTTTGAAAGATTTGGGACTGGATTAGAAAAAAACTGAAAATCAAAAATAGACCATTCATAAAAAATCGACCGCCATCACCAGGAAGGAAGTAGGAAACGAAAAGTAGAATACAGAATGGAATTTGTTTTTCTAAACTAATTGTCTTACGAGGGATCCAAAGAACAAAAAATAACAATAAGGTGGTGACAGAACCAAACAAAAGATAATCATCACCGAATACAGAAACATTCAATCGCCAAAGAAACAAAAAACAAAACAAGTGCAGAATCCAACCCATTTTATCTTTTTTTCGATAAAGAAAAATAGCAAAAACTAGAAACAGAAAAATGGGACGATATTGATTTTTTAAATCTAGTGAAGGTATCATTTCCGAAAGTTTCACCACATCATTCTGTAAAAACTTTTGGATTTTAGATTTCAATTCTACCCATTCGATTTCTTTTCCTTTCACTAAGATCTCTAAACTGGTTTCTCCATTTTTACGATAAATCCTTCCGGGAATTTTTATCTTTTGGTAATCCGTAAACGACTGACTATAAAGGGAAGTTCCCGAATTCAGTTTAGTAGGTTCTTCTGCATATCGTTCCATTTCTTTCTTTTGTTTTACAACAAAACGAACATCTGTTAATCGATTTTCTAATACCATCTTTCCAACAATGGCAGATTGTAATCCTAATGCCCTTTCGTGAAGGGACTCCTCCCTATTGAACCCAATCAAATTCTGAAACATTGTTGGTGAATGGGAGCTAAGTCCCTCTGTAGAAGGTTGAAAACAAAGGACAACTTCTTCGACACCCGGTTTGTGATGTAACAAGGGAATGAGACCCAGGATGGTTTTTTCCAAGGTTTCTGTATTAGCATTCGAAAAACGAATCGTTTGGTTTGTGTTAGTTTCCGATCCACCTAGTATATGAAAATACCCAGATTCGGTAGGCAAATTTTGAATCCCGGTTTTTAAACCGAATTCGTTCCAACGAAAATAAAAATCGGCACTGGAGGTGTTTTGTTTAACTACAAGTAGTTCCGTCAGATTCCTTTTTAAAATTGAATCTTCCACCTGTTTGGTGATACGAATGGATTCTTGTTCGGAGATGGAAGTGGGAAATTCCAATTTCCCCATCTGGATACTTCCTTGAGACGAATGGAGAGAATACCACCGAAAACTTGAAACGAGAGCGGTTGTCACTCCCAGCATAAAGAACCCAAAGACCAAAATCTTTCCCCAAATTGATCCTTGCGACTGTGATACCTCTTGTTTCTTTTTAAAAAAGGAAAGAAATCTTATGAAATCAAATCCGATAGAGGGAATCGAAAAAGAAAGAAAAGAATTCATAAGAATCTTCAAGAAGAAAAAAGACAGTAAAAAATAGATATGGCATAAAGAGAGAATGGCAAAAGACATTGGAATCCAATTCCAAAATACAAATACATAGAAAACACAATACGAAGGAACCATCGACCAAAACCACTGCTGGATCTTTCTTATGGAACAAACAACAAGCAGATACTTCCAAACTAGACAGAAAAACAAAATAGATCGACCAATTGGATAGTTTATTAGATTAGCAAATCCTAAAAATAAGAGAAGGGCTACGTAATAAGAAAGTAGATCATTGATAGTTTCCTTTCCTGTTTTTTTCGAAAATAGAGCAAAGAAAATCAAAACCAAATCTACAAAAAAGAAAAGCCAAATCCAACGAAATAAATCATTGATAAAATCTTCATGGCTCGAATACAACAAGGTCCAATCCTTATTGATAGATAAGATGGAATTTAATTCCTTTGTGATAGAATATAAGGAGGTGCTACTATCTGCTTTGATCATAATGGTTTCAGAACTGATCCCATTAATTCTTGTTCCGTGGCGGACCTCTCTTTCCCTTAAAGAAACAACTCCCAAAGAAGAAATCTTTAAACCTTCACCCAAAAAAGAAGGAATGCCAACCTGTGACCAGTCCTTGGGATGGATTGGAAAATCTTTTTGAAACCAATGCCCATACAATCCATCCAAACTAAAACCAAAAGAATGGTTTCTGATGGCCGAAAAAATTTGAGATAAGGAAGGAAGTTCTGTGGTTTGGATCAAATCCGGTTCGATTTGTAAAATCACTTCTTTTTCAAGGTACTCATGGTGAACAAAAGACAAAACACCTTTCAAAGTCCGAATCTTTTGTTCCAATTCTTTCCGCGTGGCATCGGAGCCTTTCCTCGTTCTTTGTAAGATGAGAATATAACTCTCTTCTGATTTTGTAGATTTGATCTGAGGAAAAAGAGAATCCTTAGGAAATCTTTGTCTCTGCAATAGATATTCATTCCGAATGGATTTGATGATATCCTGTTTTTGAATTCCAGTTTGTAATTCGAGAAGAATCATGGAACTTCCGACTTCCGATATGGATTCAATTTGCTTATAACCAGAAATGGATCTTAAAATTTGTTCCCAAGGTTTGGTAAGAGATTCTTCCACTTGGAGAGCCGTTTTGTTTGGCCAATGGTTGATGATTTGAATGGATTCCGCTTTTTCTCTGAAATCTTCCTCACCAAACATCAGTCCATCGATAGAAAGTAAAGACAGTGTTACAAAAAACAGAACCAAAGCCAAAATACGATACCGAAACTGGAAAATCCAAAGGCGATTCATTGTCTCTTTCTCAAAAAATATGAAAATAATACAGGATAGAGATAAAAAACAAAAACCAAAGAAATGGGGATGCCAACAAACATCGTCAAGGCGATGGCTCTTGAAAATTCCGAACCGGAAGTTCCAAAGAATATAACTGGTAAAAACCCCATCATGGTTGTGCCGGAATTTAAAAGGATAGGCCAAACCAACCAACGAAAAATTAACTCTCTCCGTTTGAAGAAAGGGACCTCTTTGGGAATTTCCATCCACCTTTCGCCAAAAAGAGAAATGCTATCCACAGAAAGTCCCAGTAAAACAACAAGTCCGATGTAATGACCTAAGTGGAAGGAATCTAATAGAATCCAAACAAAAGAGGTTGTGATCAAAAGATAAAAGACTGAAATTCCGAGATAGAATATGGGAATTCCAAAGGATTCATAAATCCCAACCAATGCCAAATAAATAAAAACAAAGGCAATGAGAAGTAAAAACAATAGCACCAAAAAGAAATGATTCCTTTCTTTGCTGGCAGAAATTTCAATCACAGAAACACCATGATCCTTCGGGAGGATCGGATCCCATTCCCGATGTTCCCCTCTCCATTCCAAAAAATACAATCCAGACTCTCGATAAAACTGGTCATAACTTAGTTTTTGCTTTGTAGTAAAGATGGATCCCGAATAGATCAAATCGTTTGTTTTTGATTTGAAACCTGTTCGTTTCCAATCCATTCCACCTCTAAAATGCGAACTTTCGATTCCTAAATATAAATCTCCTTTGTTTGTATCGCCGACCTCTCCTAAATACTTGGGAACTTGTTCGTATAAAATTCGTTGTTTCAAATCCTCTTCATTCGGATTCAGTTCCGGGACAGGAATGGATAAGCGAGACCACTCTTCCAGAGTGATTTGTTTTGGAAACGAATCAAAATATCCACTTAACTTTAGTTTATTGGTTTGGTTTTTCCATTCATAAGCAAAACTCCGAAGTTCCTCCCAACTTTCATGTAGAAAAACAATCGAATCCATGGGAACAAAAGGAAGGGCCAAGGAAACTTCCGATGCAATCGGTTCCCATTTCCAATCCCAAACAGATACCGATAAAAATTCCGATAGATGTGTTTTTAGTTCTTCTTCTTTCTCTACCCCCAAGAGTTTCCATTGGATAGGAATTGTTTTTTTAGGATGATAGGTTTCTAATCCTTGCGTATCCAAAGGGAGGGCTAAGACAGAAATTTTCGAATCAAACTTTTTAATTCTCTCTTCTAAACTAGATACAAAACCCAGTCCTTCTTCTAATGAAAGTTTATGCTTAGGCGAGGTTTCCAAACGAATCCCCACAGACGGCTGTTTGGGGAAAATTTCTAGTTTCGATCGAAAACAGAAAACAAGGAAAACCAAAAGAATACAAAAACCAGCGATCCTCCTCCTAGGATTCCATTCGTTTCCCAATTGATAGGTTCTCTCATACAAACGAAATAGGATATTTTCCTGGCTGGAAACTTTCTCATTCTCTTTTAAAAAAGAATCAAACGAGACGGCAAGCAGAGGAACGATCCACAAAGAAGAAACAAGGGAACAAAAAACTAAAAGGGCAATACTAATCCCAGAATCAAAAAGAAAATCTTTCCATTCCATAGGGAACACCAAAAGAGGAATAAAAACAGCAATGGTCGTAAAGGAAGATGAAAAAAGAGAAACAAGAACAGATTGGATTCCTTTTGCAACCGTCTTCATATTGGAGTTTTCTCCGCTTCCTTGTTTACGAATCGAAAAAACAGTTAGATTACTGGCATCAAACAACATACCAATCCCAACAGAAATTCCACCTAAACTGAGTAAGTTGATCGATATAGAAAATAATAAAATCAAATGGAAAAATAGAATTAAAGAAAAGAAAACGGATACAAAAAGGAATAAAGCGGGCAAAAAACTGCGATAAAGAAAATAAGAAAAGAGAAATGCAAAACCGAGCCCCCAAATTAGATTAAATACAAACTGCCGGATTGCCGTTCGTAGTTCCGCGGAAACATCAAAGAAAATACGAGGAGAAGGCCCTTCAAAGGTTTTCAATTTCTCTTGGATCTCCGAAGAAACGCGAAGCGGATTTGCTTCCGAATCTGTGAAGATGGCAAGATAGATTGTATCTTTTCCGTCAATGCGAGTGAGCCTCTCCAGTGGTAAGGGCGACTGAAAAATCTTTGCGAGTGTCCCTAGTGGGGTCGACTTTCCATTTCCCAAATCAATGGGAATTTTTTTTAGATCTCCATGACTACGAATTTCTGGTGAAAACTTTAATTCCGTATCCTTTATATAGCCTTCTATTTTTCCAAGGGAGCCACCTCGCATTGCCGATTGGATTTGGGATTCTAAATCTCGAATGCTGATTGGATATAAATTCAAAACTTCGGGATGGATAGAAACAAAAGAAGATTGTTTTGGTTTTCCCACCATTCGCACTTCTGAAACTCCTGCAATTCTTTCCAGCTGGAATTGTAATTGTTGCAAAAAGAAACCAAAGCGGGCAGAATCCTTAGAGGCAAGTTTTGGAATTAAGATTTCCATAAAGGGCCTTTCCATTGTTTCTCCCCTTAACAATCGTGAAGTTCCGACACCTAATGGAAGTTTATCTTTAATTTCAAATAAGGTTTGATATAACTGGTCTGTAAATTCTGGAATGGAGGCACCAAACAACAAATCAATCTGAATGATGGACTTTCCATGTTCCGAAATGGTACGAATCCGTTCAACAGACTTAACGGAAGATAAAATTTCCGAAATGGGAAGACTTACCATCAAATCCGTGTCTTCCGCAGAATGGTTGGGATATTCAGTGACTACATAATACCGAGATGGGGTCAGTTTTGGTAGAAGCCAAATTTCCAATTCGGGAATTCTAAAAAATACAGCGATGCCAAAGGAAAGAAAAACCACCCAATAGAATCGTTTGTGTTTGGATAAAGAAAGAACATAACCTGCCATACTCATAAGGACAAACTGGATTCGACTTCATCTTCCGAAGAAAGACCTGATAGAATTTCCAATTCGTTCAAAGAATAAGGTTTGAATTGAATGAATCTTTTTTCATTCCCCGTGCCTTGTTTTATATTTACATAAAATCCACTAGTTTCATCCCCCTGAAGGGAAGCAGAAGGTATCAGAATTTTTTCTGTAGTTTCAAGAAGTTTTACCTGCACAAGACCGAACATACCAGGTAGAATCATCAACAAATTTGGTTCCAATCGCACTTTGATCCCAATACTATGAGACCTTGGATCTAAAAATCCTCCCACACGATCCACCTTACCTTTGATAGAAGGTATATTTCCTTGCGAAGGAATAAAAAGAACAGACTTCCCTGGAGAAAAGTTGGATAGGTCGGATTCACCAATTTGGAATCCAACAGAGAGCTCCCCCTTCTCCATTAAAATCATAACCGGTATTTGGTTGGTGAGTTCTCCTTCTTTGGTTTGGATTTTTAAAATTTTACCCGATTTGGGCGCGCGTAACTTAGCATCAGATAACAACTGTTCATTCGACTTAATTTGGTTTTTAATGATTTTCTCGTGAGATTGGCTGAGTTCGTATTCTGTCCTTTCTATCGATGTATTTTTTTCCTTCCAAATTTTTAGTTTGTCTCCAAAACTAAGAGTATCAGTTCCCAAACCCAAACTCATTCCAGTCAAAAGATTTTCGCGGTCTCGTATTAGATTTTTATAGTGACTGTGTTTTGATTCTTCTTCTTGTTTAAATTTTTCTAATTCCGTGAGAGAAACAAAGCCTTGTTTCCAAAGGAGGGTTTTTCTCTCCGTTAGGTTTTGACTTTGGGCCCAATCTTTTTCCGCCAAATCGACCCATTCTGTTTTTTTATCAATCTCTCGGAGTTTGACTTCTACTTGTCTTTCTGCCTGTTTCCATTTTTCAAGAGCCAAATTCACTTGGGAGCCGGCAATTTCAAGAGAGAGACGTAACTTATCCCCTTCCAGTCGCAACAATTCATCATCAATTTCTAAAAGAATCTGTCCTTCTTTGACAACACTTCCCTCTTCCACATAGATTTTTCTCACCCGTCCACTTTGTTTGTGATGTAATTGAATTTCTTTTGTGGGTTCTACAACTGCCGGAAATTCCAATACTTTGTTATCCAGAAGCAAACGAGGCCGAATATACACAAAACTTTGTTTAGGTGCTTCCATGGCCGAAACTTCCGATAAACTCTCCCATTGACTTGGGTAATAAAGATAAGTTGCCAATAGAGGAAACCTGTTTCGAATTCCTACCGTAGAGAAAATCGTGTAAAGAACAGAAGTGGCAAAATACAAAACTCCCAAAATGAGAAATTTACGAATCCAAAGTTTAGAAAAAAGAAACCACTGGGAATTCATACATTTGCCAATGCCAATACAAAGAATACAAACAAGATGGGATTCACATAACCCAAACTATGTGAAATGAATAAAACCGAACGGTCACTGGATACAAATAACCTTCGATATAATTTTCCATTTTGAATGATAAAAAGTAAAAAGAGGGCCGTCCAAAACATAACCACTAATGTGGAATAGTAATTTGTATTCACAAAAAATCCCAAAAACTGATTTCCCAAAAACAAAATACAAACAAAGAAAAAAAACTGGTGAATCAGATTCCGAAAGAAATCCCAAACATTAGTTCGGAATATTTCCTTGGTTCCTTTGCCAAAGGAAAATAGAAAGTTGATCCCAAAACAAACCAAGAAATACAAAACAGCACATAGGATGACAGTAATGATTTGAAAGGGATACAAACTCCATAAAGAGACTTGTTTTCCTGAATTTGCGGCATTCATTTCTAAATTATGATTTAGAATCATAAACTCATCCCAATTCCAGAGGCAGTGGAACGCGTATAAAAAGAGATAAACGGTAAGAAAAAAATACGGAGATTTTCGGAATCCAAACAATTGGTTGGATCCTCTCTTCCAAACACGAGTAAAGTTTTGATACACCAATGCAAACCATAGAAACCATTTCATTTTGATTCTCCTAATTCCTTATCAAGTCTATCAATTAAGGTTTGGAATTGTTTCCTTTGGGCCAAAAATAGTTTTTTCTGTTTTTTCGGGAGTCTCTCTTGGTGAATTTTCAAATACAACAAACAGGCTTCTGGAGAGAGGGGAACTAATTCTAAAAGTTTCGTTTCTTCTTCTTTCAAAACAGAGACCCGTTCATTCGAAATCAAAACTGCTTTAAAATAGAGTAATACCAGTTCCGGAGTTTTCCTTTCTAACTGGGACCAAAAAGAAAAGAACTCCTTCCATTCCCCCAAATAAAACAAGGTTTTGGTATAAAGAATCCCTTCCTCTTCGGTAAATTCCCTCCTGTGTTTAGTCTCTTTTAAAAGAGAACTGACAACCGTTAAATGTCCTGCGCGGAAGGCTTCTGTCAAAATCTTAAATTCATTTTTATCGGATGTGGAAGACAGCGAACAACCAAAAACAATTACAGCTAACAAAATACATATGGCATTAGTTTTCATTTTTTCCTCCTGAAATTTCACGAACCAAATCCCGAAAGGGGAATGGATTTTCTGGATTCCAATTCCAATCAAAACGAATCATTTCTTTTTTAGGAAGATGGATCCAAAACATACGAACTGGTTTTGTTTTTGAGTCAGAGGAAAAACGATATCGCAATAAAAATATATCGGAGGCTCCCATCCTTTCAGCCCGGTCTTTCCAAATTTGGATTCTCGGTCTATCGTCTAGAGACATATCCTTCAATCCATTTTGAAATACCTGTAAGTGATCATCGATTCGTGAAGGCTGTGTTATATCTTCCCAAACTCTATCACCTAACACAACAGAGAATCCCGACTCTTCTAATTCTTCCAAAATCCGTAGACTCACTTCCCTTTCCTCAGAATAAGAATCGAAGAAAACAGGAGGATGGGAATGGATGAGTAATACTTTTTTTCCCGTAAGGATCGGATAGGTGACTGTCTTTACATCCCGAGACATCGGAATACAGGAAATACAAAAAATCAAAACCAAGAAGATGGAAAATTTCATTTGGCCTCCACCTGAATGACAAAAGCTGACTTCATTCGTTTTCCTAAAATAGATTTTGCTTCTTGTTCCAATCGAAATTCATAATAGGGATAAAAATTTGGTGCAAGAGCCGAAGCCGATAGATTAAAATCTCCGCCGGTGGTTATGTTTCCAAATAATGATCCATTACAACTGGCTTCACTTTCAGCATACAAATAAGTTAATTCCTGACAACCAAATGGAGGGACCGTTTGGCAATGAGACCAAACCCAAGACGACAAACGAATGTTTGTGGATGGAGGTGAAATTTTAGAAAGCCGTGTCGCTCCAATGACAGAGGTTGTATCCATAAATTGGTTGAAGAAGATCCGAAAATTATCGGTATTCACATCGGCACAAGCGGAAGGGATCGCCGAATCACCCGTGGTATCATCTCCTCCTCGAAACTGGTAAGCATGGGGACTTAAAATAGGCATTCCCTCACTCCAAAAACAAATCCCGGAATCCCAACGAGCCCCCGTAGTCGATCCTAACTCTTGAATCCCCAAACCACAGTTTTGAGATTCTAAACCAAACCCGATGACTTCTGGATCGGAAACATTACCCACTAAAAAACCTTGCCGAAAGGTTTCAGAAAACTCACCACCATCTAACGAATGTACACCTTTTGGAATTAAGATATGGTATCTTGTTTCTGGTAAAAAAAGAGAATCTGGTAGAATTCTCAACTGAGAAGGATTTTCCCATTCCAACCTGTAGGATACGGCCGGTTCCATTCGCAAACCAAGGCCTATTTCTGCTTGGTTCATCGGTTTACTGAAACGAACTTGGATTGCTGGGGGACCGGGGGTTCCCGAACAAACAGGCGATGTATCATCTAACAGTAAATCAACGGCATTTCCTCCGGCCAAACATTCAACCTCTGTTCCCGAAAGAACAAGAATGGAAGCAACAGTGGGTGGTTCCGGAATTTCTTTTTCCCCTACTCGAAAGGGAATGGTATACACCCGGTCCAAATCTTTTCCGGATTTATCTTCACATTGTTTGGTGAGTCGAACAATATATCCACCCGATGGCAATTCCCCTTTCGGTGAAAACTTCAGTGTGAGGTCTGTGGTTTCAAAACTTCCACGAACGGCAGGTTCTAAGGAAAACCCAGAAACACAGGACTGGATGGACATGGGATGGCTGAATACAATAGAAATATTTGTTTTTGGATCTACATTGTTTGCATCCGAAGTCGGTGTGAATGTTAAAACCCGGGGAGCGTCTGAAACATTTAAAACCCCAAGCCAATCTTCCAAAGAACCAAGATTCGATGTACAACTAGCAAATACCAAGATTGGAAACAATAGAAAAATCCAGAACCAATTCCATCTAACGGGTTTCATACGAATCCTCCATAAAAAATGGGTATTGTTTTTTTAGTTTTGGTTCCTTTATTTTTGAATTTTCCTGAAGGAAACTTTCTTTCCAAGTTTCCAAAATCTCTGTGAGATCACTCGGGATTTGTTTTGATTCCAACTGATAATAACGATTGTCAAAAGGATTTTCCCCGAGTAGCAAAACAAGCTCCAATGCGGTAGCAATGTATTGGAAATAGAAATCCAAAAGATTTTCAATACCAACAAATACCTCTTCTTCCGACTTCAAGTATTCCAAAGCCGAGATCAGTCCTTGGTTTTGTTCCATCCTTTTGATCTTCAGTTGGTGGAGATTGGATTTTGTATTTTCTAAGTACAGATTGTACTTACGATAGAGTTCAATTACTTTGATTTCTAAGGATTGGATTTGGTTTTGAAAACCAATCTCCGATTGTTTCCACTCCGTTTTGGCTTGCACGACATTCATTTTTGAATCGAAAACTTTTTTGTTCCGACCCAAATCATCAAACAAACCGATGGATCCACTTTGAAAGGAGTTCTCACCTGGGCCTACGGGTTGAGGGCCATAACCAGGAATTCTTTGGATTCCATTCCCATCCGATTGGATCCCGTTCTGGGTATTGGATTGAAAGCTGGTTCCACCAAGATTGGCTTGGACACCAAGACTCAGTCCATAAATTTCATTCTGTAGGGGAAACCCAGCATTCCCGTTTTTACCAATATAACCACCTAATACAAGTTTCGGTTTCCAATCATTCTCCAAACTTTCTTCATCGAGTTCTGCTAGTTCCATCTGGAGTCTAGATTTTTTTCGCAATGGATGATTTTCATTCGGAGCCATTTGGATTTTTGTGGGATCCAATAACCGAATGCGTTCCGTGAGTCCCCTCTCCAAAGATAAACTTTGACCTGAATCCAAAGACATGGCTTGTTTTAGTTCTAAGTAAGCCAATTCCTTTGCTGATTCGGAATGGATCTTTTTGGATTGGAATTCAACTTCCCAAGTTTTACGAAAATACAAATCCCCTTGGGGAGAAAGACCGATCTCTGATTCTTTTTCTCTTTTTTGTCCTTCTAGTTTGTAACGAGTCGACCTAAGTTGGTAAATTAAATCGATTAACTGTCGTTTATTGAAAAGCAAATAGGACAAAGAAATGGATTTAAATATCTTTTCTCGTAGAAGTTTTTTCTCTTCGGAATGAATGAGCCTTCTTAGTTCGATTTTTTGTTTTTCCCTTTCTGTTTCTCCTCCATCATACAGAAGTTGTTGGATTTGCAAACGAACGTCCCGGTATTCTTGGTCGATTTGTTCCTGGTTCTTGGAAAAGATTCCAAAATAATGAACCCCTAATTTAGGAAGGTATTGTTTCCATTTGTCTCGTGTGAGGATAGGAAAAATTTCAGAACGAACTTGTTCTAAACCCAAACTCCCACTTCGTTCCATCCCAATCCAAACACAGTCTTCCCATAACAATTTGCCCTCTGCCCGTAGGGGAATCAATAGACTTCCCGCCAAAATCCAGAGAACCCAAGTCTTATGCCACATATCAAACGATAGGTGATGAATTTTCCAGTTGGTCCCTTATAACTCCTTCGTAGGGGTTTTTCTGATTTTTTTTTTAGTTTTTTTTACTTGTAAGAGGAGAAAGTTCCTTTATAAAAGTTGCATGATTCGATTTATTGCTCCCATTTTGTTTCTTTTTGTAACCTCCACCCTCGTTGCCGACGAAGTGGGGATTATCAGTTTCATCCAAGGAACAAACTACCTATCCGGACCACGTTTTAAAAAAGCAAAGGAGCCGGTAAAGTTAGGTAGTATCCTAAAAAAGGGAGATACGATCACTACTGAAAATGGAACTTGCGAAATCCAATTGGCAACTCAGGCCACCGTTCGTTTGTCCAAATTTTCCTCCGTACAAATCGAAGACCTACTCAACCCTAAATCAAAATCCACCACTTTGAAACTGGTCGGTGGAAAGTTATTTGTAAAGGCTCACAAGCCGGCAACTGGCGTTCCGAGCCAAAACCAACTGAGTGTGGTCAATCCTAGTTTTGTTGCTGGTGTTAGGGGAACCGAGTTCCTTGCTGCTGCCCCCGATCTTGGTGGCGTGGATGAAGACCTAAGTAAGGTGGAAACAGGAGTTTATGTCAATGAAGGAACTGTTGCGGTAAGTCCTGACAAAAAAGGAAAACAAACTCTCGTAGCAGAAAACGAAGAAGTTCTAGTCTCCGGAAAAGATTTGAAAAAACAGATCTTAGATGAATTCGTAAAAGAAAAAATGCGAATCTTTGAAGAATTCAAAGCCATTAAAGAAGAGAACTACCAACGCATCAAAGAACAGTATGAAAAAAATGACCAACTCATGAACGAGTACAAAGGTCAAGGAAAGGTAGATTAGTATGAAACAATTTTTAATCCTATCTTCTATCATCTCCCTTTCTATCTTTTCTTCGGATAAGATAGGAAGACTCCCCGTTTATAAAATTGCGGTAGAGGCAATCTCCCAAACTGAGGACAACATTGCCCTAAGAGATTTTATCAAAGAACAAATCCAATCCACATCCAGGGGAATGGTTACCCTTCCTACTAAGGGAAGAGACACTGATGTTTGGGAATTTGACAAAGAAGGAAATCCTTCACAGAAAACTGTCGTTAATTTACAAAAACTCGTAGGGACAGACAAACTCGTTCTGGTTTCCACGGAAGATGGACAAGCGGTGGTATCGTTTGTCGATGTCCTCCACCAGAAACTAGAATACCGAAACTCTCTTCCTGAAAGCCTCTCCAAAACTTTAGTTTCTGACTTCCTAGGATTTTTGGACAAAAAAAATATCTACCTTGCCCTTTCGGAAACAGGGTCTGGATCCAATTCCCAACTCAAAATCAATTCCCTAAAACCTACTTATGTAGCCGGGGAACCGATTCGTTTCGAAATTGAATCCACAGAAGACAATTATGTATATGTAGTTCTTGTTCCAGAAAATCAAAAAGGGGAACCAGTCCTCCTTTTTCCCAACCAAATCCAAAACGACAATTTTGTTCGCAAAGGCGACAAAGTGACCATTCCTGACAAACGAATTTCGTTCAAAGCGGCATCCTCCCCTTCCAAAGACAGAATCCGCGCATTTGCTTCTCGGGAAGAATGGAAAGAATTCCAACTTCGCGGAAAAACAGGAGATTCGTTTTACAGACTACTACCTCCAGCTGTGACGGGAACAAAAACGTTGGCACGGTCTATGGTAGTGGCGACGAACACACTGACATCTCCTATCGAACAAACTCCTGTCATGGAGTGGGAATACCAAATCCTCTCTCGATAAATTCTTGCAAAAACTTCTCATATCTTTTGTTATAAAAGGTATGAGAACTCTTATCCTTAAACCCATCGCCCTTCTAGGACTCAGTACCCTTCTTGCTTGTTCCTTGTTCGAGAAAGAAGATAACAAAAAAGACGATCTACTCAGTGGTCTTCTCCTATCGGTCTGGGCTTACAACCAAGCTGCTGGTTGCTCTGGACCTAAGTCAGGGTTTACCATCTGTGTTCCGAAGGGGATTGCGGAGTAAATCATGAAAAAGTTTTTATACTCTTTATTATTTTTGGGAGTGAGTCTTCAGGTTGCTGACTTTAACAACCTCACACGTTTGAATCGGGACAAACAACTCGCCACTCTCTTTAGTGAGTCTGTCCATCTAGGAATTGGTTCCGAAAAACTTTGGTCTGCTACCAGTGCGGACAACTGGGGATTTGTGCGCCAATCTGCGACTTGGGCTCGTGGGAATTCAGGGATTATCGATTCTCTCATCCTTGCCTTAAAAAATGCAGGATACTTTAATAATTCCGCTCCAAGAAACGATGTACTCACCAATGTCAATTTAAGTGGTTTTGGTTCAGCAACTCTCACAATCAAAATCAGCACACCGACAGCGGGAATCAGTTCCACAGCTTATACAGGAACCAAAACATTTAACCATTTTTTTGAAATCAAAAAGAGTGGTGCTTCAACACCCTCCTTACAGCTGTTCTTTGATGATCCAGAAACTACCCTAGGAAATGATGGAGCTTTGGTTTATTACCGTTTGGTTGATTTTGGAAATCCTGCTTTTGCCAATGTGGGAGATGTCATCACTGAAAGTTATACAGGAAACGATTCTATCTATGGAACCAAATTCCAAACCTATACCTGGAGAAACGGACCAGAGAATTCCAGTTGGATCAGTAAACATGGTCGCGTAGTTCTAACTGAAGTGGATGCAGGAAGACAACTTTGTTTTCGTTCCGTGGTTCGTTTGACTTTTACTAAACTCAAAGCTGTGAACCCAAGCGGATCTACAAATCTAGACAATCTAAAGACAGCTTGTAATGCAGCCCAAGGGACAGGATCCAGCGATCAAATTTACTATGCCCTTGCTTATATGCAAAAGTTTGATTCTCCTTTCCAAACGACTGCCAAAGCGACTTTCACCATGAGTGCCGCAAGACCAGAAACCATTTGTAATTTGTCTGCAGCTGCAGTGCCCGGGGCACAATTGTCTTATGGAATTTTTAATATCAACGGTTATGTGACAGACCAACTTTCGGCTGCTGCGGTTCCAACGGACTATCCAAGTCCTACGGTCGGTGGGGCTGATTTTATGTCTGTGGATGAAGCTTTCAACCGAACCTATGTAGCCTTTGGTGCCAGTATCAGCGGACAGGCTGGACTTGGGACCGTAAAACAATACGAAACCACTTCCAAAGCCTTTTTAGATGCTTTTGATGGTTCAGACCAAAACCTAACCTTTAAATAAGGTTAGGGAGTTGATTGATTGGAATGGTTGGTGATCTAGCAAGCTAGATCATTCATTAGAATGACTTCTGTAAATTGCGTTGGAGAGGATGGAACCAGTGAGGGCTATCATTTCCAACCGCACATAGGAATCCTTCTCTTGAAAAGTATATTCAGCCTGATTGGTATCGGGATTCACTTGTAAAACTTCTCCCTTTTGTCCAATAAAACGAATTTCCAAATACCGTTCTTTTGCATTCAGTTGGATGGTATTGTTTTTGGTTACCTGAACCCGTGGAACTTTTGGATCCTCAGCACCTTGGAAGAATTTTTTAACACAATAAAAGGAACCGGATTCCAAAGAAGCCAAAACAGATGTTTGGTCTTTCCTTCCTTCTGCAGTCACAATATAACGAAGAAAACTTTCTCCCCTTCGTCCTCTTTGATTCCCTAAAGTTTGGACGATATTCTTCCAAGCGGGTTGGTCAAATCCTTTGATCGAAGTTTCTGAAAAATAATGTAAATCATCACTTGCCATACAATGGACATTCCTTCCTTGGCTAAGAAGAGTATCCAAGATCTTTGGATCATCACCAAACGGTGAGTATACTTCTACGGCTTGGAACCCACCAATCGCCGACATCTCTTCTCTAGAAAAAGAATCAAATAGTTTGGGATGAGGAATGATGACATAACCACCTAACTTTTTCATACGATCCATCACCCAGTTTAGATTTTCACGTGTGGCATAAACCGGAAAATAATCATAAAAGGATTTTTTAATTCCTATCGCAAGGAGATGGCGTTTTTTTATATTTTGTCCCCATTCTAAACCGCGAATGTAATCAGGATTTTCTGTTTCGGAGATTTGTCCATAGTCTGTGATGGCTATGTTAGAAAAACCTTCTCGTTTGTATTCCGATTGGATTTCCGATACAGAATGTCTTTCCGGGGTAAACCAAACTTCATCGGAATGAGCATGTAAGGATATTTTTTCCTGACCCTCTCCAGTCCAATTTTGGTAGGGATTGATAAGGGTTGATCCCTGAAACGGGGATGTGGACAAAACGAGAGTCTTTCTAAGGAGTAATACAACTGCTAGTTGGTAAACAACTAAAATTCCAAGTAAAGGAAGAAGAACGAAAGCATACCGATACTTCCAGAGGGAGGGTCTTAGCACTGTTTGCCTATCTGTGTCGACAATGGGACCGGAAACATTGAAAAGCATACCCAAACTCTACCGATCTTTCTTTCCAATTTGATTCCAGTTTTGTTACAAAATGGATACAAAACCCTGAAGAGAATTCTGCTTTGACAAACCAAGTGGGTTTTCTCTTCCTTGAGACTGTGAAATTCTTATCGGTCCATCGCACCTTCCTCATCCTAGTCTGCATCCTCGTTGTATATTTATTCTATGGGAATTCCTCTCCTCTTGTGGACCAAGATGAGGCTGCCTATGCTGGTTTTTCTCGTTCCATGATGGAGACAGGTGACTATCTAACGATGGACTTTCCTTACTCTACACCGCATAGAAAACCACCACTGCATTTTTGGACGAGCGCCACTTTATTCCAAATCTTTGGGGCTTCGGAATGGGTCTTACGACTCTTTCCAGCTCTTTGTATTTTAGGAACTGCTTTATTAACATACCATCTGACAAACGTTATGTATGGATCAAGAACAGCACTTTATGCTTTTAGTATCTTAAGTTTTTCTTTGTATTTTCCTCTGAACGGAAAAATCGCACTTGTGGATTCTCTTCTAGTCTTTTTTGGAATGGTTGGATATGTTTCTCTCTACCACTGGATCCAATCCCAAAAAAAGAGATTTGTCTTTTTGTTTTGGCTCAGCGTGAGTTTTGGCCTCCTTGTCAAAGGACCACCCATCCTGATTTTTCTTGGAGGAACCTGTGTCCTTCTTTTGAGTGTCAATCAAATCCGATCCCAAATTTGGAAACTGAGTCCATTTCTATGGCTTCCGATCTCCCTACTACCGCTTCTCCTTTGGGGTTATCTTTCTTGGCAAAAAGATAATGGCGAACTCCTTCGTTGGATGTTGGATTGGTATATTTTACGCCGGGCCACAGATCCTGTCTTTGGACAATCAGGCCCACCAGCCACCTATTTAGTGTTATTTGTGATCACTCTCTTCCCTTGGTCTAGAATCTATCTTTCTTTTCTCAATGAAAACGGATGGAAACTCATTGCTTATTTTAAAACCGGGGGACTTTCCCTCTTAAAAAATATCCTCCCCTGGAATTGGAAAGGAGTGGATTCTCATTTCACACCCAAACGATTCCTTCTCGTAGGCCTTGGATTTTCTTGGATCTTTTATGAATGTTTGGCAAGTAAACTCCCGTCCTACCCGCTATCGGCCTATCCCATCCTTGCCATCCTTCTTGGATACCAACTCGCAAGAAAACACAACCAAATTTATATGTACAGGTTGTATCTTACCGTTTCGCTTTTAATGATCGCGGTCATTTCCTTTGTTCTACTCCCAAAGTTTGCCGAGATGCGATTGGATACAAAAAGAGCAGCAAACACGGTTCAAAACCTAGTTCCGCAAAATGCAACCTTACATTCCTTTGGTGCTCATGGAATTCCAAGTTTTGCTTATTATTACCATAGACCCATCCAGGAAATTCTCATAGAAGATCTCCAAACCACCCAAGGATATCTCCTTGTTTCGGAATCTGATTTTCTGACTTGGAAGGCGATTGGACTAGGCTGGGAGATTATAGGAGAGCCTTTACCAATCTATGCTTATGATCGGAATAAAAAATTAACCCTTAGGCTTGTAAAAACAATCAGTCCTTAATCCAAAAATCGTTTTTGGATGTTTGGTGAAGGGATCATACAGGCCTCTGCTTTGCCAAACCATTGGTAGCGGTGTTTGGCGATGAACCTATAGAGGGGATTTCTGAGGAAACGAGGAACAAAATAAAATCCATAAAACAAAAACCAAGGGAAACCTAAGTCCCGAGTGATTTGCAAAACAGCATCGGATTCCAAATACAAAGTTCCCTCTTTCCAAAAGAGGATGCTATCTGGGAGATTCGAATACGAATCTTTAGGCAGAAGAGATTGGAAGGTCTCGGAACCAATGGCAGAAAAGTATATATTTTCTGATTTGTTCCTTTTCAAAAGAAACTGAACCGAACCCATACAGAGATGGCAAACTCCATCAAAGAAAACAATTTTACTTTTTTCCGGTGGCATCCTTTCCCTCTACTTCCAAACTGGCGGAGAACCATTTGAAATCGAGTCTAAATCTATAGAGGCCTTTATGTTTCCTGAATTTCATTCTGAAAATCTTCCCAAAAAAGAATCTACCATTTTAGAGAAAATGGAGTCTAACAAAGACTTCATCCAATCCTTATTAAAAATAGACAAACCAACATTTCAAAATTTTGTAAAACCATACCAACGCATCCAAACTGAGTTGGGTGATCTTGTAACAGAAATCTCTCATCTCAATTCAGTTAAAAATAATGAAGAGAGCCAAACCATCTATAGTAGGCTTTTACCAAAACTAAGCGTTTACTATACGGATCTTGGACAAAACGAAGACATCTTTTCTACTCTTTTAAAAATTCAGGTCTCAGAAACAAATCTAAACCATGAAGCTGCGAAAGTTTTAGAAAATGAAATCCGCGACTTTCGATTGTCAGGAGTTGGTCTTAAACCTGAGACTAAGGATGCACTGAAAGAACTTCGGATAAGACAGTCTGATCTTTCCAATCAATTTTCGCAAAATGTTTTAAACGCAACCAATGCCTTTTCCCTGAAACTTTCGGAAGCGGACGTAACGGGTCTTCCAGAAAGCGAAAAGATTTCTGCGAAACAAGAAGACGGAACCTATCAATTCACATTACATTTCCCATCTTACATTGCTTATATGACCTATGGAGAAAATAGAGAAATTAGAAAAAAACTCTATGATGCTTATTGCACAAGAGCACCAGAAAACGGAAAACTAATGGAAGAGATTTTGGAACTCCGTGATAAAGAAGCAAAACTTCTAGGCTTTCCTACTTTTTCTCATTTGAGTTTGGCCACTAAAGTCGCAGACACTCCCGAACAAGTCATCGAATTCTTGGACCACCTAGCAAAGAAGGCAAAACCTATCGCTGTGCAAGAACTAAACGATATCAAAAGTTATGCCAAAAAGTTAGGCCATACAACTCTGGAGCCATGGGACCTCACTTATTATTCCGAAAAACTCAAAAAAGATTCCTTTTCTTATGATGAAGAGATCTACCGCCCCTACTTAGAAAAAGAAACCGTCATTCTGGGAACCTTTCAATTCCTAGAAAAACTTTTAGGAATCCAGTTCCAACCAGTGGACACTCCTGTTTGGGAACCCTCTGTCCTTTGTTATGATTTAGTTGTGGAAGGAGAAACCAGATCTCGCCTGTATTTGGATTTGGAAGTTAGAACCGAAAAAAAGGGGGGGGCCTGGATGCATAACTGGAAACCCCATTTCCAAGATGAAACTGGTAAAACGGAACTACCTGTTGCTTTTGTTGTCGCAAGTTTCCCAAAAGCTACGGCAACACAACCATCCCTACTTCGACCAAGCGATGTGGTCACCCTATTTCATGAATTAGGTCATGCCCTCCACCACCTTCTCTCTCGTGTGAATGAAGCTTTTGTGAGTGGAGTGAACGGTGTAGAATGGGATGCGGTTGAATTCCCATCCCAATTTTTAGAAAATTTTGCTTACGAACCAAAAGTATTAGAACTTTTCGCCAAACACTACCAGACGAAAGAACCAATTCCCAATTCTTACATTGAAACCATGGTAAAAGCCAAAAACTTTATGTCGGCCATGGGTGTGGTAAGACAGTTAGAATTTGCTAAGTTTGATATGCTCATCCATAAAGAGAAACCAAACGAAGCCCGGGTGCAGGAAATCCTAGACCAGGTGAGAAAAGAGGTCTGTGTGGTATTCCCACCTCAATACAACAAATTCCAAAATTCTTTCACTCATATCTTTGCTGGTGGGTATGCCGCCGGATACTATTCTTACAAATGGGCAGAACTACTTTCCGCAAACGCCTACTATTCGTTTGTTGATCGAGGAGTGTTTGATTTAGAACATGCCGCTCATTTCAGAAAAACTGTTTTAGAAAAAGGTGGATCGGCGAATGCAATGGATCTTTTCCGTGATTTTTATGGAAAAGATCCTGAGATTGAAGCTCTGTTACGCCTAAATGGAATTGCCGCTTAACAGCTGTATTGATTTTGTGATCACTTCTTTAGAATCGGTGGACTTGATTAGTTTTCGAGTCTTCCGATTCTTATCTAAAACATAAATATAAGTCGAATGGTCAAAACTTTGGCCGTCTTCTGTTTTTTCCACATAAGCCGCATATTGTTTTACAATCTGTTTTGTAGTATCAAGAGAAAAGGAAAAGCCCACTGATTGTGGTAAATAAAACCTTACATACTTTGTGACAGTTTCCGGAGAATCTCGCACTGGATCCACAGAAATAAAAACCACTTTGAATTTTGTTTTTTCCAGATCCGACAAAGGTTCTACGGCAGCTTTGATCTTCGCTAGTGTGTTCGGACAAAAATCGGGACAATATGTATATCCGAAAAAAACCAAAAGCACAGGTTCTGGAAACGATTTTAAAGAAACAGACTGTCCCTCTTTGTCTACGGCATCAATGTTTCCACCTATAGGAAGATCTGTGAATTCCAATCCAGAGCCACATCCAAAAAGAAAAAAACCAACTAACAATACTAAGACAAATTTTCGATTCATAATGACCTTTCCTCAACAATCACAGTTCTTTTCTCTCCATTAGAAAACTCAAAATTTAATTCCAAGTCTCCCGAATACTTTAATTTATCGTATAACATCAAATGTTTTCCTGACCGAGTTAGTAGAATGGTATCGTTCCTTTTTAGTTTGATGGGATAATCCATCTTACGCATCCGAACAATTCCAGAAGTTTCTTCTAAAACCGTTTCATGGAAATCGACCGTTTGGTATCCGTTACTCACAACAGCGTTAATTTCTACATCAACTGGATAGGGATTTTGAATTTCTCCATACACGGCGGCAGTTTTTGCTACTTCTGGGACTGGCGTCATCCAGAGTCGGACGGGTTCTGTCGGTTTGTGACAGAAAAGAAACAAATTGGCTTGAATTAGTAACAGAATTCCTGCATTTGTTATATTTATCTTTCGTAACAAGAGAACCTCGATGAGAATAATAATCAAATGGGTGATTGCCATCACTCTCATTCTTTCTTCATTCCTAGTATCCACTTACAACTGGTCTACCGGTGAATACAATTATGATTCCTCTCGTAAATTCGAAAATTTTGATGCCTTCTACCAAAACGAACTCGAGACCAGTGTCAAAGAAAATACAAGACCTAACAACGAAGAACTACTCGTTCGAGTTTCAGAAGAAAAGACACCTATCGTCATTATCTATATACATGGATTTGGTGCGAGTCGAGGGGAAGGAGAAGAAGTCACAAACAAACTCAGTGAATACTTCGGTGCCAATACTTATTATTTAAGATTACCGGGACATGGAACCAATGTAGAAGACCATCTCAACACCAATTTCCAAAAGTATCTACAAGATGCAGAAGACAGTTTGATTTATGCAAGAGAACTGGGAGAGAAAACTGTGCTCGTGGGAACGAGTATGGGAGGAAATATCGCAACCTATTTGGCGACGAAACATCCCGATCTTGTGGACTCACTGGTTCTTGCCTCACCCTTTTATGATTTTGATGATCCGAGTGCTCATATCTTTCGATTCCACTGGGGAAAATCTTTTATCAATGCCATCAAAGGGGAAATTAGAATTTCTAAAACTGATCCAAGAGATGAATCGGCCAAGTATTGGTATTTAGACCAATACTATGCAGCAGTCCAAAACATTTTAGATTTAAAACGCTTTATGGACAAAGAAAATCCTTACCCAAAGATTACGGCACCCACCTTACTCATGTACTACTACAAATCAGAAAGAGAACATGACTTTGTGGCCTCTGTTCCTGCGATGTTAAAAGTATATGATGCCATCCAAACAGGAACAAATCCCAACCCTAAAAACAAAATTCTAAAAATTGAAAACGGATCTCATGTTTTACTTTCTAAGTATGTAAAAACAGATAAGGATTTAATCGAAAAAGAACTCATTCAATTTATAAAGGATAGCACGGGAGCCGAGGAAGTTAAAAAATCAAAGAAATCCAAACGATAACAAAATCGTTTCATAAAGTTCATCGACGGATATTGGTTTAGAACGAACCAATATCCCTTCGTTGTCCAATTCCTCAGAATCAAGCCCATCCATATTTCCCGTATACAAAACAGAAGAAAGATCAGGATTTACTTTTTTGATCTTACGAATGAGAGCAAGGCCATTCATCTCTCGCATTCGGTAGTCCGATAAAATAAAATCGGGAACTTTGGTCTTTAGATGATCCAATGCTGCAGAAGCGCTCCGAAAGACCTTGGGTATCACTTGTTTTTGAGAAAGGACAAAACAAATGGCTTCACTTGCGGCTTCGTCATCTTCCACAATCCAGATTTCTTTTTTGATAATCTCAGACCAAACATCCTTAGGGTTATAACCTTGGGGTGATTTAGGTATTCCAAATACAATCTGCCCCTCTTCCAAAGGTAGAAAGATATGAATGAGAACTGTCATTGGTTCTGGTTTTTCTATATAGAACTCACCACCCCAGTTTTTCACATAACGATTGATTAGGTGCATCCCAGCCCACTGGAATTCTTCATCCCCAAAATTCACAAAATCAAGTGTATTGAGCCCAGAAAGGCTCGGTAAAGAAAGCCCAGAAAATTCTACAGAAACTAAAAGTTTGAATTCGTCGACCGGGGAAGTTTTGATCTGAACGAGGCCCCGTTTCCTATCATCCCAAACAAGTAATCCACCGGAAGTCAACTCACAGAGAATTTTAGAAAACCGAACCGCATCTAACTTCGTATAAAGGGGAGATTTATGAAAATCGAATTGAGCTTCGACATTTTTTGGTAACCCCGCGTTCACAAGGGGAATGGTAGATTCTACAACCGAGGATATTTCCACTTTGGCCGCAGAATTTTCGTCTTTTACCTTAGAGTATTTGATGATTCGGTGGATCATGGAACGGGCATTATCGGCACCCATTCTAATTTTCCCCAAATACTCTAAAATTCTATTTTGATCAAAGGTCCCTGATTGAATTTGCTCCTCACCTAACTGAGAAAATACGTGTATTGGCTGGAGATAATTATTTAAATCGTGGGCGATGTTTGTTGCCAAACTTCCGATGGTTTCCATTTTTTGGGAATGTAACTGGTAGGATTCCAATTGTTTTTTTTCGGTAACATCATCCAAAAACACATAATAAAAATCCGGTTTTCCTTGTGAGTTCCTAAAAGCACTGATCCGGCGATAAACATTGATTCGGCGACCATCCTTTCTCGTTAACCTAGACTCTTCAGCCCCTTCTTTAAAAAAACCAAAGTATTCCATTTCCTCTTCGGATACGGGTTCGCCTTTAATCCGTTTGATATTCAAATCCGTTAAATTTTGAAAACTATATCCTGTGATTTCTGTAAATCTAGGATTCACACGGAAGTATCCACCTTCCCAGTCTTGTAAGGCCATACCAACGGAGGCATTTTCAAAAAGTCCGAGAAAAAATTGAATTTGTTCTACAATATTAATTTCGTTTGTTTTTTCATTGGTCACATCACGAACAAAAACAATTTGAAGTGGGGAATCCATATTCGGAATGTTTACTTTTCTTTTTTCAAATTGAAACCACCGAACTAAAATTTCATTCGGCATACGAAACCGGTAGTCTCCTTGGATGGTATCGCGATCAAAATGTTTATTCGGAGAAAGAAAATAGTCTCGAAAATTAACCTGATCTTCTTCAGCGACCCATTGTAAAAGTTCGGATTCCAAACATTCCCCAATGGTTTTATGACAACCCAAATTGTTTTTAAAAAAATCGTTCGAAAATAAAATCTGACCGGTTTTTGGATCTGTTAGATACACTCCACCGGAAAATAGATTGGGCAAGACCTTAAAGAATTCTATCATTCCGCTTGCTTCTAGATTCGTTTGCATAACTCTTGCCTTAAGAGGGAAATATGCCATCCAATCCGTTTTCTTTTCAAGCACCTATTGCTTTTTTTAATTTGGGACCTTGGGAGATTGCACTCATCGTCTTCTTAGCGTTACTTTTTTTTGGTGGAAAACGCCTACCAAGCCTTGCCAAAGATTTGGGTTCCGGAATCAAAGAATTTCGTAAATCCCTAACTGGCGGGGAAGACGAACCATCCCAAACGAGTTTCCCACAGGAAGAACCTAAATCGTCTTCCCAATCTGCTTCCAAATCCGGTAAAAAGAAAAAAGCTTAAAAGACCGCAACCTTGGCTGGGAAAAAGAGAACTGCACTTCCACTTCCGCCGCCGGAGGATTCCGAAACCAGGGAAAAGTATATGTCCCTGGGGGATCATTTAGAGGAACTCCGCCAAAGATTGATTTATTCCATCTTGGTGGTCTCGGTCTTTATGATCGCCACTTTGTATTTCGGAAGTGAGATCCATAGTTTACTCATCCAACCCTACAAATCCGTTCTAGGCCCAGATGCCCATTTCTTTCAGATCCAGCTCATGGCTCCGTTTCTGATCTATCTCAAAACTTCCTTCATTCTTTCGGTCCTTGTTTCTTTGCCGTTCTTACTCTACATCCTTTGGGGTTTTGTGGCACCAGCTGTGGACACTCGCACAGAAAAATGGGGAAAGTTCATCATCCTTTTTTCTACCTTACTTTTTTGGTCAGGCCTTGCCCTTTGTTGGTTCACAGTTTTTGAAAATTTCCTCCGTGTCTTTCTTGTGGTTCTCAGACCCGATGGAGTGGATCCCTATTTACCGATTGACGAATATTATGATTTGTTTTTCAATTTGCACCTAGTGTTTGGAGCCTCTTTTCAATTACCCATTGTTCTGATTTTACTTGGGCGGATCGGAATCCTTTCTTCTCGTTTTCTGATTTCTAGATGGAGGGAAGCAGTGCTCATCATAGCGGTTGTGTCTGCGGTTCTATCCCCTGGACCCGATGTATTTTCTATGTTGATGTTACTGGTTCCTCTTAGTTTTCTATTTTTCCTTTCTGCCCTTGTTATGAAAGTATTGGAAACTACAGATCGCAAATGAGTTATCGAGTTAAACTTCCCGTTCTCCTGGGAATCATTAGTTTTTTATTCTTTTCCATTCATTTTTTATTTGCAGAATTTACATTCACACATTGGCAAAATCCCAAAGGGGAAAACACACTTAACTTCAATTTGGTGGGAATTTACTCATCCTTTGTATTTTCACTCATCACAGGATTTTTGCTTTATTATTTCCTTGGATTTTTATACCAATACATCCTCCATGTAATCGCTCATATCCAGGACAGTGAACTTCCGAAAGATATTCGTAACTTAAATCCCGAATCAGACGAATACAAAATTTATAAATCCGTTCGTTTTACCCTTCTCCAAGGAGATGAAAGTCTCGGTGAAGAACAATTTGAAAACAAATTCGATTGGAAAACAAACCAAGCAGCATCCGTAAACAAACAAATCCCAGACATTCAGATCCCGAAAATTCCCGGATTTGATGTTTCAGTATTCCCATCAGTGATGCGTTATGCGGGAGCCGACTACATTCGTATCGTAAGAGCCAAAGATGGAATTTTTGGAATCCTTGCGGGACATATGGAGCCGGGAATTTTAGAATCTTCTGAAAAGGTTTTTATTCACGGGATTGTTTCTTCTTTTGGAGATGGTCTTTTTTCTACAGAAGAAATGTTGGAAAAACTAAAAATTGCTCTCCATCAGTTTACATTTTTGAAATTAAAAATTTCTGCCTTTGTAATCCAAAACAAAGAAGATAAGATGTCCTTTCTCCACTATATGGACATGCCCATCTTTCAATTTTCGGATCATGGAATCCAAGTAATTGAAGGAAGTGGAGACGACCATTGGTATCCCAACCACAAACACCCACTTTCCATTGCTGATGGGATTGAGATTGGTGATTATTTGGTTTGGGCCAGTGACAGAACTCTCACCCAGTTTGGGCTGACTTCTTTTGAAATTATGGAAGAGTTTGTAGATTATCTTTTGGATTTAAGACCAAGTTCTCCTAGACAGATGTTACTTGCGATTGCCAAAAAAATGAGTGCCCTCGGAGCCGAAAGAAACCTCACAAACCCGATGGAAAAACTTTCTATCTTAGTGGTTCGTCGAAACAAGTAAACGAATCGTATGGCGTAGTAAATCAAGTTTCCCCCAATCTCCATGCCCAGGAACCACAACTTCCGCATCTGGGTAACGTGCGAGAACCTTCTTCACTGAATTTTCCCATTCCCCAAGGTTTGCTTCTTTAATATAACCTAGATCTTTGGCATCAAGGGCCTTCACAAGACAACCTCCAAAGAGAATATGAGTTTCTGGGAGCCAAACCACGATATTGTCCACAGAATGCCCATGGCCAGGATAGAACACTTCGATCCACTGGTTTCCGGCAGCAAGCCTTGTTTGGATGTCAAGGATTGGATTTGGGTTTCCAAACCCTCTCTCCTTTGCTAGTTTTGCTGTGAGACCTGTGCTATAAACCGGAATGTTTCTGTTTTGAAAAGAAGGGACTCCCGACATACGGTCGTTATGTGCATGTGTCACAATCAAATAAAGAATCTCTTTTTGGAATCGGGATTGGATATCCAGAAACAACTCTTCGGTTTGGGATTCTGTCCAAGGAGTATCGATGACAACCGCACCTTTATTGGTTAGTATCACAAGCCCATTGGCCGGATAAACCTGTCCCCCAGACTCACCATAACTTCGATGCATCCAAACCGTTTCTTTGATTTTGATCCACTCGAGATGGTTTGTTTTTTGTGGCTCCATCTCTGGTGATTCGGCTACGGGAGCGGATGTGGGACCAGAGTCTTTTTGCAGATGGCAATGGGAAAATGAAAATTCAATACAGAAACTGAGAAGCAAAACAAAAAATCGAATCTGAGTTTGCAGAGAAGGAAAGATTTCTGTGTATTTTGTTTGAGCAGAATCCATCATGGCACCCCTAAAAAACAAAAACCTATCTGGTAAGATAGGTTCTCTTTCGTTTCTCTAGATCCAAATTTTGAATCCAGAGAATGTAAATGGAACTTTAAGCGATCTTTTCGATATCACCTTTTAAGATGGTGATCGGAGCTTCTTTTTTAAGAACGGTTTCATCGGTCACAACCACTTCCAATACATCTTTACGAGATGGAATTTGGAACATGAGCTCCATCATAATCTCTTCTACAATCGCACGTAAACCACGAGCTCCACTTTCGCGTTTGATTGCGGTTTGAGCAATGGCTTCAATCGCAGATTCAGTGAACTTGAGTTTTACATTCTCAATATCAAACATCTTTTGATATTGTTTGAGAAGAGAATTTTTTGGTTCTGTAAAAATAGATTTTAAACTTTCGATGGTGAGTTCATCCAGAGTGGCAATGATCGGAAGTCGTCCAATGAATTCTGGAATGAGGCCAAACTTCATTAGGTCATCTGGAATCACATGGTGGACCACAGATTCCCCTTCTTCGATTTTGCGACCCTTATCGTTTACAATTTCATTGGAATGAAAACCAATCGATTTTACACCAACTCGTTGTTTGATGATGTCACTTAAGCCCACAAACGCTCCCCCACAAATGAAGAGAATGTTTTTGGTTTCGACGGGAATGTATTCCTGGTGAGGGTGTTTTCTTCCGCCTTGTGGTGGAACATTGGCAACAGTCCCTTCAATGATTTTTAGGAGTGCTTGTTGTACCCCTTCTCCACTCACATCGCGTGTGATGGAAGCGGAGTCAGACTTACGAGAGATTTTATCAATTTCGTCGATGTAGATGATTCCCATCTCCGCACGTTTCACATCGTTGTCAGCGTTTTGGATGAGCTTGAGAATGATGTTTTCCACATCCTCTCCCACATAACCCGCTTCCGTAAGAGCCGTTGCATCTACGATAGCAAAAGGAACTTTTAGAATCCGAGCAAGTGTTTGTGCAAGGAGGGTCTTTCCAGAACCTGTAGGACCAATGAGCATGATATTGGATTTTTCCAATTCAACATCTCCCGCCTTACGTTCGTTATGAAAGATTCTTTTGTAATGATTGTAAACAGCAACAGCCAAAGCTTTTTTGGCTTGTTCTTGTCCAATCACATACTGGTCTAAGATTTTTTTGATTTCTGTTGGTTTTGGGATATCACCCACAATGGCGGTCTTTTCACCACCTTGCGGCTCTTCTGCGATGATTTCATTACATAAAGAAATACATTCATCACAAATATAAACACCAGGACCTGCGACAAGCCTTCTTACTTCGTCTTGGGCCTTTCCGCAAAAAGAACAATGTAATTTTTCTCTGGGATTTCCCGTTTGGCTTGCACGTTTGGTCATGGAGTTAGCCCCCCTTTAGGCTTGTGGCATCTGTTTGCGTTCTTGGATGACGTTGTCGATGATTCCGTATTCTTTGGCTTCATCGGAACTCATGAAAAAATTTCGTTCCGTGTCTTTTCGGATCTGGTCAGAAGTTTTTCCTGTGTGCCTTCCATAAAGATCGATGAGTTTGTCTTTGATCTTTATGATTTCTTTTGCCGAGATTTCGATATCGGAAGCTTGTCCACCGGCTCCACCATAAGGTTGGTGTAACATAATTCTAGAGTTAGGAAGTGCCGAACGTTTTCCTTTGGCGCCGCCCGCAAGTAGAAGTGCCGCCATGGAAGACGCTTGTCCAATACAAAGGGTTCTCACTTCAGGTTTGATGAGTTGCATAGTGTCGTAAATGGCAAGGCCAGAACTCACATACCCACCAGGGCTATTGATATAAAGATAAATGTCGCGATCTGGATTCTCCGCTTCCAAAAACAAAAGTTGTGCCGAAATGACATTGGCATAAGTTTCGTCGATGGCAGATCCAAGGAAAATGATCCGATCTTTCAAAAGCCGTGAAAAAATGTCGTATTGGCGTTCGCCACGGCTTGTTTGTTCAATTACATAAGGCATAAGTGTAGACATAGTTTACTCTTCTTTCCCGCTGAGAATTTTCTCTGCTTCTTCCGTTGAAATAGTCTTAGGCGACTTCTTTTCTACCTCAGCGTATACAAATTCGTCGATTTTATCAAACAGGAATTTGTCACGGTAGAAGGTTTCCGCCCTTTGCTTTTGGACTTCTTTTTTCAGAGTTTCGGCAGTAATTCCTTGTTGGGTTGCCTCTTTTTCGTATCCGGCCTCGACTTCTTCGTCAGAAATCTGGATTTTGTGGTCTTCCGCGATTTTCTGCTTCAAAATGTAGGTTTGGATGCGTTTTTCCGCCGCTTTGGAGAAGGATTCTCGGACTTCTTTTTCTTCCTTGTTCAGACGTTTTGCGTAGTCGGCAAGGCTCGTCACAGGAAGGCCAAATTCACGCATGAAGTTTTGGAAAACTGTTTCTGTTTCTTCATAAATCAAAGATTCAGGAATGATGAATTTGGATTCTTTGATGATTTCGTTATACGCATCATCAGTCGCACGTTTTGTGAGTGCGTTTGCGAAAATTTCCAATAATTGTTTTTTGGTTTTTTCTTTTAACTCTTGTAAGTTGGCAGATCCATCCACTTCTGATGCGAAGTCATCATTGATGTCTGGATAAGTTACTTTGTAAACAGCAGAAACTGTCACAGTGTAAGTAATTGTTTTTCCAGCAGATTCAGGGGACTGGGGATAAGAGTCAGGATAAGTAAAAGAAAACTCTTTGGTTTCGTTTAGTTTCATACCAAGAAGATTGGTTTCGAAACCAGGAGGATTTTGCGGAGCTCCCATTTGGAATTTTCCCACTTGGCCTTGTTCCGGGTATTCTTTCCCATCTTCTTTAAACTTATAATTGATTTCTAAAAGATCTGCAGATTCTACTGGTTCGCCCTCTTCTTTCAAAGAGTTACGAGCCATATTTTTTTGGATTCCTTCCAATTCTTTTTGGATATCTGCATCAGAAACTTTAATTTCTTTGGGTTGGATTTTGATCTTCTTTAACTTTGGTAAGGTGACTTCTGGTTTGGTGTCGTAAGTTGCTTTGGCTTTAGCACCAGTATTTTTATCAAAAGTTTCCATTTGGAACTGTGGCAAACGAATTGGTTTGTGTTCCAATTTATCAAAAAGATCTGCCATGGCTTGGTTTAGCATAATGTTGGCTGCATCATCCATAACCGAATCACCGAGAACCTTTTCGACCATATTGAGTGGTGCTTTTCCGGGACGAAAACCGGGGATTTTTACTTTCTCAGATGCATTTTTGTAAGCCTTAGAGTAGGCAGTGCGGACTTCTTCAGCGCTAAATTGAATGCTGAGGTCGCAGGAAGCGTTGTTATTTTTTTTAGCCGTAAATTCCATCGTATTATATCCAGTGTAAAAAAAGAGAGTGTAGTGGAAAGAAAAAGAAGCGTACCTTCATTAGCGGGAAACGGGACTTGAACCCGCGACCCTCTCCTTGGCAAGGAGATGCTCTACCGCTGAGCTATTCCCGCAGAAGGTTTGTGAAACCATCATTTGGAATCAGGACAAATCGGCAAGGAAAAAAGACGAAAATTGCGGAGGAAATTCGGAGGTTATGGGCGAATCCGCCACCCCCAAATTCCTATTACATAGAAAACTTACCTACCAACTAATAGTAGTTTAACGAGAAGGCCAAGTTTGTTCTGTCCAGGCTTGTTCCCAAAACATCCATTCGTAATTACAACTTTGTTGGAATGCGGCAACGGCTCTTTTTTTAGAATCCTCATCGGCGAGATCTGCATACTTTTGCAAACGAGCCAAAAGATTTGTCATATATTCATTAAACCCAGGATCAGAATACATGAGAAGCCAAGAGGCATAAGGATGATCGTCGGGGATGGCACCTTTTTCTTTCAATAGATGTTGGCCGAGATCAATGTAGAGCCAAGGACAAGGGGCAATGGCGGCAAATCCTTCTACCACCGAACCTTTCACAACAGAGGCGATCATATGGTTTTGGTAAGCTAAATTGTTCGGCGTGGATTCTGTTTCCGCAATGGTCTTGGCATCATAACCCAAAGTCTTTCCATAGCCCATATGAAGTTGGCTTTCCACAACAAGGGCCATCCTTGCGGCATCGATTAACCAAAGTTTGTCATCGGGATCAGTGACTCTTGTGGATAGAATGGCACAGGCATCCGAAAAGGATTCCAAATACTTAGCATCTTGGATTTGGTAAAACCGAAAGATTTTTGGATCGAGAGATCCGTCGGCAAGAGCGCGAACAAAGGGATGAGAAAACGAGGCACCAAAGGATTGTTTCGCGGACGATTTACAACGTTCGGCAAAACTAGGAATGGGAAAGGGACTAGTCATTTTGACTCCAGAGAAATTATTTTACGAGTAAGGGTTTGAGATAAGGATACACAGTGTCCGCCACTAATTTATGTCCGGCTTCTGTGGGATGGATTCCATCCTTTTGGTTGAGTTTACGAATGGAAGCCACTTTTTCCAAAATAAAAGGCACAAGCGGGACATCCTCTTCTTTTGCCAGTTCTGGATATAAAGAATTAAAGGCGGTCGCAAATTTTTTCCCCATATTCGGTGTGGCATACATTCCCACTAACAATATTTTGGTGGATGGGTATTGGGATTTGATTTGGCGAATCATAGAACGAAGATTTTCTTTGGTCACCGTGGGACTGATTCCCCGTAACATATCATTAGCACCTAACTCGAGAACAAAGATGGAGGGTTTTTCCGCTAAAACCCATTCCAATCTTCCAAGACCGCCACTAGTGGTATCTCCAGAGACACCGGCGTTTGTCATTTGGTAAGAATACCCTTCGGCATTGATTCGTTTGGTGAGAACATGAGGCCAAGCATCCTCAAAATCAAGAAGCCCATGACCCGCCGTAAGCGAATCACCAAAATAAATGATCCGCTTAGTTCCATTCGATTCTTGGACGGCAGTGGAACTTGGATTCGTTTGGTCGGAAGAATTCCCACAAGCGAGGGCTAGGAATAAACTAATAAAAATAATGTACGGCATCAATCATTAGATTGTTTGTAAAGGATACAAATCAAACATTTTTAACGCCGGAAATAGGCAGGCTCTTTTAGTCCATGGGCCACAGGTCTTTGCGTGGATCCAGGCATCAGACGAAAAGAGAAGGTTTAGTAAATCTTATCGGCGTCGTAGAAAAAGGAGACTCCCGGCATGATGTAAAATTCGGTAATCGTGTGTTTGATGGAACCGGACATTTCCGAAAATCCAATATAAACACTTCGTGCCGAATAATCACTTCTCGGAACATTCCCGACCGTATCACCTAAATAAGATTCGTAAGTTCTTTTGACATCTTGGCGGATCATACCAATATCCAAGGTAAATCGGCAGTATTGAAAGGAAGTTTCGAGATTGATGATGGTTCCCTTGTCTCTTACCTTTCCCCCATAAGCCGGAACCACAGCATTTAGGTGAGAACTTCCATCGGCAAAAGCTTCTTGCATGATTTGAGAACCTAACACCGAAAAATTTCCCTTCCGATCGAGTAGTTCCACACGGGCACGAAGTTCCCACCAATCACGCAGTTTGAACTTCGTAAAGATCCCCGGCAAAATCCCTCTCATGGAATATTCTGCGTTGGCATCTCCTCCAATCGACCAAGTGACTTTGTTCGGAACAGAAGCCTCAGGTCTACTTGTAGAATAAGATCCATAGGATATATTATTTCTCTCCGTATAACGGTGGAAATTGATGGAAGGCCCAATCATAAAAATTTTGGAAAAAGGATGGGTGTAAGAAAAGCGTAAGTGTTGGCTCACACCTTCAAATCGAAGCAAACGATTTCCTTCAAAGGAACTGGCCCAATACGTATCCGTTCTTGGAGAAAAAAAGTTATTGGAGGCAGGAAGGTCGCGGCTATACACACCAAGCGAAGTGTCTTCTGCAAACTGGATTTCGAATTTATTTTTATAACCGTACCGAATGTCCCAAAACTGAGAATTCACACCCAGGTCTTTGGCTGGTTTATAAGGAATCGAAAGAGGGGCACCAGGTTCTGAGATTTGACGAAAGAGAGAATTTTGAAACCAAGCAGGTCCTGTTTCATTTAGGATCGCAGGGGATAATTTTCCAATCCCCCAACCACCACGTAACATCAAACGATGTTCATACACTTGGTTGAAAATATCCATCCGAGTTTTATTATCTTCTCGGTCTTCCAATGGAATAGAAGTTTTGGTTGCGGTATCTGATCCTTCTTGTTTTACCTCAGGACTTGGTCCTTCTTTCGGAGTTTCTTCTGCAGATAAAGAAACAAAGGAAACAAATAGAAATAAAATAAAAACAATACGAATGGATTTTAAAAGGTAAAGGTTTTTCTTGTTAGTAAACAATGCGAACCGTCCCTACATAAATTTCTGTTCTACGGTTTTTCTTTTCTGCAAGCATCGTATCTACGATTTTGTGTAAATCAGCGAAACCATCCACTTCCTTAAAACGTGCTTCAACAATTCTGTGAATCAGCTTTAATTCAAGTTTTACGGATTGAGAACGTTCCTTACTAAGTTTGAGATTCATTGAGAATGCACCCACACTATCTGTGTGTCCACCAATACGACAATTGGTTTCAGGGTATGCTTCCATAGCGTCCCCAACTTTGGCGATGAGTTCTTTTGCTTTTGGAGTGAGAGTGGATTTTCCAGATGGGAAAGCTACGTCCCCATCGATCACAATTAAAAGTTCTCGTAACCTTTTTTCATCGTCTTCGATTCGTTTGAGTTCGACCCCTTTTCCAACAAGACTTCCTCCCACTTCTTCAAATGGAGTTCCAGAGTGTTCGAAATCATTGCGAAGACCTTTATATAATTTCTCCAAATATTCGGAAGTTCCCATTTTATCCAAAGAACCTTCGGGTAAACTCCCCAAATAGTCACCGGCTTTCTCCTCTTTAGGAGTGACACATCCGCAAAATTTTTGAAAAGCAACTGAATCCTTCCAGTCTTGTTTTATAATACTATTACAATTGATAACAAATAACAAAAGGAAGGTGGAATGGATTAGGATTGATAAGGGTATTCTTTTACGCATAAAGCCAACAATCCTTATAATTCGAAGCAACTGCTGAAATCAATTGATAAATTATAGATTCTAAAATTAACACCATTTGGAATCTATGATCAGCTTTTATAACATAAAGTTGCCATGTAAATTGGGACTTCCCACAAAAAACACTTCTGGGATTCCGCTACAAATTGCTTATTTTTCATTCACCAACTAACTATTGTCTGTAGATAAATCAAAATTTCATACGAAGAGGATTTTCGTTGCTCATAATGGATAAAATCAAAGAATTGGACTAGTTTTAAGACTCGTGACTGGAAATTATTTATGAACGTTCGCCAATACATCCGCCCCTTCCTCCTGGTCCTCCTTTTGTCCTTATTCTCATTCCAAAATTGTAGTGGGCAGGTCTCCGCGGGTGATACCTTCCTCTTTGGGTTCAGTGAACGATTCGACAGATTGTTTGGAAACGAAGCAACGGTGGCTTGTTCAACGGATGTGACGATAACAACGAAGGCGGTGTCACTGGTGGAAGATGGGGATGTGACAGCTACTTTTAATGCAGCCAATGATAACGGTTTAACCGAAGTGGATGATGTGGCCGATGGAACATCCTGGGGTTACAAATCATTTGAAACTTGTATTTATCCCAATTCCCCTTTCACAGGTTCCGTAGAAATTCCAGTTTCAGTCACATCTAACTATGGTTCACGAGTCACTTACACTCAATCGGTACCAGCACCTGGAGTTATGCCTTCCAAACTCACCTTCACTGGGAGTGGATCAGCGGTAAGACAGTGTTTTATATTTGCAAGAGATGATGATGGAATAAGAAATCCATCAGTAGATCCCATGGCTGTTGCCTTAGGAACAATGGTTCAAAAAGATGGAAGTGGAAACGTAACATCGGGAACTTATTCGGGAAAGGATGCCTGCGATATTTCTGTATCTATTGAGGATGATGAAGGTCCGGGAGTGCGTGTCTCCAATATATCTCGAGTGATGGAAGAACCTGGCCAATTAGCGACCGCTACGGATGGAACATTCAAAATCAAATTACGAACCACACCCACAGCCACTGTTACCATTCCCATCAATGAAGTTTATGATTCAGTGAATGCAAGTAACAGAGAAGGTACTGCAAATCCGAAAACATTAACTTTCACCAACACAACAGAACAAACAGTAATTGTTACATCTGTTGATGATTTGGAAATCGATGGGTTGAAAGTTTATACCATTGAAGTTGGGAATACAACGAGCACAGATTCAGAATACAACGGGATCAAACCAAGAAATGTTGTGGTCTATAACCGAGATCAAAGTGTTCCAGGTTATGCCTATTCACGTTTTGATGCAACCACAGGAACAACAGGAACCGCAGGCGGAGCAATCAATAGGTTTGCAACAGACGAAAGCAATCAATTCGGTACTAGATACTCGAACTTTCAATTAAAATTACGAACTAAACCGACTAACGATGTTACACTCACTTTCTCTTCTAGCTGCGGAAACAAATGTACAATCCTAACTCCCACTCTAACTTATACTACCACCAACTGGAATACATACCAAACATTTCAAGTGGAAGGGAAAACTGATTCAGCGAACACTGGGAATGCGGACTATACGGTTTCCTTTGTTGCTTCTTCAGCTGACTCTACATACAATACAACGGTGGCGGAGCCAACATTTACGATTCGCTCTTGTGATAATGATGGAACCCATTCTCTCCAACCATGTAACTTTTCAGGGTCAGCATTAGGAACGACTGGAGGTCGTTTATCTGCGGCAGAAGGTGGATCTACCAATATTTGGATGATCGCTCAATCAAATCCAGGATCAGATACAACTGTTGGAGTCATAAGTTCAGATACAACCGAAGGAACAGTTCCCGCATCCGTTACTGTCACTACTTCCAATTATAACTTTATGGAGTCAGGCGGGGCAAACCAAATCCTTCTCACTCATGTGGACGATATCATTGTAGACCTGACTCAAAATTGGACTATCACCACAGCAACCTCCACTGGTGGTTTAGCTTATGATCCAATCGATATTTTTGCTGCCACTACGGATGACGAAAAAGCTTTCTATATAACGCATACAGGTTCGCCTAGAGAAGGGACTGCCAATGTGGCAACTGTCCATGTTTGTTTGGGGGGAAATAACCCGACTCAACCCGTGGTTCTCAATATAACTTGTAAATCGACATACACCGTAAACGAAGGTGCCCATGGAGAGTGTGGCACGATCACAACATCTCCCATTACCTTTCCTGTGAATAGCGAGGTAGAACCAGGCAATGCATCAGATTCAGGTTGTGCAAGTTCTACAAAGAAACAATCTTTTACAGTGTCAGGTTTAGATGATACTTTTGCCGACGGGAACCAGGTCTTTGATATTCGATTCGCGATGGTTGCTAACACAGATACCAACTATTCGGTCGCAACAAACCCGAGTGATCATTCCATAACTAATGAAGATGATGAACCTTTAGGAAAAGCGATCTTTGTCACTTCAGGAAGTTATAATGGGGAAATGACTGCGCAAGGTGTATTTGCGGCTGATGATACATGTAATAATAACAAACCTGCTGGAGTTCCGGTTGGGACATACAAAGCTTTAATTGTAAGTAATAGTGGCGGTGGTGTGACCAATGATCGAATTCCGAATGGAACCAATTGGGTGTTAACAGCTTTACGCCATTATTACCGATGTAATTCATCTGGATATGCCAACTGTAGTGATCAACACACGAGGTTATTCATCGCAAATGGTTCCGCTGGATTTGACCCAACAAGTTTAGGAAGAGCTTTTTCTACAACGGGAGACCAATATTGGACAGGGATGACAAATACTCTTACACCAGCGACGCAAGCCAGTCCACCGACTTGTCCTGGGGACGGATTAACTTATATCCATAACTGCAATGGGTTTACTTACCAAAACTGCCCTTCTACACCGGCAACATTTCTTTATGGACAAACTTGGACTATGGCATCCTCCACGAGTATCACGAGCCAAGAGTCCATTTGTTCTGCGGAAAAGAAACTCATCTGTGTGCAACAATAAACAAAACTTAAACCAACACCTTTAACTTCTCTTTCAGAGACTTGGCGGCCATAGCAAAACCGCCGTCAGCTCCATCCACAAAGTGAACTTCCTCAGAGGAAGCTACTTTCAAAACACAGGTCATAAGCGACCTGTTCGATGTATAAATTCCATAACAAAGAAGTCCCTCTTTTTCCAACTGGTCTAAAAATTTAACAAGACCTTCTCTATGTTGTTTGGATCCATCAATCACCATCTTTAAAGTTCCATCATACTTACGAAAGTCAGCAGAAAGAACCTGGTAGTCTTTTAATTTATTTAGGGAATAATGTCCTGAGCGCAGAGGGATTCCAAACTTCATAGCAATTGCCATCACTGTTCTTTCAATCCAAATCTCAAAGAGTGTCCGATAAAACTTAAAGCCACTGGCTTTGCCCACACGAGCGAGGGCTTCATTACGCAGATAAGGGCCCGAATCCAGTTCAATATTGGTCACGCGTAAGGGATGGTAGTCTACTTCTTCCCCGTATTCCGAACGAATGAAGTTCAGTACACGAGTGACTATCTTTTTACAAACTTCAAAATCTTTATGGATGGGTTTAACAATGAGAGATACAATCTCACCACGTTCACTAGGTATGTCCTTCCAACGACAAGTAAATCCAGTAAAATCAGCAGGCATTATCTTTTCGTTTACGCGAACGAGATAAGACTCATCCTTTCCTTCTTTGATCCACTTTTCTGCGAGTGGTAAAGCATCACCAAACAAAGAACATTGGACATAGTGATCAGAAGCTCGAAACTTACTTAAAAATAATTCGGCACCTGCGTGATACAATTCCTGAACGGGAACAATCCCTGCTCGCATCTCGAGTCCAAAAGCAGACTGCACTTGCGAAATGGTATCAGCAATGGCCGAACGAATCGGAAATAATAAATTGATCGGAAGCAAAAAAGTAACTCCATCGCCACCGAATACAAAAGGAAAATCCATATGTCCATAGACATTGGCCACGGCAATGGCAGTAAGACCTCCCGCCGTGTTCACATCCTTATAACGTCCTTCTTCAATGGCCTTTGTGGACCCAACAATGTCTGTAATCAGAATGAACCAATCATCGGGAACCTTTGTGGGCATACTGCCTTCAAAAAGATTTTTAAAATCAGGACTTGGTTTTAGGTTTTTATAAAAATCATCCACAGAGACTCAGACGATTGATTCTACCACAAAGGAGATATTTTTCTTGGTTGTCTCGGAAAAGCCGTCCGTAAATCGTACTATCATACGTTATGAACAAAGTTCTTCTTCGCACATCCTTTTCCCTCTTCCTCCTTTTCGGATTTTTTGGCTCTTCCTATTGTTTTGGATTTTATTTGAACGAACTTGCCGCCAACGAACGTAAGGTTTGGTTGGAAGAAAAAGCATGGGCCATCACGAATGCAATGACAGAAGCAGAACTTGTGGGACAAACCATCCACATTGCCATCCCCCAAAAGACAGTGGATGCGATTGCTCTTGAAGAGATTTCCGCAACAAAACCAGGCGGAATCATTCTCTTCGGAAAGAACTTAGGTAAAAAAGAAGAAATCCTCTCCCTCACAAACGGATTACAATCGGCTGCCAAAGACAAAGGCCTTTCCCCCTTTCTCATTTCCACAGACCAAGAAGGCGGGCGTGTGTTCCGAGTCCAAGATGGGATCACTCCCTACCCTGGTGCCATGGCTGTGGGACAAACAGGAAATACCGAATGGGGAGAAACTGTAGGTTTTGTCACTTCTTATGAACTTCGTAACCTCGGACTCAATTTTCTTTTTGCACCCGTTCTTGATATCAATAACAACCCTTTAAACCCCGTCATCAACACACGTTCGTTTGGTTCTGATTCCAAGCGAGTTTCGAACGTGGCAGTGGCTTACGAAAGAGGAGCTCGAGCTGGTGGATGCCTTCCTGTCATCAAACACTTCCCTGGACATGGAGATACCACAGTGGATAGTCATCTCGGCCTTCCTATCATTAATAAAAGTTTGGAGGAGTTAGAACAATTGGAACTGGTTCCTTTCAAAAGATCCATTGCCGGTGGGGCGGAAGCAGTGATGTCGGCTCATATCATGTATCCCAAAATTGATCCGCAGTTTCCTGCCACTCTTTCCAAAACCATACTAACCGATGTTCTACGAAAAAACTTAAACTTTGATGGAATCATTATTACAGATGCGATGGAGATGCATGCCATCTCTAAAAATTATGAAAAGGACAGACCGGGAGTTTTGACCATCCTTGCTGGGGCCAATATTGTTCTACTGACAAGTTGGGGGGAAACCGCTCGTAAGTTCAAAGCCCAATTGAGTGAAGCGTATCAAAATGGGGAGTTCCGTTATGTAGACAAAGAAGGAAAGGAACATGACATCCTCAAAGAAGCTGTCCAAAAACAAATTCGTAAAAAACTAGAACTAGGTCTTTATGATGAAAATTCCATCCTTCCTAAAGTGTATGAGGAAAACCAAAAACAAAAAGAATACTTAACCAACTGGAATTTGGAAAGAAACCAAAGATACAGAAAACTATCCGAGTCCAAGAACTTTGTCAAAGAAATCAATGAAGACTCCATCCGTGCCTATCCCAAATCATTGGTCACTTCGGGAATTCTCATCGATGAAACTCTTTCCTTTGTGAAAAACAATCGCTTAAAAGAAACTCTAAAATCCAAAAAGATAAACACCCTTCCTTTTAAATCGTTCCAGGCCCAAATTAAAAACAAAACCACCACTTATCTTTTTGATTCCACTTCGGAACCAGAAGTTTTATCCGTGGCCGCTCTTGCCAAAAAATATCCAACCAAACGATTCATCATCTTACATGGCGGAACTCCGTTTATCAAACTACCGGAACTTCCGAACTTACAGTATTTGTTGTCTTTTTCTTTGACCCAAGGATCCTTTGAAGCATTCGGCGAGAAACTCACCTCGGGAAAAGAGATTCCCAAAGTGGATTTGATTTTATTACAAAAGGGATCGAAGACACCATCCAAAGGTGCCTTCCCTGAAAGATTGTAAGTTCTTAAGTTAATACTTCTCTGACACCACCACGTTTGCGGATTTCTTCATACAAAGTTTTTCGCACCGTTTCGTCGGCATCCACATAACGAAGCAAATACAAATCTGACTTTTGTTTGGTGGGCATCATCTTAGCTCGTATATTAAACATGGGTCCATTTTCTAAACTAAAACTCACTTCCCAAAGATCCTGAAGTTTCCAAATTTCTTGAGAGATTCCCGAAGGAAAGGTAAACAAAACGCCACGATCGGACAATCGTTCCGACATAGTAATGAATGTAGTTGGTGTTTCTTTCATTTCAAATCGTTTTTGGTTGTTTTCTTTTTGGTCTTTAGCAATTCGTTTTAATACTTCTAATTGTTTATCAATATTTTCTTCTGTGAGTAAAAGTTTGTTTTTATCTAGTTCCAATACTTGTTTTTTTTCATCTGGTGGTGGCCAAGGGGAAACCGTAATGGATACTTTATCCATTAACATCAAATGAGACTCTCCCTTCCTTTCAATCCTTCCATTAAAATGAAAAATGGCTCCACTTTCATTAGTTCGCAAAATGGTTCCTTCGAGCAGATAACCACCGCTACTTGGCCTGAACACATATAATTTTGCTTCCTTACCTGGAACTTGTAAATCCTTAGAAATTCCTTTGATCGACAAAAGGAGTTCGTCTGCTGTTTTTTGCATCACATAGGTAAGTTCCTCTCGGCCATCAGCTTCGAGAGCCGCCACTTCACCCACAGAAAGATCATTGAGAGAAAGAATTTCCTTTTTGAACTCCACCCCAGACCGAAAGAGTTTATCAAAAAGCTCTACTTCCTTTTCTGTAGTATTGCCGTTCGATTTTAAGAAATAGCGATATAAAGCATTCTTTAGTTTGTTTCGATTTTCAGGCAAAAGATAAAATTCCTGTTCATCCTCATTCAAGTGGTCGTAAAAAGAATGGAGAATATTGAGTTCGAGTTGGGTGCACTTCCTGGCGGCGGCATATCTTTGGAACTCAACCCAGTGATTGGTAACGCTCGATTGTTTGTTTTGTAAATAATTCATCACCTTCACGTAAATAAAGGCAGCAACTCCCATAAGAAAGATGTAAAACAGGTAGATAATATCAAATTTTGGAAAAATCCAAACGACTTGTGCTATAAAATTCATAATTTACTTTTCCTCATATCCGTATTGTGTCGAATGGAAGCAAGGTGAGTTCCTCCTACTTCAAAATTATCGGCAAAAATCCTCTCCACGGGACAGTAGTTCCCCAAGGGAATAAAAACGAAGCGCTCCCGCTTCTCGGAGCCCTCCTTCTTTGGGAAGGGGACGTCATTCTGGAAAACCTTCCCGAAATTGCCGATGTTCTCAAACTCATGGAAGTCCTCCGCCAAATTGGAGTGGAAATCACAGCCCTCGATACAAAAGGATCATACCTCTTTCAGAAAAAAAATCCAGTGAAATCGGATCTCCCTTATGAACTTTGTTCGCAGCTCCGAGGGGCAGTGACACTGGCCGGACCCATCCTGGCACGCACAGGTAGGGTCTTCCTTCCCAAACCTGGTGGGGATAAAATTGGCCGTCGTCGCATGGACACCCACTTACTTGCCTTAGAGGCACTCGGTGCCAAAATTGAAGTGTTTCCCGACGGATATATGATCACTGCAGACCGTTTGGTGGGAAAAGACATCTTACTTGACGAAGCCTCTGTAACTGCGACAGAAAATGCGGTGATGGCTGCCGTATATGCAGAGGGCCTAACAACGATTCGTAACGCCGCCTCCGAACCCCATGTCCAAGGACTTTGTCGTTTTTTAAACGCCGCTGGTGCCAAAATTGAAGGAGTGGGCACAAACCACTTAACTATCTCAGGAGTGAGCAAACTCTCTTCTCCGTTAGGTGGACTCAAACATAGAATTGGATCTGACTATTTGGAAATTGGATCGTTTATTAGTCTTGCGGCCGTGACTGGGGGAGAAATCCATATCACCGATGTCAATCCAGAAGACATTCGTATGATCCGTATGGTCTATTCCCGTTTGGGAATTGAAGTGAGACCGACCGAAAATGGAATCCTTGTTCCTTCGGACCAAAAGATGGAAATCATCCCCGACTACCATGGTGCCACTCCCAAAATTGATGATGCTCCTTGGCCAGGATTTCCCGCCGATATGACCTCTGTGGCCCTTGTCACCGCAACGCAGTGCAAAGGAACAGTCCTCATCCACGAAAAACTTTTTGAATCCAGGCTTTTCTTTGTGGATAACATCATTGCCATGGGTGCTCAAATCATCCTCTGTGATCCGCATAGAGCCATTGTGATTGGTGCCAACCGTTTGTATGGGCAAAGGGTCGCAAGTCCCGATATCCGTGCGGGTATGGCGATGATCATTGCTGCTCTTTGTGCCGAAGGCCAAAGCGAAATCCACAATATTGTTCAAATTGATAGAGGTTTTGAATCGATTGATACCCGTCTCCGTTCCTTGGGTGCTCAAATCGAAAGAGTCTCTGATTAGATGAAACGAAAGGATCTTTTCCGCGAAGGTTTTAAGTCTGTCTTTCAATTTACATTTAACAAGGCAGACGAATTAACCGAAGCCATTAAAGAAGTTTGGGAAGACGAAAAAACTCCCAAACCAAAATCCACCCGCAAAAAAAAACCACCGTCTAGCAACGAAAAGTCGACCTCTAAACAAACAACTGTCCGGAAACGCAAAACGCGAATGTTTCAGACACTCGCCCTACCTCCCGGTGCCGCTCCCGATTTTTTTTCTCTTTGTACGGGATGTAATGAATGCATTTTTGCATGTCCTTATGCCGTTTTATTTCCTGTCCCAGTTCCCGAATCAGGCAAAATATTTCCTCATTTGGATCCGAACGCTAAAGCATGTCATCTCTGCACGGATTGGCCTTGTATTAGTGTTTGTCCTGAAGAGGCTCTACTACCGTACGAAGTGTCCGGAGAAAAACCAAATTTCGGTAAGGCGAAGGCCATCACAGAACATTGCATTAACGAAAAAACTGGTGAACCTACCTGTAATGTTTGTTTTGTTGCCTGTCCTATCGAAAAAACAGTGAAATTTAAGGGAAATTTGCCTGTTTTTGCATCATCCTCTTGTACTGGATGTGGACTTTGTGTTGAGTCTTGTCCTAGTTTTCCTAAAGCAATTCAAATCAAATTCAAAAAACAATAACGATCACCTATCAATCGTTTTAGAAAAAAAAATCATCGCAAAACATCAAAAAATTGTTATTCGGTGAAAAAATATCTTGAATTTTTTAGAGAGGAGAGAGATACCTTTGTTAGAGCAAGGGTTTTTCCCTCGTCAAAAAGATAAAAATTTCAAATTTAAAGGAAAAGAAAGCTATGGAACCACAAAAAGTAGGACCAGGACAAATCGACAAAATTGCAGAGGATTTGAAAAAAGATCCTGAAAAATCCATTGGAAATTACCTTTTCAAAGGATTCAGAATTCAAATCTCTAAATACAAAGCATCCGGAGCGGAAAGAGTACAACAACTCTACAAAAGAAGAAGAGCTCAAGGTCTTTGCATCGTTTGTGGAACCAAAGTCACTCGTAAAAATCCTGTTACAGGAATCCTTTACAGACTTTGCGATACACATAGAGCGGAAATTGACCAAAAAAACAAAGAAAAAGCTAAAGCAAAAAAAGGAAAATAAACCTTTATCTGCATTTTTCTAACTAAGAGGGGACTTTGGTCCCCTTTTTTGTTTACAGGCATAACCTTTCGCCTATCTTTTTTGTCATGAAGTTTCTCCTACCAATATTAGCCCTTACCCTAATCGGATGCTCTCAAATGATCTGGCGCCATGCACAATTGGCAGAAGAAGTCTCTCCTAGTAACGATCCCAACTTTAACTTAGTTCTTACCGTTGCTTACGAAGAAAAAGATTCTTGGAATCCTTTAAACGGAACCACAGACAAACGAAATTATACAAGTAAAATCAAATTGGTAAAAAATGGATCTACCGGCGGTAAATCAGTGAAGGAATGGGACCTTCCTTCTTGGTCTTTGGGAGATGGAATTTTTTATCACACTGGTTCTTCCACTTTATTTGTGTTATATGGAAAGGATGATGAATATGGAACCTTAAACCAAACACTCTCCCTTTATCCGGAAAAAGGTGGGGCCTTCTCTTATCCAGCCACTCCCGAAAAACGAATCATATTCCAAATGGCTCCATCCCCTAACGGTAACTTGGTGGCTCTTGTCACAGCAAGTCCCACCTCGGAAGGGGAGTTTTCAGAATTTGAATTAAATCTCATCCAACTCTCTGACAAAAAAATCCTAAGTTTTCCCATCAACTTTTGGACGGCCCTCCCCCTTTATGGAATTCGCTGGGCCGAAGATGGGAAAAAACTCTATCTCCGAACTCCTGACCGCATTTTGGTTTGGGCCGGAACCGACATCCAAGAATCAAAATCCTTTCCTGATTGTTTTACCGTCTCCACAAACTTCGGCAAGTGGGCTTACGAATCAGCGAGTGTCGGCGAAGGCGGGAATGTAGTCTTGGGCAAAAAATTGCCAACTCCACGTCAAATCTCCAATATCGACCAAATCAAACTCTGCCGCTAAAGCCAAAGTAGGTTCTCTCTTTGTCAGAGGCTCCTATGTCTGGGATAGACGGGAGCCTTCGAAGATTAGAAATAAGAAACAGAACCCTGGCCCTTGTCAATCCGTGTTCTCAAGCTAGGCCAACAAGTCTAGCAGGTGGATCTTGGGCTCCGGCATATCCGCAACGACCTCTTCCCCACCCTCAATTCGCTTGATTTAATTATGTCACATGATTGGATGAGTGAAAAGCCCCCATGATCGAAAAGAAATTTACGGAACATATCGATGCCATTTCCAAATACCTGAATGTCGTCGAAAAAATTGAGCCCATTCGCAAAAGTGGGGTCGTTGTATCCGTGGTGGGCAATGTCATTTATTCCCAAGGCCCTCCTGATTCCAAAGTAGGCGAAATCTTAGAAGTGGAACGCGGGTCGGACAAAGGATATCTTGCCTGTGTCCTTGTTGGTTTTAAAGACCATCTCTACACCTTAATGCCATTAGGTGACACCCAAGAAATATTTCCCCATGCTTTTGTCTTCTCATCCGGCCGTCAAATCACTCTCAATGCAGGACCCGAGCTCTTAGGACGCGTGTTAAACGGTCTTGGTAAACCTATCGATAGCAAAGGGATTCTCATTACCAAAGAAGAAAGAGCCTCCGAACCTCGATTCCTCAATCCACTGGATCGTCCTCCCATCACCGACATTTTAGAGACTGGTGTTCGTGCGATCGATGGAATGTTGACTGTAGGTCGGGGACAAAGGATTGGAATTTTTTCTGGATCTGGTGTGGGTAAGTCAAGTTTACTCGGGATGATCGCTCGTTATACGAACGCTGATGTCAACGTAGTGGCTCTGATTGGAGAGAGGGGTCGCGAGGTAAATGAATTCTTACATGTGGAACTTGGGAAAGAGGCTTTGGCCAAGTCCGTTGTATTTGTGGCAACCTCTGATTCATCCAAAATGGAACAAGTCAGTTGCGCCAATTTAGCTTGTTCTGCTGCCGAATACTTCCGGGAGAAAGGAATGTCTGTCAATTTGTATATGGACTCTCTCACTCGTTATGCGGAAGCTCTGAGAGAACTTTCGATTGGAGAACCAGTAGTCACAAAAGGATATGCCTCCAGCGTATTCTCCAAGATGGCAAAACTTGTTGAGAGAGCGGGGACTTCGCATAATGGTGGTTCGATTACTGGATTTTATACCGTATTAACCGATGCCGAAGATGATATGGATGATATTGTCGCCGATAAGGTGCGCGGATTTATTGACGGACACATCGTTCTCACAAGAAAACTAGCTGAACAAAGCCACTATCCTGCGATTGATGTGCCAGCCTCTTTATCAAGGCTTATGCAAAAGATTGTTAACGAGAACCATTATATGCGTTCCTCGATTGTGCGAGAACTGATCTCCAAATATAAAAACTCAGAAGATATCATCTTACTTAATGCTTATGTTCGTGGTGCTGATGAAAAGGTAGATATGGCCATTGATAAAAAATCACAAATTGATGACTATCTCCGGCAAAGGATTGAAGAAAAATCAAGTTACAACGATGCCATCAAACGATTGGAAAAAATCCTACAATCTTCGACTCGTAATGAGGATGATTTTTAATCAATCTCCAAGATCACTAGCGTTACATCATCATCGGGAGATCGATTTCCAGTAAATTCTTTGATCCTTTCGAGTAACAACCGTTTGGATTCAGAAATAGGATATCCACTGTATCTTTGTACAATGTTTTCCCAATTTTCCTGACCAATCATTTCTTTTTCCGCATTGGTGGCTTCTGTAATCCCATCCGTGTACAAAACAATTCGATCCCCAGAATGAAGAGGGACAATATCTTCCTGGATGTCTAATTCGGGAATCCAACCAATGAGTTTTCCTTGTGGCAAACTGAGTTTTGATTTGGATTCCCCCACCCGGTTGATGATAAGCGGGGGATGGCCGCAGCGTGCATGGATCATTTCTTTTGTTTCTAGATTGATATAAATATAGGATGCCGTGAGAAACGCTCCCTTCATTTTTCCAAGTAAGGTAGAGTTGATTTGGGTCATGAGTTGGGCAGGTTCTCTCGATAAACGCACTTGCGTGGAGAAGGCAATCTTTAACATCGCAGAGATGAGAGCTGCGGGAATTCCATGGCCCGAAACGTCCGCCACCATCACACCAAGTTCCGTCTCGGAAATGGCATGAAAATCAAAGAAGTCCCCTCCTACACTGTCCATGGGTTCATAATAAAATTCTGTTTTGATACCGACAATGTTTGGGGCTTCTTCGGGAAGGATGGAACTTTGGAGTTTCCTTGCCAGACCAAGCTCATTTTGAAAAGCAATGAATTTGTTTTGTTCAGCTACCGCTTTTTTCAAAGTGATCAAATTCTTGGCACGAGAGATTAACTCTCGTTTGTCGAAAGGTTTTGCTAAATAATCATTTCCACCGGCTTCTAAAGAAGCGATGATATCGGTGATTTGATTTTTTGCTGTTAAAAATAAAATTGGAAGTTGGTATAAGGAATAGGACTCTCGTAAAACTGTACAAACATCATACCCACTCATTCCTGGCATCATAATGTCGAGTAACATCAGCTCAAATGGGCCTTCATCACGTACCATACGGATGGCATCTCCACCATTGGCCGCTTCATGTACGTCACAACCGATGAGTGTTAGATGATTTTTGAGAACTTGACGATTGATGGGTTCATCATCCACAACAAGAACTTTGATTTTTTCCCCATCATACTCATCACTGGTTTCTTCAATGGGTTCAAATTCCGGGGACTCACCCCCAAACCATAAGTCTGTCTTTTTGACAGGAGGTTTTTCCATTGGGATTTCCCCTTCCCTTGCCAAAGGAAGAGTGAATCGAAACATAGAACCTTCTCCTTCTACAGACTCCACCCAAATCGTTCCACCGTGTAATTCCACCAAACGTTTGGAGATGGCAAGTCCAAGCCCAGTCCCACCAAACTTACGTGTGGTGGATGCATCTACTTGTTCAAAGGATTTAAATATATCGGCAAACTTATTTTTGGGAATTCCAATTCCTGTGTCTTTAATGGAAAGAACCAACATCCTTTCCATAATTTCAGCAGAAACATCAATGCGACCTTTCTCTGTAAACTTAATCGCATTCCCAATCAAATTGAATAGGATTTGTTGGAGTCTTGCTTCATCTCCTAGAATCGGAGGGAAATCCATGGGCACGTGGTTCCGAACTGTTAGGTTCTTTGTGAAATAAAGTGGTCTGGAAATCACAAGAACCAAATCACAAATTTGGTGAAGATCAATGGCCTTGAGATCCAAATCCAAATCTCGATTTTTCATCTTGGAAAAGTCCAAAATATCATCCACAAGAGAAGACAAACGTTTTCCGGAACTGACAATCATTCCTAAATTTTGCCTTTGTTCTTGGTTCAGCTTTCCACCAATTCCATCAAACATAGATTCGGCGATTCCAATGATTCCATTCAAAGGTGTTTTCAATTCATGTGAAGTATTTGCGAGGAATTCATCTTTTAGTTTATCGAGTGCAAGGAGTCTTTTCGAAAGTAACTCCACATCGGAAAAAGCCTTACTAAACCGCCTGGAGAGGGTTAAAGACTGTACTAATATAAATACAAAAATCCCAATGGGAATGGCTTCCACAGTATAAACAATTTGGTAGGCATTGAGTAAATCGACAAAGGCAGCGACCGCCACAGAAATGATTCCGATGGCAAATAACAGACTACTTTCTTTTTTCGCCAAAACCGCACGGAACACACCTTGAAATATCAAAAGAATACCGGAAAGTAATACAATATGAAAGTATCCATTTAACTTTGTATAAATGGGTGTGGGTAAAACCAAAATAAAACTGACAAAGATAAAGGTGGGAACGAGTAGAATTCGATGCATCCAACGTGGATAGAAATTGGGATAGAACTCGCGAAAAAAAGCAAAGAAAAGATAGGGCGATAAATAGAAAGTTAGAAACTCAATTCGAAGGCAAAGGTTCCAACTGATATAAGGTGAGATTTCATTGAATCCAAATCTTTCTCCCGTGAACAAAGTCCGAAGAGCCAAAATAAAGGCTGCAAACCCAAAAAGTAAATTTCCTTTATCGGAACGTCTAAAATAGAACAATCCAAAATGGTATAAAGCGATGATGAAAACGGCACCTGCCAAAAATAAAGACGAGGCTAAGTCTTTTTCATTTTCTTTGAAGAGTTTCTTCCACTCACCTACGTAAGGCGGCTCCCACATTCCCCCTTTGTCATGGTGAAAATTTGACATTTCCACCAAAAGTTCGTTAGGTCCTTCCTTCCAAGGAAGAGGATAAAATTGGAATTGATAAGAAGGTATAGACTCTTCGGGAATTTTGGAAACCACACCGGACGAACCGAGAAGTTTTCCATTCCAATACACACGCGATGCCGTAGCCAAATCCACAAGTTTGATCCCATAGACTGTATCTAGGTCTGTCCCCTCTGGCCTTTCTAAAACCAATCGATAAGTTCCAAATCCGTTCCCAGTGCCAAGCTCCGAATTCCAAATTCCAGGAACCAAAACTTGGAGTTTCTTCTCAGGAATTTCTGTGGATTCGGATAGGAAGGTATGGGGATAGAACTCCCATTCCCCTTCCAAGTGGACGGGGTTTCCCTGGCTTTTGCGTACGATTTCGGAGGGAGGTGTTGCCAACAATGGGAAAGCCGTTAGGCTATAGAAGACAAACGCCGAAACAATCAAATGTAAGTGTTGATAAGACAATATTGCAAGTTTTACTCATTTTTTTAAAAATACGAGTAAAAAAGAGTACAAAAATTATTCAGAACCGAAGAAATAGACAGGTGTGAAACGATTTCGTTTTAGTTTAGAGACAGTTCTCAAATTACGAGGTTGGCGGGAAGAAGAAGAAATCCGTCGGCTCTCCCTAGTTGTCTCCAAACTCAATTCCCTCATTGGTGAAAAAGATTCCAATGAAAGAGAAATTGAATCTTCCTACGAAGCCATCCTTGCCTCCTCTAAAGTGGGGACAAGCCTTTCCGATTACCTTTCCATCGAACAATACATCCAGGGCCTTATGCGACGCAATGAGGAATTGGATGAACGAATCACTGCACAAAACGAAGAAGTAAACCTAGTTCGTAAAGATGTGATGGTTGCTCGAATGAATAAAAAGGTAATCGAGGTTTTGAAAGACAAACGATTTGCGGAATGGAAGAAAAAACGAAACAAAATGGAACGAAGAGAAGTTGAAGAATTTAACCTTCAACTAAGCAAACAATCATTATTCGATTCGACAGAAAGTTATGGGCCTTCAAAATCTAAAAAAATTCCAAGAACTTTCAAAATTCTGAACCGTGAAGACGGGGGTGATGAACTGACATCCGACTTCAAAACTCTTCGTGATTTTTATGAAAAATTCTACCTAGGACAAGGGAAATCATAATGGCAAGTGTAACTGATAGCACAAGATCCTTCTTTTTAATCGTACTTATTTTCTTTTTGATCGCCATTGGATTTTTTGTTTTTGATTACTTCCAAGTCATCAATGCCGAAGACTATTTGCCGTTTCTTAAAAAACAAGCGGGATTAGTCAACCAAGACCTTCTCTCTCCCACGGAACTAGAAAAACTAGAGATGGAAAAGGCAAAAGAAAGACTGATTGCTGACCGCGAAGAACTAGAACAAATGAAACGTGAGTTAGAAGAAAAATCTTCTTCGCTCCACGCCGACAAAGAACGTTTGGAAGAACTCAAAGAAGGAATCCAACGTAAAGAAAAAGAAATGGCGGACAAGTTGAAAAAAGAGAATGCCCGCGCTGAAAAAGTAAAGGTACTCGCAAACAAGGTAGCCAATATGCCACCGGAGTCGGCAAGAGATATGTTAATCAATTGGCCAGACTATGATATCATTGAAGTGTTTGAACAAATGGATAGAGATGCCGAAGAGGATGGAAGGCAAACCATCACCACCTACCTTCTCACACTCTTTCCTGCCGAAAGAAGGTCTGTGATCTCCAACAAATGGTTGGATGCAGGAGCAAAGAATGTTCCTAATTATGGAAAGAGTATCGACGAGGATAACGACGAACCGTAAAACTTAGTTTGTCCGATTGTTTTAAGATTCTTTTCGAAAGAGAATGGCTTTGACGTCTGCAATGGCGTCTTCAAGTCGATCATTGACTACCACATAATCAAAGCTTGGTGCTTCATCCAATTCCCGAATTCCATTTTCGATCCTTCGTTCAATGCTTGTTTTGGAATCGGTTCCGCGTCGGATCAAACGTTCAATCCAAATCTCTCGGTTTGGTGGTTCAATAAATATAGTCACAGATTCAGGTCGTAGTTCTTTGACTGACTTGGCACCTTGTACATCCAAATCGAGAAGGGCTACCCTGTGTTCCCGAATGGCAGCAAGGATGGGGCCTTTCGGAGTTCCGTAATAATTGCCATGTACTTCTGCCCATTCATAAAACTCGCCATCGGCAATTCGTTTTTTAAATTCAGGAACAGAGAGAAAATAATAGGTTTTGCCTTCCACATCTCCAGGCCTTGGCTCTCGTGTGGTACAAGAAATGGAAAAATAAAAATCAGGAAACTCGGCGAGTAGTTCTGAGATGATGGTAGACTTTCCTCCACCAGCGACAGAAGAGATAATATATAAATTAGGATTTACTTTCAATCTTCAGACTCCTCTTCTCCCTCAGCAAAATGGTTATCCCCGGATTCTAGCCGTTTGGATAAACTTTCTGGTCGGATTGCAGAGAGGAGGATATGTCCGGAATCTAAAACGAGAACAGATCTTGTCTTTCGTCCCCCAGTGGCATCGATCAGCCGGCTTTCCGACTTGGCTTCCGAACGAAGCCTTTTGGCACCGGCAGAGTCCGCCTGAAGGATGGTCAGAATTTTCGAAACAAATACTACGTTCGAAAAACCTACATTGAGTACCGGAAACGAAGACATGGAAACATATTTTTAGATTCTTCTAGATCGATCAAGTCGAATCGTTTCAATTAAATGAATTTCATGAATGCCGATATTCATCGCTTCTGAAATTTCATCGTGTTTGTATCCTTTTTTGATGAGATGAACCACTTTATCAATCTTTGTTGCTGATGCGGTGAGTTCTTCCAATGCCGACTCAATCGAAAGATCCACTTTATCCATACTCATTTTTTGATAAGAAGCAAAGGCGGGATCATTGGCTTTGGATACTTCGTTTAGGAATTCTCGTTTTTTAGATCCATCTACTAGTTCATTGCGAATGGATTCGGATGGTTTTTCTTCTGTAAATGGATTTCCACCGACCGTATAATTCATCTTAGGTTGAAAAGTTGGCACTTCCAAATTGTCAAATGATTCTGCGGAAGGAGATGTTAGTGCTTCCATTCCAAAAATTCCTTTCACAGCTTTACCTAGTTTTCCAAACGCTTGGTTGACTGCCCCTTCTGTGGTTTCCGCCTCCGTTGTTGGAACTGGAATTTGATTGGCTTGGTAGATTTTGCCGATTCCTGTTCTTTGTTCTTTCAAATCAAGGACAGGTTCTTCTTCGAAGGTTGGCTCAGGAACTAACTCCGATTTCATGGAAAGTCCAGAATTTTGGTAATGTTTGAATTCTTTGACGAGGATCTCTCCTCGTTCCATCATAGAACGAAGGGCCACCATCTTCGATTCGATGACCGCAACGGTAGCATCTAACTCGCGTATGGTTTCCTGTGTGGCCATATCAATGGCCCTGTTCAATTTTTTGTCGTAATATTCTTGGACTGCTTTTTGTACTTTTGCCGAGATGAATACATACATCATCCCACAAAATAATAAATTAATTAAAACAAGGGAAAAGAGTTCCATGTCATTCTCCTACAGAACATTTCCAACAACATTCCGGAGTGAGAACTTAAGCTTTTAAATCAAAACGAGATCCCCGAACCAAACTAGGACGATCATAAATGACTCCCTCTTTGGAATAAGCATAAACCGAATTTTCTTTGTCTTGTTTCGGTTTCGCCGCCGAACTTAGGTTCCCTGATTTTGTTTCAGGAACCGTTTGGGCTCGGTTTTGGGTTTGGATCACAACCTTTTGCAATTCCACCACCTGGTTTTGGTGGGTGAAGGGATTCTCTGCCTGGGCCCTACGTGCAAAATCGTAGTGGTGGGCGATACTAGCGAAGTTTTCGTTTAGAATCATCGAAAGACCCTCTTAATTCTTAGACTTACCACGCCCTCTCTTTTTTCTCCAGTCATTTTTCTGTTCATCTGGATCTTCGTAAGGAGCACTGCGGACCTGGGACTCTTCTTCGTAGAAAGTCTTTGCTTTGGTCTCGTGGCGGAGTTTGAACTCAGAATTACGGATACGGATGGTAACACCTGGGAAAATGGTCTTTTCGACCGAAATACGGCCATTGGCAGCCTGTTCGTCCATGTATTCGGTCAGGGTTTGGATGTCCTTCCCTGCCTCAGCAATCCGCTTTTCGAGTTTCTTGGTTCCGGCATCTAATTTCTGTAAATGGGCATCCTGCTCGGCGGTAAAGCTCGCAGGGTCGGCTTCTTTTCTCGCCTTTAGGGTGCGCATGGTCTTTGTGAGTTGGTCGAGTTTGTCCTGGTTTTCTTTTCTCTTCTCTTCGTATTCCCCAATCTGTTTTAAGATCTTGGGATTGTTTCCCACGATGAGATCGGTTTGGGGGTTCGCTTGGGAACCAATGATTTTGGCAGAAATGAGTTGGGCGGCTTGGATGGTCCCGCCTACAATTTGGCCCCGTTTTCCTTTGCAGGAAATTTTTCCCCCAGCCATCAAATGAGAATGTAAAATTCCTTCTTGGACAATGATGTCTTTTTCTGTAATACAAGTGGCGTTCTGGATGAACTTCGCAACGATGTTTCCGCCAGTGGATTCCACACGTGCCTCTTCCCTTCCCGTAACCCCTTGGCGGACAATGATGTCCCCATCGGCTTCGACAATGGCCTTTTGAACGGTTCCATAAATTTCAATGTTACCGGCAGCTTTTACTGAATAATTATCTTCTACGTTTCCTGTGATGATGATAGAACCAAGGAAGGTAACATTTCCTGTACGAACTCCCACATCTCCATTGATACGATACACCGTTTCCACAGAAAGTCTTCCAGCGGCGTATAACACTTGTCCGTTGACCTCTGCAGTAAGACGCATTTTGTCTTCAGAAAGAATGGTTCCTTTTCCTTGTTTGAGTTCTGTATCCAAACCGTCTTTGGCAGCGAGGACCATCCCAAACAAGTTGCGTCCAAACTTTCCTTTTTCTGCTGGAAGTTTTTCGGCAAGGAGTTGTCCTACGACAACGTTTTCAATCATATCTAAGTCTTTGTAATCCACACGACCCGATTGGTCTTCTTTGAAGTTGATTTTCTTTTCTGTTCGAACATAGTATTTGATTTCCGCATTTTTACCGTTCACTGGGAAATCACCTTCCGCACCAATGAAAGGTTTGTTCTGAACATCTTCCTCTAGAGCCTTACGTATATCATCTTCTTTGAGTCCATGTGCCACACCCATCCCTTTGAGTGCTGCTACGATATCCGACACTTCCAAATCACGACCACCTGGCCTTGCTGGAAACACAGTCACAAATGCTCTCATATTCTCTTGAGCAATTTCTACGTTGCAACTAGAGTCATTTCCAGCCTTTGGTTTCTGATTTGAAATGAGAACCGGTTCCCCTTTTTTTTCTTTGAGGATTTTATTGATTAGATTTTGATCAACACCCGCCACACCACGAAAGGAAAGTTTTTTAGAAACATCCGCCATGGACATGGCAAGACCTTCCCCACTCGGCGGATATACAGTAATGAATACACCGGTTCTGTAAATTTTAACAGCAACCCGACCATCTTTGTTTTTAGGAGTGACGAGTTCCTTTAAATCTTTGGAAACTAATTTCCCACTACCACCCGTTAGATGTTCGTCTAAAAGACTTAATTCATCAAGTAACATATCATCGGGAATGATGGAGGCACGGATATGATAAGGTTCGGAAAAGAATAAAGACTTCTTTCCTCTTTTTAAAACAGCATAATCAATTTCATGAACTTTGCGGCCCAAGTGTTGTGATGCAATTGCCAGACACTCTTCGATGGTATCGGCAATGACTTCCACTTGTTCTTTTTCCTTACGGTCGAACTCTTTCAGTTCCTCTGTAAGAAATTCAGTGAGAGACATTCAATTACCTTTTTTGGATCGCGGATTTTACTTTAGAGAGTTTACTACGGAGTCTTGCGACTGCTTTTGTATGGAGTTGGGAAATTCTAGATTCCGTAACTTCCAAAACTTCACCAATTTCTTTTAAAGTGAGGTCTTCATAATAATAGAGTACGATGACTTTCTTTTCTTTTTCTGGTAAGGATTGGATGGCTTCTACGATTACATTTTTGATTTCTTCTTTTTCGATGATATTGTCTGGGTTCATATTCATCGGAGATTCCAAAGTTTCCATAAAGGAAACTTCATCGTTCTCATCACCGAGAAACCAAATATCATTTAAAGAAACAAGAGAGGTTCCAGAAAGTTTTGCAAGGAGTGAGTTGTATTCTTCCATGGAGACGCCGAGTTCTTTTGCGATCTCTTCATCATCCACTTTTTTGCCTTCTTTGTTCTCAAGCATGGCAATGATGTTTTCTAACTGTTTTGCTTTTTGACGAATGGAACGAGGGATCCAGTCCACACTTCTAAGTTCGTCAAAAATGGACCCACGGATTCGGGTCATGGCATATGTTTTGAATTTAATTTCGCGAGAAGGGTCAAACTTTTCAATAGCGTCTAACAGACCAAAAACGCCATAACTGACGAGGTCTTCAAATTCGACATTTTGAGGCATTCCGATCGCAATCCGCCCAGCCACGTGTTTGACGAGAGGTGAATATTTTTCAACAAGGTAACTTCGGATTTCCGCATCCTTTGTGACGCGGTATTTTTTCCAAAGATCTGTCTCATCAAACTGATTGTATTTGTCTAGCAATCTTGACATAGGGAACCGAAGTACGGAATCTCTTACTTTATAGAAAAAATCGTAAAGAAAGGGAAATTACAAGAGGATTTTTTCTTATGTCCTCTAAAAACAGTAATTTTTCAACCCTCTTGGGTATCATCCTTGGCCATCATGGTGCGAATCGCCTCTGCCATAAGTTTTGGCTCGTTTTTGATCGCAATTTTATCCACAATGATGTGATCTCCAAATTTTCCTGACTTGGCCATGGCAAGTTTTGCATCCATGACATTGTCCCCCATCGGTTGGACTCCAAAGTCATCAGAACCGACGGACTCAGAACGAGATGGCTCCATACCACCATGTTCGTGGTCATAGTCATCGGAATGGCTTTCGCCACCAAATCCGCCAATAGAAAACACACTAAGGAATTCTAAAAATTCAGGGACTTTCTTTTGTAAGACAGAGAAAACTCCAAACCCCAAACCACCGAAAGCAAATGTAGAGATGAGTGAGACAAAGAGGATATAACCCAGCCGGTTGCCGACAAGAAACCCACATGTGGTGCTAATGATGGCACCAAGGACTGCAAATCCCAGTACAAATCCGATCTGCACTTAGTTGCCATCCTCCATGTCCTCTTGCATTTCCTTCTCTTTGGAGTCCACAAAGCTGAAGAATTTTTTAAAGAAACCTGTAAGGCCTTCTTCGTCATCATAACCACCTTCCGTTTGTAAGAGGGTGTGAGTGACTCTTGTGAGGCAAGCAGCTGCCTTAGAGCGAGGAGCTCCGATGATGAATGGTTTTTGTTCCCGGATGGACTTCTCCACCTCTTCATCTTGAAAGATAAATCCTAAGTTCTCAACTTGGACTTCTAAAAATTGGCCAGAGATATCGATGACTCGGTCGGCAACTTTTTTCCCTTCAATGGCAGAACGCACACGGTTTACGATGATTTTGAGATTTTTGTCTTTGGATTGTGAAACAATGGACTTGATCAGGCCATAAGAGTCGGTAATGGAAGTCGGTTCTGGTGTGGTAACAACAATCACTTCATCGGCAGGCATCACAAGACCAATGACATTGGCAGAGATACCCGCACCGGTGTCTATGATCATCACATCATAACGATCGAGTTCTACGAATCCTTTGATTAAATTGTTTCTTTGTGTTTCGTTGAGGTTGGCTAATTGGGAATACCCAGACGCACCAGCAATGATGTCCACACCTTCTGGAGTCGAGATCACAATGTCTTTCAGAGATTTGTGGCCTTTCACCACATGGTATAAATTGTATTTCGGAATGATGCCGAGAAGAACGTTGACATTGGCAAGACCCAAGTCACCATCAAAGATCAAAACTTTGAGTCCGGTCTTTGCAATGGAGATAGCAAGGTTTACAGAAACTGTACTTTTCCCTACTCCACCCTTGCCGGAAGCTACCGCAATGATTTTGGTTTTTTTAACTGCATCCTGAGGTTGAACAAGTTTTAATCCAGTACCAGTTTCAGTGAGCTTTCTAAGATTTGCAGCTTGGTCCATCGTTACCCCTAGGTTTCAAGGATAACGACGCTCGTTACACGGTCTTTTCGAAGACCTCGCCCGCTATCCCTTTCAATTTTTCCGGAAAAATCACACATTCGGCAAGAAGTTTTTTCGTGGCATTTAGGATATCAAAAGGAACATCCTGGCCCACACTTAAGAATGCGAATTCCCTGTGAATAGTATCGGCCAATTCCACTACAGAACCTAAAAATTCTGCTTCATCTAGCTTGGTTAATAAAATTCTTTTGTATCCGACCGGTTCATACGCTTTGGCAACAGCAAGAGCGTTGTCTTTGGATACAGTGGAGGAAAGCACTAAGATCGTTTCAATATAATCCTTTTCCCCAAAAACTTGGTAGAATTCCTGAAGTTTTTCCAGGTTTTCTGACTTTCTGTGAGAGTAACCTGCTGTGTCCACCAAGATGAGTTCAGATCCATCCCGAAGAATGGTCTCTTTCATTTTTCGTAAATCTTTGGCAGCATAGAATGGCAATCCCATCGCATCTGCATAAAACTTAAGTTGGTCAATGGCTGCAATTCGGTAGTTGTCTGTTGTATAAAGGGAAACTTTTTTCCCCATGTGCAGACTGTACTTAGCAGCTAGTTTTGCAATGGAAGTGGTTTTTCCAGATCCTGTTGGTCCTACAAAGAAAATGATTTTACGTTTCCCACGGGGAGTTCCGCTAAAAAGATCTGAGTCAATTTGGATTCGTTCTTCTAGATAAGTAACTGCTTTATCTGTAACATTGGCATAACGAGCGAGGTCCACAGCAGATAATCTGCGTTCTAGGGCCACTGCCATTTCCTCAAGAAAACCAAGGGTCATCCCTTCGTTTAACAAACGATCCACGAGTTTTTGGATATGAGGGTGTCTTTCCGGGGCTTGCAGTTTGTTTGGAGTGACAACTTCAAGAACAGAGTCTCTGGCTTCGGAAAGGGAAAGGCCAACAGGTCTTTCTTCCGCGGCTTCAATTTCATAAACAGGGGGGTTCTGTCTACGACGGCGCTCTGAGAATGGACGAACCGCATCGATATTTTTTTTACGAAGGTGAGAGTTCCCGACTCCCATGGCAGAAGATTGGTTGGATCCAATCGCTACAAGTCCTGATTCAGGAAGGGATTCGGTTCTTTGTTTTTGTTTGATGAGTTCTTTGAGATCCTTTAACTTACGTTCAATTCTCTCTTTCGAATTTTGTTTTTCGGGAACACCTACATCAATTTCATACATCCGTTGAGCCATAAGCCCTGTCCCAAAGAGTCCACCTTCCGTGATCACTCGTTGGTCATAGAGATGTGCCTCTGGACCGTATTTCATTTTCATCTGCATGATGCAGTCTTGTAAGTCTTTACCTCGGATTTTTACAAAATCCATAGAATCGCCCCCGAACCTGGGAAAAATATGCAAAGTACCCTCGATTTGGAAAGTCTTTTTTATGAGACATAATAAATTCAAGTGATTTACGGGGAGATGGGGTAAGTGGAACTGAATTGGTTTCACTGGATCCAAGGAACACGGTGGGTTGGATTGGGATGAGATGATAAGATGAGATCGGATTGGATTGGATTGGGTAAGTGGCTTACCTTTGTGAGTGGATTTCGAAAGAGAGGGAGTTTCTTTCGTTAGTGGCTCACTTTGGAGAATGAGTTACGCTAGTGCCTCGATTTCGTTGGTAAGTAACTTACTTTTTGATGGATTGCGAATCACAACCCTGAACTCGAGAGATTCTTGTATAAAGCAATCCTCTCTTCCTTCTCGATCTGGTGGCAGATGATGGATACAGGAAAAGACAAAGGCATGGACAAGGGGCCAAAGAAAAAAGGACCCAGAGAGATCGAAAGCGGGATTCAAAGGAAAGTGCCTGAAAAAGGTAAGTGACTTACCTTTTTCAGTGAGTGGATTTAGAGATTCGGTTTCCAAGGTAAGCCAGTGGCAGAAAATAGGGGATAGCCTTTCTATGATGTCCCCTACCCCAAAAAATCAACCTGATACTGCCATTGAATTTAAAGATGGAGTCCCGGTTTCTAAGTTATTTGATGATATTTATTTTTCAAAACAAGGTGGCTATGAAGAGTCTCATTTTGTATTTGTCAGCGGGAATGGCATTGAATCCAGACTGGAACAGACAAATGTATCCACTTTCTACATTGGTGAATTGGGATTTGGATCGGGACTCAACCTATTTGTTACTTTGGATGTTTGGAAATCATGTAACAACCCTATCTCGGTTGAGTTTGTCAGCCTTGAAGGATACCCGCTAACAAAGGAAACACTCCTTACGCTCAATCAGAGTTATCCAGGGAAAAGTCTTTGGTTTGAAGCTTTAATTCGTTCTTATGAAAATGCAATCGATGTTTGGGGAAAAGATCAGACGCAAAACCTTTGGACTTACACCTGGAATCACAAAAACAATCCAAGTCAATTTACCTTAAAAGTTTATTTGGAGGATGTTAAAATTTGCCTTCCGAGTTTTCCCTTGATCCATGCTTGGTATTTAGATGGATTTTCACCGGGAAAAAACCCGGATATGTGGTCATTGGATACTCTAAAAGCATTACGTGAAAAATCTGCGTCTGGGACAAGTTTTGCCACATTTTCCTCGGCAGGGTTTTTACGAAGGAATCTCACCGAACTCGGGTTTGTTGTTGAAAAGAAAAAAGGATTCGGGCGGAAACGCGAGATGATCTCCGGTTTTTTAAAATAAAACCAAATGAATTTTCAAGATAAGACAGCCGTTGTTGTGGGAGCAGGAATTGCAGGTGTTAGCATTTGTTTGGCGCTAAAAGAGAAAAACATCAAAACAGTTTTAATCGATTCGGACTCAGGACCTGCAAAACATGCCAGCGGGAATCCGATTGGAGTTGTGTATCCCTTTCTCACCAAACATAAAACAGCCGAATCCGAATTCTCACTAACAGCGTTTCAGTATTTTCTATCTGTTTGGAAAAAATTTCACCTAAAAGATCTTGTTCCTCATGTAGATGGAATCTATTTTCTTATGGATACGAAGGAATCATACGATCGTTATTCGCATTCCATCATTTCTCATCAAATCCCGAGCCATTTGGTAAAGGAAAGTATCGAACCATTTTCAAATTCCCCTGCCCTATTCTTTCCCGAAGGAAAGTCCATTTCCCCAGTAGATCTTACAAAACAAATTCTTAGATTAGCAGATCCACAAACCAAATTTTCCTGTAAGTTACTCGCTTGGGAAAAATCAAAAGAGGATCATAAAATTCTCTGCCAAACATCGGAAGGTGAGATTAAGAGCGATTATTTATTCCTAAGCCAAGGGTATCAATTTGCAGAGGATCCTCATCTGGGCTGGTTGCCTCTTAAAAAAGTGCGGGGCCAAATTTTGAAAATTCCCGAACAAAAACAGACAAATACACATGGAATTCTGTATGGCGATTATATCACTTCTGCGATTGGCGGATTCCAAGTATTAGGTGCGACCTTTGATGAATTCAAACTAGAAGAGGAATCTAGGCCAGAGGAATCGGAATCCATGTGGATAGATTTGCTAAAAAAATTACCAAAACTTTCTTCCGAGTGGGGATCACAAAACCCCCGTTTGTTTGCCACTAGAGTGAGTTACAGAACACAATCACAAGACAGAAGCCCCGTTGTTGGAAAATTGCCTGATATTTCTCAACTGGATTTATCCGTTAAATACCAAAATCTGCTTAGGAATGCGAATAAAAATATGCAAATCCCTTATTATGAATCCGTAGGAATTCTCAATGGGCTTGGATCACGGGGGCTCACCCATGCTTTATATTCCGCAGAGATACTAGTTTCCTCGATCTTAGGAGAACCGAACAATATGCATATATCAGAAAAAATCTTTAATTCTTTGAAGCCGGACCGATTTTTGATTCGTATGTGGAAACGAGACCAGCTAACATAGACTTTAGTTCCTTATCCTCATCTACGGAAACTTGGATCAAAAGTAATAATACCGTAGTATTTTTTTTACGCAATTCTTCGATAAAACGGATATCCGTTCGCATCTTAATCCAATCTTTTTCGGTTGTGATTAAGGCCTCATCGGTCTTTATTTCATTCAGTAATGATAATAAGGATTCGGTTGTATACTCAAAGTGGTCAGGAAAGAATTTGGTTCGAATCGATTCCGGGATCAATGTAGATTTTGCCGTTTCATAAACATTCTTTGGATTTCCAACTCCAGTGACCAAAAAGTATTTCGAATCCAATTTAGATTTGAATGATTTCTGAATTAAGTTTTGATTTAATAAAACTTCCTTCACTTCCGCTTGGAAACTAGAATGAAAGATAGGAACGGAAATTCGCTTTTGGCTCAAAACTTTTTTATGTTTATCCAAATGGATTTTGTTTTCAGAAGTGATCTTAGTAAACACCATCGCATCAGCTCTTTTGCTATGACTGATAGGTTCCCGTAAAAAACCCAAAGGGATGGTCAATCCATTCCCAAAAGGAGAGTTGGCATCCAAGAGAACAAAATCAAAATCTCGAGACAAGGTTTTGTGTTGGAATCCATCATCCAAAATCACGATATGTTTTTTGGATTTGATTTGGTTATAAAGAAGAAAAGAATTCTTTCTATCCCGGCCAATGATTACCTGTACATCGGGAAACATTTCTTTATGTTGGCTCGGCTCATCTCCATACAACTTCGGAGTAAGTCCATTCGGTAAAATACCACCTTCTTTGCTTTTTTCTGCTTTATAACCTCTGGATAAAATGGTAATCGCATAACCAGGGTATGTTTCTTTAAAAAAGCGAACGAGATATTGCACAAAAGGAGTTTTGCCAGTTCCTCCTACCGTGAGGTTGCCAACACTGATGACTAAAACATGAGGTAAGTGGAAAGAAGTAATCCCTCTTTGTATCCACCAAAAAAGAAATTGGTAGAGTAAACTCAGAGGGTAAAGTAAATACAGGAATATCTTCATTTAGTTTCCAACGGGAAACAATCAGTTTAGCTGTGGCGTTTTTCCAATTCTTTTGCAATGGTAGAAAGGCTAATTCCTTTTTCCACCATAAGCACTTCTAAATGAAATACCAAGTCGGCAATTTCATGAATGAGTTCTTTTTCATTGGGATTTTTTGCGGCGATGATCACCTCACCGGCCTCTTCACCAATTTTTTTGAGGATGCGGTCAACACCATCGCGGAAGAGTTCTGCAGTATAAGACTTTTCAGGCAATTCTTCCTTACGTTTGCGTAGCAGTTCTTCCAATTTCAGTAAAAATTCCATATTTTGACCTTCTAGCGACCATGGAAACTGCCCATTCCATTTCGAAAAAGCGAAAATTGACTATTCAAAAGAAGGGAAAAACATTAGGATTCAGTGGATGGTTCGTAAGATTCTACCTGTTTTATTCCTTCTTTGTACGAGTGCTTTGTTTTCCGAATCTCCATGGGGGGGTTCCATCCAAAAGGGATTCGAAACGGCAAAACAAGACAAAAAATTTATCATTGTGGATGTATTTGCAGATTGGTGCACCTACTGTTTAGTTTTAGAAAAAGAGATCTTCCCTGATCCAGAAGTCAGTCGAGTGTTAGATAGTTTCGTTAAAGTTCGGTTAGACGGAGAAGAGTTTCCCAACCTAAGAAAGAAATACAATATTGAAGGTTATCCTACGATTCTATTTTTGGATGGGGATGGAAATTATGTGACTAAAATTTCCGGACTGGCCACAAAAGACGATATCCTGAATATCTCCAAAAGAATCCTGCAAGAACCAAACATTGAATCTTACCTCAAAACAGAACTGAGGCGAAATGCAAATAGTCCAGACATCCACTTCCGTTTGGGATTGTTATATTTTCAAAACAAAGAATTTGAAAAAGCCGAATCCCAGTTTACAGAAACCATTCAAAAATCCAATACTTTACCAATCTTAAAAGAAAACGCACATTTCAACTTAAACTTAGTTAAGTCCATTCATGGCCCGAAAGAATCTGCAGTAAAATCCTGGAAGGAATATTTAGAACTCTATCCCACATCAAATCGCAAAGTCACTGCAAAATTGTATTATGGATTGACGTTAAAAGATGCGGGTGAATCGAAACTTGCGAAGTCTATCCTTACGGAAATCAAACCACAACTAACAACTGATACGGATAAATCGATGTGTAATGAAGCTTTGTCTGAAATTGAGAGAGGATTTTAGTCCAACCGAAAATTCTACCGGCTGGACCAAAATAAGAACTAAAGAATTTACCTGTTCCCGATTGAATAATACGTAAAACCTAACTCATTCATAAGAGTTGGTTTGTATTGGTTTCTTCCATCGAAAACTAACGGGCTTTTTAATAGGCTCTTAATTTTATTAAAATCAGGCTCTCTAAATTCTCTCCATTCTGTTAGTAACAACATGGCATCTGCCCCTTGGAGAGCAGAATAAGCATCCTTTTTGTATTCGACCTTTCCATCAAAATAATACTTCGATGTTTCCATAGAAGCAGGATCAAATACTTGGATTTTGGCACCATTTTTATGTAGTTCATAAATAAGGGGAATGGATGGAGCTTCTCGCATATCATCTGTTCCTGGTTTGAAAGACAATCCCCAAATCCCAAAAGTTTTTCCTTTCATATCTGTGGATTTAAAATGTTCAAAAATTTTATCGGTTAAACGAGTTTTCTGTTTTTCGTTTACATCTTCCACAGATTGAATGATATGCATTGGAGCATTGACTTCTTCTGCCGTGCGTAGAAGTGCTCTTACATCTTTCGGAAAACAAGACCCACCATATCCAATCCCTGCATATAAAAACTGACGACCAATTCTCGAATCAGTTCCCATTCCTTTTCTGACATCATCATAGTTTGCACCAAGGGCATCGCAGAGATTTGCAATTTCATTCACGAAGGAAATCTTTGTCGCAAGGAAAGCGTTACATGCATACTTTGTGAGTTCCGCAGACCGAATGCTCATAGTGATGATTGGATTTCCGTTTAGTACAAACGGAGAATAAAGTTCGCTCATTTTTTTAGCAGCAACTTCAGACTCAGCACCAATCACAACACGTTCGGGTCTCATAAAGTCATCAATGGCTGCCCCTTCTTTTAAAAACTCGGGATTGGAAACAACATCAAACGGTTGTTTTGTGTTTTTTGCAACAATCGCCTTCACTTGGTCAGCGGTTCCTACGGGAACCGTGGATTTATCAACGATGATTTTATATCCGTTCATTGCTTTACCGACTTCTTCTGCCACAGCAAAAACAAATCGTAGATCAGCAGATCCGTTATCGGATGTCGGTGTGCCGACGGCAATAAAGACAAACTCGGAAGCCTCAACACCATCTTTCAATGAAGTGGAAAACTGGAGTCTTCCTTCTTTGTGGTTTCGTTCCACAAGTTCCGTGAGCCCAGGTTCATAGATGGGAATGATACCTTTTTTTAGGTCGCTAATTTTCTTTTCATCTTTATCAATACAAATGACTTCATTGCCATATTCAGCAAAGCAGGTTCCTGCAACGAGGCCTACATATCCGGTTCCGACCACACAAACTTTCATAGGATTTCCAGAATTTAGTTTTTTCCTTTGAGGGAAACTGTTTTTCTAATCTGGTTTGGGAAGGGTTTGGATCGCAAATTCAGTTGGAAGATGACAAATACCGACAAATTTTCCAGTTTTTCCTCGTTCCACCTCAAAATCGAAAACGGATTCGCCCCAGAAATAACTCCCCTCAACATGAGATTCACCTTTGTGGATGGAAACTCCTAAACTGTATTTTCCTTCGCTAAATTGGATGGGAAATTGAAATTCGACAATGGACCTTTCGCCCACCGAAAAGTTTAAATTTTCTTTCCCCAAATGGTGTGAGTTGGTTCCAAAGATCCGGATTCCCTTTTCGCTATCAATATGAAAACCGATGGTTCCATTGATGATGGGGATCGCTGATTGGAATTCGATCCGAAGGGTGGCATTGTCACCCAGGAAATGATGGCGAGTTTCTAAACCCTTGGAATTTTTAAGGAAAATACGAATGTCCTGAATGGATGCGGATGTTTGCGCTGAAGAAGGTTCTGTAGCACCAGCTAACACGTGCATATATTCTTCGATCGCAGCTTTCGGATTTCCATCAAATAATAAACGACCTTTATTTAAGAGAACCGCTCTCGTACAAAAATAAGAGATAAGTCCAAGGTCATGGCTCACAACCAAAATACAAGATCCAGACTTTGAAAATTCATCGATTCGTTTGAGGCATTTTTGTTGGAAACTAGCATCCCCTACAGCCAAGGCTTCATCTACAATTAAGATATCGGGTCGTTTGGCTGTAGCCAGGCTAAAGCCAAGTCGCATCGCCATTCCCGAACTATAATTTTTTAAAGGAGAATTACGAAACTCATTCAGCTCGGCAAATTCAAAAATGGAATCAGTGAGTTCCTTGATTTCAGATGGTTTGTAACCCCAAACAAGTCCATTGAAGTAAACATTTTCTTCCCCGGAAAGTTCTGGATTGAAACCAACGCTGAGTTCCAAAAGGGCTCGCACCGATCCATTTACAACGAGGTTCCCTTTGTCTTTACTGATAACTCCTGTGATTAGTTTTAGAAGTGTTGATTTCCCGGCACCATTCCTACCAATGATACCGAGGATTTCACCGGAGCCCACTTTTAAATCTATCGATTGTAAGGCGGTAAATTTTGAATCAATTCCGAAGTAACCAAAACTAAGTCCGGCAAGGATTCGTTTCCAAGGTTTTGAAAATCCATGGTAGTCCTTAGAAAGATTTTCTAAAACAACAGAAGCCATCAAAATTAAAGATGATCCAAAATCACCGATTGGAATTTACGTTTCGCCAGTAGATACACAAGGAAGAAAAAAAACAGAAAAGGTAAAATTTGAATCCAATCAAATTGAGGACTATATCCCGGAATCACGGAAGTACGAAAGATATCCAAGGGAATGGTGAATGGATTTAGGCGGTTCCACTCTTTTAAATATCCTGTTGGATAATACAAAACAGGAATTCCCCAAAAAATCAGTTGGCTCACCAAACGGATCAAAGGTGAAATATCTTTCAATAAAATATTCAACCGAGATAAGTAATGCAAAAGTAACATTAAATACAATCCAGAGAAAACCAAAATCAAATATCCAAGAAGGATTCCAGAAAGGTTTAATTTTCCAGAATATGCCAAATAAATAAATACGGGAATGGATGTGACAAGGCTATGGATGAGAAATTGGACATAGGGAATCCATAAAAACAAATCAATGCCGAGGCTTGATCGTTTCAGCAAACTACGATTGTCGGTGAGAATTCCCGTGCCACGAACAAGAAGTTCTTGGATGGGAATCCAATACAAAAGTCCGGTTAAAAGATAAGCCGTGAAGTCTTCTTGAGTGGATGGGTTTTTTAAATTGAGCACCAGGAATACCAGTGCGTACAAACTGATGAGGACTAAGTTCTGCAAAAACATCCAGGAGATGCCTAAAAAGGATCCTGCATACTGCAGTGCATAGTCACGCCGAACGAGAGCCCAAAGTATGGATACTTTCTCCATACTTTGATTGTCGGCCTATGGCTCCCAGTTCTAGAACCGGAAGCCGGTATTTTGGAACTACATCCTCTTTAGGTTCTTTTGGCCCAAATCAGAAAGGCTGGGCGATACCCACTCTCCATTTTGAACCACTTCCCCTTGGAAGGCTTCCATTAGATAATCCTCAAAAGTCTTCCCAGTTTGGTTCTGGGAAAATCCCTTTTTCGGACCTTGCCCTGCGAGGCCTTGGTCCTTGTGGCGGTTGTAAGCGGGTTGTTGGATGGATCGAACGATCATAGGTTTTTCCTCCCCGTCATCATTTTAGACGACATAAAACTAAAAAATAATACCAATAATATACTAAACGCTTGTTTACACTACTTAACATATGAGAAGTTAAGTCAATATTTTTTTCACGTTTTTATCGGTTTCTATATAGTAATTTAGCATCCACCTGGGACAAAACCCGTTCCAGGCCCGAATTTTTTGATTTGGGAGATATAAAATATGTCCCTATTCAAAAAAAGCAACCGGAATGAGGCCTAAAAAGCGAAATTTCAGACCTCAATCCTGGTGGATTGGCAGAAAATTGGGGTTATTTTGTGGATTTCTCTCGTACAGACTTTGCAAGCCGTAGAGAAAAAGCCGGATCAGGTTTCCGTCTCAGAACTTTTGCAGGCCGGGTTTCCTCCCCATTTGGCCGCAGCCTGGAAAGAAAAAGCCAAACAATCTCCCGAAAATTTCATTCAGTGGAAAAGATCCCTAAAAGGAAAGGATGCTTCCTTGGTTTCCAAAGTTTGGAAACTCAAACAAATCACAGTTTACTCCACCAAACAACGATTGAACGAAAATAACAGGTCCCAACAAAACTTGAATCCCCATTGGAATCCGAAAAACCAAAAACAAAAGGATACTCAGACAAAGTCTCCAAACCTTACTGGTCCAGCTTATGAACTTTTTTTCGGAATGAGTTACCAAAACTTGGATGTTCGGTATTTGCCAAGAGAGGAGAAAAACCATTCTTCTGTTTTTTTCGGAGGAAGAGGGAAAGGACAAATTTGGATTTTGGAAAAGCGGGATGAAGACTTTTCCTATGGGGCCAATCTTACCTTCCAACAATTTCGATTCACATCAGGGAATCGGTACAAACCCATCCCTCATTTTTATTTTGCCAAAGATCCGAACTTCTACTCGCAGTTGGAAAGAACCGGATCTCCTCTCCCCCAACCCATCTTGTTTTCTAACTTTTTAGGATACCGATACTTGCGAGAAGGAAAGGAATATGAATTCGGAATGTATCACTCGGCGGCATTCTCCGCTTATCCTGGACTTTATTTTACATCACCAAACAAATCCTATTCGGCCGTTTGGTCAGCGGGAGAAAATAAATCGAGTTTATACATCAATGATTCCTGGAATTCCAAAGACTTGGGAAACCATAGAGTCCAATCAGAATCCATACTGAATAAAAAAGAATCCGTTGGATTTTTCTATTTAAAATCGGAATCACCCGAATCCAAATTCTTTTTCGATGCCACGGCTTATAGAGATTCACCTTTGTTATACGGGATGGTTTCACCCTCAGAAGTCAGACCAGAGATCCCACAAACACTAGGTTACACGCGTGGAAGTTATCGACACTTCCTTGGCTTTGAGTATTTAGGCTCCATGGAAGGACATCGGTATGAAAGTGGGAGGTCGGGATTTTTTCCCTTCTTTCTATCGGAATGGGGAAACCTACTCTACCGGTATCGCGAATACAATGAATCAGGAAATTACCAGTACAAGGAAATGGGACGAGCCGCATTTTATGAATGGCGAAAGGAAAAAGCCGTAGTGTCTTTTGGATTTGAATCGAGAGAAAATGGAGGCCAATGGGAAGGAAAACTAGCCATCCCCATAGATACCGGAAACTTACTGGAGTTCAGTGCCATCTTCCGAGAAGGCCAACCCAAAACCAGGGCTTGGTTTGAAAACTGGACCTATGCCACAGATTTTAATATCAACCTAACTGATAGACAAGAGATCATCAAACTCAAATGGGTAAGTCCCTTTATTTCAGTAAACATCAGTTATTCGGAAAAAGAAAAGGATCCAAATCCCATTTTGTTTATTAACTTTCAGTTATTACAAAAATTCGATCTCTAGTATAGAAGATCGTCTGTGCGTACTTCGATGTATTCGATTAATTTAAAAATAGGAACCGATTGCCTATCGATAAACTCTTTGGGTTCTGCTGGTAGTTTTTTGGGGGTGGGAAGAGAAGAACGTTTTCCCCTCTCATCGATGGAATAAAAATAATAACCAATCCATTCCCCCTTCACACGGTAGGGATTTCCGGGAAACAAATCTTTGACAAAGAATTCGCCGTCCAAATCGAACTTATTCCTTCTGTACCGGTAATGGATTTCATCTCCGTTTAAATCATAAAAAACAACAAAATCCCCTTGTTTTCCCTTATAAAATAACTTCCAATCCAAGGGAAAAGCACCTGTCTTTTGAAATTCCGATTTCCCGTCTAAGATCCGTTTTTCGGAACGCGGAATGGGGCCTGTATAACGTCCATCTTCTTCGGAATGGAGAGAGATCCCAGAGACAATCAAAAGAAAGGTCAAAAAAGAAGTGAAAACCTTTAATTTCATTTGGGTTCTTCTTCTGGTTTTTCCTCTACGGATTTTTCTTCCTCAGGAGGGCTGTCTTTTCCATTGATTTGGTCGATGGCTTTTTTTGCGGCCTTCTGCACTTTGGGACTCGGGTCTCGGTCGCGTTTGTATTCCAATAACTCCAAAGCTTTTGGATCTTTCAAACTTCCCATAAATTCAATCGCACGGAGCCGCACCATACTATCATCATCCCGGGCAAATTCATTCAGTTCCTGGAATACTTCCTTATCGCCCATAGTCACAAGAGCACCGATGGCATAGATCTTTAAAGACTGGGCTTTTTTAGCGTCCAATTTACCGGCAGTTTTCTTTAAGGAATCTAAAAGTTCATAGAACTTTGGTTTGGCGTTTTCGGACTTTAACTTACCCAGAGTATTCATCGAATAACATCGTAACGTTGTGGGTTGGATTTCATCAAAAGCCACTTCCATAAGAGCCGATTCTGCATCCGAGTATAAAACGGTTCCAAAGTATAAGGCGATTTGGCCCCGCATATCTGCATTGTTAAACTTTTCCCGAAATTTGGTTTCGAGAAAGGGGGCTGCCACTTTTCCATCCGGTAAGTCCGCCAAAGCACTGATGTACGAACTGAGTGAATTGGAGTTTTTAGTGAAGTCTTCTTTTTTTACTTTTTCAAGTAAGGGATTTGTGGCTTCCGCTAGTTTCATTTTTTTAGCAGAAGTTACGGCTTGTTTGGCAACATCTTCATTGGAATCTTCAAAAAGAGAAATAATGGTATCTTTGTTATCCTTTAAATCCAAATCACCAATGGTTTTCAGGAGGACAATCTTCATCCCCATATCTTTTTCAGTTTTTAATTGTTCGCCAATGAGTTCATAAAGTTCACCCGCATTCTCTTTCGGAAACCTTGTGAGCTCACCTAACGCTTGTTTTCTTTCTTGGCTTGTGCCATAACGAATGATTTTAGAAAGAACATCTTTCTTTTTGGAAATTTGTTCGGGTGTGAGTTCTTTCTCTTTCCCAAAAACAGGCGAAAGAGAAAGAAGAAGAAAAACGAGAATTAGAGATGGAATTTTACTGCTGCTGCGATTCCAATTCGATGATGCGACGGTTGAGGGCTTGGATGAGATGTTGGTTTTCCAAATTCTGCCGAAACTTATCGAGTAGGTCTTTGATGTCTTTGGATAGTTCTTCAATGTTCCAAGGTTTTTCGACATACCGACTGAGTCCCCCGTTATTAATAGCATAGATTGCCGAATCAAGTCCCGCTTGGCCGGTGAGAAGGATTTTGATCGCATCGGGAAGGCGGTGGTGCACCTGCTCCAAAAATCGATCCCCTTTCATTCCAGGCATCACTTGGTCAGAAACAATCAACTCCACGATGTCGTTGCTACTGATGATTTCGTCGATGAGGGAAAGTGCTTCTTCGGCACTGCTTGCCGTCTCGATGATATGGGATTCGCCAAATCGAGCCAGAAGTTGTTCCGCAAGCGTTTCCAATACCGATATTTCATCATCGACACATATAATATAACCTTTACTCATTTGGGACCCTTTCCTTGGAACGATACAACCTTAGTTCTTTTATGTCGATTCAGTTTTGTGGCAATTTGTAGATAGTTTTAGGAGGAACTGTGTCAAGGAGGGGAACCTTCCAGATGTCCTTGGCATACTCCCGAATGGTGCGGTCGGAAGAAAATTTGCCAGACCTAGCCACATTCAATATGGACTTTCTCGTCCAGGTGGTCTCGTCCAAATAGTCCCGGGCTACGAGTTCCTGAGTCGCATCATAAGCATCAAAATCAGCCATCAGGAGGTAACTGTCTGTATAATACAGGCTATCATAGATGGGGCCAAAAATACCAGGCTCTCCCATGGAAAATAAATTTTCACGGATCATCAGTAAGACGCGGTGGAGGTCTTCATTCCGATGGATGAAATCAGCGGGTTGGTATCCGGCTTCCTTCAAACGATAGACTTCTTCTGTGTGGAGACCAAAGATATAAATATTTTCCGCACCCACCTCTTCTAGAATTTCCACATTGGCGCCATCCAAGGTTCCAATGGTCAAAGCACCGTTTAACATAAATTTCATGTTACTGGTTCCAGAAGCTTCCGTTCCTGCCGTAGAGATTTGTTCCGATAAATTACTTCCAGGAATGATTTTTTCCGCAAGGCTCACTCGGTAGTTGGGTAAAAAAACCACTTTCAACCGATCAGCAACATCCGGGTCACGGTTGATCACCCAAGCGACATTGTTGATGAGTTTGATGATGAGTTTGGCCATATAATATCCCGGAGCAGCCTTTCCCCCAAAAATCACAGTCCGTGGTGTGATCACACGAGAAGGATTTTCTTTGATTCGTCTGTATTCGGCAATCACTCTAAGGATATTTAAAAGTTGGCGTTTGTATTCATGAAACCTTTTGATTTGTACATCGATCATGGATTTGGGATCAATGGAGATTCCTGTTTCACTTTTGATGAGTTTGGTTAACTCTTCTTTGGCTGTTTGTTTTACTTTACGCCAATCATTTTGGAAATCGGCATCTCCTACAAAGGATTCCAATTCCTTTAATTTGTATAAATCGGTTGTAAAACCATTCCCAATTCGTTTAGAAATTAAATTCGCCAAACTAGGGTTTGATTGGAGTAACCAACGACGTGGTGTGATTCCATTGGTTTTGTTATTAAACTTTTCAGGAAATACTTTGGTAAAGGCTTGGAAGATAGTTTTTTTAATGAGTTCCGAATGGAGTTCCGCAACACCATTCACGCGGTAAGAACCAATGACGGCCAAGTTTGCCATTCGGATTCGTTTTTCATGGCTTTCTTCTATGATACTGACCTCTTTGATTTCCTCTTCCGATAGAACACCCTTGCTACGAACATCCGATAAAAATCGATGATTGATTTCATAAATGATTTCTAAATGCCTCGGAAGAAGTTTTTCAAAAAGTTCTACCCTCCATGTTTCCAAAGCTTCTGGTAAAACGGTATGGTTGGTATAAGAAAATACTTTGGTGACAATCTCCCAAGCCGGTTCCCAGTCCATTTCTTCAGAATCGAGGAAAATTCGCATAAGTTCCGCAATTCCAATGCTTGGATGGGTATCGTTCAATTGAATGGCTACGTAGCTTGGAAGTTCTTTTAGATTTTGTGTAGATTCACGATACTGAATTAAGATATCTTGGAGAGAGGCACAAACCATAAAGTATTGTTGTTTGAGGCGAAGCACCTTCCCTTGTTCGGTGGTGTCGTTGGGATATAATACTTTGGAAATATTTTCGGATATGGATTTATCTTGTACGGCTTTCATGTAGTCGCCATGATTGAAATAATCCAAATTGAACTCTTCGGAAGATTTGGCAGCCCAAAGTCGTAAGTAGTTCACCGTACTCGTGTTAAATCCGGGAATGGGATAATCATGTGCAGAAGCTAAGACTGTTTCATCTGGAACCCAGTCGTGTTGGATTTTTCCTTTTCCTGAAACTTTCGTTTCCGTATGTCCAAAAAACCCAACAGAAAAGGAAATATCGGAACGAACCACTTCATAAGGAACTCCATCGGCATCCCAGTGATCAGGCATTTCTAATTGGTTTCCATTGGCAATGATTTGGTTAAAAATTCCATAATCATAACGAATTCCATAACCAAATCCAGGAACATTGAGAGTGGCCATGGAATCTAAAAAACAAGCCGCTAGCCGTCCAAGCCCCCCGTTCCCAAGACCCGCATCGGTTTCAAATTCCAAAACATCGGTAAGTTCAAAACCAATCCCCCGAAGCATCGTTTGGATGGTTTCGTATAACCCGAGATTGATGAGAGCATTCATAAGAGTGCGTCCCATAAGAAACTCTAAGGAAAAATAAAAAACTTTTTTGGGATTTTCATTTCGATAACGTTCGTGTGTGACATTCAAACGATCGATTAAAAAATCTCTGATGGTATGACCTAGTGCTTTGTATATATCTTCGTTTTTGAGATTAAATCTGTTTTTACCAATGGTATATTCTAAATGATGGGCAAATTGTTTTTCCATCGAAGCCAAGTCGGCTTTTTGTTCTTCCGATAATAGGGTAATTAAACGAGGATTGTTGACAACCATGGTAAAAAATAGTAACCATGGTCTTCAGAGATTCAAGTAAAAACGAAAAAATTAATCGCGGGCGCTGACTTTCCGTTCCAAAGTGAGGACTGCATCCTTACCTATTTTGTGTTTTGCGAACCAACCTTGATTGACTTCTAAAGCATACATCGCAGGTCTTCGCGCATTGTAGACTTCTTCTGTTTGGTTTGGTTTCATATCGAATGATTCTAAAAGTCGCATATCTTCTGAAAAATAACCAATCGATAAAGGAATGAGAGTGTTCTTCATCCAAAAACTTAAAAGATCGGGTCGAGGGAAAACAAAAAGCATTCCTTCGTCCTCTCCTAATTTGGTCCGGTACATAAGGCCTGTGGCTCTTGTGGAAGGAGTGTTGGCAATTTCCAATTTTAAAGCACGATCAGCAACACTCCCAAAAATGATCTCAGGTGTGTTGGTTTGCGACGGAAAGGATTCTGCTTGTTTACAAACAGAGAAAGTCAATAGAACAAGAAAAATTCCAATCCGTGTTTTCATAAATTAACCTTTGAAGTTTGGTTTTCTTTTTTCTAAAAAGGCAGAGAGACCTTCTTTGGTTTCTTCATCAGCAAATCGGCCACCGAAAAGTTGTTTTTCCCATTCGAGTCCACCTTCCATATTGGTTTCCAATCCTTGGCGAATGGCAGTTTTTGCCGCCTTGATCGCGTTAGGTCCACGAGAAAGGATTGTAGTGATGGTTTTTTCTGATTCATTCAATAGTTCTGCTGGATCTGTGACTTTGTTGATGAGTCCCAATCTATATCCTTCTTCTGCAGAAATCATATCTCCAGAGAGAATGAGTTCCGTGGCTCTTCCGACTCCAATCAGTCTTGGCAGTCTCTGAGACCCACCAAATCCTGGAAGTAAACCGAGTGTGACTTCCGGTAGGCCTAATTTGGCTGGAGTTGCCGCATAACGAATATCACATGCCATAGCAAGTTCCATTCCCCCACCCAAACAAAATCCATTGATGGCAGCGATGGAGATAAGACCGGAGAGTTCCATCTTTCTAAAAACAGTTTGGCCGAGTTCCGAAAATGCCTGTCCTTCGCGAACGTTGAACTCTCTCATTTTGGCAATATCTGCACCGGCGACAAAAGCTTTCCCTTCACCCGTAAGTATGAATCCGCGAACCGCGTTGTTGGATTCCAGTTCGTCGACCATGGCACCGATTTCCGTGATGACTACATCATTGAGTGCATTGAGGGCTTCTGGCCTTTTGATGGTGACAAGAGCAAAATTGGATTTGATTTGAATATCTAAAAAAGACAAATGAATTCTCCTTATTCTTCTACTTCCAAGATTAGAAACATGGTGTCATCAGAAAAACTGTCGAGTCCGTAGTTGGATTTTAATTCGAAAAGAAGGTTCTTTTCTAGTTCTTTGATGTTGGAACTTTGTCTATGGCGATTGAGAAGTGCAAGGAGTCCTTCCGTTCCCAGACTATTCCCTTCGGCATCTGTGGATTCAATAAGTCCGTCAGTATAGATAAAAAAACGATCTCCCGGAGCAATGGGCAAAGTCTTTTCAGATATGGGTGGGATTTTGATATTAAAACCAAGGATGGCACCTTGTGTTTCTAATTCTTGGTAGTCCTCACCTTTGTGAGCCAAAATCAAATACGGATGTCCTGCGTTTCCCAGTGTCAGTTTTTTTTCAATAAAATCAAAGAATAGATAAATTGCGGATGCATGGTATTTGTTTAAATCATTTGTCAAACGATCATCTAAATAATCCATAAGTTTTGCCGGAGCCGTTTTGAAACGATAAGGAATGGTAGAAACAAGTACCTTCATGATGGAGGCAACCATAGCAGAAGAAATTCCGTGTCCCGCAACATCAGTTAAAAACACACCGACGTTTCCTTCCCGGAGTTGAACGAAGTCAAAGAAGTCTCCCCCAATCACATTCGGACTTTTGCGATAATACGTGAAGGCAAGGTTTGGAATTTTAATATTTCCAGGAAAAAGTGCATCTTGTACTTTTTTTGCGAGCTCCAATTCATGTAACATAAATCTTTTTTCTTCGGAAAGATTGTACATATCAGTAGTATCTTTTCTTTTGTTTAAAACAAACACCGTACCAAGAGCAGCACTCCCCCAATACACAAGGATCAAAAAGTATTTACTAAAAAAAGAAAACTGATCGGAAACCGCAGTTGGTAAGTTAAAAATATAAACTATATGTAAAACAGAAAAATAAAAAGCACTGAGAATACAAGCTTTAGGATCAAGTCTTGTACTATAGAGAAGGATGGGAAAAACAAAAGACATCAAATAGGAATTTAATAAATAGAAAACTCCCAATGAAGGAAAGGAATGCATCGCCACAATAAAAACAAGATAAACGAGTCCATCCGCCACAATGCCACTGAAGTAAATGACTCTTTGAATGGGAACATTCCTTGTATAAAACTGCACAAGTAGAATCAGTCTTGCAATCGACACCCCAAGTAAATAAGGCAGAACTTGCATTCGAATTTCCGAAAACGGTGGAGCAATCAGTAAGGAATAAACGATGATATGTGTGATAAAAATATAAAATGTATATTCTTTATCATAACGGGCTTCTACTAATTTTAAAATTTCCCATTCTGATTTAGTCGGTTTACGAAAGATTTCTTTGAAGTATAAATAAAAGGAACGTGTCAATCAGGGTTCTCCCCATACCAAAGTTTGGATCTCTGATCCATTCAAGGTGATGGTGAAAGCTTTTCCAGTATCCAAATACTTGTCCATTTGATTCGCAAGTTCGAAAGCTTTTTTCTCATCTTCCATTCGAAAGAAAAAAGGGTGAGAAAGGGCTTTATAATTGTAAGGAAATCGTTCAGAAACAATGAGAGTCACTCGAAAATGGTCAGGTCTTGATTCCAAAACAATATGTGACACTTCTTTTCTAGTTAAAATACGCACATCGGGTCGTAAATTCCATGGATTGATTTCAGCGAAAAGGATCCATGGGAAAAAAAAGCATAGACCAACAAATCCTTTCATATAGAAATACAATCGGCAAATGCGATCGAATCCTTACATCATATCCTTACTTCCTTTCCTTTTTTGGGTATGTACACCCCCATCATTTTCGATTCCCACAAACCCCTATGCCGATTGGGCCAAAAACAGTATTGGTTTAAAGTCAAACCAACTTCCCTCTTTGCAGGGAACCTGGAAGGATCGTGTTTATTCGTTGGATTCCAAACGATTGGATACATTAAATGCCATCAATCAAATAGATGAAATTAGTGATGTTCCGAGTCCCACCAAAGATCTTTCCCGTTGGAAATCGGAACTGAATCTTATCGAGAAATCACTTCCGAAAGAAGTGAACGCTCTTGCCGACGCACTGATCTATGGAATCTACTTTGTAACAAACTTAGGATCCACAGGACTTACTGGCATTGTGCGAGATGATGCAGGCAAACCCATTGGTGGCATTATTTATATGGATTCCGATCTACTCGGAGACGGTGGTAATACTTGGGCATCCAAAAAAGAATCTACGGCTTTTCTTCCTTCCAAGGAAAATTCTATCCAAATTCATTTAGATGATAACAATTCCAAAGAAACGGCAACTCGTTTTATCTTATTACACGAGTTAGGTCATATTTTATCCATCGTTAAAAATCATGCCCCCGATTTTTCCGAAAAACAAAGGGACTTCCGTAACTTTCCTCTCTTCGAAGGAATTTGGTGGTCAGAAACCTATTCTCCTTACGAAGCTACTTTTTTTCCCGAAAGAAACAAAATCAAATTTTATCAAAACACTCCGACCCTATCCCTTTTCCCTGAAGGTAAATTTCTTTATAAAAAACTCACCAATACGCAGTTCGTATCTTTATATGCAGCAACAAATGCAGATGATACTTATGCGGAAGCCTTCGCACAGTATGTCCATGTTTTGTTATTACAAAAAGAATATAAGGTCATCTTAACCTCAAAAGGAAGTTCGGAAACTCTGTTACAAGACCCGATCCGAAAGGAAGGAGGCAGAAGATTCCGTGAATTATTCCAATCCCTTCTCAAAAATCCAAACCCTTAGTTTCCTATTTCTGATTTTAGTATTTTCCTTTCCGATCTTATCAGAAACCAAACCAGAAGAACCAAAATCTCTGATTGTAGAAACGAATACAGAGATTGTGTCGGACTTCCTTTGGCGAGGAAATTCGTTTGTCGGTGAGTCACAAAGCCGAAGGAATAATGCGGCCTACCAAAGTTTTACTTATGCACCCGCCCTCCAACCCACGATCAATGTTTGGTCACCCGATAAAAAATTCATGTGGTCACTCTTTGGAAATTTCCAACTAACAAATAGAGACGATAGAGACTCCGATAGACGCCTTCTCCAGTCGAGTCCCGGTGGAGTTGGTCCTTCTTATTTAGGAGAAGAGGTGAAATTTTTTGATCCCTATGGCCAAGACCCTTGCGTACAGTCTGTCCATGAAAGAATTTCCACGGGCGAAGGATCCGACCCTTGTTTAGGTTACAGTCCCAACCAAGGATATGGACCCAAAAAAGAACCGAACGGAAACAGAAGAGCGGATGGTCTCTTCTTTACGATGAGTTATCAGTTTGATCCAACAAAATGGGGTGAGTTTTCTGTAGGGATTTGGTTTTATAATACCTTTCAAAAAACGTCAAATTCACTTCTCGCACCTGGAACCCAAAAACAAAATCTCCATACCTCAGGAGGACCGAATAACACGTTTAATACGAACAATCCGGACGCCATCCACAGGCTTATGTGGCACGAATACTTTGTCCATTGGCAACTCCCCTTTCTAAAAATCGTCAAACCGACCATTTCATACTATACTCAATACTCCACAGAGAATGGCGGACTTATGTCCGGCAGAAATTATATCTCACTCAGTGGATCTTATACCTTTAGGGAAGAGAAATTCTTTCGAATTATGCCTCATTTCAATCTTGGATATGCCATGGGAAACAATGCGGTGGACAATCGGAACGGAATCCAAGACATCACTACATCGACTTCGTTCTTCTTTGGAGACTTTTTTATCAAATTCGCTCATATCTTTCGGCCCGATCTCTATCTATGGGATACAAACAATTATTTTGGGTATGCCGGAGGAGATCCGAACAAATCGCACTGGAATCGTAGCTCCGAAGACGGAAAAGTGGTCGATCCTTCGCGCATTTACGGTGCGTACAATACCTCAATTCTAAATTCGATCGAACAAATAAACACTGGCAATTCCCTAAGGGACAGCATTGTCAAAACCTGGCTCAGAGAGGCTTATACCTTACAAAACATCCCTGCCCATTTATTCTATGTTAGCTTAGGTTATTCCAAAACTTTTTAAATCAATTCTAACGAAATTGGTTTTTTATACTTTAATATTAGGAATGGCTTGACTAAAACCATATACGAAGTATCTTTCCGTCCACCTCTAGGGAAAAACTATGAAATGGATTCATGATTTAAAAATTCGGGTCAAATTACTTTTGGCTTTTATGGTAACAATTCTTTTAATGATTGTTGTCGCAGCTGCCAGTTTCTATTCGGCAAGTCAGATTTTAGCCTCTCTCCACACCGTATTCGAAGACCGTGTGGTCCCCATAAGTCAGATTAAGGAAGTATCCGATGCCTATCTGATTGGGATTGTTGATTCAGCAAATAAAGTACGTGCGAAAAAAATCAGTGTCGAGGAAGCATTAGAGTCAATCCGCGAATCGGAAACCAAAGCCGACGAAATCTGGAAAGTTTATTTAGGAACCTACCTTGTTCCGGAAGAAAAAGTGATCATCGATCAGATGGAAAAGGAATTCCCCCCCCTCAAAGCCGGTGTCAAACAACTCAAAATCCTGCTCGAAACGAGAAATGAAGAAGAACTCGAAAAATTTGTCAATGTAGATATGTATCCTATCTTCGAACCATTGACCCATCACTTGGATGATTTGATTCGAGTACAATTGAAAGTTGCTAAAGAGGAATACCATCAATCAGAAGACCAATTTAATAGCTCACTTGTTATTGTTTCTTCCGTAGTCATTCTTGCATTCGTTTTTGTTTTTGTCATCGCCATCTTCTTTTCCGATTCCATTGCCGCACCAATGAAAAAAATCGTAGAAGTCGCACAAACTGTTTCCATTGGAGATTTGGATGTAGACTTAGATACAAAACATAAAACATCGAAACAAGGAAAACACTTAGAAGGAAACGAAATCCAACAACTTTCGCAAGCATTTATGGAGCTTGTTACTTTTATCAAAGAACGGGCCGAACACTTAGAACGGATTGCCAACTCTGACTTAAGTTCCGAAGTTACACTCAAATCGGAACGTGACCAATTAGGTCTCAGTTTAAAACGAATGTTAGTCAATTTGTCTGAGGTTGTCGAAAAACTATATTTCACCTCTCAAGAAGTCGATCTGGGTGCACAACAATTGGCCGATGCCAGTACATCTTTGTCTGAAGCTGCTAGTGAACAAGCGAGTGCTGTGGAAGAAATCTCTGCAACACTCACAGAGATCAGCAATAGTTTCTTGGCAAATGCAGAAAATGCAGAACAAATGACAGAATTTTCTGAATCTACCGCCAAACAAGCGATTGAGGGAAATTCAAAAATGAAGGATTTAGTTTCTGCTATGGGAGAAATCAGTAGTTCCTTTGACCAAATTTCCAAAATCAATAAAGTCATTAATGACATTGCCTTTCAAACCAATATCCTTGCACTCAATGCTGCGGTAGAAGCAGCAAGGGCGGGACAACATGGAAAAGGATTTGCTGTTGTTGCCGAAGAAGTACGAAATTTAGCGCAAAAAAGTGCAAATGCTGCGGATGAAACAACACTCCTCATTGAATCATCCATGAAAAAAGTCAAATTGGGTAATGAAGCGACGGAAAAAACCGCGGAGGTTCTCGGAAAAATTTCCGAAAGTGCAGAGAACGTAAGTGAACTCACAAAAGGCCTAGCACTTTCCATCCATGAACAAAAATCAGCAGTTTTACAAATCACACAAGGGATAGACCAAGTAACAACTGTTACGTCAACTACTGCGGCATCCGCAGAAGAAGTGGCTGCCTCCAGTGAAACTTTAAAACGCCAAGTGGAAATCATGCGTTCCGTCATTATGGGTTTCAAACTCAAAGAGGATGGTGCCAAAACAACCGCCCTCACCCGAGTCGAAAAACCAAGAATTGTATTGTAAGGCCAGAATATGAGTCAGACATTAAAGTCATGGGATTTGAATGCAGACGAAGATACCATGAGAGACTTGTATCTTTGTTTTAGTCTCGAAGACAGGGATTATGCATTTGAAGTTCGTCATCTCACAGAAATCCTTGCCCTTCCTGCGATCACAACCATCCCGGGAACGGCTCCCTTTCTAAAAGGTGTCATCAACATTCGAGGAAAAATTATTCCAGTAATGGATGTTAGGTTGCGGTTTGATATGCCATTCAAACCATATCATGATAGAACTTGTGTTTTACTTGTAGAATTAGATGGTTTACCTCTCGGCCTCATTGTCGACACAGTAAACGATGTTTTAAGAATTCCTGTAGAGAACATTGACTTAGCTCCCAAAATTGGGGAATCCAAATCCTCAAGATTTATTTATGCCACAGGGAGAGTGGGAGACACGGTTAAAATTCTGATCAACTTACAAAGATTACTTACCCAAGAAGAGACTCATTTGATTAAGGAAATTCCGGGAAATTAATCCATGGAAAGAGACGACGTTTTAGAATACCTACTAGAAGCACGAGAAACACTAGAAAATATCGAAAAGGAGTTACTCCATTTCGAAAAATCAACACTCGATGGTAGTTTAGTAGAGAGAGACCTCCTAGATACTTTATTCCGCCATTTCCATACGGTAAAAGGAAGTTCCGGTTTTTTTGGACTAACAGCCATAGTAAAGATGGCCCACGCAGCCGAAAATCTTTTAGACTATTTACGAAAGAATCCAGAGGCGCAGGATGAAGACACTCTCGAGTTTTTAATCACGGCTCTCGATCATCTCAATGAACTTGTTGAACATGAAGAATCTGCTCCTTCTGGGGGTGATTTTTTTTCTGAGGAACAAACTCAGTTTTTAAATAAATTAAATCAAAAAAACGAATCCATTCGACTTCTATTACAGCAAACGTCAGAGGAACCGACCGCCAAACAAACAACAGCTGAATTTGGTCTCTTTAGCGATAACCTTCACAAAGAAAACAAAAAAGAAGAATTCGGATTGTTTACTGAGGACCCAAAACCCAAGGAAGTAGAAGAATTTGGTTTATTTACAACGGATTCCAAACAAGTAAAAGAAGAAGAATTTGGTTTATTCCAAAAATCATCAGAGACAGTTGTCAAAGAAACCATCCAGATTCATAAAGCGGATGATAACTCCAAAAACGACAAAAAAGCTGCCGTAAAAAAAGACATTCGGATCGATACCGATAAGTTAGATTCTCTTTTAGATATTGTGGGAGAGATCGTGATCACCGAACCGATGGTGACTGATCATCCAGATATCGCCAAACTAAAGTTAGAGAATTTTCAAAAAACAGCCTTACAGTTAAAAAAACTAATTCGTAACCTCCAAGAAATCACTCTCAGTCTTCGTATGGTTCCGATAGCCGGCGTCTTTTCTCGAATGGAAAGACTTGTGAGAGACACAGCCAAAAAAACGGGGAAACAAGTCCAACTCATCATCTCTGGGGAAGATACGGAAATTGATAAATCCATCATTGAAGAAATGTATGATCCACTTGTACATATCATCCGTAATGCTATCGACCATGGTTTAGAAACGCCTGAAGAAAGAAAAGAAGCAGGGAAACAAACACAAGGAACCATCCAACTCACAGCCACCCAATCAGGAAAAGAAGTTTGGATTGAAGTGCGAGACGATGGGAAAGGCCTCAGCAGAGAACGTATTCTAAACAAAGCCATCTCTCTCGGGCTCATTGGATATTCCGAAGCAGAGATTCTCCAAGACCAAGAAGTTTGGGATTTTTTATTCCATCCTGGATTTTCGACTGCCAAAGAAGTCACCGATTTATCCGGCAGGGGTGTTGGACTTGATGTTGTTAGAAAGAATGTAACCACACTCAAAGGATTTGTAGATGTATTTTCTGTTTATGGGCAAGGCACTACATTTCTCATTCGTGTTCCGTTGACACTCGCCATTATCGAAGGTCTTGTGGTTCGCAAATCAGATACATATTTTATCTTACCATCCGTAGATGTAAAAGAATCCATGTATGTTTCTAATGAACCTATCAATGAACTGTACAAAAACAATCATAGCATCCAATACAGAACTAACCAAATATCCATCGTAGATATTAACTTGTTATTCGGAAAAGATTCTGATTTAAACGAACAAAGGACATTAAAAGAAAAATATGTCATCGTTACCGAATCACACGAAAAACAAATGGGCATTGTATTTGATGAAATTCTCGGAAGCCAGTCGATTGTAATCAAACCCATATCTCCTATTTTTAAAAACATCAATGGACTTGCTGGTTGCACTATCCTTGGAAACGGCCATGCAGGACTTATTTTAGATGTCAGAAAATTGATTAGCCAACACTTAACATCGGTTAACACATGAAAAAACATACTGTAATCGTTGTAGATGACCAAAGATCTGTCAGAAGTATGATCAAACGTTGGATTGAATCAGATCCAAAATGGGAAGTCATCGGCGAAGCGGCCGATCCTTTCGAAGCCAGGGATTTGATTGTCGAAAAACAACCAGAAGTGATGACTTTGGATGTCCATATGCCAGGTATGGATGGTATTGCTTTTTTAAAAAAATTACTCCCCCAATATCCAATGCCAGTGATTATGTTTAGTTCTTCCACAACAGAAGGAGCCAGTATCACTTTAGAAGCATTAGAGGCAGGTGCCTTTGACTATGTGACCAAACCGATTGGAACTCCTGAAAGTTTGATCGAGGCCAAAGAAGACTTACTTTCCAAACTTTATGAATGTTTAAACTTTAACACTGCCAATCTCAGTGCTTCATTCAAAACTTTCACTCCCACCGAAACCAAAGCAAAACAAAAAACAAACTTCAAAAGAAAGTTTATTTTTATTGGATCATCCACGGGCGGGACAACCGCTTTACGAAAGTTATTAGATGATGTGGACGAAACATTCCCACCAATTCTTGTGGCACAACATATGCCAGAAAATTTCACAGCTCTATTCGCACAAAGACTCAATTCGGAATTGAAAGTCCGAGTGAAAGAAGCCAAAGATAAAGAACTCCTCCAGGTCGGACATGTTTACATTGCGCCAGGTAATTACCATTTAGGGATTCAAAAAATCGGCCCCGACTATTACACACGTGTTTCTCAAACCGATAAAAAAAACGGGCACAGACCTTCTGTAGATGTTTTGTTTGAATCCGTCGCCGAACAAGACATAGCCGAAAACAGTATCGGTATCATTCTAACAGGTATGGGGAGCGATGGAGCCAAAGGATTATTACAACTAAAAACACAAGGATGCCTAACCATTGGGCAAAACAAAGAAACTTGTGTAGTTTATGGAATGCCTAAGGTAGCCTTTGAGCTCGGTGCAGTTACTTACCAAGTGCCATTGGGTGAGATCGTTGATAAAATAAAGGAAATTGCGTCCATATGATTCCGCATTGTTTATTACTCGAAAGTATTCATACGAATTCGCTTGTAGATTCACTAATAGAAATTGGATATACATTCGAAAGAGTCAGTCATTTCCAAGAAATACGTCATGCCTTAGAGCAAGGAAAGTTTCATTTTTTGATTTTTCATATTTCGGATGTAGAGGATGAAGGAACGAAAGAAAAACTTTCAGAATTTAGTAAACATTTTCCTCACACACTGATTATTCTCATTACAGATACTACAAAATGGGATATTACAGCTTCCTTATTAAAACAACACAAGGTTTATGATTTTATCCAAACCCCCATTGACATAAGCCATTTACAATTTACGTTAGATCGTTCCCTTCAATTTTTACTGACAAAACAAAAATCTCAATTCATTAACGAAGCAGAAAACCATCTGTATAAACGAATGGTGGATATCTTTGATTGGAAAAAGTCATTATCTCACAAAGAAAATGAAAACATTGCAGCTGATATCATCCATCAAATGAATATCAGTTTATTCCAAGGTAGTGGGATTGGAACTTTGATGAGTGTTGTCAGCATTCTTATTTCAAAAAGTAAATTGGATTCGGAAGGCAAAATTTATTTTGTACCAAAACCCGTAATGGATTTGTTATCGGAAAACTATGAAGCTGCCAAGAGTATGTTTGATAGTATGTCCATATCTCAATCGGTCATTGATGATGAGAATATTGTCGAAACAAAAGAATCTCCTACAAAATTACTTTCCATCATTCAAAAGGAAGCAGAAATTCTAGCCGAAGCTCTTTTAATCAAATCGCAAAAGATAAACTTAAGCCAAATTCCAAGTTCTGTTTCTGGAAAAAAAATTCATTTTGATGAAATCAAACTTTCTTATGTAATTCGCGAAATTTTTCTTAATGCGATCAAATACTCAAGAGATAAAGATGTTATCTATTTAATTTTCTTTCATAAAGAAAATTTTCTGGAATTAAAAATAATTAACCCCGCTTATCAAAATAACGATGGAACAAGCGGGATTCCAGAGAAATTAGAATCCTTTGTTTTCGAACCATTTTTCAGAATTTCATCTGTCGTCGACGATAGTTATGCTAAATTCGAACAGTTCCGATTTGGACTTGGATTGCCTTTAGTCAAAAAAATCATGGATCAACACCAGGCAAATGTGCAGATCTATAATATTGAAAATAATTTCAGAAACGAAAACACAAAAGATATATGTTTAACAATTCGATTCCCATTAATAGAAGAGGAGAAATAAAATGGCTAGAATATTAACGGTAGATGATGCACCAGCAGTTTTGAAAATTTTAAACTTGGTGTTAACAACGGAAGGTCACGAAGTCACATCCGCTAACAACGGAATGGAAGCTCTTCAAAAGATAGAAACCATAGGATTCGACATCGGAATTTTTGATGTGAACATGCCGGGTATGACAGGCATTGAACTGACAGAAAAAGCTTTAAAAACGGAAAATGGAAAATCCATGAAAATCGTTATGTTGACCACGGAATCTAGTGACGAAATGAAAAACAAAGGTAAGGAAGCTGGTGCTATCGGATGGCTTGTAAAACCATTTGCAAATGAATCGTTGCTTAAATTAATTTCCCAGCTTATATAATAAAAATGCTATCGATCCTAGTCGTAGATGATTCTCCTACAGTTTTAAATGTTGTTAGGCTGGCATTGAGCAGTCAAGGACATTCCGTACAAGCTTGTGACACAGGAGAAAAGGCTATTGAAATTCTAAATTCTGATCCTTCCATTCGATTAGGAATTTTCGATTTCAATATGCCCGGATTAAGTGGAGTCAACCTAATCCGAGAATCAAAAAAAATCATTAAAAACAAAGAATTTAAGATCATTGTTTTATCTGGAGAAGACAAACCAGATATTATTTCCAACGCATTGTTTAATGGTGCCGATGCTTGGATGGTAAAGCCATTTAACAACGAACAATTGATAAAGCAGGTAGCGGAGTTATTCGAAAACGATGTTTCCATTTGAAATGAATGTAATATTTGCCGTTACCGTCATCTCGGTAGTATTCAATACTTCGATGGCGATTATTATCTATTACCTTTCCAAACACTCTAGATCGGAAGTCAAATTAGCCTATACGGCTTTTTTTTTGGCTGTTCTCGTATTAAGGAATCTAACCTTATTTTTATTTGGAGATTCAAACCAAACATTATACTTTTTTTTCGCTGAGACATTTTCATTAATTTCTTCGTATCTACTCATTTCTGCGGTTTTACCAATTCTCAGCAAAAGAATTAGCCCTACTCTAATCTATATATCTTATTATGTTATTTTTATTATATTTGCTTCCTTATTGTTAACGGATCTATCATTTTTATGGAAGGCAATGCCTTCGGCAATGTTCCACGCGGGAGCCTTACTTGTTTTTGGATTAACGGTGTTCCGGCTAAACACATACCCAAAAGCATTTCGTTTTTTCTTTATCACAGTTTGTTTATTACTCACTCTCCAAAGAATTACTTTCCCTCATTTATTTGGGTTAGAATGGTATCGCCCTCTAGGATACACGATCAACACATTGTTAATGTTTCTTTTTGGAGTTGGTTGTATTCTTTTTAACTTCAATGTACAAACAAATCAGTTGAACTTGTCTCTTGTTGAACTCGAGGTACTACAGAAAACAATTAAAGATGTAAACGTTCGTCTTTTAATTATGTACAACCAACTCCCAGCAATTATTTATAACATTGAATTTTTGCCGGAACCTAGAACATCCTATATAAGCCCCAAGAT
>NZ_JAFFPS010000064.1 GCF_016919165.1 Leptospira chreensis
TTAACTCAATCACCGTTTCACCATCATTGGGAATGTACACCCCAAGTCAAACCCATTTTATAAAAATTATCCAGATTCTTTACCTTTTTTTCAAGCCTCAAAGAATCAGAAATCAATGCGTTATCTTCAATAGATCAGTCGATAGGTAAAAGTTTCTTCTTCATTCAAATAAAAACGAACTTCGTTTCTGACCAAATTTCGGCACCGCTTATACAACCAAACACTAGTTTTGCTATAAAATTAGAGGTAATTTATTTCAGTAGTTATCCTTAATTTATTTTTATGAACACTGTGTAACATAAAAATAAACTTGACCCTTTTCGAAAAAAGAGTTTGTTAATGGTCGATTCTATCCTTGATCCATTGCGCATACGAGTAGAGACGAAAGAAACAATGAAACCATTTTACACTCTATCTACTCTCTGCTTGATTTGGTTTTCCATTCATTCTTGTATGAATCTGGAAACAGACTCTCCCAAATTGGAACGCGGAGTTCTGAATCTATCAAACCATTCCTTTGCAAATGAACCAGTAATTCCTCTAGCTGGTGAATGGAAGTTCACTCCGGGCCAGTTGGATTTTCAAGAAGGTCCCAATACAATTTTTGTCACCATTCCAGACTTACCCCATTGGAATTCTTATAACCCAAACAAAACGAGTACAGAAACAGGACTTGGGGTCGGAAGTTATTTCTTCACCATCATTCCTCCGAAGGAACCAACAATCTTAGTTCTTGATTTTAATGTTGTATTCTCAGATTGTAATATATATCAAAATGGAAATTTGATCGGTTCCGTTGGGAATATATATGGAGACGGGGATGAGTTCGATCGTAGACCCAAACAAATCGTTCTTTTAAAAACAAACGATGAGCCGATTCACCTAACCATTCTTTTTCGAAATCGCTTCTATCAAGCGGGAGGAATCCGTTTCCTTCCAATGTTAGGAAAAAGTGAATACCTAGCAAATGCTAGAGACAAAAAAATATTCGAAGAATCATTAATTGTTGGTGGCTTATTCTTTTTAGGACTTTATCAGTTGGGAGTATTTTTTACTCGCGGCAGGATCATTGGATCATTATATTTCTTTCTGTTTTGCCAGATTATGGCATTACAAATTCTTGCCACAGGAACCAGGGCTTTATTTCTCATCTTGGGTGAAAGCTCTAGCGAACTCGTCTTTCGAATCAATTTCTTTAGTCAGTATGCAGGAGCCATATCAGGGCTTTATTATTTTTATAGTCTCACTCGTGAATATTTACCAAGTTATATCATTCATGGAGTGGCAGGCATCTTACTGATCCCAGTATGCATCACCATATTTGGTCCCATCTATACAATTAGTTATCTCCACCTCTATGTTTTAACGGCACTCACGTCCTTACTTCTCATCGCCATCTATCTCATCATGCGTTACATGAAAGACAAAAGATATGGATACATTTATCTGGGACTCTCTTCAATTCTACTCATTGGTTGTGCGAGTAACGATATCATCTTATCTTTACTTCATAAAACACAGCCCATGTTGCTTTCTTATGGAATTTTACTATTTGTGTTCTTTCAATCTTTGTTTTTATCCAAACATATATCGAATGAAATCCTGACTGCAGAGTTAAACTTAAAAGCAGCGAAATACCAACTGGTCCAATCAGAAAAGATGTCCTCTCTTGGTGTGATGGTGGCAAGTGTCGCCCACGATATCAACTCGCCACTGAGTGCGGTGATAGCATCTAGCGAAGCCATAGCAGAAAGAATGACAGAACATTTTCGGCTCCTCCCCGAAACAAATCCCATTCCCAAAGAGACCTATCCCGCATTTTTATCATTAGTTGAACTTGCTTTAACACAAAACGAATCCATCTCTACAAAAGAAGCCAGACAAACCAAACGTGATTTAGGCAAATACTTAGAAAGTTTGGGACTCACTGATGTGGAAACGAAGGCCGATCTTTTTGTATCACTTGGACTTCGAGAAGTTCCCAATGATTGGATTCCTGTTATCACAAACAAAAATGGGGCCGCTTTTTTTCTGATAGGAGAACGGGTTGTTTCCATCCTACAAGGAACCAAAACCATTCGAATCGCAGCAAACCGTGCCATTAAAATTGCCGAGTCCTTAAAGAAGTTTACCCATTTTGATCCCAAAGGAGAAAAACAAACCATCAAACTTTCCGATTCCTTGGATATGCTTCTCACCATCTTTGAAAGTTCTGTAAAACGAGGAATCGAACTAACTACTGATTTCGAAGAAATACCACCAATTGAATGTTATCCGGACGAATTAAATCAAGTTTGGACAAACATGATTCAAAATGCGATCCAATCCATGAATGGAAAAGGAACCTTAAAAATCAAAATTGGCAAAAAGGAAAACAATGGGAATGTTTATGTTTTTGTTTCTATCGAAGATTCTGGTGTTGGAATTCCGAAAGACATAGAATCAAAAATTTTTGATCCCTTTTTTACAACCAAACCCGTAGGGGAAGGGACAGGGCTTGGTCTTTATATAACAAAACAAGTGATAGAGAAACACAAAGGAATCATAGAGTTAGAAACAAAACCGGGAAAAACAGTCTTTACCATTCTCCTTCCGCAAACAACCGAATGATTAACGTTTGTCCGGCAAACGAAAACTAACAATAGTCCCTTTTCCTTTTTCACTGGTGGCCCAAATTTCACCACCATGTAGTTTGATAAATTCACTACAAAGGATAAGACCGAGGCCTGTTCCCTTCTCTCCTTCCAAACCAATACTAGTAACTTGCGCATCCACACGAAACAATTTCTCCAAATCAGAACTTCCCATCCCGACCCCATTGTCATGACATTCTACGCGAATTCCATCTTCATCTTGTTTGGCGATCACTTTAATTTCACCATTTTCATTCGTAAACTTAATGGAATTCGTGATTAAGTTCCGGAGAACAGCTTGGATCATTTCTGAATCAGCATAAATATAAGCCAACTCCGAGGGAATTTCTGTAATGATACGGATGGATTTTTTCTTAATTGTAGATTCGATTTGTTCCGTAATTTTTGAGATCAGATTGATCAGGTTTACCTGTTTTGGCCGAAAAGGCATATTCCCTGTTTGGGTCCTTGCCCAATCCAAAAGTTGTTCCAAAAGCCCATACAACATGGAGGCGGAATTTTGGATTTCAAATATGGTATCTTTCTTTTCCAAATCGGTATGCGAATCAAAATCCTCATACATAATCTCTGCCAGTTGTTTGAAAGCCCCTAATGGATTTCTTAAATCGTGAGCGATGATGGAAAAAAATATATCTTTTGTGCGATTGGACTCACTGAGTAATTTTTCTGAATTGTGTAAGGCTTCAATGGCATTGTTCTTTTCAAAAACTTGTTTTCGAAGTAGTTTCGTTCGATCAAAAACTTTCTTTTCCAATTCAAATCGATAGGTGATGAGACGTTGGTATTGTAAGGTGATGAACTCGGACAGAATCGAAAAAGGAATGAGAAAAGAAATTAAATAGATATACGAATCAAAAACTCCGGGATAAACAAATGGACCTACCCCCATTCGAGTCATGAGTATACTCGACAAATACAATAGAAATACTCCTAAAGTAACCCCTCTAATTTGAAATCGGTATCCTAAATAAATCAGAATCAAAAAAGATAAAAAGAAAAGATAGGGAAAATGATAAACGATGATTGCTTGGACAAATATAAATGTAAAAGTCCAAAGGATGAGTCGAATCGATAGGTCTTCAAATCGAAACTTTCTCCAAGCCATAAAGAAAGGAACTGTGATAAAAATACCGATGGTATCGCCAAAGATAATTACAATCAATGTGCGAATCATTTCAGAAAAATTTAGTTTATAAAAATATCCAAAGGAATATAAAACTCCACCAAGGCAAAGAATCGAAATTACACTCGAGAGAAAACATACGTAAGCCACAAAGTAGAAATTATCTTTTGCGGAACTAAGACCTTTACGGATTTTTCGAATCCAAAATGTATACGCTAAGGTGGATTGTAAAGTATCGACTCCGGCAGTCAGGCAAATGCTAAGATACAATGTAAACGTGTCTAACCCATGTTGGCTACTGATGAGGCCGTCTTTGTTGGCAAGAAAACTCGCAAGCCAAACAACAGGCAAAAATGAATATCCAAAGAACAAACAGCCGATGAGTCCAATCCCGGAGGGGATCCAGAGGACAGCCAAGTTCACCGGTTGGAAGGAAAAAAATTCCATCCCCAGTTTGGCAGTTCCTATATAGAGTAGGAATAAAACGAATCCCTTGAAGGACTGCTTCCAGTTCATGCGGATAGATTAGTGGAAGGACGATAGGAGAAAAGCGAAATTATCTTCGAAATTTCTAGACAATGAGAGAAATACCCAAAATCCAATCGGATACCAGGAACAAAATTACTTAGAATGTACTAAAAAAGCAGAAGATTTAGTTTCCGACAAGAAGGGAATGAAAGTCTTTTGCGATGTCCTTACTTTTCATAAAGTATGTTCCAACTAACATAGAATCAACGATTCCCTTGTATTTTTGCCAATCTGCATAACTTTCAATTCCAGATTCAGCCACACGGATGATGGAACTATCTAATTCCTTGGCAATGTCTTCTATTAGATTTTTATGAATTTCGAATGTATCTAGATCCCGGGTATTGATTCCAATGGTAGTGGCTCCAGAATCAAGGGCCGTTTTTACCTCATCCTTATTGTGTGTTTCCACAAGGACAGAAAGACCAAGTCCCTTGGCGTATTGGTGTAAGGAAGTCAGTTCCTTTGGCGAGAGGATACGAACGATGAGTAAAATCGCCGAGGCACCATAGGCATAGGCTTCATCAATTTGAAGGGGATCCAAAATAAAGTCCTTTCGGATGACTGGAATTTTGACTGCCTCTGCTACAGAGGCAAGATCAGCGAGAGAACCAAAAAAATACTGCGAGTCAGTGAGGACAGAGATCGCACCTGCCCCTGAGGATTCGTAAATGGATGCAATTTCGACAGGGTGGTAATCTGGCCTAAGGATTCCAGAACTTGGACTTCCTTTTTTGCATTCGGCTATGACGGAGATAGAATTGGTTTTGAGGTGAGATTCCCAAGGGCGCACGGGAATCTTACGAGGAGGAAGGGACTTCCCCCTTCCCATGCGGATTTCCTCGTGTTTGGTCTCTACTATCTTATGTAAGACAGGATTCAAGGACCCCGCTTAAAATGCTTTTAGGGCAGCATCTTCTGAATCATAAATATCAAAAAGCGAAGTCAATTCAATGACATCAAAGATACGTTTGACTGCGGGTTTGATATTGGAGATTTTTAAGGATCCCTCTTTCGAATTAAGTTTGCGGAGAGTGGAGATACAAGCTCTGAATCCAGAGGAAGACATGTATTCAACGTCTTTCATGTTCAAAAGAACCTTTCTATGCCCAGCATTATCGATGAGTTCCAAAAGGCCCTCTTCCACTTCATTTGCCACAGAAACGTCCAATCGACCTTCCAGATAAACGACTAGTTTTCCGTCTTTCACTTCGTGTTTCAGCACCGATTTACCCAACCTGATATGATTTTACAAAATCATCGTATTTTAGCGGAGTGTCAATCAATGTTTTCTCAATCGATTCCATCGGCTTCTGACCTCGGTAAATTCCAAAAATTCTTGATTTTAGGTGGCGGATCCTCAGGGGACTCCTCTGCCAAATTATTAATCTCTCAAGGGAAAATATGCAAACTGGCAGACAAGTTTCCGGAGAAAGCCAACTCCCCATTGTATGCGGAAGTTTTGTCAGACAATCACCCACAGAAGGCATTAGAAGGAATTGACTGTATCATCAAAAGCCCAGGCATCCTTCCGAACCATCCCATCTTGGAAGAAGCCAAACAAAGAGAGATACCAACGTTAAGTGAAATTACTTTGGCACGTGTTTTTTACAAAGGCCCTGTCATTGGAATTACAGGGACAGATGGAAAATCCACCACAACAGCTCTTACCTTTCACATTCTAAAATCAAAATTCCCAAATTCAAAAATGGGAGGCAATATTGGTGTCCCGTTTACCTCCTTTTGTTTGGAGGCTTTAGATTTAGTGGTTTTGGAACTTTCAAGTTACCAGTTGGACGACTCACCTAACTTAAAACTTGCGGCATCGGCCATTTTAAATTTGGCTTCAGACCACCTAGAAAGGCATAAAACAATGGAGTCTTATGCTGAGGCAAAATGGAAAATTCAAAATTTGGATGACCCGAATCATAAATCTTTTGTGAATCCGAACTTTTTCCAATTTCTTCCGACAGGAAGTCCTAGTTCTTCCAACTTACAACTAGTAGGTGAAAACCAAAACTACTTTGTTAGTTTAGAAACAAACCAAATCCATACACAAAGTCATATCTATGATACAACCAAGTTTCCTTTGAAAGGAAAACACAACCTTATGAATTTATGTTTTGCCATTGCCCTTGCAGAAACGATGGGTATGGAGGAAAAAGAGATTCAAAACCAATTTGAATCTTTCCAAGGACTTCCTCATCGATTCAACAGAATGGATAGTTCTGGTTTCCAACAAAAATACAGAGAGATTCAATTCATTAATGATTCCAAATCCACAAATCTACATTCCATGCTTTCAGGAATCTCAGGATTCAAAAAAGGGGATGGATTATTTTTGATTCTCGGTGGAATTCCGAAAACAGAACCAGTGGATTTGTTTCTCAAACGATGGAAAGAATTGGAATGTCCAATCTGGGTTTACGGAAAGGCGGTGGAAGTTTGGAAATCGGAATTCGAAGAGGCTGGACTTATCGCTAATTACTTTCCTGACTTACCCACTCTAATCAAAGATCTAAAAACAAAATTGGATTTGGCAATTGAAACCAAAAGTGCTGGAGACAATTCTATCCTGTCCGTGATTTTTTCTCCGGCCGGTGCGAGTTTTGATTTGTATAAGAACTTTGAAGAACGAGGAAACCATTTCGAAAGTTTAATACAAGAGACCTTCACCTAACATTGCATTCTACTAACGATTTGTGAGTTTGGAAAATGACGCTGGCTAAAGTTAGTTTTTATCTTTTGTGTAGAATTTTTTCGTAAGTCTTACTTCCGATAAAAATATCCAAAAGATCCCCATCGATATGTTGGTCTCTCACTTCCATTTTTAAAATGTCAAAGGCACGGTCTAGTGGCACCGCCTTTTTATAGGGGCGGTCTTGGTCTGTGAGGGCATCAAAGATATCGGCAATGGCCATCATCTTCGCCTGTACGGGAATCTCTACAGCAGAGAGACCTCTAGGGTATCCCGATCCATTTAATTTCTCATGGTGGCCGTGGGCAATGGCAGGAACCATTTTTAATTCCCGAGTCCAAGGGATTTTGGATAAAAATTGAAAGGTATGTTCCACATGGGATTCGATTTCTCGCCTTTCCTCAAAATCCAAAGAACCACGACGAATGGATAAAAAACTAAATTCTTTGGGCATTAGTAAATTCAGTTGGCTACCATCCGTAGTATGATAACTCATTTTAGAGATCTCTTCCAAAAAGTTAGAATTCCCTTCTTCTAAAATAGAAGGTTCATTGGATTCCGCGATCACTCGCACCATCTCTTCCAATTTTTCTTTTTCCAAAGTATATTCCAGGTGGATTGACTTCTCAAACTCCGGATAACCGTTGTTACCGTGTTTTTTTAGATATTCAATTTTCTTTTGAGAGAGTTTTGCTTCCACATCCTTTAAGATAAATTGGAAACGCCATCGAATTAAATCTAGTTCATAGTCTTCTAGTTTTTTGGCTTTCACCAAAACCTTTTCCCGAACACCTACTTTTCCAAAATCATGAAGGAGAGAGGCATAACGAATTTCTTTTACTTGGGATTCATTAAAATAAATATCTTTAAATCGACCTGATTGGATGGCACTGACCGATTCGGCAAGACCCACTGTATACTGGGCCACACGAAAGGAGTGACCCGAGGTAGTTGGATCCCTAGATTCAATGGCAGAAACACTGGCAGTGACAAACCCTTCGAACAAGGTTTCAATGTCATGAACCAAATTATTGTTTTGGATGGCAACAGCCGCCTGCCCTGCCACAGCCATCACCAACTCTTCCGAATACTTATCATATTCCAAAATAGAATTGGTTTTCATTTCCTCTAAAGTGAGTTTGGTTTGAAAATTTTTCTTTCGGTTGATGAGTTGGATGACACCGACCACTTCATCATGGTGATCCTTCATGGGAACCACCAACATTGATTTTGAATAATAATTACTCATTTTATCAAAATCACTGTTGAACTTATATTCCTCTCCACCGGACAATTCGTACACATTAGGAATATTTAATTGTTTACCTGTAAAAGCTACATAACCGGCGATACTTTTTTTGTTAATGGGTAATATAAATTCATCGGAACTCAAATCGAGAGCGGAGATTTTGAATCTTAAGTTTCTCGGATTTCCCCTTTCATCTTTTTCCACCAAATACAAAGATCCCGAATCGGAATTCGAAATTTCACGGGCCGAATTCAAAATATCACGAAGTAACTTTGTGAAATCTTTTTCGTTGGCGAGACTAATTCCAATTTTTGTGAGTTTGGAAATTTCATTTGTAGAAACATTGATCCGTTTTTGTAATTCGAATTTATCGACCACCATCTGGAGGCTAGTGAAAGCATTGGCAAGAGCCTTCACTAAGAAGATCAGTGGGGCGTCATCAGGAACATTGGAAAAAAATAAATCTTCTTCAATAGAAAGGGCAATATAGCCCGTATAATCAATGGGGGCTCGAACAATAAAGTTCGACATAATGGTGGGATGGTTTTTTAAGAATTGGTGGATCTCTTTGTGTTTGGCTTCCAATTCATACCGAGAGAGATAGAACAATACTTTGGCGATATGGCCATTAGCGTCGGATTCAATTTGATCCAACTGAGAAAGCGTCAAAACCTTAGCTTTGATTTTTTTGGAATAATCGGCGATTTTGCCTTCAAAAAAAGGATCATCCGTGATGATGAATTTCGAATCCGAAGATTTGGTCACAGACTTACTATCGACATGAAAAAATCGACTGTCGATTGTTTTTTACAAAATTGATCTTACTTTTGTTTGTTTAGAAGGATGATCCCAAAACAAAGACTGGCGGCCAAATAAAAACTTAGGAAATACAGGACTTGGACCCCTAACAATACATAGGGTGAATGCACCCACCCGCTTGGTTCCACAAGTAAGAAGGGTAGAAAAATTCCCAAAACAGAGGGGTAAAGAAAAGAAACCACGCCCCGAATCCCCGGCTCTGACCAAGAGAGGGACGATAGGTAAGAATAAAGCAGCCGTCCAAAGATTCCGGAAAGGAGACTCAAAGGGAGAACCACTACAATTTCTGTTCCAAGACAGGTGGAAAAGGCAATGGCACCAATCCAAATTCCGATCTCGGACTCAAATCCAACCACTTCCTTTTTGAATTTGGAAACCAATTGAAATCCGACATGAGAAGAGATCCCATACATAAGGAGTGCTGCTACTTGTTTGTAAAAACTCCAATCGGCTTTCCAGGGAGAAAGAACCAAAAAGGCTACTGGTAAAAAACTCAAATAAACAAACCGCGAAGTATCATCAACTAACTTAGAATTGTCTGTATTTTCCAAAGACCAGAACATCTCCCTTGTCCAAACTAAGGCACCGAGAGAAATCGCCAAGGGCAGGATGGATGTATTGTCTTGGACAAGGATGGTCGTTTGAAAGAATTGAATCCCAAACAAGATCCCGACCCAAAAAGAAAATAAAAAGATCGAAACAAAAATACGGCGAATGGGTTTTAAAGTGAATATCCTTTCTTCTAAGGAAGAATAGGAAAGGAAAAGCAATAGATTACTTTTTGTGATGTATGAGAAAAATGAATCTGTATTCCAAAGCTCTGATTGGATTCCCCATTTTCCCAGTGATTCCGTGAGGAAAAATCCAAGTGCTGTTATAGCAGTCCACTGGAAGAGTAAATCTTTACGTTTCCATTCTTCCGTAATTCGAGATAGAGAATGGAATAAAAAGAAACCAGAAAGGATACAAAAGAGAAATTCTGTTTCCACTAAATTCATGGTTGTATCTCCTCACTGACAGTAAAGGGAAGGATGGAATAAGGTGGTTCCCCATTGCGGTCCAAACTTTGAAAGTTATGATGAAACCCCCGAATGGATTGGTTTCCAATTAGAATGAACTTTTCAGTTCCCGCAGGTTTTAAGAGGATACTGCGGTTGAAAAAATATAAAACCGGACTTGCTTTTAATTCCTTCCCGATGTTTTGGAAATGCGGAAGGATTTTTGTATAAGGTTCATAGATATCAATCGAGTTGGCAGCACGAATGATGATGGTTTTTCCTTTTAAATTCGGAACGGGCCTGTTTCTTAAAATCCAATTGTTCGGATCGGAATATAAAGTTTGAAACTCGCCCACCCCGTCAGCAGAAAGAATTCGGATATTCGGAAAGGAATACAATCTGTCCTTTAATTCCGGTTTTACTTTTTTTAAAAACAGATCCACTTCCCCGGGTAACTCCCATAATACGACTTCCATTCCGGAAAAGTGTTTGGCTACGGCAAGGGAAGTGACACCAGGATACTCCGGATGGTTCAGCGCAGGCCCAATATCAAAAAATACAATTTGATTTCCCTTTTCAAAACGTTTTAAGTCACCAAACAAAGTTTTACGAAGGATCGACATGGGTTTCGAAAGAAAAGCTTTTGCATTCAACAAATCGTCCAAAAAGAGGTTGGTATCTTCCAATCGGTTTTCATAGGTTCTGGCACGAATTTCCTCATCTTGCCCATTAAACAAATAACGACCCGTATACGAACGAATGGTTCTTTCTTCTAAGTCTACAAAGGAATTTTGGCTAGGAACATCCCAAGTATAAGGATAAATCGGTTTTCCGATTTCAAATCGATCGCTTGCCGGTAGGTCAACGATTTGTCCGTATGGGGAGAGCCTTACGTATTGTTTGTAAAAACTTTCTGTTTGTTCTGGGTTGTTTTTTAGTTTAGAAAGAACTGCTAAGTTAAATAACGCATAACGATGGTATGGTTTCTCTTCGATTCCATAAATGGATTTTGCATTGACGAGTGATTCCCAGATGGATTTGGCAACACTCCATTTCCCAGATTTGTATAAGGAAGCGCCGTATAAATTATAGGAATACAAAGCAATATCGTGATTGGGAAAACCTTCAGCTAAAATTAGTTTCCTTTGGTCTTGTAACAAGGACAAGGCCGCATCGTAACGACCTAAATCGTAATATACCTTGGCTAAGTTATAATCCAAATAAATTTGTTCTAAAGGAGAAGTGAGCCCGCCATGAATCGAAGATAATTCATAGGAAGCGAGCTCCGTTTGGGAAAGTTCGTATAAAAGAAGTCCATAAAAATAAGAATTTTCGATGGAGGACGGATCTTTCAGAAGTCCCAAAGTTTCGTAAAGTTTTCTGGCAGAGGTAAGATAATACACGGCCTCTTCTTTTTTGCCATCTAAAACCAATGCCTTCCCGAGAAGGGAAATCGTATCGGCATAGTCACTATGAAATACTGATTGGGAAACTTCTCTTTCTTTCCTAGCAGCACTTGCAAACTCGATCACCTTACCAAATTCTTTTTTGAAAAAATAGAACTCAGCAATGTACTTTGCAATCGAAAACTTTGTATAAGAAGATAGATTGGAATTGCCACCGGCCGTCCGCCAAACTTCCTTTAAAGATTCCTCTGAGCGTTTTTCTAAACTGGATTGGAATTTAAGATACTGTAAATATTCGGAAGGGAATTCGAGCGATTTGAGAAGGAATGTCCTCTCCTCAAGGGATAAAGCGGGGTTATATTCACTCAAACGAACGAATTCTGATTCCGAAAGGAATCCATCTGCCGAAGGAATTTTCCATTCAGGAGAGCGTTTTAACAAACGATGCAAACGAATGGTCTCATCCAAAAGATGCGAGAGTGACTGATAAATGAGAGAAACTAGTTTTCCTCGTTCTTCATAAGGAACAAGGATGGACTTACCCGAAAACGTAGCTTTTTGTTCTGTGGATTTGAGTTTAGGAGTGAAACGAATCCCCTTCTCTTCCCATTCGAAAGACCCGTATAAAACAAATTGGGAGCGGTTCTTTTTCGAAATAGAGAGTGTGTTCTCTCTTCCTAAATACACCCCACCCGTTAATTTTTTAAATTCAAAATCAATCAACTGAGTTAGGACTTGGAGAGTTTGGCGATCGGAAACTTTTCCCGTAACTTCCCATTCTTCTAAACTAAGAAAGGTTACAGTCTCTGCAGAATCATAAGTAACGGGTAAGGTTTCTTTTTTAATCGCACTGCGAATTGAATAGTATAACGGTGCGTAGGCGACAAACGCCAATAAACAAAAGGTAAGGAGGGTATTTTTTTGAAAGCGGGACAAGTTAAGCAAATTCTAAAAAGTTTAGTTTGACCTATTTTTCTTAGAATTTTGCAGAACTCAAGGAAAAAACGGGGTTTCCCCCGCTAGTTCAGGAATCTTATCGTTTGAGACCGAGAACTTCCTGGATCATTTGGTCTGAGGTTACAATGGTTCGGGAGTTGGCTTGGAATCCCCTTTGGGTCACAATCATATCCGTAAACTGGTCAGAGAGGTCAACGTTTGACATCTCAAGAAGACCTGCGTTGATCTTTCCACGACCTTGGCTTCCTGCCTCACCAATGTTTGCATCCCCGGAGTTCAAAGAGTAACTATACATAGTATCCCCTTCTTTATTGAGACCGGCAGGGTTTGTAAAGTTAGCGAGAGCAATCCTTGCGAGTGGTTGACGAACCCCATTCGAAAAAACACCGGTCACAGTTCCTGTGTTGTCAATGGAGAAAGACTCCATATATCCCATAGTGTATCCGTCTTGTTTTACTGCTTTTGTTGTGAAGTCAGAAGAGAATTGTGTGATTCCTCCCACAAGACCCGCTTCCCCTAAATTCAAACTGAATTTTTGTGCGGTTGGGTTTCCTGGAATGCGGAAAGAAATATCGGCTTTGAGTTTTCCTGTAGTTTGAGAATCCACTCCATCAGAAACGGAGATGATTTTACCATCTGGTGTGAAGGATACTTCCAGTTCTTGGTTTCCCGAAACTTTTGTGTTTTCCCCACCAGTTCCACTCACGTCTACAGAAACTTGGCTTGAGTCTTCCAATTTGAAACGCATCTTCCATACGTTTTCTCTCATTTTGTAAAACTCCACTCCCATTTGGCGAGTGTTTCCAAGTTCATCATAAACATTAATGGATGTTACGTGACCTCTTCTTTGGCGAGGATCTGGATCATTGATATAACGTTGGATGTCTTCTTCTGTTGCGTCGGATGGAACAGCCGCAACACTAGCATTGAGGTTGGATTGAAAATCTACGTTTTGAGTGGCACGAGCTGGTTCTTTAGAATAAAGAGGAATGACGATGTCTTCCAAAGATCCTGCGGAGTTGATGTATTTGTTTCCACCATCATCCAAACGAGAGTTCCAACCTTGGACTTTTAAACCATTCGCAGGGTTTACATAAAATCCGTTTTTATCTATGTTGAAAGCACCAGCACGAGTATAAAATTGTTTGTCGCCATCTTTCACAACAAAGAAACCTTCACCAGAAACGGCAACGTCGGTATTCTTCCCTGTGGTTTGTAAAGCACCTTGCGTCATAATTTTATCGATAGCAGCAATGAGAGAACCAAGACCCACTTGTTTCGGGTTTGTTCCCCCGATCCTTTCGTTTGGTTCAGACGCACCTTGTAACTCTTGTGAAATCATGTCTTGGAAGGTAACTCGTTCGGTTTTGAAACCGTGTGTGTTTACGTTGGAGATGTTGTTACCAATAACATCCATTCTTACTTGGTGGTTTTTCAATCCGGAAACTCCGGAGTAAAGTGATCTCATCATAACGTTATATCCTCTCTTTTTTTATCGACCTTTTTGAATTAATCCTGATAAGCTTCTTGTTTTTTTAATGTATTATTCGGAACATTCTGTGCGTTCCCGGGACGTTGGAATTCTGGCTCTGCTTTAAGAAGTGATGGATCAGAAATCAAATTGATTTTTGCTACATCTAACATTCGTCCGTTCACACGAACGTAAGTTTTCCCTTCGTTATCGAAAAGAATGGCACCAGCAAGGCCTGTAACATCTTCTCCAGTCACTAAATCCGGGCCTGATACAATTTTACCAACCACCGAATAACTTTGTTTAGATTCCATTCGCGCAATTCCAGAAGAGATGTTTTTCATCTGCTCTAATGAAGAAAACTGAGCCATTTGTGCAATGAAGTCTTTGTCTTGCACGGGGTTTGTTGGATCCTGGTGAGAAAGTTGTGTGAGAAGGAGTTTTAAAAAATCGTCTTTTCCAAGCTCCTTTTGTTTCTCACGAATCTCGATTCCTTTCAGACCACTAGTTTCTTCTTTATCTAGTTGTTCCAAATGTTTACGAATATTGAAGGTTCTGTCCCCTTCAAAGTATTTGGTTCTTGCTGAGTTTTGTGTTGATAAGTCTTTGATTCCGTCTGGCATGGGATCCTCTATTTTTTTCTATATTTACTAGTGATTATGCGAAAAATTCCAATGCCTTGGTTTCTTCAAATGTAGGTGGACCGAGAAGATCCGTAGATTCATCTAATCCTACTGAGTTTTCAGAATTACGAAACCGGGCCGCGTCCACCATCGTTTGGTAGAGTTCATTTTGTTCTTTGCGATCCGTAAGCCCACTGCCATCGTCCCATAAATCAATGACGAGGGCTTGTAAGTCGAGACCCGATTCTTTTAAGTTTTCTTTAATAGTGTTGATTTCGTTTTGAAGGGATTTTTGGAGCTCTTCCGATTCCACAAGGATACGTCCTTCGACCTTATCACCATCAACGGTAACTTTCAAAGTAAGCCTTCCATATTCTTTTGGATTCATTACGATCTCGGCACTGGACTTTCCATTTTGCACAATATCAAAACGCGCTTGTTTGACGAGTTCATCTAAGTTCTGTTTGAGATTGGTTTCTTTGGGTTTGGCAGTTTTTTCTGCGGAACGAATCTCTTCTGGTTTGTTTGCAATTTTATTTTCTAAAGAAGAAAATTGAAATCCTTGTTTCGAACTACGTTCCTCGGAAGAACGACCACCCTCTTCTCCTGATTTGGAGGAAGTTGCTGTTTGGATGTTAGGAACGAGTGTGGCTTCTGTGGATTTTTGTTTTTCCAAAGCCGAAGGGGATTTAGAATCTTGTTTTTGAAATTCTTTATCTTTGACTCCAAGAGAACGAATCATTTTATCAGCGTTCTGTGTTTGGTTGGATTTATCTTGGTCGGAAGAAACTTCTGTTGTCTCTGATCCATTTTTACCTAATTTGGATGACTTGGATTTCCCCTCAGTTTTGCGAACAGAGTGTTCTTGGGTAAGGTCTTTCCCTTCGACTTTAACTTCTTTTCCTTTTGCAAAAACCAAATCAGAAACTTGGGAACCAGAATGACTTTGGTCCATCTTGGTTCCAAAAGAAATTGGTTTTTGATTTGTCTTCTTATCTTCTAAAGTTTTTTTATCGCTCTTAGGAAAAGGAACCAAATTAGAATCTTTGGTCATAGGCATTTGTGATTTTGCGGAACCGGATGCGTTTGTTTGGGCCCTCTCGGAAAGGAAAAAACTTTCCGCTAATTTTTTCGCTTCATCAATGAAGGCGTTTCCCTCTTTCGGAGAATAGGCAGTCGATTTTTCAGCGGATTTTTGTAAGGATAATAAAACAGTTTTTTCCTTCACTGTCATTTCATTCAACTGGTTGGCAGAAACCATGGACCGGTCCCAGTCTACATGGGAAGAAACAATCCCAAGGCTATATTCCAAAGCCTCTTTGTCTAAATTTTCTTCCTCAGTGATCTCTTCTGTTTCTTCTTCTGAGGTTTTATCTTTGGCTATGGATTCTTCTTTTTTAGTTTCTGCCGGAGCATTTAACGTTTGCTTTGTGAGATCTTCCGATTTCGGAATTTCAACTTGAGAACTTGTATTTCCATTCTCTTGTCCAGGGGTTTTGTATTCAGAAGGACTTTTCGGTTTTTCGGAATGCACTTGGAATTCACGTTCCAAAATTTCCCCAAAACTTTCACGCACCGCCATCGCGTGGTTTTCTTCCCCGCTTCTTTTGGAGGACTTCCAATCCACTTGTGGGAATTGAATTAAGTTTTGGTTTTCAACTTTTACGTTCATGGGGTGCCTTCTCCCTTAAGGATCGAACTTCCCCAGATTTCCTTGAGAGAATTATCTTCTTCCTTTCCTGGTTTATGTCGGAAAGGGAAAAGTATGCGTTTTACGAAATAAATTTCGTTTGACAAATATCTGCTAAATTGGAGGATGAGTTTGATTTATTAATCAAAAGGGCGCAAAAATGAAAAAAATAACCTATATTTCGAGTCTAAAACCAACAATTTCTGCAATATTGTGCATTTTCCTCAGCATCGGAACTCTCTCTTCCCTAGCTGCAGAATCCACTTTTCTCCATGTGTCCTTTGACCCTACGAGAGAATTGTACGAAGAAATCAATAAATCCTTCCTAAAACAATGGAAGACCAAAAAAGGAAACGAATTTGCCATCCAACAATCCCATGGTGGATCGGGAAAACAAGCGCGTGCCGTGATCGACGGTTTGGATGCAGACGTTGTGAGTCTTGCTCTTTCCTACGACATTGACAGCATCGCAAGCAAATCAGGATTAATCGATGCGAACTGGCAAAAAAAACTTCCTAACAACAGTGTTCCTTACTATTCAACCATCGTATTTTTGGTTCGTAAATCCAATCCTAAAAAAATCAAAGATTGGGATGATATTGTAAAACCAGGAGTTTCTATCATCACTCCAAACCCAAAAACTAGTGGTGGGGCTCGTTGGAATTATTTGGCAGCTTACGGTTATGCAAAACGCAAATACAAGTCTGATGAAAAAGCAACTGACTTCGTAAAAGCACTCTTTAAAAATACATCTGTTCTTGATACAGGGGCTCGCGGATCCACAACTACTTTTGTCCAAAGAGGAATTGGTGACGTTCTCATCACTTGGGAAAATGAAGCAAAACTCTCTTTAGATGAAGAAAAAAGATCTGGAAAAGATACTTTAGAAGTTGTTTATCCATCTGAATCCATCAGAGCCGAAACTCCAGTAGCAGTGGTAACAAAAACAGCAACGGAAAAAGGCAATTTAGAAAAAGCGACTACCTACTTAGAGTATCTATTCACAAAAGAAGGACAATCCATCATTTCTAAACACTTTTTTAGACCCATTGATCCTGCGGCTGCTAAGGTTTCTGCAAAAGAATTTCCAAACATCAAATTATTTTCCCTATCCGATTTAGGCGAAACTTGGGATTCTGCACAGAAAAAACATTTTGCAGATGCGGGTGTCTTTGATGCCATCTACAAAACTCAATAAAATATGTTAATAGAAACCCGGCCGTATAAAAAGATACATTTTGGAATCAGTTTAGGACTGACAGTTTTTTACTCGTCCGCGGTTGTGATCATCCCCCTTCTAGGACTCTTCTTCCATTCTCTCGGGATTGGAGTTTCGGGAATCCTAGAAGTTTTTTCCGACCAAAGAATTCTCTCTGCGTTGTATTTAAGTTTCAGCGTAGGAATCATTTCTGCACTGATCAACCTCTTCATTGGATTTTTATTTGCCTGGGTTCTTGTTCGGTATAACTTTCCCTTGAAAAAATTATTCGATACCTTAATTGATTTACCTTTCACTCTTCCCACAGCAGTCGCAGGCATTGCACTCACCACCATTTATTCACAAAAAGGAATCATTGGATCTTACTTTGATGCCTGGGGAATTAAAATTGCGTACACTCCCATCGGCATTGTGATTGCTCTTGTTTTTATTGGATTTCCTTTTGTGGTACGAACAGTGCAACCCGTCATCGAAGAGTTACCCAAAGAATTAGAAGAAAGTGCACGTTGTCTTGGTGCCACACCCTTCCAAACGTTTTATAAAGTATTACTTCCTGAACTTTGGCCTTCCCTCCTTGCAGGAACAGGAATGGCTTTTGCTAGAGGAATCGGGGAATACGGATCCGTTGTTTTTATTTCAGGAAACATTCCTGGCAAAACAGAAATCCTACCCCTCCTTATCGTCACTAAACTAGAACAATACGAATATGAAAAAGCAACTTCGATTGCTCTTGTGATGTTACTTACCTCTTTTGCTTTTATGTTTTTGATTAATTTACTCCAAGAACGGGCATCGAAAAAACTATCATGAAAATTAGAATTTTACCCGTTTTCCTAGTGTTTTTGACTTATATCCTTGCCGGTATCATCCTTCTTTTGCCTATTTATACTGTATTCTCTGAAGCTTTTTCGGAAGGTTATGTTAAGTATTGGAATTCCATTTCAGGCGAATATGCACTCTATGCGATTGGCCTTACCGTAAAAGTTTCCGTTGTCTCTGTTATTTTAAATACCATTTTTGGTGTGACGGCAGCATTTACTATCACCAGGTTTCAATTCCCTGGCAAAAATATTTTAGTTACCATCATTGATTCTCCCTTTGCTGTTTCTCCTGTGGTATCTGGTCTCATCTTTTTATTGTTATTTGGTAGGCAAGGTTACTTTGGAGATTTTCTTTCCACACACGGAATCAAAATCGTTTTTAATACACCAGGCCTGATCCTTGCCACAGTCTTTATCACCTTCCCCTTTGTAGCTCGGGAACTGGTTCCTCTTATGCAAAGCCAAGGAAGAGAAGAAGAAGAAGCAGGAATGTTACTAGGTGCAAGTTTTCCTCAACTCCTCAAACGTGTCATCCTTCCGAATATCAAATGGGGTCTGTTATACGGTATCATTCTTTGTAATGCGAGAGCTATGGGTGAATTTGGAGCCGTTTCTGTTCTCAGCGGCCATATTCGAGGAAAAACAACCACACTTCCTTTACATATAGAAATGTTATACAATGAGTTTGATTCCGTAGGTGCTTTTTCTTGTGCCACCTTACTTGTGTTTCTTTCTCTACTCACACTCATCTTTAAATTGATTTTGGAAAAACGAACCGCGAGTCAAAAAAATGCCGATTGAAATCAGTAATGTCAATAAAACCTTTGGATCGTTCACTGCTCTTAAAAGTGTGAACCTTACCATTCCCGATGGGGAACTCGTCGCTTTACTTGGTCCTTCAGGATCTGGTAAAACCACTTTACTCCGAATCATTGCCGGTCTAGAAGAACCTTCTTCGGGACAAGTGGAGTTTGTAGGTGAAAATCTATCCAAGTCCAAAATTGAAAATGGAGAAGTGGGTTTTGTTTTCCAACACTATGCCCTCTTTCGCCATATGACGATTGCCGAGAACATTGGTTTTGGTTTGGAAGTAAGACCAAAAGCCTCACGTCCTTCGAAAAAAGAAATCCAAGAGAAAATTTCCAAACTACTCACCCTCATCCAACTGGAAAAGTTTCACAACCGTTACCCGCACGAATTATCAGGGGGCCAACGCCAACGTGTGGCTCTCGCCCGTGCCCTTGCCATCGAACCAAAATTTTTATTACTGGATGAACCCTTCGGAGCTCTCGATGCCAAGGTCAGAAAGGAATTAAGAAACTGGTTACGTCGCCTTCATGATGAGATCCACATAACGAGCGTTTTTGTAACACATGACCAAGAAGAAGCACTCGAAGTGAGTGATCGGATTGTTATCTTAAACCAAGGACAACTAGAACAAGTAGGAAGCCCGGACGAAGTGTACAACAAACCCAAGTCCCCTTTTGTTTTCCATTTTCTCGGAGATGTCAATTTGTTCCATGGACGAATTGAGGAAGGGAAAACCAAAATTGGAAATTTAGACCTAGATAGTTCCGAACACCAGGATGTAAAAGAATCCGTGGCAGTAGCCTATGTTCGTCCTTATGATGTAGAAATCGTAAGAGAGTCGGACCAAGGGATCGCTGCAGACATCCAATATATCCATTCAACAGGAAGGAACGTGCGAGTGGAGCTCAAACGAGTGGATACAGGCACTCTCATCGAATCCGTATTGGAACAGGAAACCTACAGGCTCTTGAACCTTTTGCCCGGAGAGACTGTCTATTTAAGGATTAAGAAAGCAAAAGTTTACGTAGAAGACTTCTCTATCTAGTAATTTCCGCTAATATAGTTTACAAATCGTCCAATATACAAAACATTGGACGGTAGGATTGGAAAAAATGGGAAATTTGGAAGTTTTGGCAGAAACCTATACCTCCCTCTCTCTGGAACAGGGTTTAAAACAATTGAGTTTGGACTTCTCCGGTAAGGTCGTTTTCACAACGAGCTTTGGATTGGAAGACCAGGCAATCACTCACGCCATTCTCGAAAATCAAATCGATATTCGCATTGCCACTTTGGATACCGGACGCCTCTTCCAAGAGACTTATGATGTTTGGCAAAAAACAAACGTCCGTTATGGGGTAAAAATCGAAGCCTTTTATCCGAATGAAAAAGAAATCCAAAGTTTTGTCGAACTCAATGGTCCCAATGCTTTTTACGATTCCCAAGACTTACGAAAAGAATGTTGCCGAATTCGTAAACTCGTTCCCCTCGATACCATTTTAAAAGATACAGAAGTTTGGGTCACTGGCCTACGAAAAGACCAATCGGGATTTCGAACCGAGATGTCTATTTTCGAATCTGATCCCCAAAGAAATTTAATCAAATACCAACCACTACTCCTATGGTCCTTTGAAGATACTTGGAAGTACATCCGAGAACACAATGTACCTTACAATTTATTACACGATAGAGGTTTCCCAAGTATTGGCTGTGCTCCTTGTACAAGAGCCATTGAACCTGGGGAAGACTTTCGTGCAGGCCGATGGTGGTGGGAACAAGAATCTAAGAAAGAATGCGGTTTACACTGGGTAGACGGTAAACTCGCACCAAAAAAAGGATAATACCAAAATGACCGATTTACATCGACTTTCGCATTTAGACCAACTAGAATCGGAAGCCATTTACATCTTAAGAGAAGTAGCAGCACAATTTGAAAGACCAGCTCTCTTATTTTCCGGCGGAAAAGATTCGATTTGTCTCGTACATCTTGCCCTCAAGGCCTTTCGCCCCGGTAAATTTCCCTTTCCACTCGTTCATATCGATACAGGGCATAACTTTGATGAGGCGCTTAAATTTAGAGATGATTTAGCAGAACGCACTGGAGAAAAACTAGTGGTTCGTTATGTACAAGACTCCATCGACCAAGGAAAAGCCGTCGAAGAAAAAGGAAAGTTCCCCAGTCGGAACGGAATCCAAGCAGTGACTCTCCTTGATACCATTGCAGAATTTAAATTTGATGCTTGTATTGGTGGGGCTCGCCGGGATGAAGAAAAAGCTCGCGCCAAAGAAAGAATTTTTTCGGTAAGAGATGAATTTGGATCTTGGGATCCAAAACTCCAAAGGCCTGAACTTTGGAATATCTACAATGGGAAAATCCATGTAGGAGAAAACGTTCGCGTTTTCCCGATTAGTAACTGGACAGAACTTGATGTTTGGGAATACATCCGTAAAGAAAACATTGAACTTCCTTCTTTGTATTTTTCTCACCAAAGAGAAATTGTATGGCGAGAAGACCTAGTGTTTCCGGTATCAAAATTCATTAGTTTAGACAATTCCGATAAAGTAGAAACAAGAACCGTTCGGTTTAGAACTGTCGGAGATATGACTTGTACGGCGGCCGTAGAATCAGAAGCCAATACGATTGATGATATCATTCGTGAAATTCAAGTTTCAAGAACTACAGAAAGAGGCTCTCGTTTGGATGACAAACGATCGGAAGCAGCCATGGAAGATAGAAAGAAAGGCGGATATTTTTAATGGATATTTTACGTTTTATTACTGCAGGTAGTGTGGATGACGGAAAGTCAACCCTCATTGGTCGATTGTTATACGATAGTAAATCCATTTTCCAAGACCAACTTGAAGCCATTGAAAAAGCAGGACAAGTCAATGGACAAATTAACCTAGCACTTCTCACTGACGGATTAAAAGCAGAAAGAGAACAAGGGATCACCATCGACATCGCTTATAAATATTTCCATACGCCCAAAAGAAAGTTCATCATTGCTGATGCTCCGGGTCACGTCCAATACACAAGAAATATGGTAACTGGTGCATCTAACTCTGATCTTGCGATCATACTCATTGATGCAAGAAAAGGGGTGATTGAACAAACCTATCGCCATTCCTATATTGTATCTCTCCTTAAAATTCCTTATGTTGTTGTTTGTATCAACAAAATGGACCTAGTAGACTTTTCTGAAGAAGTATTTTTAAATATCAAAAACCAATATTTGGAATTTGCCAAAGACCTAGATTTAAAATCCATCCACTTCCTTCCCATCTCTGCACTGAATGGAGACAATGTGGTGGATCTATCAACCTCCATGCCTTGGTGGAAAGAAAAATCACTTCTTGGATTTTTAGAAGAAATCGAACTTCATACAGAAGAAGAGTCCCCGGCTCCAAGGTTTCCTGTGCAAAATGTGATTCGCCCACAAACAACAGAATACCATGATTACAGAGGTTATGCGGGACAAATTCGCAGTGGTCACTTTACTGTCGGAGATTCCATCACCGTTTTGCCAAGTGGACTCAAATCCAAAATCAAAGCCATTGATACTTATGCAGGTTCTATTTCCACAGCCTATGCACCTATGTCTGTAACCATTCGATTGGAAGATGAAATTGATGTGAGCCGCGGGGATATGCTCGTTGTGACTGGCCAGGAACCTACCACTTCCCAAGATTTAGAAGCCCATATCTGTTGGATGGACCAGAAGGCCATGACACCAGGCTCCAAGTATTTACTCCGCCAAACGACCAATGCTGTGAAAGCCTCCATTCGTTCCTTGGAATACCGAGTGGAAACAAGCACTCACGAAAAGAAGGAACAAACAAGCCTGGCCTTAAACGAAATTGGAAAGGTAACGATTCGGACAGCAAAACCCGTAGCCTATGACCCTTATTCGCAAATCAGAGGCACAGGGAGCTTTGTTCTCGTAGATGAAGGCACCAACCAGACGGTGGCGGCAGGAATGTTATTGTAGAACTTTAGTTCAATATAACAGATTTTTTCTTGCTATAAAATAACGGGGTTCAATAAGATGGCAGTAGTATGAGCCGAGCCACTACGATTGCCACCCATTGGATCCGAAAATCCTTCATCGGGGAGACAAAACTTCCCATTGTCTATGAACCGGGAGAGGAAAAAGATCTCCAAGATCTAACCCACTGGATCGAGAAAAACCAGAAGGAATGGAGAGAGGACCTAAGAACTTATGGTGCCGTTCTCTTTCGTGGTTTTCCCATCCATGAGGCAACTGACTTCCAATCCATTCTCTTTGCAACAGGAGAGAAAAAGTTAGGTGAGTTCTATTTAGGAACTTCCCCTCGGGACCAAGTCGTCAAACATGTGTTTACCGCAAGTGAACTTCCTCCCCACTACCCAATCATGCAACATGCCGAGATGAGTTTTCTCGACAACCCTCCGAAACTTTTATTTTTTTATGCAGAAAAAGCATCCGAAACTGGTGGAGAAACTCCCCTTACGGACCTTCGAGAAGTTTATAAAGATGTAGATCCTAAAATCAAAGAAAAAATTCAAAAACATGGAATTCGTTACAGAAGAAGATACGATGGACCATCTACAACAGCTAGGTTTTCTTTATGGAAAACCAAACGTTGGGATGAAATGTTTGGAACTACCAATCTTAAGGAAGTAAAAAAAATCTCTGATGAAAATAGATTCCAATTGGATTGGTCTGGAGTTGATTCCTTAACCATAACCAACGAACAATTAGGATTTCGTATCCATCCAGAAGCAAAAACCACGGCATGGCATAACCATTCACAAACCTTTCACTACCAAGCAGCGGTGAGTGAAGTTTGGAAAATCTTCAAACGACAAAAAACATTCCGTTCTCTTGGTGTTGCTTTGTTACTGACACTTCTCACTCTCATCAAACGAATTTCTGGACAAGAATCACATGATGTTCACGTAACTTATGGAAATGGGGAAGAGATCTCTGCAAAAGAAATGAAATCCATCACAAATGTTTTCTGGAAACATCTGGTGGCCATTCCTTGGCAAACGGGGGATGTTCTCATCATCGATAATTTGTCTGTTTCTCATGGAAGGCTACCATTCAATGGGCCACGTAGAATTCTCGTAGGATGGTCCGACTAATATGGATATCAATGCCGTTCGTCTTAATTTTAACAAAGACTCCGTTTACCTAATCAATGCACTCGTTGGTTTTATTATGTTTGGAATTGCCTTGGAGCTAAAACTCCAAGACTTCCGTCTACTACTACGTTACCCCAAACCAGCGTTTGTTGGTCTTTTTAGCCAATACATTCTGTTACCCGTTGCCACCCTCCTCATCATTTGGGTGATCAACCCACATCCAGGCCTTGCTCTCGGAATGGTACTTGTGGCAGCTTGTCCTGGTGGGAATATGTCGAACTTTTTCACCCATTTGGCAAAAGGAAACTTAGCACTCTCAGTGAGTCTTACCACGTTTTCGTCTGCATTCTCTTTTATCCTGACTCCTCTTGGATTTTTCTTTTGGGGGAATTTACTTCCTGTCACCAGAGAATATCTGAAATCGATCTCCGTTAGCCCCTATGAGATTTTGGTTTCCATCACTGTACTTCTTGTTGTCCCACTGATACTAGGAATTCTATTTCAAAAATTTTTCCCCAAACTCACACATACAGTGAAACGAGCCGTGCAAAGGATTTCCATTTTACTACTGGCTTTCTTTATCGTGGGAGCTCTTGCCACCAACTGGAAGTTCTTTAAAGAATACATCCACCTTCTCTTTGGACTAGTTTTCCTTATGAACTTGGCCGGTCTCTCTCTCGGATATTATTTTGCGAAACTCTTCCGATTGCCTCTCGCCGATAGAAAGACGGTAGCGATAGAAACGGGAATTCAAAACTCAAGCCTAGGACTTGCGATTGTGTTCGGTTTCTTTGATGGCCTGGGCGGAATGGCGATGATTTGTGCTTGGTGGGGAATTTGGCACCTGATTGCCGGTGCCGCCATTGCTACTTATTGGAACAAAACTGCTCCGAAAGAATTGGAATCTTAATTTAAGATTCCAATTCGATTGATATAATCTCCAAAAGATTCTTTGGAATTTCTCTCTTTCGAGAACCTTCCAAAGAGTCCATCTAACTCAAGTAAAATCGCCGGCTCATCCAAATCATCTTTATACTTTTTGTTCAGTCGGTATCCTTCGGCATCAGCACCCAAATGTAAGTTATACTTTCCATAGGATGTTCCAACTAAACCAATCTCTGAAATATAAGGTCTAGCACATCCGTTGGGACAACCTGTCATTCGAATCGAAACGGGTTCTTCTGCGAGTCCATGTTTTCCAAGGATAGGTTCAATTTTGTCGATAAGGCTTGGGAGATACCTTTGTCCTTCCGCAAGTGCTAAGGAACAAGTACTGAGTGCCACACAAGCAATGGAATTTTTACGAATATTGGAAATCTCACTTGTTTTCCGATGCACACCAAACTTCACGAGAATGGATTCGATAAGATCCTTATCTTTTGGAAAGATATCAGATAAGATCAGGTTTTGGTTACAAGTGAAACGGAATGTGGCTCTTCTTGTTTTGGAAACTTCAAGCAGTGCCGTTTTTAGATTATAACCATGTTCATCACAAACACGACCGTTCTCAACAAAGACAGTATAATGCCAGTTACCCGCTACGTCTTGTTTCCAACCAAAATCATCTGATCTTTGCGTGAACTTGTAATCTTTGGCTGGTTCAAAACTAAATCCAATGCGCTTTTCTACTTCTTTTTTGTAGAACTCAACACCCAACCGGTCCAAAGTGTATTTCAAACGAGAAAGTTTTCGATCTTCTCTGTTTCCAAAATCTCTTTGAACGGTTACAATTTCATATACAACTTTTAAGATATCTTTTTTTGGAATAAAACCAAATACAGTTCCCACTCTTGGATAGGTATCTGCATTTCCATGTGTGGTTCCAAGACCGCCACCAACCGCTACATTGAACCCAATCAGTTGGCCATTTTCAATGATGGCAATCAGTCCAATATCATTCGTAAAAAGATCCACATCATTGTAAGGTGGAATCGCAATAGCGATTTTAAACTTACGCGGAAGGTAAACATCCTTATACAAAGGATCTTCTGGTTCTTCTTTTTCGGCTAAAAGATTTTCATCGAGCCAAATCTCATAATATGCTCTTGTTTTGGGAAGAAGAGAACGGCTAATCTCACCCGCATACCCAAACACTTCTTTGTGTAAGGGACTTGTAGCAGGATTAGATGTACAAGTTACGTTACGATTCACATCCCCACAAGCAGCAATCGAATCCAAAAATACAGAATCAAATGCTTTGATGGTTGGTTTGATTTGCGATTTTAAAATTCCATGAAGTTGGACTGTTTGGCGGGTTGTGATTTTGATGGTTCCAGTAGAATTTTCACCGGCAACATTGTGTAATGCTTCCCAATGAACAGGCCCGATCATCCCGCCAGGAATTCGTAACCGAATCATAAATGAATACAGACGTTCTAATTTTTTAGCCGCACGTTCCTCTCTGCGGTCTCTATCATCTTGTTGGTACATCCCATGGAACTTAAGTAATAATTGGTCATCGGAGCGAAGAGAACCAGTATGTTCATCCTTCAAACTATCACTGAGTGATCCTCTAAGTCCTCGACTGAGGCGTTTTACTTTTTCTGCTAATGTTTCTTTTTTTTGTTCTGCCATGATTACCTCAGTAAACGTCCTTAATGTAGCGACCGGCTTCTTCCAATTCTTTTAAATAATCGGAAGCATCTTTTCCTGTATCAAATGTTCTTTCTGAAAGAATTTCAATGAGTTTGCGGTCTACGTCTTTACTCATTGGGTCTTTGGATCCGCAAAGATAAATCACTGCTCCATTTTCGATCCACTTCAAAAGTTCTGTTGCATTTTCACCCATTCGGTCTTGCACATATACTTTTTGTTTTGTATCTCTAGAGAAAGCAGCGTTTAACCTATGCAATACGCCCGTATCCATAAGTTCTAATAGTTCTGTTTGGTAATAGAAATCGGAGACAAAATTTCGTTCTCCAAAAAATAACCAGTTCCTTCCATTTCCGGAATTTTGTTCCCTTTCAAATAAAAAACTTCGAAAAGGAGCAACACCAGTTCCTGGCCCAATCATAATGATGTCTGTATCAGGACTTGGCAATCGGAAAGAATTGTTTCTTTGGATAAAGAAAGGAACCACATCCCCTTCTTTCAATTCCGCTAAAAAACCAGAACAAAAACCAGTTTTTAAACCAGTGAATGTTTCAATTTCTACTTCTGCGACTGTTATATGGACTTCTTCTTCACCATGAGCCGAAGGGCTAGAAGCGATGGAATAATATCTAGGAACAATGGGTTCTAAAACATCCACAAGAGTTTGGAGTTCTAGTTGTTTTTCTGATGGATGGAGAGTGAGTAATACATCCAAATCCAATTTACCAGAAGGGATTTCTTTTCCAACAAGGCTCGCATATTTTTGAATCACTCGGTCCGGTAAAAACCGAACGGATACTTTTTTACGAAACAAATCATAAGCCATCCATGTTTCCCCTTTATAGGTAACACGCGATTCACGATCTGTTTTTAATAAAGAAAGGATTCGATTCACTTCCTCATCGCGATTGTAAGCAAGAAAACCAGCGCTGTCCCCAGGTAGATAATCGACCGTGCCGCTTGCTTTGATTTCGATATGTCTTGTTGATTTACTCGCACCAATATCATTTAAAACAATATTGGTAACCACAGAACCTTCATAAACGACCTTACCACCGGAAGCCGGTTTTGCCGCAGGCGTTTGTGTTGGTTTGGCACTTTGTGTCGTGGCAGTTTTAGAATGAGCATTGAGTTTGGATATGAGTTCACTCATCCAAGGTTTGGAGACTGCTTCAAAATCCACATCGCATTTGCCAAGAGGTTGGATGCGTTCTGCACCCAATTTTGCAAGCATTGAATCCACATCTTCACCGGTTTGGCAAAACAAAGGATAGCTTGTATCACCTAACCCAAGTACGGCGAATTTAACTTTTGATAATGAATCTTTTGACTCAGATAAAATCTGAAGGAATGGTTTTGCTGCCTGTGGTGGCTCTCCATCTCCATGAGTGGATACCACTACAAACAAATACTCTTCTTCTTTTAGATCTTTCGCTTTGTATGTGTCTGTACTTTTTAATTTTGCAGAAACTCCGAGTTCTTTTAATTTTTTAACAAGTTCGGTTCCTAGTTTTTTGGAATTTCCGGTTTCTGTTCCATACACCACGCTGCATTGGATGGGTTGTGTTTTTAAATTTCCATCGGTTCCCGAATCAATGCTGACCGGTGGAGTGAGCGATACATCAACACTGCTGCCCCCAATGCTTGCCTGGGTGAGTGCAGACAAATATCCGGACATCCACACCCATTCGTCTTTTGTGGATTCCTTCAGTAACTGTAAAAATCGATTGCGTTTCTCATCGGATAGCATAAAAACCTATATTTGATTTGGATTCCAGTAAAACATCCAAAAAGTCTGATAAATTGAATCTTTCCCCAGAGATATGGCCTAAGTAAACCAAAAAAATGGAGATTTTGTAGAAATTATTAGCCAATAACTTGACTATTTGCTACAATGTCGCAAGGTATAACAGATATGTCCTCCAATAAGACAGAACATGGATTTGTAAGTTTTGTCAGCGGTGGCCCAGGCCCCATTGATCTTTTGACCCTCCGTGGGCGAAACCGAATCAAATCGGCCGACGCCATTCTTTATGATGCCCTTTTGGATCCTGGATTTTTAGACCTATTTCCAGAGACCGCCCAAATCCTCTATGTAGGAAAAAGAGCAAACGAACATGCCCGCACCCAAACAGAGATCAACTCCCTACTCGTCGAACTTGCCTTAGAGGGAAAACGAGTGGTGCGTTTGAAAGGAGGCGATGCTTCTATTTTTGGAAGGCTTGCCGAAGAGATCGATAGTCTCGAAAAAGAAGGGATTCCTTTTGAGGTTGTTCCTGGGGTGAGTTCTGTGACAACGGGAGCGGCTGAACTCGGTGTGTCACTTACCGTTCGTGAAATTTCTAGACAGATCATCATCCTGGATGGTCATACCATTTTGGAAGACGAACGCAGCTGGATCGGAATGGAAAATTTTTTAGGAACCATTGTCATTTTAATGGGAAGTAAAAAAACAAAAGAACTGGCAGAGACTTTAATCCAGAAAGGAATCAAAGAAACAACTCCCATCGTTCTCGCGGAAAATGTCGGATCGGGAAATCCTATTTATACTACATCCACTCTCGCAAGTACCGTGTTAAACGAGATCTCTAAACAATCCAACGGTCCTGGTATTCTTTATGTTGGGGAAGTGATTCGTCCCCTACTCCAAAGGAATGAAAAAATCAAAAAATCGACGATGATCAGTCTTCTTTCGGAATGAGTTTCAAAAAATACCCAATCTTTTTAAATTTAGAGAATCGAAATATTCTCATCGTTGGTGGTGGGAATGCTTGTTTGGAAAAATTGGTGGGCCTTGAATTTACAGGTGCCAAAATTCATATCATATCAATTGATTTTAGTGATGAGGTAAAAACTTTTTTAACAAAGTATCCGAACATCATCACAGAAGAACGTCCCATCAAAGAAGATGACCTAAACCATCGTGATATCATTTTTTTAGGAACGAGTGATCCTTTGATCAATCGAAATTTTCGAGCCCTTGCCAAAAAAAAAGGGATTTGGGTGAATTCGGTTGATGATCCAAAGAATTGCGATTTTTACTCTTCCTCATCGGTATCCATAGGACCGGTGCAATTTGCCATTTCTACCGATGGAAAGTTTGCTGGTGTTTCCTCCACACTCCGAAAACTTTTTGAAGAGATCCTTCCAGAGGAAGATCATGAGTTAATGGAAACTCTTTTTGAGATGCGAAGAAACTTAAAAGAACTCCTTCCAGACAAGGACGAAAGAAGACTCGCCTTAAAAGAAATCGTTCAAAACTTAAATTCTAAATACTTTCACAAACCTTAGTTGGAATCAGGATAAATCTGAATCGTTGTTAGTTGGTGTTCATTGGCCCAAATCGAATGTAGGGGAATGTTTACTATCATCTTTTCATTGCTATCCAATCTAGCAGTCCACTCCCCCGGAGTCCTTGGGTCTGCAAATTTTACCTTCTTTATCGGGAACGGAAACTGGATCTCAAACTGAATGAACTCAACGAGTGTATTAAAACGAAGTAAATCATCTCTGAGTTTTGCTTCGCTCAAAATAGAATTAATTTCATCCTTGTTGATTTCTAAGGCCTTCAAAAGAGGAGAAGACTTGCTTGTGTCCACAACTAATTGAATTTCATGTATTTGATCCTCGGTAAACTCGATAAACCGAAACCCTGGTGGCAAAATATGAGTGTAATTGGAAAATTGGTAAGCTCGCTCTTTGATGCTAATCTCAAGCTCACCCGTTGGAACAAGGCCAGAACCAAAAAACAGGCCACCTGATTTTTTTGTGATCCTTTTTTGGTATAAAACCAAATCTCCAGACAAGTCTGGTTTGATCTTTATTTTAATATTCCCACCGGCGCAGGCGCAAAACAATAGGCAGAAAATTACGGTTGGTGGTATCAGTTTCATATCACCAATGGAAACACTGGTGGTAAGTTTGCAGAACTAAAAAATGATTTATCCAAAACAGTTTCGCGCAAAAGCCAAAGATATTTCCCTCGAATCGCACTATTATACCCGTTTTTCCAAGGAAATCCGCATTCCTTGTAATATCTATTATTCCATTACCCTCATCACACCCGATGTTCCCATGCGAGAAATTGATTTCCTTGTGGTCTCGCCATACGGTGTGATCACCATAGAATTAAAAAATGGGCGTTGGCGGCAAAAAAAAGGGGAATGGGAATTTTATAATGTGCGGATGCGAGATTGGAAATCCGTGGAAGGGAAATCCTATAGAAGCCCTATCGAACAAGTCGTCACACAAAGAGATTTGATTCGAGAGTTTTTTAAAAACCACAACCAATTAGCAGATTTATTCCCACCCGAATATTATGATAGTGCTGTCTTCTTTTTAAAAAATGAAAGAAAGGAATTCCATTTACCAAATGATAGGCACCTGTATGTGTTTGGCGGAAAAGAAATAAATGATGAAATGGATCTAAATTCCATTTTAGAATCTATCCTTTTTCAATACAATAGAGAACCACTCCCAGAATCGGTAATGGTTAGAGCTCATGAAATCATTAAAAAAAATCTAAACTTCTTTCAAACATTCCGATCGCAAAAGGAAAAAGAAGAAGAGAATTTATTATTTTTTACCAAAGAACAATTTGAATTGGTGGAAGGAATCAACCGTCACCCACGCAACTTGGTTTTTGGAAGTACCGGTTCTGGAAAATCAATCCTTGCCGGAGAGTTGGCCTTACAAAATGCTCGTGCCGGTAAAAAAGTATTACTATGGCAAGGTGCGAAAGCTCTGTATGAGATTTGGAAGGACGAACTCGCAAACATTCCTGAAAAATCAAATATTGAACTCATTTCTGACATTAGTGAAATCAATCATAACAATATCGATCTTTTGATTGCGGATGGGATCGAAGATAGTTTAACCGATGTCCAATCGAAAGAAGTTTTTTTATACCTATCTAAATTCTTTTGGGAAAACAAACATTGGATACTTTTTATTACCAGACGTTTTCAATATATAGAATCAAAACTTTTGTCTTATTGGCGTTCGCTTCCTGTCCATATCTGGGATATTACAAGAAACATCAGAAATTCGCCAGAGATAGTCAATTTTGCCAATGCACTCCTGGATGATTTTTCTGAATCGCCAACTCAAAGTAATCTATCAGACATTCAGTTTATCAAAACGGATGAAGACCTAACAGACCAAATCCGATGGTGTTATGGATATGCCAAAAAAGTATTAGAAGTAGAAAATGATGAAATTGTTGTGATCTACAAATCAGAAGAATCCATATCACAAAATGGATTGAAACAATTCCTAACTGAAAACGGAATGCGACACTATTCTTGTAAAGAATTTGCCGGAATGGAAGAAACCTGCGGGATCATCATTGGTTTTGAAAATTGGAACCAACCAGAAACCAGAACACAATTGGCAGAAACAATTTTGAAAATCAGAAGTTTGGTTTGTGTATTTTATCCACCTGATGAAGAAGAGGTGATCCAAACTATTTTAAAAAAAGGTGACTCTGGCCCGTAAGCCGGATTCTGTTCTATGCGATCATTTATCTGATGCTCTCTACCCACAACCTGGCGGGACAAGCTCATAACGGTTGTTTACTTGAGATTGCACATCGGAGGGTTTACCAAGCCTCTATTTTTACAAATAGAGCGGTGGGCTCTTACCCCACCATTTCACCCTTACCTACCGAAGTAGGCGGTTTCCTTTCTGTTGCACTTTCCGTCCCCTGGTTCCCATTTCTGGAATCCAAAAGCCCAAGTGTTACTCGGTCCGATTGTCCCCTAGTGTCCGGACTTTCCTCCCCTTTCCCACCAGAAGACGGAAAAAAGGCGATCGCTCGGCCAGAGTCAGTTTCATTGGAAAGTCACTATCGAAATCGTCTATGAGTATTTCTTCCACTTGGCACAAATTATGCATTCTGTATATTCAAAGAGTCCGCGAGGCACTCATTGTATGATCAAATACCAAATTGCTATAGTATTCATCATTTCCTTTGGTTTGCATGCAAATCCTATCTTGGATGAATCTGCGGATGATATCCTTAAAAATACAAGGTTGTCTCGGATTCCCTCAGTCATTGCAACCCTGGAAGAAAGGGCCATCCAGAGGATGGAAACAAACGAGCTGATTTCCGCTCGGGAGGATTTAAAAAAAGCCATCCAATTGAAACATGCGATCGGAATGAAGGAATCCGAAGGAAACGCCGGCCTACTCTTACAAATCTCTAAGCTGGAATCCAGGTTGGGGAACCGCTGCGAAGCCAACCAATACTCCCATCTAGCAAAACGAATTGCTCTCCGTATTGGTGTCAACCTGGGAGCCGTAGCATTCGACCGCGCCGTAGTTCCCGTCGAGACAAGAAAGCCTGAAGGCTGTGTGGAAGTATCCTGGTTGAAAGAGTAACTGACTTACTTTTTTCAGTGGGTGGAGATTGCGTGCGGGTTACTAGGGTGAGTCGGTTTCTTTAGAACGCGGGTTTATAAAGTAACTGAGTTTCCTTATAACGTCAGTTTCGAAAGTGATCGAGTGCCAAAGATAACTCAGTTTCCAAAGGAATCACCTTTCTTGATAAATCGATTTTCAAAACAGAGCCATTTACCTTAGAACTTCCCTCACCAAAGTAAGTGACTCTCTTTAAAACACCAGTTTCGGAAGTGAGCAATTTTCCAAAGTAACTCACCTTCCAAAGATAACCCACCAAATTTAGAAACCAACTCACAAATGAAACCTAAGCACGCTATCCCTTAGAAAATAGTTCAACCTGGTTAGCTGTTAGCAATGACATCAAACGGAATCCACCAAAGCCAACCGCGCAGATAAAACTACCAAGCGGTTCCAATCTTTCCTATTCTTTCCTTATGGTTTCTTCTCAAACTTTAAGGAAGCCGAATTGACGCAGTATCGCAATCCCGTCGGTTTCGGACCGTCTGGAAACACATGGCCTAGGTGGGCTCCGCAATTTTGACACAGGATTTCTGTCCGCACCATGCCGTGGGCTTTGTCTGACTCGGTAGCAACGACTTCTTTACGAACCGGTTCATAATAACTAGGCCAACCACTACCCGAATCATATTTGGCTTCCGAAGAAAATAACGCTTCACCGCAACAAACACAAAGGTAAGTACCTTTCTCTTTATGTTCGTAATATTCACCAGTAAACGGTCGTTCGGTGCCTTTTTCTCGAGTCACTTGGTATTGTAAGGGAGTGAGTTTTTCTTTCCAATTCTCTTCGTTCATTCCTAACCATTCCTTATTAATTGAGACTTAGTTTCAATATCATATTTTATTTTTTTAGAGACTGACAATCTTGTGACAGTTGGAACCTTGTATTTGATAGAATAAAATTATGTGGTCAAACCTGATTCTATTACATTCAAATGATCCCATCAGTAATCCTTTAGACGATTCTCGCCTAGAGGTTTGGCAAACATGCCAAAGATCGATTGCATTCGGTGATCATCGCTTATTCCCCATCATGGAATCAGAGCGATTTTACAAAGGATACGAAGTATTCCATGGTTACGAAGCCTATCGTTTTCTTCTTGAGGTTGTTTCGGGCCTTCGGTCCAAACTTTTTGGAGAATCAGAAATCCAAGCACAGTTCCGAGATCGATTTCGAGAAGAAAAGGTTACAGATTCTAATTTTGCACTCTCACTCTTACGATTGCGAGACCAAATTTTAGAACACACCAAACAAATTCGCTCCAAATACTTAACAGGAATCGGAAGACAAACTTATGGTAGTGTTGCTGATTCCTATTTACAAAAACATAAATCCATTACTTTACTGGGAACAGGCAAACTGGCAAACTCCATCCTTCCCTATCTTGTTTCCAAAGATAAAGAAGTTCGTCTCATCGGACGAAATCAAACAAGAATGGCCGAATTACAAAAAGAATTTCCGATCACAACTTATCATTGGGAAGATTATAAACCAGGTACGGAAGCCATTGTCATTGCCTCTAGCTTCTTACCGTTTAACTGGGAATCAATGATCAAAACTTCTTCTTTAATTCTAGATTTTCGCGAAACAGCAATCAGCGAATCCAATGATAAGAATTATATCCCTCTTTCTAAAATTCTAAGTGATCTACAAGAAACGGATGAACAAATCCAATCAGTGAAAATGGACTTACAATTCTTTCTAACGGAACTCACTCGGGAGCGGGAGGAAGAACAAATACACATAATGAATGGATGGGAAGATTTACTTGTCTAATACGATCAAAGTCGGAGGAAGATCCTCACTTCTTTCGCGAATTCAAATTCTGTCTGTCATCAAAACTCTCCAAGAAAAAAACAAATCAAAAGAATTCCAAACAGTCTTTAGAGAATCTGCCGGTGACAAAGACCTAAAAACTCCCCTTTGGCAATTTGCTGGTCAGGGAATTTTTACCAAAGACCTTCAAGAAGATTTACTCAATCACAAAATTGATATCGCCATTCATTCATGGAAGGATATGGATTTAAGAGAACGTAAGGACACAACCCTAGTTCCCATCCTATCTCGGGAAGACGTTCGAGACATTTTATTATTCAAACGAAATAAGTGGATCGCAGCTCCAACAGAAATAACAATTCTTACTTCCTCTCCAAGAAGAGAACACCATATCAGAGACTTTGTAAAAACATACTTTCCTACTCCCATCAATTCGTTTCAGGTTAATATCAAATCCGTCAGAGGAAATATCCAAACAAGAATCCGAAAGTATTTGGAACATGAAAATGGTGGCATTTTAATCGCAAAAGCAGCTTTGGATCGAATCCTGAATTTCGATGATGACGAAAATCAAGTTCCCGAATTAAAAGAAGTCAAACAATTGATAAGAGAAGCCGTAAACTTATCGCTGTTTATGGTTATGCCATCTTCTATATTTCCCAGTGCACCAGCACAAGGTGCCCTTTGCGCTGAGATTAGAAAGGAAGACAAACATTTCGAGTCCCTGTTAAGAGAAACCACCGATACCAATGCAGAAATCACAGCAGAAGAAGAGAGAAAAATTTTATCTCAGTATGGTGGTGGTTGTCATCAAAAAATTGGAGTTTCTGTTTTAACAAGAGATTACGGAAAGATAACTTTTATTAGAGGAGAAACCGAAGATGGAAAAACACTATTTACAAAAGAATTATCAGGAGCACCTAATTTATCCTTCGACCGTAATGAAGTATGGCCACCAAAGGCAAAAATGGCCGCAAGGCAAAGAGAACGCCTGACTTACGCCATTCCCAAAGATGTAGATGTATTTGTGTCTCGAGGTTATGCTTTCCCGCTAGATTTGTCCGTAAACCCAACCAACCAAATCCTTTGGTCAGCAGGACTATCAACTTGGAAGGACCTCGCTCTCAGAGGTTTTTGGGTGAACGGAACCTGTGATGGGTTAGGTGAAAGTGAGCCCCCAATGATTGATCTTCTTTTGGGCAGAAAACCAAACTTTGTGAAACTCACACATGTCGACTCAGACAAACTAAATAGCATCTATCCAGTCATCCCAACCTATTTTGTTTCAGCTCCAGAAATTCCAGTCCCTTTCGACACTTCTAAAATCAAAGCAGCCTATTGGCGGAGTGGTTCCGAGTTTGATATTGTTACCAAACGATTTCCAGAACTACTAGATGTGATTCATTTTGTTGGCCCGGGATCCACATTCAAAAAAATTAAACAGACGATAGGTGAAGATGCCGCAGGAACCAGAGTATTTGTCTCATTATCTTTTGATTCTTGGGTAGAAAGGTATATAAAACCATGAAAAAACAAACACTGCGTTTACGCTCCAACCAATATTTACGAAACTTAGGAGAAACGGGATCACTCAATGTCAACAAAATGATCCAACCACTTTTCCTTGCAGAAGGTATCGACGAAAAAGAACCAATCAAAGGTTTGCCAGGTGTTTTTCGTGATACAGATAAATCTATTTTAAATCAAATTGAATCGGACCTAAAAGCAGGTGTATCTCAATTTTTATTGTTTATGGTTCCGAAAGACAAATCGGATACAAGTTTTCCAAAAAACTTTTACCATACAAATATCAGTGCGATCAAAAAAAGGTTCCCGGAAATGTTTTTATGGTTAGATACTTGCATCTGTTCGGTGACGACAACCGGACATTGTTGCCACTTTCATAAATCAGGAAATATAGATCTTGAATTAACACTCAAACGACTTTCTGATCTCGCACTCATTTATGCAGATGCTGGTGCCGATGGGATTGCTCCGAGCGATATGATGGATGGCCGCGTAGGATCTCATAGAAAAATTCTGGATGCAAACGAACATTCCATGGTTCCGATCATGAGTTATTCTACAAAATTTAAAAGTAATTTCTATGGTCCTTTTCGTGGTGCCGCCGATTCATCACCACAATTTGGTGATCGCAGCGGATACCAACTCGATGTTCGTGATCGTGATACTGCCATCCATACATCCATTCGAGATAAAGAAGAAGGTGCTGATTTACTTATGGTCAAACCAGGAATGACTGCCATTGATCTTATCGGTCCCATCAAAGAAAAAACAGGACTGCCTACTGGCGCCTACCAAGTGAGTGGTGAGTATGCCAGTCTTGTTTATTTAGCAAAAGAAGGATTCTTAAATTTTGAAGAAGGTTTGAAAGAAACTTGGGATGTTTTCAGAAGGGCCGGTTCTTCCTATTTAATTACTTATGGTGCAAGGATTGCACAAAGGTTGTATTCATGAATTCAGAAGAACTATTTCTTCGTTCTAAAAAAGTAGTTCCCGGTGGGGTACATAGTCCCGTTCGTTCTTTTGCTTCTGTAGGAGGAACACCCGTTTTTTTTAGTGAAGCAGGTGGCGCCTATTTAAAGTCAGTTGAAGGAAAAGAATACATCGATTATTGTTTAAGTTTTGGCCCTCTCCTTTTTGGACACAGGCATCCAGAAATCCAAGAGGTGGTGGAAGATACAGTCAGAAAGGCTTGGTCTTTTGGAGCATGTGAACCGTATTCCTTAGAACTTGCCGAATTCATCACAAGTCGTATCCCTTGGGCCGAAAAAATACGATTTGTAAATTCAGGAACAGAAGCAGTGATGAGTGCTCTTCGTGTGGCAAGAGCTGCGACCGGTAGGAGTAAAATTTTAAAATTTGATGGTTGTTACCATGGCCACTTAGACCAACTCCTCGTCAAAGCAGGGTCTGGTCTTGCAGGCCTCAGTTCCAGTGATAGCAAAGGAATAGGACCGGAAATCATTCAAAACACCCTTGTACTTCCGTTAGATGATGAGAGTGCCCTTGAAGAACTCTTTCAAAAGCAAGGGAATGAAATTGCTTGCCTTGCCATCGAACCCATTCCTGCCAATTACGGACTTCTCCCTCAAAGAATTGAATTTTTGAAAAAATGTCGGGAACTCACAACCAAATATGGCGTATTACTTTTGTTTGATGAAGTCATTTCAGGATTTCGAGTTTCTTTCCAAGGAATGGCAGGACTTACAGGCATTGTTCCTGATTTGGTTTGTTATGGAAAAATCATCGGTGGTGGTTTTCCTGTGGGTGCCTACGCAGGAAGAAAAGACCTGATGGATTTAGTCGCTCCGAGCGGCCCGGTCTACCAAGCAGGAACTTTATCTGCCAATCCCATCGGAATGCGTGCTGGCCTCAAAACCTTAACCAAAGCTTGGAATGAAAATCCTTATCCAGATTTGGAATCAAAAACAAAACAATTAACCACCGGGATTGTAAAACTTTTAGCAGAGTCTGGAGACGAGGGTTGGGAAGCCGTTACTTTCGGAAGTCTCTTTTGGTTAAAAGGGAAAACCAAGCAGACGGTTCGAACGATCGCTGCAATTCCCAGTGATCACAAAACAAAGTTTTCAGTATTTTTTCATAAACTTTTAGACAAGGGTGTCTATCTCGCACCTAGCGGGTATGAGGTTGGCTTTTTATCAACGGCTCATACAGATGAAATTATCGAAGCCACATTAAATAAAACCAAACAGGCATTACAGGAAAGAAAATGATTACCACACAATTTCGAAACGAACGATTTGCCAATGCTCTAAATTTAGTTCCACAGAACATTCCGCCAATTTGGTTTATGCGCCAAGCGGGACGATACCACTCTCACTACCGTAAACTCAAAGAAACGCATAGTTTTATGGAACTCTGCAAACAACCGGAACTAGCAGCAGAGGTTGCACTTGGTCCCGTATTAGAATTTGGATTCGATGTCAGTATTTTATTTTCTGATCTACTATTTCCTTTAGAGGCACTCGGTATGGGTTTAACCTATGACCCAGGTCCCAAACTTTCATTCTCACTCCGATCCGAAAAAGATTTGTTACAATTGAAACCAACGGAAGAAGCCATCGAAGGATTAAAATTCCAAAAAGAAGCTGTCATTCGCACTCGTGAAGTATTACCCAAAGATGTTTCCTTAATTGGATTTGTGGGTGGTCCGTTTACTCTGATGACTTATGCAAGCATTGGAAAACACGATGGGAACATGTCCTTTATCAAAACCAACCAAAACTTTGTGGATGAGTTTTATGCCATCCTTGTTCCTCTTTTAAAAGAAAATATCGAATTACAACTACAAGGTGGTGCAGAAGTCGTTATGATTTTTGATACCGCCGCGGGGATGTTAGATCCTTATAACTTTCATCGTTATGTAATCCAACCGCTTACAGAGTTTACAAAACTCTATCCAAAACAAATTGGTTATTATGCAAAAAATGCAACCGAAGCACAAGTAAAACAAATCCACGGGATCCCCAATTTGGCTGGGTTTGGTGTGGATCACCGGTTTTCTATCCCACAAACACTCAAAGAATTCGGAGGCAAAGGTTTCATCCAAGGAAATTTTGACCAAGAACTCTTATTTGCTGAAAGCTCCATACTCAAACAAAAAATAAGAGAGTATCTTTTACCAATTAGAGATCTAGACCCAGAAGAAAGAAAAGGATGGGTGGCAGGACTTGGACATGGGGTATTACAATTCACACCCGAAAGTTCGATCCACTTACTCATTGAGGAAACAAGAAAGGTATTTAGCGAATGAAAGACCTACTTGAAAAATACGACACACCAGCACCAAGATACACAAGTTATCCGACTGTACCCTATTGGACAGATTCCCCTACATTGGAAGAATGTATCCAATCATTAGAAACTCATCTAGCACCTAAAGAATCAAAACTAGCCTTATACCTGCACATTCCATTTTGTGAAACACTCTGTACTTTTTGTGGCTGTAATACCTCAATTACCAAAAACCATACAGTCGAAGAGCCTTATGTTGCTGCCATTAAAAACGAATTACAGTTATATTCAGAAAAAGTTACTCATCTAAAGGGAAAAAACTTAAGCGAACTCCATTTAGGCGGAGGAAGCCCCACTTATCTCTCCGACTACAATTTACAATCTACAATTGAATTCATTCTAAACAAACTAGGTCCTGTAGAAGACCCGCAGTATTCCATCGAAGTAGACCCTAGAAGAACAAGAGTATCCCAACTCAAACTTTTACAAAAACTTGGGTTTCGAAGGATTAGTTTGGGAGTTCAGGATTTTGATCCTGAAGTGCAAAGACTGGTAAACCGCATCCAACCTTTTGAACTAACAGAAAACATCACTCTGGAAGCCAGAGCTCTTGGATTTGATTCCATTAATTTTGATCTCATTTACGGGTTACCCAAACAAACTTCAGATTCCATGAAATATTCCATTGAAAGGACATTGGAACTAAAACCAGATCGAATTGCCTTTTATTCTTATGCTCACGTACCTTGGATCAAGGCATCGCAAAGACTGTTTACCGAAAAAGACCTTCCCGAACCTACCGTCAAACGAGAATTATACGAAATTGGTAGATCCTTATTAGAAAAGGAAGGTTACCTAGAAATTGGAATGGATCATTTTGCTCTTCCCCATGATAAACTTTGGAAGGCATTTCACACAAACAAACTTCATAGAAATTTTATGGGTTATAGCGAATCCAAAACGGATGTTATGTTAGGACTCGGATCCTCTTCTATCTCCGAAACTCCAGACATTTTTTTTCAAAACCAAAAATTAGAAATGAAATATAGAAAGTCCATCTTGGAAGGAACCATCCCCATCTTACGTGGACATAAACTCACTCATTCGGACCAAATTCGCAAACAATTGATTTTAGATTTGATGACTTCTTGGAAAGTGAATGTGCCGAGTGAAATGAAATCCCATGCAGTTAGTTTTTTGCAAGAAATGGAATCAGATCATTTGATCCACTGGCAAGGAAATACACTTAATGTTACTGAACTAGGGAAACCATTTTTGCGGATTGTCGCCATGGCCTTCGATGAAAAATTACAACTAAGCCAACCCACAAAACCCGTATTCTCAAAAGCGATATGAGTGAACCAGTCCATATCATTGGAGGTGGCATTACCGGATTATTCCTTGCCTACCACCATACCAAACGAGGGGATTCCGTTACTTTGTATGAATCCTCGGAAAAATTAGGTGGAGTGATTGGAACCAAGTCGGTAGAGGAAGGACTTGTGGAGCTAGCAGCCAATGGAATCTTACTCACTGATGAAATCAAATCCATGTTAGATGAGATTGGACTCATTCCCCTTTTCCCAAACCAAGCGGCCAAAAGAAGGTATTTTTGGATAAATAGAAAACTTTCTAGACTTCCCATTTCTATTTTTACCGGACTCAAACTTCTATTCACTATTGGATTTAAAAAAATCAAATTCGATGCAGAACAAAACTTGGAGACTTGGGCAGGTCAAATGTTCGGAACCTCCGTCACCAAAAACATCATGGAACCAGCGATCGGTGGTGTGTATGGAACAAGGCTCGACTCCCTCCAAGCCGAATCTATTTTTTCCAAATGGGATGGTTCCGGGACAAATACCATTCTCCAAGAAATCAGAAAGAACAAAAATAAATCCTATGGAACCGTTTCCTTCACCCAAGGGATGGGAGATTTGGTAAAACATTTGGTTACTTATTTAGAACCAAAAATACAAATTAAAACCAAATTCAATTTTGTTAGTTTAGATGAAATTCTTTCATGGAAGGGAAAAATCCGGCTTTGCCTTTCTTTAAAAAATTTAATCCCACTCCTTGCGGATCGGATCGAACCAAAGGACTCTCCTAATTTGCTCTCCATTACCACCATCACAAGATTTGGGAAATTACACCTAACAAGAAAACCATGTTTTGGAATTCTATTTGGAAAAAACGAAGGGATTCGAGCCCTCGGGGCATTATCCAATTCTGATATCTTTCCGGGAAGGGCCAATAATGGCCTCCATTCCGAAACCTGGATTTATCCGAATGCCGCCAAACAGGAAAAAACGACCTCTTGGGAATCCATTCTCGAAGAGGACCGGAAACAGATTACAGGGAAAAACGATTCTCCTAAAGCAGTCTACGTCACTTCTTGGGAAGGCGTGTTTCCAGCTTACGATAGAAAGTTATTCTTATTCAATAAGCGACTGGATGTATTAGAATCGAAGTGGTTATCCGAAGGAATCAACCTTCGTTTTTTTGGAAACTATCGGAAAGGAATCGGACTTAGGTCTTTATTTGAATCGACAAGTAGGGAGTGACTCTCCCCCCATTTCCTTACAAACGCAATGGTCGATTTTAGTATCTCTTATGAATACTTTCTCGGCGAGATATTCCATAAACGGAAAGTAGGTGCCAAAAGCAGGAATCCTTGTAAAAGATTTTGCACCCGATTCTAAGGCAAGGTCTTTAAACTGCTCTCCAATCTCTTCTAAAGTTTCCAAATGATCACTCACAAAACTAATGGGGTAAACTGCGATTTCTTTTCCCTCTTTGCCAAGGGACTCAATTTTAGAGATAGAACTGGGGGTGGTCCACTTAGCCGGCCCCACCTTACTTTGATAAGATATATGTGTTTTTCCGCGGAAGCCCAATAGGCGAAGTTCTTCCGTGATTCCTTCCACAGAGGATTCAATTTCCTGCATATACCGATCACCTTTATGGATGAGTCGCATCGGAACACCGTGTGCTGAAAAAACCAAATCCAATTCTTTCCAATCACCGCTCGGTTTTTCTTTAGGGAAATGTAAAAAATCTTCTGGTTTTAAAGACCCAGTAAAAAATTCAAAAATAAACCTAGCAGAGATTTGGTGAAACTTTGAATCCGATGCAAAACTAGGAATATAACCGCCACTGCCGACAGGACATTCATGGAACTTTCTTTCTAAATGAGACAGGGTAGATAAAACTGTAGACCGAGAGTATTGTGGGTATAACGGAAGATAGATGGTATCGGCACTTGGTTTTTCAAATTCGGGTTCTCTAATATGAGGAAACCCACAGGTCATCGCCACTTTGACTTTCCAATCCTTATCTGTTTTTTTGTTTAATATCCCTTCGAGTGCAACCGCTTGTTTTTCGGTTTCGGGCACTAAAGGAGAACCACCACCAAACCCCATGGACTCATAGATTTTTTTTATTTTGGGAGTTCGTTTCTTTGCGATGAAACGAGCCAGTGGAAGTCGTAAAAATTCTGGTAAGGGTAAATCAAAAACAAATGGATCCGTGAACAAATCAGTTAAAAAAACTTGAATTTCCTCTGTGGATCTAGGACCACCTAAATTCACAAGGACTAGAGTTTTCTTTTGTTTAGGTTTCATAGGTGATGTAGTCACAATGCGGGTAACGGGAACAAAAATAAATGGTTTTTCCTTTTTTACCGAGTTTGGTTTTCACCACACCTTCCTTACAGGTAGGGCAAATATTTGCTTGGCTCAAATTTGATTCGATTGGACCAGAAGGAGATTTTGATTTTGCCCCAGCCACCAACTTAAGATTAGGTGAAACTTTTGCGCTCCCTTCTTTTTCGTTTTTTGGAGAACCAGGTAAAGCAGAACTTGTTTTTTTTCTTGGACTTCGTAAGATACGAACCAAACCTTCATAAAAATTTTGAATGAGAGTGATCCGCGATTCTTTATCCTTTGTGACTTGGTCTAATTTTTCTTCCAAATCTTTTGTAAAAGACTCTCCAATCATATCATGGAAGTTTAAGAAAAGATAATCATTGACTTTCATTCCAAGGGCCGTAGGTCCAATGGACTTATGGTATTCTACAATGTACTTTCTAGTTTTTAAAGTTTCAAGAATGGTTCCATAAGTGGAAGGTCTACCCACACCGGTATCTTCCATTTTTTGCACCAACTTTCCTTGCGTGTAACGGACAGGAGGTTCTGTTTGTTTCTCTTCGACCGAATAAGACTCATATAAAAAAAGATCTCCAATTTTCCAATCCAGTCTCTTTTGTATTTTTTTCTTTTCCGATTTTCCAAATCCCTTGAACCCAGGATCGGTAATAAATTCGTTTTTATAAAGAAAGATCTGATTACCTTTTTGGAATTCATAAACCGTTTCCTCACCCAATTCCGGCTTCATGAGTGATACAAGAAATCGTTCCCAAATGAGTTGGTAAAGTTTTCTCTCATCAAGAGACAAATAGGAGGCAACCGAATCGGGAGTAAAAGCTGGATTCGTGGGAATCAAGGCTTCATGGGCATCTTGGGAAAACTTTTTTTGTTTTTTGGGTGTGACTCTTCCCGCTGAAACCAAACCAGGAAAGTTAGCTTTCAGATATTTCTCACCTAATGCGCGTTTTCCGTCCGATACACGAGTGCTGTCGGTTCGCATATAAGTGATAAGCCCCACCCTTTCCCCAGAACCGATCCGTTTTCCCTCAAAAAGCATTTGGGCCAGTTTCATTGTTTTTTTGGAATCAAAACCTAAAACACGGAAACTGGTCTCTTGCAAACTAGCGGTAGAAAATGCTAGAGGAGGATTTCGTTTGATATTTTTCTTTTTGATTTGGGACAAGGAAATGTCTTTTAACCGAGTGGGTTCCGGTAGAATTTCTATTTCCGAAAGGAGACTTTGTATTGATTTAGAATCTAATTTATCCTTAGTTTGGTGGTCCAAAACCACATCCATCCCAGAAACAGAACCACCTAGTTTGAGTTGGTAGTAGATTTCTTTGGAGAAATTTTGAATTTCCAATTCTCTTGCGCAAATCCAATGTAAGACGGTGGACTGAACACGCCCCGCAGACAAAGAGGAAATTTTGAGTTGTTTCCATAAATCGGGAGAAACTTCGAATCCAAAAATACGATCCACCACCCTTCGTGCAATTTGTGATTCAATTGCAGCCAAATCAAGGCCAGCTTTCAATTGGATCTGGTGGTTCACTTCTTCTTTGGAGATCTCTTTCAGTCGAAGACGAAAGATTGGTTTTTTTAATTTGATTAATTCGTCATAACAGTGTTTGGCGATAATTTCACCTTCCCGATCGGGGTCACTGGCAATGTAGATGATAGAAGCGGCTTTAGCTTTGGCTTTTATCGCGGAAAAAACTGTTTTTTTTCCTTTTAACCATTCGTATTCAGGTTCGAAGTGATTTTGAAAATCCACCCCATAAGATTTGGGAGGAAGGTCTTTGATATGACCTTTGGTAGCAACAACAACCCAGTCCCCACTTAAATAGGATGCGATTGTTGTTGCTTTTGTCGGTGATTCGACTATTAATAGTTTGGTGATCTGTAGATCCTTCTAAACGAACAAACCTTCAACAGATAAATATCTTTCTCCTGTATCATAACAGAAAGTAAGAACCTTAGAACCTGCAGGAATTTCTTTTAGTTTTTTAGAAACGGCAGCAAGGCTTGCACCGGAAGAAGTTCCAATAAAGATTCCTTCTTTTTTTGCAGCAAGAACAGCCATAGTGAAGGCTTCGTCTTTACCCACAGTGATGATTCCATCCAAAAGTTCTGTTTTACAGTTTTTAGGAATGAATCCCGCTCCAATTCCCTGTAATGGGTGAGGACCAGGTTTTCCACCGCTAAGAACAGGAGATCCTTCTGGTTCTACAGCAAATACTTTGAGTTTAGGAAATCTCTTCTTTAGATTTTCCGCACATCCAGTGATATGACCACCTGTACCCACTCCAGTAATGATGTAGTCCAAACCTTCTGGAAAATCTTTTGCAATTTCTTCCGCAGTTTTTTCTCTATGAACAGCAATGTTCGCTTCGTTTTCGAACTGTTGTGGCATCCATGCGTTAGGATTGGCAGCAACAATTTCTTGTGCTTTGGCAATAGCACCCGGCATCCCTTTTTCCCTTGGTGTGAGTTCAAACTTAGCACCGTAAGCTGCCATAATCCGTCTTCTTTCCACAGACATATGTTCTGGCATCACCAGAGTGATAGCATACCCTTTAACAGCTGCTACCATAGCAAGACCAATTCCAGTATTCCCTGAAGTTGGTTCGACGATAAAAGAATCCTTTTTTAATTTTCCTGATTTCTCAGCTTCTTCGATCATTGCAAGAGCAATCCGGTCTTTGATGGATCCACCAGGATTTTGTCTTTCGAGTTTCATATAAACTTCATGATCAGTTCCAAAAAGTCGCGACAATCGTACGTGAGGTGTATTTCCGATGGCTTCTAGAATGCTATTTATTTTCATAATTTCTCCGCTCTGTCACATTTTAGGAGAAAAAGCGGATTTGTCCACAATGAAAATTAAGAAAACTTACGGAGTATGAAGAGAAATGAGAAATTGGTAATCAGATTTCATTTGTGTTAAAACTTTAGAATCATTTTCAGACTGAATCACCTTTTCTAAGTAAGGTGCCGAAATCCGAAAGTCCAATCGGCGGAGGGCATCGGAAGCTTTGGCCCGGACTTGTGGGTCTTTGTCTGTCAATGATTCCAAAACGGCTTTGTAGTTTTGATTGGGCAATCGTTCGAGTCCCACTACCGCAGATAGAATGGAAATTTTTGCATACGGAACTGATTCCTTACCAAGTGCCTCAACCAAACTAGGCAAAGACTCTTTTTTACGAGAAAGATAGAGGGCATCGGCAGCAGAACTTCGCAAATAAAAATTGGGACTAACGAGAGCCGATTTGATAGTGGATTCCGATTCGGAAGTTAAAGGCAAAGAACCCAAAGCCCGCAAAATCTCTCCACAAGCAAGTGCCATCGGAATTTCTCCATCCTCATAGAAGTAAGGACTCGAAAGGGAAGTGCTATCGGCCACACCATCCTTCCAGGTCCTCGTTTTCGGAGGATTGTGTTCTAAAATATTGGCAGATTCCTTTTGGTAGGTTTTGATCAAATGAGGAATCGCAAGTTTCTCTCCTTTGATTCCCAAAGCCTTGGCTGCATAAAATTTTACAGCCGGTGCATTTCCAGGGCTTGTTGGAAAATTGGGAGATCCTTCCATAGCGGAAATGATATCCCGGATTCCTTGATTAGATTTAACGAAGGTAAGTTGGTCTATTGCATCCCGAACTTCCATTAGATTGGAAGAGGAAAGACGTGCACGTTGGATCTCAAAAAATCGCTCTTCACTCTCCGCAAAAACAGCAAAAGGAAAATGAAATACCGGCTAAATATTCGAATCATTCTAAACGACCTCACGGGGTGGCCATTCTAACCGATTTCTGTTAATTTTCTTTTAATTTTTCTGCGACTTCTTTTAATTTTTCGGAAAGATCGCCGAGGGTGGCTTTGTCTTCTTCCAAAATGGACTGGCTGAATTTTTCCAAATCCCTTTGGATTTGTTCCTTTTTCTCGCTGGCCCTAGAAGCCATTTTGCGCAGGAGATCTTCGCGATAATTGCTAAAGTCTGCTTCCTGCAATTCCCCAAGTTGTACCATGGAAGTGACAATTTTCTCCAATCGTTCCGAGGTCAGGTAGTTGGCACCAATCCCTCCAAGAATCAAACGTTCGAAAAGTCCCGAAACATCCCGTCCCGTTTCTCTGATCAGAGAGGTTAACATAAAGTTAGAAAAATCTTCGTTTCTTTGCCCCAAGCTGACTTTGAGAAAGGTCTGTCCTAAAATTTTAGGAGTGATGTCTTCTCCCGTCATATTGTCTTGGACTTTGATTTCTTCTCCTCCAATGATCATCTTGGCCACATCTTCTAAAGTGATGGTGGAACTGGTTTCTGGATCATAGAGCCTACGGTTGGCGTATCGCTTGAGGAGCTTCATCGGAGATGCTTTTTAAAATGACTTTCAAGCCTAGGGGGTCAACTAAAATACAATCGTAATGGACTCTCTATTCGGTGCTGTTTTGACACAAGTTCCCGACGCGGAAAAAAATCTGATCACCGCATGGTTACAAGTACAGGGATTCGTCGTAAAAGAATGTACACAGAAAACTTGGAAAGACCATCCGGATTCCATTCATCTTTTCTCCAAACCAAGTCCAGAGATTACAAAAGAATTACTAGATTGGAGCATTGAACCCATATTATGCGGTAGTTTTACAAAAGAAGAAAAAGAAATTTATAAAAACATTGGTGTCTCCCTACTTTGGGAAAAACCATATTCCGAAATCAATACTCTACCAACAAATCCTTTAGGATTGTCAAAATTGACATGGGTGGTTTACACAAAAAACCCCATATTCGACAAACATCTGTCAGTATTTCTAAAAGCAATGGGCCAAACGGTTTTCACAGAAGGAAGTATGGAATTTCTTTTTAAAAGAATCCAAACAGGGCCTTGTCATTTTCTCATTTTGGATTGGGATGTCTTAGATCCAAGAACGGTAATTCCGGAACTTTCCAAACTCAAAAGAGAAAAACAGTTTTTATCCATTGGAATCAAAGACTTTATGAAGGAACATCTCTATAGGGATTTAAAAACAGGGATTGGAACCATCTCTGAAGTTCTTGTTTCCCAGTCCGATTTTTGGAATGTTTTACTTCATTCTTTTCCACTTTCCGAAGAATCAAAAGAGTTCCATGGCTGGAAGGAAACTTCAAATTCCGTATCCAAACTCAGTTTTACTTTCCAAGAAAAACAAATTCCCATCGCCATGCAGTTAACAGAAACTACAATCTTAAAGAAAAAACAATCCTTCCCACAAATTCAAAATCTATTAAATTTATTTGATTGGTTTTTGTAACAAACAAACTCATTCAAAGAGCAACATATCATCACTAGAAAGTTCACCGGCTCCTCGGTTCGGGAAAGCCTGTTCAAAAAAGAGAGCTGCGAGTAAATCAAAATCTTCGTCTTCTTCTTTATGTTCTAATTCCCAAAGTTCATTTCGGCGTTTGATAAGTAGCGATACAGTCGCATCTTCCAAGGCAAATTCAATCTTCAAACGATTCAAAGTGCGAATGAAAAAATTTAAGTTATAAATCACATAGTCGCGAAAGTAAGTAAGACCTGCAATGGTAGGTTCGTATTTCAATAGTGCTTCTGTCAAATAACAGGCCGTTTTTAAATCTTCTGTTGCCCCTGTTTCTTTATAGGCTTTGAAGATATGATGGACTGTTTCATGCATCGAAATCGTAGAATGATACGAGTCTTCAATCAGTCTTATGGCTTCGGGATGGGATTCCATATAAGCAAAGACATCTACAATTTCACGATTGGCAGAGGCACGTTTTCTTTCCGCGTCGCTTGGATCGTTTGTGATTTTTGGATCTACAAGTAAGATAAAAAGATATTTGGTTTCGAAAGCAAAGCGAGATTCTTTAGGAATGTAGTATTCGATCCAGATGGGTTCTTTGTAGTAATCGATGGACTCCTGGAAACTCAGTTCCGGTGTAACTTTGAGGGACTTGAGTTTTTTTACGTCATCGGTGATGACCTTCTTTCCTTCGACCCGAGTTTTACTGCGTTTGATTTGTCGGAGTTCCGACTTGTTCAAAAGCGGTTTGGGTTTAAAGGAAGAATCCATGTTATATCATCGACAGATTAGAAAAAGCGCAAAAGAAAAGTACGGAGCCAAAATCCAATCGGACTTAAGATTCCTGTATCAGAAAATACAACCCTACCCTCAGCATTTAGAAAAACCGTCGTGGGGTAGGCAGAAATTCGCCATTCTTTTAAAATTCGGTAGTCGGCAGAATAGATGGGATGTTTGGCATCGGGGGTTAGCTTTGCCATAATTTCTTTGGTTTCTTCCGAATCCTCGGCTTCGAGGACAGAAAGGAAGATGGTGGACTTGGGTAAAAAGGTTAAATTGGCTTCGAGAATGGGAGCATAGGCCTTACAGATGGTGCACCAAGTGGCCCAAAAATATACCACTTTCGGGTGGCCTTTCCAGGAATTGGCTTCTGTGGGAGTGGTGGCCAAGATTTCAATCGGAACCCCGGGACGTGTGTCCCTTCCCTTAAAGTAAGCAAAACAAAGGGTGGTCGAAAAAAAGAAAACAAAGGCGAAGACCACCTTCCATCCATACGGTAACTGCTTCCAGATTTTCATAGTCTCTAATGTAAGACTGGTGGTTGACCGGATAAGTTCCCAAACATCAAAAATAAGATGAGAGCTAACCAAATAAACCCAGAAACAAGAACACTCACATCTGTGAGGATGGCTTTGGTCGGGTTATGACCCATGTTCTTGATATAGATGATGTATAACGAACGAAAGATAGCATAGACAACAATGGGAACTGTATAGACCATATAAGGAGTTCCTAAACTTTTTGCTGTTTCCGGACTTACCGTATACATCACATAACTCACAAGAGTGAGTGTCGCAACAACAGCCATCATCAAATCCAAAAACTCAATCGAATACTCTTCTAAGATCTTTCTATGTTTGCCCGCATCGGTTTTTAGGATATTGATCTCTCCCCTACGTTTGGAAAATCCCCAAAAGAGAGCCAACATAAAAGTACAAAGTAATAACCAATGAGAAAATTCCACTCCGATGACAACAGCACCTGCAATGGCACGTAAAACAAATCCAATGGAGATACTCATCACATCCAGAATCACAATATGTTTCAGGACTTTGCTATACAACATATTGAAAAGGAGGTAAAAGATAGTAAGGTAAAAGAAAACTGGAGACAATTTGTACGCACCAATGAGTGCCACAGGTAAAATCACACCGGTAATCGCCAAAGCAATCCCTGAATCGAGTTCCCCACTCGCTAGTGGTCTATTTTTTTTCTCTGGGTGAGTTGCGTCTTCTTTTTGGTCTAAAAAATCGTTAAACACATATTGGCAACTGGCAACTAGGGAAAAACAAATAAAAGCCAAACAAACTTTTGTTAACGAAGGAAGTTCAAAGATTTTTTTAGAAAAAATCAACCCTGCAAACAGGATTACGTTTTTCACCCACTGGGGAACTCGCATTAATTTGAGATATAGGTAGATCATTTTTTCTTCACTTTATAGGCTTCAATGTATTTCATTTTCAATTTAATCGATTTTGCATCCTTTATGGTTGGGAAAACCAATTGGATTTGAGGATCGGATCCTGTTGTGATCATTTCCACAGTTTCACCTGGTGATTGTTTGCCGGCAGTTTTGATATCCACAATTTTCAAAAAATCTTGGTAGTCTTCTGGCAACAAATTAGGACTCACTACTATTTTTTTAGAATAAATTTCTTTTCCTTTGGAATCAAAAACGCTGATTTGATCCAAAACAAAACGAATTCCTCTCTGCTCTAAAGGATCAATCCTAAGTCCACCAAAGAAAGACATAGATTCATTAAGAGGAAATTCATAATCCACCCAATTACCAATGTCTTTTTTTAAGACAGGCAATGCAATAACCCTTGATTCTGAAGTTTCCGGTTTTTCCTTACTTTTGAAGGTATACAATTTGATGGTTTGGTCTTTCAATACTGGAAATTTGTATTGGTAATAGATATAACCAATAATACTAAAAGAGAATACAATACCGATGATTCCGATGCGAACCTTTCGAAACCAACGAAAGGTATCGAGAGGTGTCGTTAAACGCGAGTTAAATTCTTTTTTAGACTCTTTCAAAAGAAATTCATAAGTATCAATCGCAAAAGTTAAAATTTCGTCCAGTTCCTTTCCATTGAGTTCCGAAAGTCTTTCCCATGATTCTAAAAACCGGAATGGCTTCGATTTTTTTTCCGACTCTGGAATGGAAAAACCAGCAAGGTTTCCCCCAACGGGAATCTCTTTCTGCCCTGTTCTTAATAATTGAAAATTAACTAAATCATAAGCGAGTTGGCGAAATAGAAGTTTTGCATCTTCCCATTTTTCGTTTGTCAAAAGAAGTTCAACGGATTCCAATCGGGAATCTATTTGAAATAGGGCTTTTTTTCGAGAATCTTTTTGTTTCTCAAATTCCAGTTCCGGAGGGGTTAAAACCGGCGCCATCCAAGGCAAAAACAATAAATCCCGAATGCGTAATTTCACAAATACCAACTCTTCCCTATCCTCAAAATACTAAAACTGATTTTTATGTCCATTCTAACCGACTTGGATTTTCACACCATCGTCAATGGTTCCCATTTTAGGAACCCCTGAGTGACCGGTGGCAGCAATGAGAACAGTGAAAATTCCCACCCGACCCACATACATCACTGCGGCATAAAACAACTTTTCGACATCGCCCAGTTGGGAAGTAAGATTCAAACTAAAACCAACTGTGGAAAAAGAAGAGATGAGTTCAAAGAAAATGACATGCAAAGAATGTTGGTTTTGGTCCAAAATTCCAAGAAATATAAAGATAAACGCCAAAGCAATGGTGGCAAGAAAGTAAACACGAATGGCAACGGCGACCGAATTTTTGGATACTATTTCTCCAAATAACATGACCGGTTTTGAGGGTTGGATCACGTTTTTCAAATAGGCAAGTAACAATACAAAGGTGGTGATCTTAATACCACCTGCAGTACCTTGTGGACCCCCACCAATAAACATAAGAACGGTAATGATGATCACAGTGGCATCATTTAGGTGGCCAAGATCCATAGTAGAAAACCCGGCAGTACGAGAACAGACAGACATAAAAAAGGCATTGGAGATTTTATCAACAAGAGCCATTCCATGAAAGGTATGTGGGTTTGATCTTTCTAAAAAATAAATCCCAATAAAACCAAACAGTAACAAGGCAGAAGATCCATAAACAAGGACTTTGGATTGGATCCTTGTGGTTTCCCCCCGCAAATGTTTGTTATAATCTCCGATACGATTTTCTAAAAACGCAGAAACCTGGGCCGGAAGTAATAAAAGCCTGGGAACATTTCCTGTTTTTAATGCCTTTTCCATCATCAGAGTTTCTGCCATCACTTCAATTCGGTAGGCAATCCGAACAAAAACAGTAAGAAGAAACTTTTCCAAAAGAATGATCACGGGAAATCCAATCCCTCCAAAAATCACAAGACCGGAAACAATGTACAATGAAAAGGGATCCAAACGTAAGGCACTCAAATCATCCGTGACGGAAAAACCAGCGTTGTTAAAGGAAGAGACAGCCGTAAAGAGGGAAAAAAACCAACGAGTGTTTCCCCCTTCCACTCCATCCGGCATATGAAGGTAAAGTCCAATCGCACCTAAAATCTCAAGAGAAAAGGAAATATTGATAATGGAGAGTAACATCCGATTCACTTCATTGGTATCAAGCGATTCGGTTTCGGCCTGGGTATCAATGGCGGCACCCACAAAGGCCTTAAAACGAGCGTTCCTGGAAATTCCTTGGGTAATGAGAAATCCGACGATTACCGTAAAACTGATGATTCCAAGACCACCAAGTTGGATGAGAAAAAGCATAATCCAATGGGTGGATGGATTGAGTCCGGAAAGGGGAACCGGAGAAAGCCCTGTCACACAAATAGAGGAGGCAGAAAGATAAAAACTATCCACATAAGAGAGTTCTCCTTCTTCCGAAACATAGAGAGCAATGGAGCCGACAAGGATGGCGGCAAAAAAACCGAGACAGACCACTCGGGCAAAAGACAATGTTCGAAAAAATCGACTGAAACGTGCTAGTGGCATATTCCCCTAATCTCTACTTTCTCCAGGATTTTCCCTTTGACCAAAAATCCCAAGTACTTTACAAACGCCGTCCATTTCAGATTTTGGTAGAATCAATTCAACTTTAACCATTATTTTGAGGAAAATATGACCTCTGCGACAGAAACAAAACGCGACCCTAAATTGGACAGAATCCGTAACATCGGAATCTCTGCACACATTGACTCTGGAAAGACAACACTTACCGAACGTATTTTATTTTATACGAACAAAATCCATGCCATTCACGAAGTTCGTGGTAAAGACGGTGTGGGTGCTACTATGGACAGTATGGATCTCGAAAGAGAAAGAGGGATCACTATCCAATCAGCAGCAACTTATGCTACTTGGAAAGACATCTCCATCAACATCATCGATACTCCGGGCCACGTTGACTTCACGATTGAAGTAGAACGTTCTTTGCGTGTCCTTGACTCTGCGATTATGGTTCTTTGTGGGGTTGCGGGCGTTCAGTCACAATCCATCACTGTTGACCGTCAGATGAAACGTTACAACGTTCCACGTGTTGCTTTTATCAATAAACTAGACCGTACAGGTGCTAACCCTTGGAGAGTCATCGAACAACTTCGTGAAAAACTTTTCCTAAATGCACATGCGGTTCAACTTCCTATCGGTTTGGAAAATGATCTGAAAGGGATTGTTGACCTTGTCGAAATGAAAGCTTATTACTTCGAAGGTCCAAACGGTCAAGACATCAGAATCACCGATATCCCTGATGAATTAAAAGACCAAGCAAACGAAAAACGCGAAGCTCTTCTTGATGCAGTTTCACTTTTCAGTGATGAACTTACTGAAGAGTTATTAGAAGGAACTCCTTCTGAAGCACGTGTGAAAGAAGCAATCCGTCGCGGCGTTCTAGCTCTTAAATTTGTTCCTGTATTTATGGGTTCTGCTTTCAAAAACAAAGGAGTTCAAAGACTTCTGGACGGAGTTGCAGATTACCTTGCTTCTCCTTATGATGTTGATAACAAAGCTAAAGAAATCGGAAACGAAGAAAACGAATTCAGTTTAGAATCAGATCCAGAAAAACCATTGGTTTGTCTCGCATTCAAACTTGAAGATGGTCGTTATGGTCAGTTAACTTATGTTCGTGTTTACCAAGGTAGACTCGAAAAAGGTATGACGATCTACAACTCTTCTAACAACAAACGCCATAACATTGGACGTCTCGTTCGTATGCACTCAAACGATATGGAAGATATTTCGAAAGCAGAAGCTGGAGATATCGTAGCTCTATTCGGTATTGATTGTGCTTCCGGGGATACTTTCACTGATGGAAAAGCAAAAGTGACTTTGGAGTCCATGTTTGTTCCAAACCCAGTAATCTCCCTTACGATTGAATGTAAAGAATCAAAACAACTTCCAAACCTTGCGAAGGCACTCAACCGTTTCACTAAGGAAGATCCTACCTTTCAAACAGAAATCGATAAAGAGTCTGGTCAAACCATCATCAAAGGGATGGGGGAACTTCACTTAGAAGTTTATATCGAACGTATGAAACGTGAATATGGTGTGGATCTCGTCACTGGGGCACCACAGGTTGCGTATCGTGAAACGATTACTAAATCTGCAGAATTTGATTATACCCACAAAAAACAAACGGGTGGTCAAGGTCAGTTCTCTCGTGTGGCTGGTTTTATCGAACCAATCCCACAAGAAGAAGGCAAAAATTACGAATTCGTAGATAAAATCGTGGGTGGATCCATCCCTCGCGAATACATCGGATCTTGTGATAAAGGTTTCCGTTCTTGTTTAGAAAGAGGATCCCTCATTGGATTCCCTATCATTGGAGTTCGTTGTGTGATCAATGACGGTGCTTACCATGATGTGGATTCATCAGATATGGCATTCCAAATTGGTGCTCGTTACGGTTTCCGCCAAGGATTCGGTAAAGCAGCTCCGATCATTCTCGAGCCTATCATGAGAGTGGAAGTAGAAGGTCCTACTGAATTCCAAGGAGCGATCCTTGCATCAGTCAACCAAAGACGTGGTATGATCCTAAACACAACCGAAGAAAACGGTTATGCGAAGATCGAAGCGGAAGTTCCTCTTGCTGATATGTTCGGTTACTCCACAGTGCTTCGTTCCTCTACTCAAGGAAAAGCAGAGTTTGCAATGGAATTTGCCAAGTATGCTCCTGTTCCAAGAAACGTAGCGGACGAGCTCATGAAGAAATACAAAGTCAACAAGTCGTCCGACGAAGAATAATCACTCTTCGTTCAGTCCTTGGATTTTGGAAAAGGCGGGTTCACCCGCCTTTTTTATTGCCCTCTCCTTGAGACATGTCGATACATTTAGAAGGGTTACCGGATGCGAAGTCTTCGATACATTCTATTTTTTTGGGGATTCCTTCTCCTATTTCCGCTTCACTCCAAACAAACGCCAAAACAAGAAATCCCCTCCTCCTACCGGGTCACGAAAGGTGATTCCTGGTTTGGAATTGCTAGAAAATTCAAAATAGCCCCCGAAACCTTAGCCAAGTTAAATGGCCGCACCACCAAAGAAAATTTATACGAAAGGGAAGTTCTTCGGATTCCTAAGGGAGAGGAAAAGATAACCGTGATCCCGGAATCAGTTCTCCCGGAAAAACCAGCTCATCCTTTGGTGCAAAGAGAAAGGATCGCAAAAAAATTTTCCGAACTCACCTATGACCCGCACAAAGGAATCCAATTCCAAAGAGGTGTCTCCTCTCTCGTCAGAGCAAGCCTTCCCGGAAAAGTGGTGCATGTAGATTATATGGATGGGTATGAAAACTTTGTGATTTTAGAACACCAAAACGGATTGTATTCCGTATATGGAAACTTGGAAAGAATCCAAGTGACAGAAGGCCAACAAGTGAAATCAAAAGATAGATTGGGAATTTTAACCAAAGACAAAGGCCTCTACTTCCAAATGAACAAACAAAAACTCAGTTTGAATCCCGAACGAATTTTGGAGAGAGGCATCTAATGGCAAATTCCATCCTCTTCCAATCCGGTTCGGTATATAGAAACGGGAAGTTAGAAACAAATGATCTCCTTGTGAACGGCGAAAAAATTTCTGCCATTGAACCGAAGATCACACCGAGTAGTGAAAATCTAACAATCTCTCTCCAAGGGAAAAAACTCTATCCTGGTTTTATCAATTCCCATGACCACCTACTCGCAAGTTACTTACCCAAAGTGGGAGGTACAGAAAAACACCAGTCCTGGTTGTCTTATGATAATCTTTATAAAAGTTCTGGGGTTTTTGCCGAACGCCAACAAATCGATCCAGAAGTTCTATACTATCTGGGTGGTTATAAAAATCTTTTTGCTGGTGTCACAACGGTCTTTGATCATATCCCCCATCATGTACAAAATCCATTCCGAGGAATTTTACCTGTAAAACTGATTTCTGATTATACGATCGCTCACTCCGTAGGAAATTATAGTTTGGGTTGGGGTGAAGGGCCGGCCTTAGAATACCGAATGGCCGAACATGCAGGACTCCCCTTTGTAACCCATCTGGCAGAAGGAGTTGATGATGATTCAAAACAATCCCTTCGCGTTCTGGAAAAAATGGATGCCCTTGGCGAACATTCTGTACTCGTTCACTGTTTACCCTTTGGACAAAAAGAAGTCGAAAAAATCCTAGATAAAGGTGCCTCCGTTGTATGGTGCCCTACCTCGAATCTTCATATCTTTGGAAAAACAACTAATATCAAACTCTTTTTAGATATGGGAGTTAACGTATGTTTGGGGACGGATTATTCTCCCAGCGGATCTGTTCATTTACTTGAGGAATTAAAAACAGCAAAGTCCATCTACTTCGGATTGTATGGGGAAGAATTAGAAGAATCCACATTACTCAAAATGATTACAGAAAATCCAAGAAAAGCATTTAGATTAGGAAATCCTGATGCACTGATGCCTGGCCTTTCTGCCGATTTACTTATAGTAAACGACGATAAAAATGCAAACGAAGTCAATGTATCAGAACTATCCTGGAAACACATTGATCTAGTTGTGATTGATGGGTATCCCATTTATGGGTCCATAGAATACAAGTCACTCTTTCTCCATTTCGGTTTAGAAACAGAAGAATTATCCATTGATGGTAAAACTAAATTGGTAGCTGGTTCACCAAAAAAACTCTTGAAACAAGTTTCTGACAGTGTCGGTTACAAAAAGAGTTTGGCTTTTTTACCTAATTTTTGAAAATGAAGCGCAAGCGAGGCATGAGTTGTCAGGTCCCATAGTTCGTAATTACAAAGGAGGTTCCATCGTCTACTTCGAGAAAGACAAGGCGGAGGATATCTTTGTACTACAAAAAGGTCGTGTTGTACTAACTTACACGAATATCAACGGTGTGGAGCTGAAAGAGGATGTAAAACTCGGTGAGTTTTTCGGAGTTAAGAGTGCCATCGGTCGTTACCCCCGAGAAGAAACGGCACAAGTCATTGGAGCCGCTACAGTTCTTGTTTTTAAAGTCCCAGAATTCGAAAAATTCGTATCTGACAAAACCCATTTAATCATCAAAATGCTAAAAGTTTTCTCGAGCCAGCTCCGCCAAGTCCACAGGCAGGTTAGGGAAATCCTCGGACAAGGGGAAGCCAAAAACCCGGCCTTTGAACTGATGAACGTGGCTGAAGTTTATTACAAAAATGGCAATTTTGAACATGCCGCCTATGCCTTTGAAAAGTATTTACAACATTATCCTGACGGAATGTATTTAGATCGTGCCAAACAATTGGTTGACCTGGCTCGTAAAAAGACTCCTTTCCCTCTCACCATACAAGAGTTAGTTTATAAACCAGAGCCGGGAGCCCAATCAGGCAAACTGCAAGAAATGCTAAAAACCATGGCAGTTCCCGCGCAGAATTCCACATCCAGCGTAGATCCAAATTCCATCCTTTCTCTATATGACAAAGCCTCTACTTTTATGAACGCGGGAAAGTATGCCGATGCCATTGATCTTTTTAAAACCGTTTCCGAAAGGACCGATTCAGTGACCCAAGAAGAAGAACAGTTTGTGGAAAATTCTTTTTTTTACATGGGTAAATCTAGTTTCAAAGCCAAAGACTATCCCAGTGCCATCACACATTTTTCTAATTTTATAAAAAAATATCCCAAAGGCCTTCTACTCAAAGAAAATCTATACCACCTAGCACTTGCTACAGAGGCATCCGGTGATAAAGAAAAATCCAAACAGTTATTCCAAAAGGTAACTCAAATGCCACCTTTGGATGATAGTATCTCGGAAGATGCTAAATCCAAACTCAAAGGAGGCAAATAGTGAACGACCAAATGTTAGAAGCCATGTTCGGAAAGTTTGGGAAGGTATTCCAACCCAACGAAGTCTTGTTTTGTGAATATGAACCGGGAAATGACTTTTACCTAATTAAAGAAGGGAAAGTCAAAATCACAAAAACCATCGGGACTAGCATCAAAACTTTGGATGTTTTAGAGTCGGGAGATATTTTAGGAGAGATGGCGATTCTAGAGGAACAACCTCGTTCAGCCACTGCGATTGCAGTCACAGAAGTGAAGGCTCTGAACTTCAATCGTGCCAATTTTGAAATGCTGATGACGAAAAACCCGGCACTGGCAATGAAACTCCTTCATATTTTTTCCTTTCGGATTTATGACCAAAAACGCCGCCTCATGATCCTTCTTATGGATGATATCATCGGAAAGGTTTGCGACGTCTTTGTAATGTTATACGAAAAGCAGTATAACAATGATGTATATAATGAAATTATCCTTTCTGCGACTGTAGATGACATTGCCAATTGGTGCGCCCAACCTGTGGGAGAAGTACAAAAGGTGCTGATGCAGTATGTAAAAACAGGCAAACTAGATCTCTATCCGGATAAAATTGTTATTCACAATATCTCCGATTTCCAAAGGATAGTGAATCAGAAACGTAAACCTACGTAAAAAGCGTAAAAGCTCAAGCTCCCATAGCTCAGGTGGATAGAGCACTAGTTTCCTAAACTGGGGACACAGGTTCGAATCCTGTTGGGGGCATAAGATATGGCGGAAGAACCAGGTACTCTACTTTATTATTTAAAACGGTCTACGGAATTTCTAGAGAAAAAGGAAATTCCAAACCCACGTGTGGATGCCGAATGGATCCTTTCTGATCTCCTAAACTTACCTCGAATCAAACTCTACTCGCAGTTTGAAATGCCTCTTGGCCAAAAAGAAATTGATCTTTATCGCGAACGTATCGTTGAACGAAGTAAACGAAAACCCGTAGCCTATATCACAGGTAAAAAAGGATTTCATAAATTCGATTACTTGGTGACTGAAGATGTTCTGATCCCAAGGCCAGAAACAGAAGAACTTGTGGATTACCTTTGGAAAGGGAAAGAAAACCTGAGAACAAATCCTACCGATGAAATCCAAATTTGGGATTTATGTTCAGGGAGTGGATGTATTGGGCTAAGTCTTGTCCAACTTTTAGAATCCAGTTTTGTGACTCTCTCAGACCTTTCAGAAAAAGCAATTGATGTGAGCCGGCGCAATGCAGAAAAATACCAGCTAACAGAAAAAACCGAATTTTATGTTTCTGATTTGGACTTATCGCTCCCTAAAGAATTAAAATTTGATTTGATTGTCTCAAATCCACCCTACATTCCTGAATCAGAAAAACCAGAAATTATGCCCGATGTATTAGAGTTTGAGCCTCACTTGGCCCTCTTTGTTTCTGATTTTAAAGAATTCCACAAACGATTGTTATCTGCCGTAAAGAACAGGCTACACCCGGGTGGGAAGTTTATGATGGAAACCCATCCCTTGTATATGGATGATGTGGAATCTCTGGCAACGGAACTAGGTTTTCTTTCCCCAAAAAGAATTTTAGACAGCTCCAAGAAGGAACGATTTTTCTTTGCGGAAGCCCCTTCTCTTTCTTAAACTTTATTTTTTCTCTTTCGCTAACTGGACAGAAGATTGGATTTTAAAAAGAAGAAGATATAAATCTCTTTCATCAGTATCACTTAAATCCTTTCGAAAGACCGAATCGGCAGAAGCGACGATGGGAAGTCCTTTTTCCCAAACATCTTTCCCCTTCTTTGTAAATCGCAAATGATAGTATCGTTTGTCCTCTGGAGAAACTTCTCGTTTCACCCAAGCTTTTTTGACCCAACCATCCACAAGCCGGGATACAGTGGTTTTCTCTTTCACCAACCGGTCACTTAAATCCTTTTGACTCAAGAATTCCGATTCGACCAAAGGAAGGAGCTGCATCCACTCATCAAACTGCATTCCGATTCTTTTGGTTGTAAATTCGTTTGCGAGAAACCTCCTCATGAGGAGCAGGGTTTCGCTCATATGAATGCCCAAATAAGCAGAGATTCCTTTCACAACTTCCACTCCATTTATTTTACCTACACCTTTCAAGTCTTTTTTAGTTGCAAGTAGCAACCATATAGTTGTATATTGCAACTATATGGAATTTTATATTAGATTCCAGGAGAATTAGAATATGAGTTGGACATACCAAACAATCGAAAGGGAGGGATTTGCCCTTCAGGTGGCAAGGAACCAAACGGATGGCCCACCCCTTTTTTGGATCGGCAGTGCCATGTATTATCCTCGAGTGATCCCCTTGGAGATTGCGGAGAGATATCAAATCACTGTGATTGACCAAAGAGGATTTGGCAAACGAACCATAACGGATTTGGAATCCCGAGAAGATTACGCCTTAAATAAACTACTCGAGGATTTTGCCTTCCTCCAAAGAGAATTAAAAATCCCACCCTGTCCGGTAGTCGGCCATTCAGGGCATGGGTATATGGCTCTTGCTTATGCTGCTTGTTATCCGGAACTTGTATCCAAGCTTTGTATGATCTCCACTGGCCCAAGCCATGGGAGCCACCTACTCGAAGCCGAAGTTTACTTCGAAAAAGAAGCATCTGACTTACGTAAGGCGACCCATATCGCCAATCAAATTCAATTCCAAAAAAATATAGAAACATCCCCAGAAGACTTCTTTATCCATTTTTGCGTGAGTCAGGAAGCCAAAGGTTTTTACCAAATCCCTTTTCCTTCCAGGGAGTTTTGGAATGGAATTCATACAAACAAACTCGCGTTTGATTATCTTTTTGGGGAAGTGTTTCGAGATATTATTGTATCAGAATACTTAAAAAAAGTTTCTGTACCGATTTGGATTTGTATGGGAAAAGAAGACTTTCAGGTGGCACCGCATTACACTTGGAGATCCATTCTAAAAGAATTTCCAAAAATCAAATGTACTATTTTAGAAGAATCGAGCCATTTGCCTTTTTTGGAAAGACCAGATGAATTCTTAACCCAATTCCAAAACTGGTTACAAACAAAATAAATTAGGTATAAAAAACCCGCCACCTTTCGGTTAGCGGGTTCCTTCAACAAAGTGTTGTGGGTTAAAAATTAACCAAGCATGTCTTTCACTTCGTTTCTTTCTTCTTTCAACTCATTGTGAGTGATGTCAAATTTTTCCTTACCGAAAGCATTGATTTCAAGACCAGTTACGATCTCTACTTTTTTGCCATCAGATTTCAGTGGGTATCCAAAGATAAGACCTTTGTCCACACCATACTCACCATTAGAATGGCAAGCAGCACTGAACCAATCTCCCGCTTTTGTAGGAGTCACAATGTTATGCACTGTATCCACTACTGCATTTGCTGCTGAAGCCGCAGAAGATGCCCCGCGTGCTGCAATGATGGCTGCTCCTCTTTTTTGTACAGTAGAGATAAAATCTCCTTTTAACCAGTCGTGGTCAGAGATCACGTCTGTTGCAATTTTTCCTTTGATTTTTGCATTGTAAAAGTCTGGGTATTGGGTTGCGGAGTGGTTTCCCCAAATGGCTACATTGGAAACATCTTTTACAAGAACTCCTGCTTTTTGGGCAAGTTGTGTTTTAGCACGGTTTTCATCAAGACCAGTCATCGCAAACCATCTGTCAGACGGAATACCTTTTGCATTATTCATAGCAATGAGTGCATTTGTATTACATGGGTTACCAACAACAAGAACTCTTACGTCGCTTGCAGCATTCTTCTCGATTGCTTTTCCTTGAGTTGTAAAAATTCCACCATTGATTTTAAGAAGGTCTCCCCTTTCCATTCCTGCTTTTCTAGGAACAGAACCAACGAGGAGTGCCCAGTTGATGTCACGGAACGCCTCATCAATGTTAGAAGAGACTGATACTTTTTCCAAAAGAGGAAATGCACAGTCGTCTAGTTCCATAATGACACCTTTTGCAGCAGGAAGTGCTTGTTCCAATTCCAATAATTGGAGTTCTACTGCAGTGTCAGGTCCAAACATTTGTCCTGAAGCGATACGAAATAGTAGTGCGTATCCGATTTGTCCGGCAGCACCAGTAACAGCAACTTTTACTTTTTTGCTCATATAAATTTTCCTTTAACTTTATAATCTATTATTGTTTTAATTCTTTTTGAATGATCTCATCAAAGTTTTCGAAAGGTAATGCTCCCGAAACAAAGATCCCATTGATAAAAAATGCAGGAGTTCCACTCACACCGACTTTCTGACCATCTTGGATGTCTGCATCAATTTCTGATTTTAGTGTAGGTGCATTTTTCATACAAGCTTGGTATTTGTCTTTTGGTAGACCTGCTTTGATGACAAGTGCATCTACATTGGCTTTACTCAAGTTTCCTGTGTTTTCAAAAAACAAGTTAAACACATCCCAATACTTTCCTTCTGCAACAGAACAATTGGCAGCCATATGTGCATACATTGCATCTTGGTGGAAAGGAAGAGGAAAGTCACGGAATACCCAACGAATTTGGCCTTTATATTTTTCGCGGAGTTTTTGGTTCACATCTTGGCTTCGTTTGCAAAATGGACATTCGAAATCAGAAAATTCGATGATTGTAATCTTTGCATCTTTTGGACCGATAGACGGGTTATTTTTTTCTTCTACAGTCACTCGAACGGCAGCGGGTTCTTTGATCAAAAATTCAACAGGATATTTTGTAACAATATCACGGTAAACAGAACGACTATGTTCTTGTTCTTGTTGGTTTTTTAAAAACCCAACAATTTTGTCTTTTGTCTCATTTAAGGATTTTCCACCTAACTGAGCTTTATTGGACATATATACATTGATGATATCTTCTTCTGATGGTTCTCTCGGAGTAAACCCTTGAGTTAATACTTCCGAAGGTTTGATGTTTTTGTCTTTGGCTACAAGTTCAAATAATTTGTCCTGAGCAAATTCACCCAGAGTATTTTTGATGAGTGCCTTATATTCCGATTGGAATTTAGAATAAGCAATGGGAGAAGTTTCCTTCACATCACTTAAGTCATATTTTTTTCCGCCGATACTGACTGCATCTTGGGTAATATAATCCTGAACAAAGGAAGGTACACTGACCAAAAAGAGCAGAACAAAAACTAAGTTTGTCGCAAGGACGATCTTGGAGATGGGGTTTTCCACCCACTTTTTAAAATTATTTTCCATCCCTGCCAGCTTCCCGGCCATAAAGCGGGCAATCAAACGGAAAAAACTGAAAAAAAGAAACGATTTTGCTAAAGCCTACCCCGAAATAACCGAAAATTTGAGGGAGGGAAAAGGAAATTTTTTTCTCAAAAGCTGATCCTGAACACGGAGGTTTGGGAAAAATGAACACCATTAACATTCAAGGAAATTCGCACACATCGGTTCCCCCCACGATTCCAACCCAAACGGGGAAACAATCGGAGGAAGGAAATGAATCCCTTCCCGAAAAATCGCAAAACCTTAGAGCCACGAAGAAGGCAGAGGCGGAACGAGAGGCCAAAGTAAAACCGGAAGATTTGGTTTTAAAACCAACTCCCGCTTCATTGGAAGAAAAATTAAACCAAATCATCTCCGCCGAAGAAGTGAAAGACTTACTCTCTCTTGTGACACGAACTCCCCTACCGTCTCCAAAAAGCCATAGAGTAGATACAAAAAGGTAAGTTTGTTTCTTAGCATTGCCATTCTTGACAGCTTTATCCTAGTTCTTAGCGGAGTGTTGACCGTTGCCGTTTTAGGACTAGGGCTTGTTGTGTACAACCAATTCATCCATCCTATCATTTCGAGAAAAGAATCTGACCGTTTCATTCCTGTCCAAACCGGAGACAAATACGATCTCGTTGTGGACGAACTCAGTCGATTTGCTACCTTTCAAATTGGAAGTAAAACGGGGCAGCTCGCCACTCGCTGTAATGCGATCTCCGAAGACCATCTCATCTTCCAATTCAAAAAAAGTCGGGATAGTGAAGACTACACCATTACTGTTTTAAAAAATGGCCCGACCTTTTACAAACCACCTCGCATGGAACATTATGGGAAGATGGAATCCAAAGAAAGTTTTGAATCCTATGAAGTCATTGGCCATCCCGCTGAATTTCGAATCTCTGATAAAATCGCCAAAGAACGGATGGTAAACTACATCGAAGTTTCCCTCACCTCTTCCTTTTATTTCAACCGGTCTGGAAAGGAACGAATGAAATTTACATTTGAAGTGGGAAAGATCCAACCGGGGATCAATAGAAAAGCGCGGTTTCGTGGAGATGTCTACGGATTTGGAAAAGAAGAAGGAGCGGACGAAGACTAAAACTATTTGGTTTGGATACGAACCCCAAGCCCATCGGGTTTCACTCGTTTGAAACTATAAGCAATCCCAGAAGTTTGCATCACTTGCCCAATCTTTTCCTCTAAATCTACCTGATACCGTTTGACTGCCTTTCGTTCTAAAAACACAAGTAGACTTGGGCCCGATCCAGATAAACAATACCCAACTCCTGCCTCTTTGAAAAGATCCGCAAGTGGATACAAAGGAGAGGACTTGGGAATTCTATAGGGTGTATGCATTTTATCTTCTAACGCAATCAGAAGATCACCAAACTTACGTTTGTCTAAAAAATGCATCCAAGCACCGATACGAGATAAATTAAAAATCACATCGGCCGTCGCATAGGTTTTAGGAAGGGCTTTTCTAGATTCCTCAGTGGATACATGGAATTCTGGGGTTAATACAAAAATTGCCACTGAGGATGGAAATTTTTTACGGAAATAACGCAATGGTTCACCAAATGTAGAGTATGCGAAGACAAACCCACCTAAATAAGCAGGTAGAGTATTGTCTGGATGGCCTTCGAATTCAGCCAAATACTGAGTAAAAACTGATTCCGCTGGTACAGTGGCCGCATCCAATCGTTTATGAACTTCTCTTGCTAAAGAAAGCCCGGCTACTATGGCAGAAGCACTAGAACCAAGTCCTCCTTTTAATGGGAGAGAGAGGTTCATTTTACAATGGTAAGGCGGGGCGATTGTTCCGGGTAAAAACTTCTGGAAGTAGGCAAGATAGGACTGATAAACCAAATCTTCTTTTGCTGAAAACGGCAACGGTTTGCCGTTTTTTAATTCTGTTTTTGGTTCTGTAATTTCTTTGGAAAAAGTAAATTCAAATTCATTTCGAAGATCGAGAGCAAGGCCCATGAGATCGAAACCAGGCCCCAAGTTGGCGGAAGTTCCCGGCACTTGTATGAAAATCTTAGGAAGGCGAATCATCGTTTCGCCCAGGCTCTAAGACGGGTTTCGAAAATCAACCTCTCTTTCGATCGAAGTATTGCTCACTTGAATTGAGTCCTCCATCCCAAAATCGATCCATCCCCCTTGGAGGCCGGAAAAGGTTTGAGGATGGATACAAACAAATTGGAACCTTTACTCAGACCAAAGTTTTTTTAAGTCACTGGCAATGTTCTTTTGCATGGCTTCATTCGTTCCACCACCAATACTAAGTAAGATGGCATCCCGATGCAAACGTTCCACTGGATATTCGCGACAGTATCCATACCCGCCGAGAACTTGAATGGCATTTCTAGAAACACGCTCCGCCATTTGTGTTGCCACAAGTTTCGCAGAAGCAGCTCCCAGTGAGTTACGCACATCGGGTCCAAGTTCACTTGCCACATGATAAACAAGAGCTCGTGCGGCTTGGTAGTCAGCATAGGACTCAGCCACCATCCTTTGGATTTGTCCAAACTCCATGAGTTTTTTTCCAAAGGCTTCTCTATGACGGATGGTATAATCACACATGATATCGATACAGCGACGAGCAATCCCCAGTGACTGGGCGGCAAGGGTCACACGTTCGATTTCTAAATTACGCATCATATGAGTGACAGCACCGTTTTCCACACCGAGTAAATTCTCTTCGGGGACTTCCATATCTTCAAAAACAAGTTGGGTGGTAGGAGAGGAACGCATCCCCATCTTCTCTTCTTTTTTTCCGACCGAAAAACCTTTGTAAGACGATTCAATGACAAAGGAGGTCATTTTTTTCCCATTTTTTTCTAACTTTGTATAAAGAACAAAAACCTGACCTATCGATCCATTGGTGATGTATTGTTTCACACCATTGATGATATAACGATCACCCTTCTTCACGGCGTGAGTGGTCATTCCCAGAACGTCCGTTCCCGCACCGGGTTCAGTCATCCCCATTCCCCCAATCCATTCTCCGGTAATCACCTTACTTAAGTACCGAGCTCTCTGCGAAGGATTGGAACTATAGAAAAAATTATTCACAAAAAGTACTTCGTGAGCTAAGTAAGAAAGAGTAAATCCTGGATCAAACCTGGACATCTCTTCATGAATGATGACAGAGGCAAGTGGATCGAGTCCATGCCCACCATCAGCTTCTGGAACAGTGATTCCAAAAATTCCGAGTTCAGAACCAAGTCGTTTGAAAAGCAAGGTATTGAATGTTTCTTTTTCATCGTTTTCTTTGGCTTGTTCATCCATTTCCCGTTCCGCAAAGGAAGCCACAGACTCTCTAAGGGCCAAATGGTCTTCTGTCGGATTGAATAGATCCAGTGAGGATTTTTTTGTCGAAAGCGTACTCATTCGATAATTTTTTCGTACTTTTCCTGAGCCTGTAAACGAAAAAACCAAGACCCATTACATTCTCACGATTGAATTCGCTACAAAAAAGAACAGTTTCTGATAGAGGGAAAATCAGAACCAAGTAGAAACTTTCCGACACACCCTAACTCTAGTTATTCCACTAACAATCATTGACACATCTTATGATAAGATAAAACAAAAACTACACTCATTGATAGAACAACTACTTATAACTAGTGATTATCCTATGAGGAAATTCCTATGTATGAAAAAGTATTCATGAAATACAGGAATGAATTTACAATTTATTGATTGTATATAATCATCACTAAAACATTCGAAAATTTCTTTCGTCGAATCAAGCGCAATCAAATGAGCACCAACGATACAAACATAGTACCAAGAGAAAAGCTCGCCAAATTTGAGTTAACGGAAGAGTCCTTAAATAGTTTCCGTCGCAACAATAATATCCCGCTCGATCTTTATAATAAAGACGGACAAATCCTCATTCATAAAAAAAGAAACCCTTCTGAAGCCGATTTCGGTAAACTCCTAAAATTTGAAATGCAAGGTGTTTACTTTCTCATCTCTGAATTGAGAAAATCAGCACATAATGGCCATGACAAACATATCCTAGAGCCTGGCCGCCTAACTAAGCTATTTGATCAGGAAAAAACTTCTCGTTTCGCCAAACAATCCCAAGCACTGATCGAAGATTTACGAAAGACTTCCTTCTCTTCTGACCAAGCCATCTTTGTTCAAAATTCGGTAAACGAACTCCTCACAGACTTTACCAGTAACCCTGACTTTGAGTTGGGAATTTTTAATATCTTAGAAATCCTCAGTGTGGCGGGCGTTTCTGTGGAATCAGAACTGATGACCAAACGAACAGTCGTTGCGATGGGGATGAAGGTTCGCACCCGAAAGATTGTCAACGAAGGCAAAGAAGAATCCAATAAAAAAGACCATCTCAGTTTGATGATGGCGAGTTATTTGGCCGATGTTGGGTATTCAAGACTCGATATCAAAAACAATCCCAAACTCACAAAAGAAGAATATGCGGTTGTCCAACAACATCCTATCATCAGTTATTTGATGACTCTCCCTGCCCAAGAAATTGATTCCCATGTTCGCACACTGATTTTAAACCATCACAGACCTTATCGTGGGAATGGAGTGAATAACAACTTCCCCGATCCCAGATCACTATTTACAAAACTCATGTCTGTTCGAGACAAGTATAATAAAGAAGTGGGGAAGGAAAGAATTTCTCAGGACATTGAACTCCAACTCCACTTACAAGAAAACAATGTAACCACGTCTAGTTTCGAAGAAGACGTTGCCATCCTCTCTCTTGCCAGTGAATATGCATCTCTCACTTCCAACCAACCTTGGAGACCTGCCTTCAAATCTTCCATTGCTTTAAAAATGATTTTGAACGATTCCTTTTTCTCTTATAGCAATAAAAACATTAGACATCTTTTAGATTATGTAGGAAGTTCTCTCACCAACAATGAAAACATTGTGAACTTTGGAGACTTTGTGATTACCGCTTCTGTTGATTCAGAAAGAAGGGCTCACTTTGATATTTGTATTGTTCTTGATGTAGGTCGATACCAAACACGTCCCAAACTCCAAAGAATTTGTAGTATCAATCCTATTTTTCAAAAGGGAATCAAATTCAAAATTGCTGACTTTGATTTGCACAGCATCAAAATCGATCGCAGAAAAGCCATTATGGATTTGGCTTTGCAGGCAGGAACTTCTCGAGTGATTTATATCATCGATCCCGAACTGAACCCAGTCCTCCACGAAGCTGTTTATCGAATCAATCTGGCCTCCTAACTATCCTTTTGCGGTATACAAATGAATTTTTTGTTCTCTTCCTGCAAGTGTGACAGATTCTTTTTTATCCCAACCAATGGGAGAACCAATCTCTAACCAAACCGCTTCCGAAATCAAAAAAGAAACTCCTAAATCTTTACATGCAGACTCAACCCTTGAAGCCGTGTTTACTGTATCTCCAATGACAGTGTATTCCATCCTTTCTTCGGAACCAATACTTCCACAGAATACTTCGCCCGTATGAATCCCGATTCCAATTTTAATTTCTGCCAAACCTTCAGCGGTTCGTTCTTTGTTCCATTGTATCAGCTCATTTAACATAGACTTTGCGGCAAGGACTGCATTTTTAGAATCCTCACCTTCTATTTCCGAAGGAGAAGGTGTGCCAAAAGTAGCCATCACTGCATCTCCAATGAATTTATCCAAACTTCCATTGTGACTAAAAATCGCTCGCACCATACGCCGACGAAACTCTGTTAAAAATATGGAGAGACTTTCTGGATCCATAGGTTCAGAAAACTGAGTAAACCCACGAATGTCACTGAAGAGGACGGCAACCTTTTGGCGTCGACCTTTGGCAATGACTTCTGGTTCCGAAACAATTTCGGAAACCAAATCAGGGGAAAAATAACGAGATAATGTTGTTTTTTGAGATTCCGCTGCCGCAAATTTTAATAACATACGAAGGCTTCGAAAGATTCCATAGGAAATGGCAAAAACAAGTGTAAGATAAACCGCAGGTTTTGTGACAAGAGCATCTAACAAAATGATTTGGTCACCCAAAACATAACGATACCAATCCAAAGAAAATACGGCATGAGAATCAAAGACGGCGAACAGAATGAACCCATAATAACTAATCAAAAAACAAACAAAAGAAAAGTTCACAAGGGAAAATCGGTATTGGAACAAACTGAGTGACAAAGGCAGGAGATAAAAAACAACTAAGGGAGATTTCACAAGAAAGTTAGGATTTCCATCCCCCTTCAAAAAAAACCAATTGATAATGGTCATTGAGACAAGAAGGTTATCGATAAACAAACTAATGTAATCATATTTTGTTTTCCAATGTCCCCTACTCTTTTTTAGAATTTGCGCATGTACAAATGTATTGATAAAGTAAATCGTGATCGCAACAAAGTTAATGAGATGCCCAAAAATAGAGTCTATATTCCCTACATTGGCCAAAGCACTGGCAACAAGAGCCACACCGATCACATAACGGAACCGAACTGCAAATAAAGCCCCCATTTGTTCTTCTTGGAATAACAGATCCGACATATAACGAGGGAATTGGTCTCGGATGCAATAAACGGAGCGAACGGCACGAACAATGGAGGCGAACATTGCCAGACATTCCAACACGGAAAGTTTTTGTTGCAAGGGAATTTTCTTTTTGCCAATGGAGAAACGATTCGTTATCAATGAATGATGATCCCAAACGGATTTTTGATTCGCATCGGAAAACTTGTCTCCTTTTTGGCTTTGGATGTTCTGTTCTCCCTTTCGGCAAACTTATCCTTTTTTTCTCACCATCTGAATGAGAAAATCCAATCCACACTGTTTCTCTTTTATTTGAGTTCTGTTTGGGCCCTCTATTTGGCCGATCATTTCTGGGATGCGAACCGAGAAAAAGAACCTTTTTCCGAAAGGGGAAGTTTCTATTTGCGATTCCGACTTTTTATTGTTAGTTTGTTTGTCCTTCTGGCTTTTTTATCCTTATCCATTGGGTTTTCTTTTGAATTCAACTTTCTCTGGAACCAACTTCCCCTTGTCATCTCCTTTGGATTCTTTCTTGTTTTGATTCTTCTAAAAAAGTCCCCGATCCCCAAGGAAATTTTGGTTTCTCTATATTATACATGGGGAGTGTTTGCCCCCTTTTCTTTGTTTGTTGGTCGGGACCCAATCGTTTGGATTTTTTTCCTCCATGTCCTCGCGAATGTCCTTCTTACCTATGACGGCGACAGAGAATTTGACAAAGAACATCACACCTATACCCTAACCCAATATTGGAAACCCAAAACAGTACGAATCGTAGCCCGCTGCCTTCTCGGCCTTGGAATATTTTTACTCCTTGGCCTAGGGTTCCTGCAAACCCACGAGGTCTCGGTTCTTTTAGGGATGGCCTTCAGTTATCTCTGGCTTGGAATTTGTAGCTTCCAAAAGAAAGGGGGCATCCGATTCAAATCTCTTTGTGAACTTTCCTACCTACCGATGTTCCTACCCCAGATCTTTTTTTTCTTCTCCCTACTTCCTTAAAAATTAGGGTGGGTTTATGTGGTTACTCATCTTACATTTGCTCGCACTTTTTGCCTTTGTCCTACTCTATAGCTTCCGATTCCGAAAATTAGTGCCAAATCCCCAGGATGGCATCCTCTTAGAAATCCAAGCCGCCACAAAAGACTGGAAATCCACTCCCTATTTGGTCCTCCTCATCGGTTTTGCCCTCTTCCTCCTCCTTCCCCTGACTCTGGGATTCGCCTTCTTCCTCCAGACCGATGCGAATGTCATTGTTGTCATCGTTTGGATCATTTGGGCCTACAATTGGAGTAAATACACGTTCTGGAGAGAATAATTTACTTCCCTTATCACTTCGCTCCCGTTTTCTGGTCTTAGGTAATCCACGATAACGGGGTTAAGGAATGAAAATTGTTGTTCTAGTAAAGCAGGTTCCGGACACGGAAACCAATATCAAGGTCGGTGACAAATCGATCAACGAAGCTGGCGTAAAATGGATCATCTCTCCTTATGATGAATTTGCGATCGAAGAAGGAATCAGAATTCGTGAAAAAAGCGGTGGAGAAGTCATCGCAGTGTCCCTCGGTCCAGACCGTGCAGTCGAAGCTCTTCGCACTGCTTACGCTATGGGTGTGGACAGAGCCGTTCATGTAAAAGTGGATGACTATGTAACTTTTGATTCTACATACACTTCCGAACTTCTTGCAAATCTGATCAAAGCAGAAAACGCAGATGTAGTCATCGGTGGTCGTCAATCAATCGACACTGACAGCTCACAAGTTGTTGTTCAAATTGCAGAGAGATTAAATGTTCCTCACGTAGCTATGGCCCTCAAACTTGAGTTTGACGGAAACAAAGTAACTGCAACTCGAGAAATCGAAGGTGGAACTGAAGTCATCGAAACTTCTGCTCCTCTAGCAGTGACTGCGCAAAAAGGTTTGAATGAACCAAGATACCCAAGTTTAAAAGGTATCATGTCTGCGAAGAAAAAACCGGTAGATGTTAAAAAACCGGAAGAACTCGGAGCAACAGGATCTAAACTCGAAGTAGTATCTCTTGAACCACCTCCTCCACGTATCGCTGGTCGAAAACTGGAAGCAGCAGATGCACAAGGTTTTGCATCTCAACTTGTAAAAGCTCTTCGCGAAGAAGCGAAGGTCATCTAAGGAGACGAACATGGCTGATGTTTTAGTAGTTGGTGAATTAAAAAACGGCGAACTTAAAAAAATCTCAAAAGAACTTACCTCTGCAGCTCGCAAAATTGCGGACTCCATTGGTGGTAAAGTTCATACAGTAATCATTACTGACAACGTAGATACGTTTGCTGGTGATCTAAAAGCGGTTGGTGCTGATACAGTCATCGGCGCGAACCTTGGTGAATTTTCTCCTGAAGGTTATGCAAATGGAATTTTTGCAATCATCCAAGAGAAAAAACCAGCAGTGGTTCTTTTACCACACTCCGCACAAGGAAAAGAATACTCTGCAAGAGTAGCGATCAAAGCAAATGCTGGTATCGTTGCTGATGCTGTATCTCTTTCTGTTGACGGTGGTAAAGTAGTAGCAAAGAAACCGATTTACTCTGGAAAAGCGTATGCAAATTTCAAAGTAACTTCTGACATCCAAATCTTTACAGTGCGTGCAAACTCCCAAGAAGTAACTCCAAAAGACGGAGCGGGTGCTGTTGAAAAATCTGGTGCTGCAGCTGGTGAAGTAAGAACGAAGTCTCTTTCTAAAGATCTTTCTGGTGGAAACAAAGTGCAACTTGCTGATGCTTCTATCATTGTATCTGGCGGACGCGGAATCAAAGGACCAGAAAACTGGCCTATCATCCAAGACCTAGCAGACACACTCGGTGCAGCACTTGGTGCTTCTCGAGCAACTGTAGATGCAGGATGGATTTCTCACGCCCACCAAGTAGGACAAACAGGTAAAACTGTCTCCCCTAACTGTTACATTGCTTGCGGTATCTCCGGAGCCATCCAACATTTAGCGGGTATGGGATCTTCTAAATACATCGTTGCCATCAATAAAGATGGAGACGCTCCTATTTTCAAAGTAGCGACTTACGGTGTGGTTGCAGACCTTTTTGAAGTAGTGCCTGCACTCACTTCTGAGTTCAAAAAAGTATTGGGTTAATTCCCAATACGAACCTTCGTCCTTTGAGGAATTTCCTTCCAAAATTTACGATTGTTCTCTTTTTCTCTGTCCAAACGGGTAACCTTTGGGCAGAGGAAGGAAGAGATCGCCTAAACGCCGTCATTGGCAAAATGAATTCCCTAGAAAGTTTTCGCGCCTCGGTAACCATCAATGGTGGACTGACAGGTGTCGTTTCCTTCAAAAGCCCTAACCAACTCCACGTTCGTTTTGGCGATGGAAGGATCATTTCCTCCAACGGTCGAATTCTGTGGTTTTACAATCCAGACTCCTCCATTGCCGGAAAACAGGATCTAAAAGGTACCTCGGGCGGACTCGGTGGACTTTTATCCGGATACGAAAATGTGACGGTAAGTGGCAGAACTTTTCGTCTAACCTCCAATACGAAGCGGTATAATGAAATTATCCTGGTTGTTTCCGATAATGACCTACCTCGTGTACTCAAAATGAAACGTTCCGATGAAGAAATAACCGAAGTGGCCTTCTCTGGCATAGCTACGAATATTGGTCTTGGAACCGGACTATTCAACTTCCAACCTCCCACAAGCTCACAGATTGTTGAGAACCCTCTCAACCAAAAGGAGTGATTGTGACTCCAGTCTCCCGTACAGAAGCTCACCGCGTTTTTGCCGATTTGTATCGTAAAACACGGACACCGGAACACCAACAGCTTATCGATGAGGCCATCTTAAAATCGAATGATGTATTTATACGCATTGACCTCATCCGTAAAGTCGATGAGGACTTTGAAAGCAAAAACAAACCAAAAAAAGAAGACAGTCGTGATCGTGGACTCCCGGAAAGGGAACAACCAAGAAGAGAAGTCATTTCTCGACCTGAAACTCCCGAACCTAAACCCAAACGTTCGAGTGATTTGGTTACCATCGACAGTGCCAAACAAAAACAAAACCCGGCAAAAAAAAGAGCCATCGAACAAAGACAAGGTGGTGGTGGCCTACTTGCTGGTCTTTTCGGCGGTGGTGCGGGAAGTGTAAACAATTCCATTGGAAAGTTTGGAAAAGAAACAGGAACCATAGACATTGGTCTTTTTGGTCGTAACCCTGTAATTTCCAATAATGTAGAAAAACTCTTTCGTGGTATGAAAGAAGATGTTCTCATCCCCACGATCCAAGCCCTTCGTGTTTCGGAACAACAAGGTTGGAGGATCTGGACTCCCCTTGTTTATAATATCATCAATAATTTTAATAAGTTCTTCAATTCCTTTGCATCTCTAGACGCCCTAATTTTGGATAAAATTTCTGCTGATATCTTTTTGGAACGTTCCTTAAAGATGCAGATGTTTTACGTAAGATTTCTCCAAAGAAATGATGCAAGTGACATCATTCTTTCTAACCTCCCAGACATCGTAAAGATGGATGAAAAACTCACACCAAAACTGAGTAAAATTATGGAAGGTGTGAACTACGCGCTCAATCTAGAAAACAACAAACCTAGATTATCGGAAGCAATCACTGCATTTTATATAGTAGCAAAAAAGAAAATGTTCACCTGGCCGGAAATCATTACGGACTTACGAGTTCCCGCCATCCAAGAACATAAATTCCAAGCAGCAAGGGAAATCCAAAAAGAAGTGGAGATCACTGTTGCAAAAATCTCTGACGATATCAATACAAGATCCTTCAAAAGAGAAGAACTACAAAACCTAAGATCTAGATACTTCTCTATCGATGATAAAGGAAAAATCAGTTTTGATTTTTTGAATGTGGTTGTTGACGATTTTATGGCTCATCATATGCCAGAGTCAGCCAAAAGCCAAACCGTCAAAAACAGTTTTAAATCCCAACCGCATAGACTGGTTTATTTATTACTTCGAGATTTACAAACCGTATACATCAACTTAATTGAAGGATATGTTCGCCTTGGTGACAAAAACCAAAACCAAGAACTTCTTCTCATCCAACCAGGCCTTTTCCGGAACGAAATTGACCAACTGAATTCCCTCGTTCGAACCATTGATAATTTTAATAAAAAATTCCCGAGTTTCCAATATAGTTTCCAACAGTATGGAATGGACAATAGCACGGGTAATGCGGCAAACGACCAAATTGCCGGACCGATAGTCCAGGCCTTACAAGAAGCTTCTGAGTTTTTTGGAAGTTTTGCCGGAAAACTCAATATCATTGTGGAAAACCATTTGATGGCGAAAGTCACCGAATCCAAAGGGAAAGGAAACGATAAAATTGCCTCCACAAAAGACAAAGTCATCGAAGAAGTTAAAATTGCCCAAAGATTCATTCCCCATTTTGATAAAGCCGTAGTCGCCAAAGAACGAATCAACGGAATCAAAGTAGAAGATGTCTTCATCCAATTCACAAAATATTTGTACAATTATGCAGTGATCTTTAAAGATCAAGCAACCACATCAAAACTCACAGCACATCGCAAAATTGAACAAGAACTGATCAAACTCAATAAAGAATACGAAAGGCTTACTTACTCCAGTTTCCAGAAAGACGGTAGTGGTGAAAATCCGGGCTCCGAATCTTCAGAAAACAAAGAACCTTCTGATCCTATAGACCTTTCCGATACAGAAGGAGAAACATGAGAGTCCTGACTGGCTTACAACCCTCCGGAAAACTCCACTTAGGTAATTATTTTTCAGCGATCAAAAAAATCTTGGATTACCAATCCACAGAAGACTTATTTCTTTTTATCGCAAACTTACATGCACTCACCACTTTCCGCTCCAAAGAAGAACTAAAGGATTTCACATTGGAATGTGCGATCGACTTACTAGCGCTTGGTGTTGATCCAAAAAAGTCTGTATTTTGGATTCAAAGTGATGTTCCAGAAGTGACAGAACTCACTTGGTATTTGTCTCAATCCATTACTGTTTCTCAATTACAACTAGCTCATTCTTTTAAAGACAAAGTGGCGAAAGGATTTGTTCCTGGTGCTGGACTTTTCACTTATCCCATTCTTATGGCAAGTGACATCCTACTTTTTTCTGCAGAAAAAATCCCCGTAGGAAAAGACCAAAAACAACATTTGGAATTTGCCCGTGACATTGCAGAAAGATTCAATACACAATTTGGGCCTGCCTTAACCATCCCAGAACCTGATATCGACGAAAACACAGCCACAGTTCCTGGTGTGGACGGGGCAAAGATGTCCAAGTCTTATAAAAACACCATCGACTTCTTTGGAACCGAAAAAGAGATCAAAAAGAAAGTGATGTCTATCGTAAGTGATTCCAAAGCCGTAGAAGAACCAAAAGACCCTGAAACATCTGTTATCTTCCAAATCCATTCTCTTTTTCTTTCACCTTCCGAAAAAGAAACGCAAATAGAAAAATACAAACGTGGGGGCGCAGGTTACGGGGATCTAAAAAAAGATCTTTTGGATTCGATTCTAAACCACTTTGCTCCTTACCGAACCAAAAGAGAAGAACTCGCACAAAACCTAGACTATGTGCACCAAGTTCTAAAAGAAGGAAAGGAAAAAGCAAGAGCGGTTGCACAAACAAAAATCGAAGACCTGAGAAAAACCTTAGGCATCTATCCTTTCTAATTTCTAAAGAACCAAAACCCATCATTTTCTACCTACTTCTGTATGAAGCAGGAGATCTACCTTCTCCCCAGAGCCGATTTCAGTTGGTTCTGTTTGGGAATTTGCGGGGCCGCATTCCTTCTCAAACTGGGAATGAAAATTCCCGGATTTCATTCTCTCTTAATTTTAGTTTTCCTATCTTTATTCATTCTCTATACCTTCACTCCCCCCTTCCTCCCCCGCATTCCAAACAAAAGAATTTATCTTTTTCTTTTCGCATCCATTCTTTTTTTGTTATTTGCCAACATTCATTCAGGCCCCAGGGTTCGAACCACCCATCCGCTCTTTCGTTCGTATTTAGAAACCCAACTAAAACAATCCCCTCTCAGTAAGTTAGAATCAAGGATCGTGATGGGTTTTGTGACGGGATCCACAAAAGAAATTCCTCGCAGTTTCAAAGACTTAAGTAAAGAATCAGGAATCCTTCATTTGTTTGCGGCCTCCGGTCTCCACTTAGGAATTTTTATTGGTTCCTTACAATTTTTGGGAAACCTTTGTTTTCCGAAAAGAAAATGGATATCCATTATACTTTCATTAGGCGGTGGTTTTCTTTATTTGGCGGCTCTGGACTTTCCTGTTTCTTTTTTACGTGCCTATCTATTTGTTTTTTTATCCCTTGTGGCTTCTTTGTTTTTCAGAAAGATTGGACCTGCGGATTTACTTACCATCTCCTCTGCCACAATAGCCTTCTTTTTGTTTTATGATTTTTTAAGTATTGGGTTTTTATTATCCTTTGGGGCTGTATTTGGGATATTTTTTCTAAAACCTAGTTTTGACAATATCCTCCTTCCCAAATCCAAATCGTTTTGGAAAGAAAACCTCCACTTAACACTAGCTTGTTCTCTTAGTACCTTTCCGGTTTTGGTATATTTCTTTCGTTCCTTTTCTTTTGGGGGGATTGGAATCAATTTGATTTTGGTTCCTTTGGCGGGAATCCTTCTTCCCATACTCTATTTAAGTTTTCTTTTGCAGTCCTTGGTTCCCTCCTTTCTCCTGAATGAACTTTCTTCTTGGATCTGGATTCCCGCTTCTTTTGTTTTGTCTATCTTCTTAAAACTTTTTCAAGAATTGGCAAGTTTCGGTAGAGCCTATAAAACCTGGGCCACCTCTCAAGAAGGACTCTGTTTGGTTTCGATCCTAATTCTTTTCACTTTCACACTTTACCCCAGACTTCGGTTTTTAAAATACACATCCCTCCAAACCTCACTTTACCTTTTGCCAATTTTGTTTTTGTTCACTTCCTATTTTTTTCCCCTACCGCAATTTCCTTATTTAGAAACCAAACTCAGAAAGGGAAACCTTTCCATCCAACAAGGTGACCATTTGTATCTCTTTGGAAATTGTTATGCAAAAGGAATGACTGAACCGACCCCAGGTCTTCCCCCACCCAAATCCATTTCCTTTGAATCGGAATCTTGTCTAAAAGGAATTTTATCTTTAATGAAAAAACACCAAATAACGAATGTTTACTGGCATGGATCTAAAAAATCCTTGGAATTGGAATGGATGACTCAATTCCAACTTCCCATAAAACCAATGGAAAAAGAAATCCTTGGGGCAAAAATGAACCCACTCTTTTCCATCATACGGTTTGATGGAAATCCTAAGGAGGTAGACCGGTTTTTAAAACAAACAAAACAGGCTGACCAATCGAAAACCAACCCCAATTGGAAGGGAATCCTCCTTTTGGACTTTCCTCCTTGGAAAAAAAAGGAAGCGAAAGAATGGATCCAATACCAAAAACTACTTGGGATTTCCACTGCCTGGAAAATGATACTCGTTGAGGAAACTTTTGAAATCCCCTTACGCGACCATATCCAATATCCAAACCTTCTTTGAAGCCAAAGGCATTCGAGCACAAAAGAAATTTGGGCAAAACTTCCTCATCGACCAAAACATAGTCAATTTTATCGTCAATTCCACCGAACCACTGCTAAGTGACGAATCCACAGTCCTTGCAGAAATTGGAATTGGACTGGGAACTCTAACCTACCCCGTCCTCGGTTTAGATAAAAAGACTTATCTTTTCGAAATCGACAACGCCTACATCCAATTAACCAAAGAAGAAATTTTACCTCAGTTTCCGAAAGCAGTGCTTTTTGAAGGAGATGCTTTAGAAAACCTATTCCATATCTATCAGGAAAAGGTATTTGTGTATGGAAATTTACCTTACCACCTAACAACAGAAATCATCAACACTCTAGTCATCCACTGTCGCCATTTCCAAGGTGGGATTTTTATGGTGCAAAAGGAATTTGCGGAACGACTTGTCAAAGAAACCTCTTCCCTATCGGTCTTTCTCTCTGCTTTTTGCGAAGTGAAGTATTTAAAAACTGTCCACAAAAACTGTTTTTTTCCCATTCCAAAAATCCACTCGGCTCTCATCCTTCTCAGTCCCAAAAAAGAAACGCCGAACCAGTGGAAACTCACAACCGACAAGGAAGTGGAGTTTTGGTCACGTATGCTTCGTACTTTGTTTTGGGGAAAACGAAAACAAATCCAAGTAAGCCTTCGGGAATCTCCCTTTTCAGCAGACGAAAAATTCCGCGAAGCTCTGGGAATGGCCATCCAATCCGCGGGACTCCCTCCCACGGCCAGACCGGAAGAATTGAACCGTGAACAATTTCTGACTTTGGGTCAACATTTACTTGACCATTTGTCAAAATGATGTCAAAATTACTCCGCCATGTTCGAGAATTTTACACCTCCGCCCATTGTCACCTATGCCATCCCTGTATTCTTCCTCCTGATTGGGATCGAAGTCTACATTGGTTACCGAAAAAATAAGGCCCTCTACCGGCTGAATGATTCCATTGCCGACCTAAGTACGGGAATCATATCGCAAATCTGGGGACTTTTCCAAAAGGGAATTGGACTCTTTGCTTATTTCTATGTTTATGAGCACTTTCGTTTTTTTGAATTTGCCATGACGAACCCTTGGGCTTGGGTCCTTTGTATTGTCGGCCAAGACTTCTGTTACTACTGGTCCCACCGTTTGGCCCATGAAGTGAACATCCTTTGGGCAGGACATGTCATCCACCACCATAGTGAAGAATACAATTTGGTTGTGGCTCTCAGACAAACTGGACTCGGCGGAATCGTTTCTTGGATCTTCTATGTTCCTTTGGCCCTCGTTGGATTCCATCCTTGGATGTATTTGGCTAGCGGACAAATCAACCTCATCTACCAATTTTGGGTGCATACCAAAGCTGTGGGTAAAATTGGAAAGATTGGAGAATACATTCTATCCACTCCTTCCCACCACCGTGTCCACCATGCGATCAACCCCATCTATATCGATAAAAACCATGGGGGAATCTTTATTATCTTTGATCGGATGTTTGGAACTTTCCGGGAAGAAACAGAACCTTGCGTTTATGGAACGGTAAAACCTCTCAAAAGTTTCAATCCTGTCTATGCCAACTTTCATTATTATTGGGAACTGATCAAACAAGCCGCCAGTGCCCCTTATTTCTTAGATAAAATTCGGGTCTTTTTCAAACCACCAGGCTGGTATCCCAGGGAAGGAAAAAATCCTTCTGGATTTTTACCGATCCCGGAAGTAAGTCCCGCGAGTTTCCATAAGTATGATCCGAAACCTCCGTCCGAAGTGAGAACCTATACCACGACCTGGTTTGTTTTGGTATTACTTTTGTCCTTTTCCTTCCTACTCTTTGTCGCGAAGTTCTCCCTCATCTCACAAATCCTTGTGACTCTTTGGGTGACATTTTCCCTTGTGGCGATCAACGCTCTGATCGAAGGGAAATCTTGGGCAGGAGCGATGGAAATTGGACGCCTTCTCTTTGGATTTCTCGTGATTGCCTACTTTGATGTGGGTTGGGCGTACTATGTGATCGGTATTGTTTGTCTCCTCGTCGCAGGAATCTACCTCTACCGCACAAACGGCCAGAAAGCCCAAGCGGTCTGACCTAAAGTTCTCGCTAAGGATAGAATTTATTTCCCATCTTCCTCCCAGAATTCCCTCTGGTAGGAAGATGTCCTCCTTCCCTGCCGGAAACTCTTCGAAAAAATCCCTCCATCTCTCGCTAAACCTTGTTCTCTAATGATTTTGCCAAAAGAAAAACGAATGACCTGAAAACCAGTCTCAGTGTTATGTCACATAAATGCCATGTTTGGGGCGGATTTCCAGACCGTTCGCCTTGACCGAACGGGGTCTCGTGAGAATTTGGCATTGCACCATAGTTTTTGAGGCGAAATGAGATGAAGCGAAACCGCAGTTACTATATCATTCTGGTTCTGATCCTATTCGTAGTGACCTATTCAGCCTATGCGGCTTACCAGAAACAAAAGAACGGTCCTGTTTTTTTGGACAATCATGTCTTCCAACGTTATAATGAACAATGGGGCCTTTGGGTAGACCTAGGCGCCGAGAAAAAAAGCCTTCTGGAGAAGGCATCCGAGTTTGGAATCCTCGCCCAAGAGGTGATGGAGATCAACCAACTGAAAGAAGCGGATCTAAAACGTTTGAAACGCTCCATTTTCTTTCCTTACTCTGCAGAATACATGCGCGGGCTCCAAGAAAAGGAACTCTTTCGCGAAACTGTAGAATCTCCTATCGACCAATTCATCTGGCCCGTCCTCCCCAATCATAAATCTCGCATTTCTTCCCGAATTGGAAGGCGTTGGAATACCTGGCACACCGGTCTCGACATCGCCATTCCTAAAAATTCGATCGTTCTTGCGGCAGCGGACGGAGTGGTCGAAGAAGCAGGTCGAGGTGGTGACTACGGACTTGCTGTCAAAATTTACCACCATGACATGAATCACTTTCATACCGTTTACGGACACAACCAAGAGTTACTCGTAAAACCAGGAGATGTGGTTCGCAAAGGGCAAATCATTGCTCTTTCGGGAAACACGGGAAAGTCCACAGGACCCCATGTCCACTTCGAAGTTCGATTTCATAATGTGTATTTAAATCCAGAAAACTTTCTCACTCCCTACGAAGAAGGAGTTGCCACTAGTATCGTCGGATTTGCAGAATAAGTATTAGTGACTAACCTGACAAAGAACAGTTGGACGGACGAAATTTACGACCGTCTGACAACCATCATACCGAAAAACCCAGGCATTGCCTGTTTTGATTTTGATAATACCCTCATTCGTAACGATTTTGGCGAAAAGATCATGGATGAACTCCTCCATGATGGACTTATTTATGTAAAGAAAGACCTATCTGATTTTTTTCGTGATAAAGAACTTTGGAAAGACCATACCAAACTGAATGCCCCGGATAAAGAACGGTTGGTTTGGGAAGAATACACATACCAACTCAAAGAATATGGAATCGAAAGAGGATACCGTTGGACGAGTTTTATCTTCCAAGGGATGGACAAAAAAGAATACTACGAAGTGTCTAGACGCGCTTGGGAAAGAGTGAGTTTTCCCGATAAAGATTCCGGTGTCCTTCCCCAAGTGGAAATGAAAGACCTCATCGCTTACCTAAACCACCATGATTGGACGGTTTACATCGTGACCGCCTCGCCAGAACCGGGGATTGCTGCCATCGCCCACCTATTCCCTGTAGAAGAATCCAAAGTGATTGGCATGAGACAAGAGTTAGGTGAAGATGGTAAGTTCACCCATAATCTGATTGAACCTTATACTTACGGCGAAGGAAAAGTAAAAGCCATCGAAGAAAGAATCGGCACATATCCCGATCTTGCTTTTGGAGATTCCTTCAATGATTATCCTATGCTTTGCCGAGCCAAACAAATGGCAGTCGGAATCAATCGCGACAATCCAGAATTTGCGAAAGCCTGTGCCGACAAAGGAATCTTTGTACAACCTTACTTTACCTTTCCTGTTGTGACCCGATGAACCGACTTTATTTAGTATCCAATTCCATTGGAAACGATGCCGACATCCCTCCTCGCACCAAAACCTTATTAGAGGAAGCGGACTGGATCATTGGCGAAGAACAAAGAACTACCTCTACCTTACTAAAAAAGTTAGGAATCGCAAAACCCTTTGACCTTTTGAACGAACACACATCCCGGAAGGAAATGGATGAGATCGGGATGAAACTGGCGACCACCAAAAGAACCTGCCTCATCTCTGATTCCGGAAGCCCTGGCCTGGAAGATCCCGGCAAATGGCTTGTCCCTCTGGCTTGGGAGATGGGTGTCGAAGTTCGATCGGCCCCTGGACCCACAGCCCTCATTGCCGCCCTCACAAGTTCCGGGTTTGCCACCTCCCCCTTTCTTTTTTTGGGTTTTTTGCCTAGAGAGGAAAAGGAAAGAGAAAGAACTCTCAAACAATACATTGGGCTTGGGATTACCATTGCCTTTTATGAGACAGCCTACCGGGCCAAACATTGTTTGGAGACCTTGGCCAAGATCTTGCCCGGGGATCGTCAGATTTTCTTAGCTCTTGGGATCTCCCTGGCAAGCGAAACCAGTTACCGTGGTTCGGCCAAAGAAATACAGAAAAAATTCCCTCCAGGCCTCAAACTCCCTCCCGTCTTCGTGATTGAAGAGAAAAAAGAAAGGCCGAAACGTTAGTTTGTTGACAGTACCTCTGTTATATTGGACGCTTGGACAATGGTAAGTAAAGTAGAACAACCGACTGACGGAATAGAACAATTGATTTCAGAATCTGGCGACTATATAACAGACGTCGTCAAAGAAAATTTGAAACTCATCCGTCATACCAAAGGTTTTTCTTTGGACAAACTCGCAAACCGATGTGGCGTGAGCCGAGCGATGTTATCACAAATCGAACAAGGGAAATCAGTTCCTACAATTTCCGTTTTATGGAAGATTGCAAACGGACTCAATGTTCCTTTTTCCGAACTCCTCAAAGAAAAAAACCAAGATGGAATTCATGTCCTCAAAGTAGAAAACTCCAAAGTTTTGTATTCCAATTCCAAAGTCTTTGCAAGCCGAGCTCTCTTCCCCTTCCTTGGAAACCGCAAAACAGAGTTCTATGAACTGATGTTAAAACCCGGTGGACATGAAGTTGCCGAACCACACAAAACAGGAACTACTGAAAACTTGGTTGTTGTTTCCGGCAAACTACGGTTACGCGTTGGTGAAAAGGTTGTAGAACTGGAACCAAAAGATTCTGTATTTTTCAAAGCCGATGTTTCGCATGAGTATTCCAATCCCACTGACCAAGAAACGTTAATGTATCTTGTTATGGATTATACGGACGAAATAGGTTAAGATTGGAATACAGAGAACTCAAAGTCAACCTACCGAAAGAACTATCTGACAGTTTTTATGAACTGTTGGATACACTCCAATGTGCAGGTTACTATGAGATTCTATTTGATGGGGAAGCTCCCAAAGAAAAAGACCAAGGTCTCATCCGAGACAATACCAACATTCGTATCTATTTACAAACAGATGAGATAGAAAAAGAACTACAGGTTCTTATCTTTTTAAAGATCCGCGCACCTGATAATTCCAATACAGAATCACGAAATATTGAAACTCGTGACTACGAAGAAGCCTATAAAGAATATTACAAACCTTTCCCCATTGGAAAAAAACTTTGGGTGATTCCCACTTGGGAAAAAAATGAACCGGACACCATCAAACTTTGGAAACCAAATGGCGGCATTCCTTTGTTCATCAATCCAGGGGTTGCTTTTGGTACAGGCCATCATGAAACCACCAAACTCATATTAGAACATTTGGATGAGTTATATGACAGAGGAGAATTCCAATTTTCTTCTGCTTGTGATGTGGGAACCGGTTCCGGAATCCTTTCCATTGGCCTTGCTAAGTTTGGGGTTTCTCAAATTTTTGCTTTAGACATTGATCCCAATGCAGTGAAGGCCGCATGGTCTAACTGGACTGAAAATGAATACCCAAAAGGTTTTCAATTCAGTGTGGAAGAATCAGGAATCGACAATCCCAAATTATCCAATAGAAAATACGATTTAGCCATTGCCAATATTACTTATGCCGTTCTTTCGCAGAACATTCGTCATCTGGCAAAAATCGAAGCCCCAAGAATTATTTTTTCTGGAATCATCACAGATAAAAAAGACCAGTTCCTAGGTTTATTACAAAGCCATCTGCCAGGAAAACTCCTCTACTCCAAAGAATGGAATGAGTGGTGGGTTCTTGACTGGATTCGTAATTAATTCTTATTTAGAAACTTAATCAAACTCACCTGATTGCCACGATCGTTGTATTCAATGCGATCAAAAACCGACTTTGTCATAAGAATCCCACGCCCGTGTTGGATATGAGCTTCATTCATCTGTTCCAGGGATTTTTCCATGTGTTTTTTATGATCAAAACCTCGACCTTCATCGGAGATCCGATAAGCCACATACTCTCTTGTGAATGAATATTCAATTTTTACCCGCTTTTGGTTATAACGCGGATCCTCTTGTCGTTTCTGCAAAAACTCTAAATAGTTCCCTTCAATTAGGGCTTTCGATTTTTCATCAAAACTAATATTTAAATTTCCATGTTCCACCGCATTGATGATGATCTCACGCACAGAAGATCTAACCTCGGTTTGTTCAATGGTGGAAAGGTATTTTGCAAGTTGGGAAGTGATTTTTTGAGATACAAGTTCCGCATTTCGCAAATAATTATTCATCGAAAGTTCAATCTTTTCCGATTCGATGAGTTGGATGATGGTGTCTTCAAATTGAGAAGACATGGTCGCAAGAACTTCCCTTGTTTCATCGAAGTCGATGTACTGCAACCTACAGTACATTTCTTTTGGTTCCTTTACATACTTTTGTCCAAACTCTGTTTTGAAATTAATAATGGAACCTGTCATTTTTAGATCGGTGAGTTTGTCGTTCACATACATAACATTGTAATCAGAACTTTGGTCTCGACCCGTATATAAAAACTCGGTGATTTTTTTGCCACGTAAATCATCCAATCGGAAACCCATATGTTTGGAAAGAGCCCTGTTTGCATTGATGATTTCAAAATTTTCATTCATCATCAGAATCACTTCATCGGAACCTTGAAAAATTTCTCGGAACCGTTTTTCAGACTCTTCGATTTTTAGTTTGGCCTGCGAAAGTTCTCTGATATTTTCACGAAGGCTTCTTGTGAGAAAGTTGATTCTATCCGCAAGGCCCAGTGATAATAGAATCGTTTGTAAGGCAGTCCCAATTTGGATGGTCCATCTTGTGATATGATTGTCAGAAAGAACTCCCAAACTTTTTAATGAATAAAGTAATACACCCAAAAGAAAAAACGCCCAGGAAATCAAAAAATACCGAGCGGTTCGAACTCCTAACAAATAAGTATAGGTTCCACTATAAACTAAAATGAGTGCCGTGGGAACTGTTAAGAAAATGGAAGTTACCATGGCAATTCGGTAATTCAAAAAGAATGTGACGATGGAAAAGATAACAAGGACACCCACCCAAAACCACATCAATTTAGAAATTCGAGGAAGGTGTTTTTTTAAATTTAAATAATTATCTGTAAAAAAGATTCCTGTGATACAAGAAAGACAGATAAAAAAAGGCAAAGAATAATTCCCCCAAAAAACCCAACTAGACCAGAGGTATTGGAAGGCAAATCCGTTATTCACCAAATGAAAAAAGAAAATGGAACTAATAAAAAACAAATAGAAAAGATAACTTTTTTCATAAGTAAAAATATAGATAAAAAAGTTATACGCAACCATCACAAATAAAATTCCATAAAACAAACCAAAGATCATTTGTTCTTTGTTCAGGTGATCATAGAACTCTTTACTTGTCCATATAGTGAGAGTTAGCGGAATGGTTGATTCTGATTGGATTCGTAAATAATAAATCGAAATGGAACCTGGACTTGATTCTAAAGGAAAAACAGGATTTCTATAGTCCAAATTTCTTTCTGAAAACGGATGGTTGTCTCCCAAAGTGCGAATCATTGTTTTGGGAAGTTGGTCTCCATAAATTTGGATCTCATCCAAAAGAGGAAAATCAAAAACCAAATTCCAGCGAACCAAATCTTCTGTGGGATTTTTTACTTGGAGGCGTACCCAAAAAGTGGATTTAGAAAAACCCAAATTTGGTGAAGCAATTTTCTGGAACCGGGAATCGTTGGATCCATTGGTGATACTGGCCACAGGTAGGGACTGGTCTTTGTCCTCCAGAACCAATACATCTTGCCAAATGGCCTTTCCCGAAATTTGGGACTGCAGTGGAATGACGGATTCTGATAACAAAATCCCCGGCAAAAACACAAGTAGGCTAACGAAAAAATATTTTGTGTGACGGAAAGACAAAGTGTAAATCTCCCAATTCGCTTAAAAAGACAAAGTTACTAGATTGTATTTTTCTAATTTTTCTAGCCTTTTTTGTTTCCATTGCTAAAATAGGGGAAAGTTCTATGAATCGAAAACGTTTCCTACAAAAGCTGAGCGCTGTTACCTTCGGGGCAGGGTTATTACTTCCTAAAAAATCATTCGGACAAACCACAACATCCACGACTGCTGAAACCAAACCAAAGTCTAGTGGTGGCAAAAAAGCCATCGTTCTTGGTGGTGGGCTCTCGGGGCTCTACTCTGCCTATCTTCTGAAACAAACAGGGTACGATGTGACAGTCATTGAACGCGGAGAGAAGTTGGGTGGCCGAATTGCCACTTACGAAAACTCAGGCCTAGGAATCTTACAAGATTTAGGTGGTGAGTGGATCGGTGAAGGTCAATCCGATATCAAAAGTTTAGTAAAACAACTGAGCTTAGATTTGGTAACTTCCAATGTAACTGATCGTTTTTCACTCCAAAAATCAAATGCAGATCTATTAAAAATATCACCCTCCTCGATTGAGACCTTAGACAAAGTCATTGAACTTCATAAGTCTTTAGGTACGACTCAAAAACAAGGTTTAGATAAAATCAATTTTTCTTCGTATGCTCGTTACCAAGGGTTAACAGAAGATGAAATTCGTTCCATGAACGATTTATACCGAGTGATCCTTGGTGCTGACCTAAACCAAATCTCCAGCGAATCGGTATTAGATGATCTTTCGGCTTTACAGTCCGCTCTCAAACCCAAATTCCAAGTGCGCGGTGGGGCAGAACGAATCATTAAAGAACTCGCAAACTCTCTCAGGAACCAGGAAGTGATTTTAGGAGATGTTGTTACCAAGGTCTCTCAACAAAAAAATCAAGTCACTGTTGAATTGGCTTCTGGTAGATCCGTAAAAGGAAGTTTGGTAGTTTGTTCTCTTCCGGCCGCTGCTGTTCTTGATATCAAATGGACACCGGGCCTACCCAAAGATTTGATTTACTCAGCTCTACGGATGCAAACAGGAAAAATTTCCAAAAACTTAAGTTTGGTGAAATCCAAAGACTCTTTATCCCAATTTTTCCTCTCTACAAATACTGCAGCAGAAACTTTATATGTTTCAGAATCTGCGATTGGGTCAATCGTAACAGCTGTTACCTCTATTTCCACTGGGGACAGAGCTTCTTTGTTTGAAAAAGGAAGTGATCGTCAGAGAAAAAATCTAATGACCTCTTCTTTGGAAGAAGTAGGAGAATTGGAATTGATCCTGGAATCCCCTTTTGTTTTCCATAGTTTTCAAAAAACGACAGGTCGGGCCGGATTTGTTTCCTTATTCCCACCGGGAAGTTTTGGAATCAAAGATGTTTGGGCAGAGCCATTTGAAAGAGTATTCTTTGCTGGCGAACATTTAGCCTTCCATACGGGAAGTATGGATTCGGCAGTGGCATCAGCAATCCAAGCGATCAGCAGAACATAATCTATGTACTTTTTAATCCGAAGAGAAACCGAAGGGGTTTGATCTTTCGGATTAAAAATTCATATAAGAAAAAACTAAGCCCAAGGACTACGAGAGTATGGGAGATAAATTTGACCCATACGCCCCATTCTAAATCCCTTACCCAGAATGCATAAACCAAAGATATAGGATGGTGGACTAGATAAATGGGAAGGCTTGCTTCAATCAAATAAGATCCTAATTTTCCTTCTTTGTTTCCCAAGTATTGAAAAACCGAGATAAGAAAACTCGTCCATAAAAAGGGAGATAAAACCCATAAAAAAATATGTAGGGCCCGTACCCAAACATTCACATACTGAAAGTAAATCCAAAGTGGATCTTCAATTTCCATGTCTTTAAACACTAAGTATATAAAAATAGCCCAAACAAATACAGCTAATGTTTTGATTCGAGAAGAATCATTTGGAGTGAGAATGTTTTTCCAATGATAACAGAACACTCCTGAAATAAAAAAGGAAAACTGGAATATAAAAGTGAGTTTGAAAATTCCGTAATACGATTCCCCTTTTGAAATCTGTGTATGGGAAAGAAAAACAAAAAGAAAACAAAAGCTAACAAGGATTAAATATCTGGATAATCCATGGGGAATTCTGTCCCAGAGTTTGGAGCGAAAAAAAGATTTGGGAACCAAACTGTATAGAATACTAAAACAAAACAAATCAACCAGAAACCAAATATGCGAATGTTGAAAATTTTCTTTGGTAAAAAAGAATTTTAAAAAAGGAAGGAGTTCCATTTGCGGAGTCCTCATCCTTTCTGTCAGATAGTATTGGATGGGTGCCAAAAAAATGAGTCCCAAAATGGTAGGAACAAGAACTCGTTTGAACCTTGCTTCTAGATAAAAGTTCCGACCTTTTTTTTCCCAAACCATGGCCGAAAAAAAGCCAGAAATCATATAGAACATAGGCATCCGGTAACTATGAATCCAATAACAAAAATAAGAAAGAACCTCACTCCGGTTTTGGTCTTGGATGGCATATTTGATATCCGAGGCATAAACAATGGCTGCGTGGAACACAATTCCCAGTAAAAGTGCAAAGGATCGTAAATTGTCGAGGTAGACCAATCTTCCCATTCCTCCATCTTTTTCTTGACGAAGGGAAAAAAACAGATTTTTTTAAATTATGACGGAAACTCCCTCCGATTCATTTTTTTCCGATGTGAGCGATGAAGAAATCGCTAGGGAAAGAAGGAAAGCCAAAGAACTAAAAAATACCGCCTGGTGGAAGAACAAACGTTCTTCTGGAATCTGCCATTATTGTGGGAAAAAATTCAAAATGGAAGAGATCACCATGGACCACCTAATTCCTCTTATTCGAGGAGGAAAATCGGTCAAAGCCAATTTGGTTCCCGCTTGTAAGGAATGTAATTTTAAGAAAAAACATAGCCTCCCTTTTGAGAAGGAGTTCTTCACCTAATGGATATGAAGGACTTAGGATTCCAAGGGGATGACTTTCTTCCTAGTCGTGCCACGGAAGAAATTGATCTTGTGGATGAGAAGGGAAACAGTTACCAATGGGAAGTGTTCTATTCCTTTTCTCAAATGGGAAACGACTACCTTGTTTTCCTACCTGCCACAGAACAAGAATTCCAGTTTGTCAACGTAGAGATGGACGATCCAGATTCCGATGTACCAGGATACATTGTGATGCGGATTGGCCAAGACGAGGCAGGGGAAGAAATTTTAGAAGAGATCTTAGATGAGGACGAATTGGAAGAAATTCGTGAATATGTGGAAGATGAAATTGGACTTGTGGGACAATTTCTCAACCGGGAGGAATGACAAGAGTTTCCCCTTTACTCACTACTTCCGATTTTTGATTGGTCCAAACAATTTTCATCCTCACTGCCTTCAGTCGTTCTACTTTTTCAATAACTTCCACAAAACAAGTGATTGTATCTCCAAAATAAACAGGTTTTCGAAACTTGGTTGTGGTTTCTAAAGCAATAGTTCCAAGACCCGGTAATTTCATTCCAAGAACCGGTGCGAGTAACGATGCCGCAAGTCCCCCATGTGCAATCCTTGTTCCAAAACTAGTGGATTTGGCATACTCTTCATCTACGTGTAATGGATTAAAATCACCACTGATTCCGGCAAACAGATAGACATCGGTTTCTGTTATGGTTTTGGTAAAGGATGCGGAATCACCAATTTGAATTTCTAAAAAACTTTTACCCTTTTGATACATTCGAACTGCCCTTAGGAATGACTTTTTTTGGTGAAAAGGCAAAGTGATAGAATACACCTTCGTTTGGTTTTGAGGAACATTCTACTTCGCGCCCATTCATCTGACTGCATAACGAAAAAATAACGGACAATCCTATGGATTCTGCTTTTTTATAATTCAGTCCCGGTGGAAAACCAATTCCATTGTCTCTGTATTTTAATTCATAATTAAATTTATCAGTAACCACAAAAGAAATTTTGATCAAAGCACCGGTTTTTCCTGCTGTAAAGGCATGCCGAAAACTATTGGTTAACATTTCTGTGATCATAAGACCCATGGGAATCGCATCGACAATATTAAACTCTAAATGTTGAATATCCAACTCAATTTGGATATCGGTTCTCATATACATCAGTTTGATATTTTCCACAAGGCTTGTGATATAATCCACTGAACTAAGTCCTGATAGATTTTTACTACTGTATAATTTTTCATGAACGAGGGCAATGGCTTTGATTCGCACAATACTTTGTTCTAAAATATCTGCCGTTTCCGGTGGCGAAGAATACACTTGGAGCTGCAAAAAAGAAATGACAACCGCTAGATTATTTTTTACCCGATGGTGAACTTCGGTAAGTAAGGTTTCGTTCTCTCGCAAAGAGCTTTCGAGTTTGGACTGATTTTCCATATAACTCGTCATATCAGTAATGACAGCAACGGCTTTGTTGGCACTCACCTCTTTAGCAGGGATAAAAAGCCTATGTTCCAAGGCCCACTTGATCTGACCATCTAACATACGAATACGATATAAAAGCCCTGTATGGTTTTCTCGTAGTTGGTTCATCCAAATATTTGTCATCCGCTGTCTATCCGATTCGTGCACACGTTCAATCAGAAGTTCTGGATGGATGAGAATCTCTTTCGTAGGTATGTCAAAAAGACGAGAGACTTGTTCGCTTAAAAAATCAATTTTCCAAGTATCTAAATTGAAGACGATCACCGCATCCTCAATCCGTTCCAAAATAACTTGGAATAGCTGGTCGGATTCTATTTTTTCAAAAAGGACTTTTTTCTGCCGCCGTAACTCTCGAACTAGCAATACGAAAATTATGACTGCCGAGAGGGTGACAAACCCCCAACCCTTAAAACTTTGAATCTCTCGAATGTCTTCTGCCGATTGAAATATAAGAGAAATAGTATAGTCTGAAAAATAGATCCAAATATAGCCGAATAACAAATAGAAAAATGCAATTCGGCCAGCGGCTTTCATTGATTATAAAAGTTCCTGAAGGGTTTGAAAACGTCCGTGTACAGTTTCTTCAATCGATTTCCCCAATTGGGAATAATGATCCCACAATTGGGTGAGTTCGGAAGGAACATAACTTGTAAGTCTACTGAAGGACATAAGGTACTTCCCCACAAGATAATACGAAAGTAACTTTCGATCCATCAATTTTTCATCCAAAGAATAGTAATCCGAAGATTTATGTGTATCCATTTCTGACAAAGAAAGGATTACAAAAATGGACAAAACGTCTGCAAAGGCAAATTCAACCGATTGTTGTTTTTTACGGTTTGGTTCTGTATCCATGGAGAGTATGATCGCAAAGAGTACATTTTGAATTTTGTCTGTAAGGTCAGACTCTGCCGCAAGTCGAGAAAATTCCTTTTGGAATTTTTCTTTTCCCGGATATAAAGAGGAGATGATGGAACGTTGGATTTCGCTTGTCCCTCCACCAATGGTTCCTAACTTTACATCTCTGTAAAATCTTTCCACGGCATATTCTTTCATGTATCCATACCCACCAAACAACTGTACGGAATCCTTAGCTACATCTTCCGCAATTTCAGAAGTAATGAGTTTTCCCAAACTACTTTCTAAAGGAGAAGGGATCCCTGCATCTTTTCGTTCTGCCACCCAATAGATCAACCTTCTTGCTGCTTGGATATAAACCCAGTTGCGAACTAAAATATCACGCATTCCATAAAAACTAGAAATGGGTTTTCCAAATTGGACCCTTTCATTGGCATACCGAAGGCCTTTCCGAAAACAAAACTCCATAGCTCCGGCAAGTCCTGCCACAAATACAGTTCTTTCCCACTCTAAAGTTTCCTTACCAATTCGCAAAAACCCAGTGTTCATAGGACCGAGTAAGTTTTCTTTGGGAATGACCATATCTTCAAACACGAGTTCGGCGGTCATGGAAGTATGATGCCCGAGTTTTTTCAAAACCTTACTCACCTTAAAACCAGGGGTATGGCTTTCTACAATGAAGGCAGAAATTCCCATGGGCCCTCTTCCTTTTTCAGAAGTTCTTGCCATCACAACAAACACCTGTCCTACGGGTCCGTTGGTAATGTACATCTTGGTTCCGTTGAGTTTCCAACCACCGTCCACTTCTTCTGCTTTGGTTAAAAGAGAAGCGGCATCGGATCCGGAAGCCGGTTCTGTTAAGGCAAATCCAGCCATCCATTCTCCCGTGGAAAGTTTAGGAAGGTATTTGGATTTTTGTTCCTTGGTTCCTTGGAAGATAATGGGCATAGTCCCAATGACCAAATGGGCAACCCAAGATAGTCCCATTCCGCCATCCAAACATCCAGAAGCAAAGGCATCGGTTGCAATCGAACATTGCAAACAACTTGCTCCCTCACCACCATATTCCGAAGGGATGGTAAGACCGGTTAGACCTGCTTTACTAAACTCTTTCCATAAGTCATCAGACCAGATTTCTTTTTCGTCTCTTTCTTCTGCTGATGGAAACACTTTGTCTTCAGAAAACTGAAATACGGTATTGTAAAAACTTCTTTCCTCCTCATTTAAATAGGGATTCAGTTTCGGGTGTATCATTCGTAAATTCCTTCAATTTGTTTTGCAAAAACTTCAGAAATGACATTTCGTTTCATTTTCAAAGTTCTTGTCATTTCGACATCGGGATCAAAGGGACGAGAAACCACATAGAAGTTGTTAGCTGGCACTGTTTCAAATCCTTTGAATCCGTTTTCGCGAGAAATAATGCGTGTAATTTCAGTTCGGTACAATTGCCGAACCTTGGGGTTTAGATTCCATTCCCCTGCTTTTTCCTTGGAAATTCCTTCAATTTTAGCTTCCACAGCTTCGAAGTTCGGGACAATGAGTGCTCCCAAAGTTTTTTTATCATGACCCACAACCATCACTTGGTCAATGAAGGGAGAAGTAAGAAGTTTGTCTTCGATCGGGATAGGTTCTACGTTTTCCCCACCGATGAGAGCAATGGTGTCTTTCGAACGACCAGCAAAAACAAGTTCGTTTCTATGAGAGATCATCATAAGATCCCCTGTATCAAAAAAACCTTCTGCATCAAAAACAACTTGGTTCAATTCCGGACGTTTGTAGTAACCTTTTAAGATTTGTTTGGATTTGATCCAAAGGGTACCTTTCGCACCGACGGCTGTAACCGTCTTTCCCGTATCATCCTTCAAACGAATTTGGTATCCATCGATGGGAATCCCGACTGTTCCTTTGGTTGGTTTGGTGTTGGAACGAATGGAAACTACAGCTGACGTTTCTGTCATTCCATATCCTTCCAAAACTTTCAGTCCAATGGCAGATAAAAATCCATCCACCACACTAGGAAGTGCTGATCCTGCCGATATACAAATACGAATCCTACCACCTAACGCCTTGTGTATGGCAGAAAAGATTTTGATACTCAAAAGTTTTAAAGGAGAAAGTAAAATCAAAATAAAGAAGGCATAGGTCCTCTTTACAAACGAAACTAGGAAATTAGGTTTTTTGATTTCAAATTCAAATCCAAAACACATAGCATAGTAATGGGCCCAAGTGGCTCCAACTTTCAAAAAGAAATGGAATAGTTTTTCTTTGAACCCACCTTCTTTGGCAACTTTGGCAATGATCCCATTATAAACAGATTCCCAAATTCGAGGGACAGAAGGAAAAATCGTCGGACGAAAATCCCTTAGGTCGTCCTTTAAGGAAGACATATTCGATACTAAAAAATCAATCCCAAGAAAGATAGTGGCATATTCAATCGCTCTTTCAAACGCATGCCAAGGAGGAAGTAAACTCACTGCATTGTCATTGGAATTCATGTCCAACCTAGAACTGGTATTTCGAATCGCAGTAATCCAACCTTTTTGAGACAACATCACACCTTTTGGATTTCCCGTGGTTCCCGATGTATAAATTAAAGTAGCCAATGCATCAGCATCGGTTTGCCCCATTCTAGCTTCTAATGTCTGTTTGCCGTCACGGACCCATCTGTCCTTTCCTTTTTTAGCAACGGAAAGAATGGAATTCTCACCCGTATACAAATCCCCTTGGTCTGTTTCCAAAATAAAAATTTGTTTTAAATGAGGAAGTTCACCTAACAAATCATCAATGCGTTTTTTATCCTTGGGTTTTTGGACGACCAAGTATTTGGCTTCCGAATGGTTTAGAATATAAAGAATTTCTTCTCGAACAATGTCTGTTCCGCGAGGGACGACAACGGCTCCAGAAGTGAGGATGGCGATGTCTGTGCGGAGCCAATTCACAGTGGCATCGCAGAAAAAACCAATTCGATCCCCTACTTCGACACCGAGTTCGATAAAGCCCAAAGTCAATTGGTCGACAAACTCTTTCAAATCTCCAAAACTGATCCCAGGGAATTCAGTGGCAGACTTTCGTTTCCGAAAGGAAACTTTGTTCGGAAGGGTTTCTGCAACGTGGGCCAACGCTTGGTAGAGGTTTTCGTAGTTTTGGATCATGGGTCTTGCCTTTTTCGTATGGGATGGGAATTCGGAAATGTAGGATGGATAAAAAACCACTGTTCGTTTTTTGCAAGTTTTTTCTTATTTTTGACAAACTTTTCAGAAAGGTAGGGCATAATTATGTTCTTTTGGATCCATGAGGGGCGAATTTCCCCCAATCTCCCGACCACCCACGCAGATCGGGTGCATAAAATCCATCCGGGAGGCAAAAGTGCTCCGGTTTCTAGCGAGGGGGACGGCTCCTCCAATGCCCCTCATACTTCTTTTTTACACCGTGCGCCAGGAGATGTTTACAAAGAATCCGCAGGCCAAACTGAAAAAACGGTCTATTTCCTCCACGAGATCATGTCGACCCCTGCCCTTTCTCTTCCCTCCACGGAAACGATCACAAATTGTTTGGATTTTATGGTGGAGAAAAAAATCCGCCACCTCCCCATCACCAATGAATCAGGGATTCTTGTTGGTTTTGTTTCGGACCGGGACATTCTCGAAAAAAGTAAATCCTATGAAAGGGATTGGACGGTTTCCGACATAATGACCAAACGAGTATTAGTTGGATCTCCAGGAGCCGAAATCAGAGGGGTCACACAAGTGCTTTTGGAAGAAAGAATTGGATGTATTCCTGTCGTAGATGACGATAATCATCCTATTGGGATCATCACTCGATCGGACTTACTCCGTTTGTTACTGAAATATCCAAATTTAAATATTATCGCGTAAGGAATTTTATGATCTGGGATGTAATTGTTCTTATTTTTTATTTTATTCTCGTTTTTTATTTTGGATTTCATTTTGCAAAGAACACACAAAAAGAAGAGGACTTCTATCTTGCGAAAAAAGAAATCCATTGGGTCTTTCTGTTATTGTCTCTTGTGGCAACAGAAACTTCTAGTTTAACTTTTTTAAGCATTCCCTCCTTGTCTTTCAAGGGAGACTACCGGTTTTTAGAAATTGCTTTTGGGTATTTGATTGGAAGGACGATTGTGGCTCTCTATCTTTTGCCATCGTATTTTTCAGGAAATACAATTTCTGTTTATGAGTATGTAGGAAATCGTTTTGGAAAATCTCCCCAAAAAACCATCTCCTTCGTATTTACGATTTCCAGACTTCTAGGAGATGGAATTCGATTGTATGTCAGTTCCCTTCCGATTGCTTTTCTTTTGGAAAGAATGGGACTTGCGTTTTCCCCCGAACTTCTAGGAATCATCGCCCTCACTACCTTAAGTGTTGTCACCATCATCTATTCTGTTGTGGGAGGATTTCGTGCCATCGTATTCACCGATGTTCTCCAGTGGTTCATTTATATTTTTGGGGGAATTTTTGCTCTCGGACTACTGATCCATAAATTAAATATTCCTATCTTTGAAGGAATCTCTAGTCTCCAAACTTTGGGAAAATGGAATTTGTTTGTCTTCGATTACCTTCCCGCAGGAGACAATAGTTACTTTATCGTATTTGCTCTGATCGGGGGGGCTTTTATCTCCATTGGTTCTCATGGCACAGACCTAATGCTTGTACAACGAGTCATTGCTACCAAGAATTTAGTTTCGGGCCAGAAGATTCTCATTGGAAGTGGGATTGTGGTCCTCCTCCAATTCATCTTGTTTCTCCTGATTGGATCCCTTCTTTATCTTTTCTATGCAGGCCAAACCATGGCCCCAGACAAAGTCTTTAGTCAGTTCATTGTGAATGAAGTCCCTTCTCCACTCCTGGGAATCCTTGTGGCTGCGATTCTTGCCAGTGCCATGTCCACACTCAGCTCCACCATCAATTCCCTCTCTCTCACTTGGGCCCGGGACTGGGGAATGGACCAATGGTTTAGTCCACGCACCCTCTCTCTGTTTTTTGGAATCACTCTCTTTATCTCGAGTCTCATTCCTTATTTTCTCATCCAAACCTGGGAAAAAGGGCTTTTGGAAATGGGTCTCACGATATTTTCCTATACACTTGGGCCTTCGATTGCGGTTTTCTTTTTGGCGAGAGGAAAAGCGGATTTGCCTGTATCAGGTCTTGTATTTTCCATTTTCTTCCTAACCAGTATCTTGCTTACTGTAGCCCTTGGACTTGGTTTTCAAATTTCCTTTACCCTTCTCATCCCAATTGGATTTGGAATCCAAATCTTTCTTGTACAAATTTCTCGTATTCGAGTTAAAAAAAATTGACAGGATCTTCCGTATCCGTTCGTCTAAAGATTAACAATGAAATTATCTGCTAACATTCAGTCACTCCTCCTCCTCGAACTTTTATAGATCGAGGGAGAACGTGCTGTGTGACAAAGCCCACTCCTAACCAGGAAGTGGGCTTTTTTTATTTTTAGTCCTCCTTCCGGTCAGTAGTGGCAGCGGATTCGGAGGAAATATGAAACCAAACCAAATTAAAATCCAAGACGTTACCTTACGAGACGGTAACCAAGCTTTGCGAAGACCCTGGACCTTAGATGAGAAAATCGAAGTCTTTGATTTGCTTGTCGCATTGAATGTAGATGGAATCGAAGTGGGGTTCCCTTCTTCCAATGAAACTGAGTTTGTGGCAAGTAAGACCTTAGCCAAACGAGCACCAGTCGGAATCCCCATCGCTGGATTGTCACGTGCCAATGAAACAGAAATTGCGAGAACCTGGGAAGCCATTCAATATGCAAACAAACCCCGAATGCATATTGTGTATCCGGTCAGTGATTTTTCCATTCGCCATGTTTTGAAAATCTCGGAAGCGGAAGTCATTCAGAAGATCAGGAAATCTGTTTCATTTGCCCGGTCCATCGTTGGGCCCGACGTAGAAATTCAATTCTCTGGGGAACATTTTGGAGATGCGATCGAGAACTTTTCTTTTACTAAAGATGCCTTTCTTGCCGCCATTGAAGCCGGGGCCAATATCATCAACTTACCCAATACAGTCGAACGTTACCGGCCCATGGTATTTGTGAATATGGTAAAAGAGATGAAAGACTTTATCGGGGACAGAGCCAAGGTTTCTGTGCATACCCACAACGATTTAGGAATGGCAACAGCAACTTCTGTGGAATGTGTGTATGTCGGGGCCGAACAAATCGAAGTGGCTTTGAATGGACTTGGAGAGAGAGCAGGGAATACCAATTTGTATGAAACAGCCATCGCCTTACATCAAAATGGTGAATCTTTAGGAATCAACTTCCAAAGAATTTATCCCACAGCCAAACGCATTGCAGAAATGACAGACATTCCCATTGGAGAAAAAACACCGATTATTGGAGATGATATTTTTTCGCACAGATCAGGAATCCATCAAGATGGTGTTGCCAAGACCATAAAACAAACCAAAGGCGCTTACCGAACTTTTTCTCCTGAATTTGTAGGAAGAAATGATTCCGAAACTATCTCCTTTACCAACCAATCGGGACATAGGGCCATTCAATTTTTATTGGAAAAACGAGGAGTAAGCGTTTCCAACGAAGAAATCCATAGATTGTTTGAAAGAGCCAAAGCCATTTCCTCCAATGAAAACAACAGAGAAATCACCGAAGGGGAGTTAGTGGATTTAGTCAGTAATTACGTAACAGCCTCCTGAACAAGGGGGGCTTTCGTCCAGAGAATCTTTTACGTGATTCGTATCGAATCATTGACAAATCTTTGTCAATCTGCCATAATTTTGTTTGGTTTTTCCGGAGGTATCATGGCAGACACTCTCATCAAACAGGCGAGAATTTTTGACGGTAGCACAAATCCATCTTTTGTAGGTGATGTAAGGATTAAAGATGGAGTCATCCAATCCATATCCAAAACGGAATTAAACCCCAACTCGGGAGAAACCGTGGTCGATGCCAAAGGGCTTTGGCTCACACCTGGGTTTATAGACTTTCATACTCACTACGATGCAGAGATAGAAATGGCACCGGATCTTTCCGAATCGGTGCGTCATGGTGTTACCACCATATCTCTTGGCAGTTGTTCTTTGAGTTTGGCTGTGGGTGATCCCACTGATTTGGCAGATATGTTTAGTCGGGTCGAAGCCATCCCAAGAAAGAATGTTTTATCCATCCTCGAAAGTAAAAAAAATTGGAACTCCGCTTCTGAATATAAAAAACATTTAAACAGTTTAGCACTCGGTCCCAATGTAACTTCGTTTGCAGGCCACTCAGCCATTCGTGCACATGTGATGGGCCTCGAACGTTCTCTCACCAAAGGGGAAAACCCCACAAAACAAGAGTTAGAGACAATGAACCAACATCTGGAAGAAGCACTGGATGCAGGTTTTATGGGTCTTTCCATCAACACTCTTGTTTGGGATAAAATGGATGGATCTAGATTTAGATCTCGCCCACTCCCTTCTACCTATGCCAATTGGAGCGAATACCAATACCTAAACAAAACATTGAGAAAACGCGGAAAGATCTTTCAAGGTGTTCCAAATGTTTCTACCAAAATCAATGTTCTTATGTTTTTGAAAGAAGGTTTTGGACTCTTTCGTAAACCATTAAAAACTACAGTCATCTCACTTATGGATGTGAAGTTTGATCCGGGTTTGTATAAATTATTGAACCTCATTGGAAGAATCACCAATACCATATTTAGGTCTGACTTTAAATTCCAAGCACTCCCTGAACCATTTGATTTATACGCGGATGGAATGGATGTTGTTGTCTTCGAAGAGTTTGCAGCTGGTGCCAAAGCAAATCATATCGAAGATGAATTGGAAAGAAAACAATTAATGAAAGATCCAACTTATAGGTCTTGGTTCAAACGCCAATGGACCAATTGGTTTTTACCTCGTGTTTTCCATAGAAACTTCAAAGAAACAAAAATTGTCGATGCTCCTGACAAATCACTGATCGGGAAATCCATTGATGAAGTGGCGAAAGAAAAGGGAGTTCATTCGGTGACTGCCTTTTTAGATCTGGTGGCCGAACATGGTAACAAAGTTCGTTGGTATACCGTGATGGCAAATCACAGAAAAGAACCTCTCCAAAAAATTGTATCCTATCCCGACATCCTCATCGGATTTTCAGATGCGGGCGCCCACTTACGAGGTATGGCTCATTATAACTTTCCTTTGCGTATGTTGAAATTGGTTCGGGATGCAGAACTGGAACAAAAACCATTTATGACAATGGAAAAAGCAGTGCATCGCCTAACAGGAGAAATCGGAGATTGGTTTGGAATCGATGCTGGATATATCAAAGAAGGAAAAAGAGCCGATTTAGTTTTGATTGATCCAACCAAACTCGACGACTCACTTGCCAAAGACGTAGAAGCAGCTATGCCATTTATGGAAGACTTCAAACGTTGGGTTCGTCGTAACGATGAAACTGTCAAAAAAGTCTATATCAATGGAAAACTTGCTGTCGATCAGGGAAAACCAGTCACCGCCCTTGGAAAAGAAAAAGGGTATGGTAGCTTTCTCGAGTCCACGATCGGCACATAAAAAAGATTTGCGGTTGGATACTGAACTGATTAATTTCAGTATCCAACATGAAAATTACAAAGAACCAACTCTCCTTCCTATTATTCCTTAGCCTTTGTTTTTCTTTTGTCCACTGTTCCTCCGCAAAAGGAATGGAACGGGAACGGCCTATGAGCCGTTCTTACGGGGAAGCAGAGGAATATGCACCATCGGTTGCGGCACCTTCCCCAAAAACAGATACTACATCCAATGAACTGAAAGTCCAAAAAAGAATGATGGTGTATTCGGTGAATGTCAATTTACAGTCCAAGGAAATTGAATCCAAAGTCACAGAAATCATCAAACTGGCGGAGTCTTATGGTGGTTATGCGCTCCAATACAGTTCCAATGGCATCATACAGCTGAAGATTCCCGCAGAAAAGTTAAAACAGTTTTTATTTACCCTACGTGGCCAATCGCAAAACTACTCAGAAGACGTTTCAGCAAAAGATGTCACGGAAGATTATACCGATACGGAAATCCGTATGGAAAACTCTCTCAAGATGCGAGTTCGACTTTTAGAAATTTTAAAATCAACAAAGACTGTGGAAGAAACTTTGAAAGTAGAAGCAGAACTAAACAAAGTTTCCGAATCGATTGAAAGATGGGAAGGAAAACTAAAATACCTTGCGAGCGCGGTTCAATTATCTTCCGTTCAAGTGCAAGTCCGTCAGAAATGGGAGCCAGTCGTTCAAAAAGAATACAAACCGGGGCCTTTGGGATATCCTTTCTACTATTTGTATTTAGGAATGGGAAAAGTAAAAGACGGACTGGTTTGGTTATTCATCCAAGAAATTCCAAAGGAAAAAACAGAAATTCCAGATTAATCAAATCACAAGCCGAACCGATTCCAAACAGGGCGTTTCAGAAAAATTAACTTTTGATGATACGCTCTGCCGACACAATCATTTGTGATTTCATACGTTCAATGACCTTACGATCTTTGGTTAAGGCATACAACCTAAGCCCACCAAGATAACTCATATACAACTCGTAACTCAATGATTTTACAAGGTCGGATCGCAAGTTCGGTGCAAAGTTTAAAATACAAGTCTCTACGGTTTCTAGTACATGATGCACTGCTTTATTTCTATAGGTATCAAATTGGCTGAGGTGGGAAATTTCACCAGAGAAAAGAGCAATGGGGCAATCCTTTCTAGAAGTATTCCTTTGGTTTCTAACAATAAAATTGACCCATTTTTCAATGAAGTCTGCCATATCACTGGCTTTGGCCAATACCTTTAACATAACAACGCGTTGTTGTTCAGAAAGATAATTTAAGTATTCAAACCCGATATCGTCCTTGGAAGGGAAATGATCATATAAAGTTTTTTTATAAGCACCGGCCTTCTCTAAGATCTCCGCAATTCCTGTGGCTTGAAAACCTTTTTCACGAAACAAGGCAAAGGAACTTTCTAAAATTTTTTGTTTTGGTTTCAAAATGAATCGGCTCCTATTGTTTCTAAAATACTTTTATTCTTTAGAATCATTCTTCGTATATTCAAGGACTACATTCCCAGTTTTGTCTTTGACGGAGGATCGCCAAACCAATTTTCCTTCTTTCCATTGAATCTGCAGTGTTCCATAGTTTTCCTCCCGGAAGGCAGAACCTAACTTGTATTCAGAATCATATTCCAATTGTAAAAAAGACAATGGTACATTGAGGGAACTCGAAGTGATTTCCACTAACTTACGAGTGTCAGACAAAGGATATTCGTATATTTCTGCAATGTGCCTGTCTCCGGAAAGGATGACTAAGTCGGATGTTTTGGCAGAACCCAAAAGTTGGAATAACTTCTCTCTATCTTTGGGAAAGTTCCCCCATTTCTCAAACGGTTGTTCGGTGGGAATGACTTGGACACTAGAAACAAAAACAAGTAAATCCGAAGGTTGATCCAACTCCGCTGCAAGCCACTTCCACTGCTCTTCTCCGAGAACTGTGGCATCTTCTGCATCATTTGCAGTGTATTGGCTTTTGCCGGTAAAGTAAGAGAAAAAAGATCGTTTCAAAGGAGAACGAAAAAACCGGGTGTCAGGAATCACAAAATGAATTTTTTTCTTTTTGAATTCAATCCAGTAAGAAAGAAAAATTCCCTTTCCATCCTTAGTTCCTAATTTTTGTCCTTTGGGCATCAGAGGACCGACTTGGGAGATAAAAACTTCTCGGCTCTTTTCTTTATCTAAAAATTCACCACCACTATCGTTGACCCCATAATCATGATCATCCCAAGTCGCAAGGATTTTGGCTTTCGAGCGAATGGCCTTCCATTCAGGCCGAGCAAACTGTTTTTTATAGGCAGGAATCTTTTCTGTGGCAACCAAACTGTCTGCATAAATATTATCACCTAACAGAAGCACTAAGTTGAAAGATTCTTTTTTCCACTGGGTAAGAATGGGACTTTCTTTGTCCTGATGCAAACAAGACCCAAAGCCAATCTCGAAAGTTTCTTTCTCCTTTGCTTCCATGGGGAATTGGAATAGAATCAAAAAAATAATGGATAGAGAAAAAGAAACGAAGGAAGATTGTTGTTTCATAAAGGATTCACTAGTATTCGGAAAATGTTTCTAAATTTTCCCGAATTTTCCCTTTTCGTCAATCGGATTTCGACTAGCGGCCATTCATAAATAGACCAGGCGACATTGGGTAAGGATATCCCACGGTATTTCGGATCACTCGGTTTCCATACATTCCCCGATACACATATAAGTGAGGAAACCGAGAATAATCCCTTCTTTGGTAAGATCCGGTATAAAGGATTATATTTTGGTAATACTCGTTATTTACATGTAGTGCATAAGTATAACCAGCAATGGGCCAATCCGCTGGGAAAAAATCCCCTGCTACCTGAACTTCCGTTTCTTGATACATATCCCGACCAGACCTTCGATCTCCAATTGCACAAGGTTCCATCCGACTGGGAACTGAGCCCGCCATCAAAACCAAACATTCCGAATTGTATCCATGTTTTTCCGCATAGGCCAATTGTTGGTGCATTCGAAGGTGAGAGGTTTGATACCATCCCCTCATTGCGGTTTTTTTATCCAAAGTTGTACATTCTAACAAGGATCCAAACATTAGAATGAAAAATAAAACCCGCCATACATTGAATTTGCGAAGATAAAGGTTCATAACCCACCTCCCCGCGAATACTGAACCGACTGGACTTTTCCAGGCAAACTCTGTTGCATCGATTGGCGGAGAATATTTTCTTTTAACGAACGATTATGAAAAGGCCCTCGCCCTAAGGTCACATCCTTGTATATTTCCGAATTGGCATGCCCTTCCAGAACATAACCCGGAATGATGGAGAGAAAAGGTCGAACCGTTTCCTTTCGCCCCTCACCAAAACTTGACGGTGAGTTTAGAGACCGACTTCCCACATAACAATAACTCAGTCGAGGAAAGGGATACTGTCCATCGGGAGGAAGCAAACATTCTGAAGAATGTCCCGTTTCCGTAATCACCGAATTTTGATAGTGCCACCTTTCGTTTGCACGAGAATTCTTTGTTCCAAAAAAAGACCTTCTGTCAAGACTTGTGCACTGAATAAAAACAAGCAAAATGCCTACTAGAAGTTTCATACTGACATTCTACTGAAAACTAACAGAAATGCGATGGGAGGTATCCGCAATTGCGGATACTACCTAAATCGAATCAACGAAACTCGAAAAAACGAAAGGATGGGTATCCTAAAAACCAAATCTATATCATAATCTGCGAAGATTGATTCGGTAAGGAGTGACTGCAGAGGATACGGGCCTTCCCTGGCATTGGTAGGCGGAGGGATCGACAAGCCCTGTCGATTGCAACGCATACAACTTTCCGGTTTCCAATACGATTTGTTTGGCACCAGCCGATGTGGAAGAAAACAGTTCGGTATTTCCATCCTTCAAAGACACAAGAAAATCAAACCGACTCGAATTACAATTGTTCGACGTGAGTGTCTGTCGGCCGGAAACCGCAGTCACTTCATAGTTTCCACTCACCGTTACCGATAATGACCCAGGAACCGCCAAAACACTACAAATGGAAATCGATCCGTCCAAAACGAATGGAACACTGGCATTTTCGTTTGTCAGATACTGACAAGGCGGGGTGGCAAGAACCGAAAGTACAAGGGCATCCGCCATGGGATCCCCTGTGAGCCTTGTGCCGGGTATCAACCCCTCTTCTTTCTCATGCGAACAACTCCAAATAAAGAGAGCAAGGAGTGGCAACCAAACCAAATATTTTAACATACAAAACCTACTTATTGTTTTCTAAGTAGGTTTTGAATTCTATTAGTTGGTTCCCCATTTTCTAAAAAAGTCGGGGCGCCTCGCGATCCTTTGTTAGATAAAAATCAGATCCCAATCCGCGACCGCGCTTTACGCTGCAATCTTTCCAATCCCTATACCATCAGAGATTTTTTCCTGATTGGGAAAGGATTTCCGCTACAATCACTGGCGCTTCGTTTTCTTAGATTCAAAATCCACATCGGGAATCCATCACACAAGCAGACTGACTCGTATAACAGACCGAAGAATTGGAGCAAACATGGGGTGCGGGACCACGGCAGGTGGATGTCTGCGAAATCGATTTACAAGTTCGATTGTTTTTTTCCTCTTCAGAAACAACGATGAGCTGAAACGAGGAGGTGATTTTTTTCTCAGGATCTGTTTTTAATCGGACAAATACTGTGTAAGATTGGAATTCATTACCCGTTGTTTCCGTCGGTGTTCCCTTGATTTCTCCCGTGTCCGGATTTAAGTGGATTCCTGCCGGCAATGGGGATAAGGAAACAAATTCGACTTCACCTAAGCTTCGTAAGATTTCCAAAGAGTTCCCTAAAAAAATTGGAGAGATCGGAACCAATGAAAGACCTAATTCTAATTGCATAGACCGAACCAAATATCGAAAGGAGCCGAGACAAGGAATGGAAAGGGACTGATTGTTTTCCTTTTTATCGGAAGGTAATAAAACCAAGGAAATATCAGGACAACGAAATAAAGAAACTGTAATTTTCGTGTCTGTCATTTCCGTAAATTCTAAAAACTTTCCAGACCCTTCGCCAAACAATCGTTCTCTCGTCAATACACTTAAATTCTCGCCTTCTATCGAAAAGTTAGAATTTTCAAACACCACAGTGGGAGAAACCGAACGGATGGTATAGGACTCTTCCGAAACAGAAGTCGCCGGATCGGAAATTCCTTTATCTTCCGGGAAGTGAGAAACTAACCCAAGCAGGTTTACGGCCCAGGAACCAGAATCCTTTGATTCTTTAGCAGAACAGCTCCAAGTAAAAAGAAAAAATACAGCCAAAGAACATAACTTTAGTGTAAAAAGGAGAATGAATTTTTTTGTCATCGTGACCACCTCTACCGGAGAGATGGGTAAGAAAAAAGAAGGTTGGGCATAAAAAATTATGCAGAAAGAATGATCTTCCGAACCAATGAATCCAAAAACGATTGAAAAACTAATTTCTAAAAATCTTTTGTGAACAATAGTAGTCTGAGAAAAATATAGTCAATGTATTTTAGGATTTTGTTTCTGATGGCACTCTAGAATTCCGCTGGATGGCAGAACCAAATTGATGAATTCCGAAATCTTGAATCGATGAATTTAACAATTCCGCTCGAAGTCGATTTAGATCTGTCGTGATCCTTAATTCAATATTTTCTTCGAGTAACCTTTCCACCCCATTTTTTATAGCTTCCATTCCAACTGGTTCTACTTCCACAGGTGAGATATAATACCCCGCGATTTCGTCAAACAACGAGAAGGTTTGTGTTGGTAATTCGTAGCGAAATAAAGTGGCATTTAAAATCCGTTGCAACCAGTTTGCCTCTACTGTGACGACAATATCCGCACTAGTTGTACCAAAAAACTTACGATCATCAGTTTCTGTGATATGGTTCGATTTCGTATAAACAATCCGCGGGCATAACCGAGGAAAGTAAAAGGAAAATTGATGGGTTTCGTCAATGGCCCAAACGACGGGAGGCATATCCTTTCTTGTGTCTTTTACCCTCGGCTTGAATGTTGTGATACTTCCTTCTTCACTAAAATGATATAATTTCATTGGTTTCCCTTATTTTTGACTGTTCCATAGCTTCACCTTTCTGAAAAATCATGAACCCTTAAGTCTTTCTTTGGAACATCCATTCCGTCTGCCAGTTTAGATTTGGGAGTAACGGTGAGTGTAGGACATTTATGGGGGATTGGGAAGGGGTGAATGAGTTACTCTCGTAAGCGGGTTTCGTTCGAAAGGGAATGAAAGAAGTAAGTGAGTTACCTTTTTCAATAACTAGAATTCTGCACCGGATTACCCTTCACCCTACTGTGATAAATGCAGCGGTTTACAAAAGGAAAGTCATTCATTTTACGTTTGTAATGTTTCCTTCAACTCTTTATAATAGTTTCGTCCCATTTTAAGTTTAGTTCCCGTAGTCAGTTCTAATTGGTAGGAACCACCTGGTGAAGTAATAATTTTTTTGATTTGTTTTCCATTCACTATAAACGAACGATGAATTCTTAAAAAATATCCTGGTAATACTTTCAGAATAGAATCTAAACTTTTATTATGAACCAACATTTCTCCATTCTTTTGAAACACCTTCACTCGTTTATCAAAGGACTGGACATACAAAACATCCTTTGTTGCGATTAAGTTTAGTTGATCCTCTTGTTTAATACCAATGTATTTCGTTTTGGTTCTGTTATTGTTTGTTTGGAATTTCTGAAGGGCTTTTGTTATTCTATCTTTACTGATTGGTTTGGGAACAAAATCTAAAACTCCATAATCAAAGGCGTGAATGGCTTCGGCCGTATTACCGGATGTGACGATGGTTAAAAAAGAGGCAGCGGATGTTTCTTTTAACAAATCAAAGCCGATATCACCATCCAAATTCAGATCTAAAAACAATAAATCGATTTCATTTTCCTGAATGAAACACTGAGAACCAATCAGACTTTTTTCAATACGTAGAGATGAAATTTTACTCCCAAGGAGTTCACGTAACATTCGTTCCAGTCCCCTTGCCGCCACAACTTCATCCTCTACGATTAAAATTCTCAAAGTTTAAATCCGACCTTTAATACTGTTCCAATCTATATTGTACATTGGAGAGGTTTACAAATACACCAATCATGGCTTGATAGGAATTTAATGTACGCATAGAAAATTGGTCTGCTTTTAAAAACTCCCTATAATAATCGACTTCGGCTTTAATTCCAAAGTAACGACCCAAATAAATATTTAAACCTGCACCGGCACCAACGATACTTCCAATACCACTCGTGATCTGATTGCTGTAAACAAACCTGTCATGTGTTAAGCCAGAATGTGCTTCCCCTGTAAATGAAACAACACCAGCCCTTGCCACAAGATAAGGATCAAAAAAATTTCTTGGAACAGGATGATAAGTGGCAAGAAAACTCATTGAATTCCCACGGTAAATGGTTCGTTCCCTAGGAACAGGATCAACAAATTCTTTGTAATAGGATAACCCTGGAATTACATCTTGTCTTTTGGCATTCATAGAATTTTGCATTACAGTAAACCCAAGACCAATTTTTTCTTTCCAACCATATTCAAAATCAAACTGAGAGGCAACACCAGGGGTATAAGTTGGCTTAAAATACAAACCTGCTTGATTATTAGGAACGGAACCTTGCGGATAATATTCTTGGCCTACTTCTTTTGTTACAACCTTATATTGGAGAGAACTGTCATAGTTTTTCTCATGACTAATGAAAGATCCACTAGGTGCCAATGTCCCTCCTCCCATAAAACTAATCAAAAATGCGCCTTCATAAAAACCTGGTGGGTATTTAAGCTTTGCGTAATATTTTTCTAGTTCTGCATTGTTTTTTTGAGTCTCTTCTGTAGTTTGGTTTACTACTGGCTTCTCTTCTTTTTTAATGAGGGGTTCTGCAAAGGTCATCCTTGCAGATAACAGAAGCAAGGTTACTGTCAGTTTCTTTGTATTCATATATCTTTATCCTTATGGATAGGATAAAGACATGATCAAAACTTACAAAAAAAAAGGAGCGAAGCGCACTAAATCAGCGTGAGACGCACAAATTCATTCCATAAGTGTGATGGTATTTTCCCAACCACCTGTCACCATTTTGGAAGAAAAATCCCATTTATTTGGGAAAGCTTCTTGTAACCTTGATTTTATATATTTAATACCAGTACCAAGTGAATCTGATTTGGTTGTGGGGAGGCCGTCATTGAAAAGGATGTATTTTGTTTTATTTTTATCCTTCTTTTTCTTCAATGTGAAAGTTCCTGAATTTTTGCCTTGATAACCATGGGTCAGTCCATTTTCAACCAATGTCAACAATACAATCGGAGGAATCAGATCTTTGGCACTGATACCTTCAGTTTTGAATTCAAATTTTGATTCTTTTCTAAGACTCATAATTTCTAAGTATCTTTTACAAATACTAATTTCTTCGTTAACGGAAATGGTTTTTTTGTTTGTTAACTTTAGAATGGCTCGTAATTCATCAGAAAGAGCAGTTAGCAATTGTTTTGCTGTTTCTGGATCTTCATCTAACCAAATGATCGTTGCATTGATCGAATTTAACAAAAAGTGGGGATGGATATTATTTTTTAATAATTCTACCTCTAGCCTCGAGGAAACGAGTTGGGCATCTTGGAGTTTGACTTTATAGGAAGCCATCCGCCTTTCGGCTCTGTTTTTTTCCGAGTTCGTAAGTTTGATTTTGTAGGCAAGACCCAAGGAAAGTAAACACATCTCTATGGCCGAACCCGCTTGCAGCCCATACTCAGTCACTATATTTGCAGGTAAAATCCCAAAACCTTTGAGGGAATAGATACCGACACCAAATAGAAGTGCCACCCAAGCGATTAAAAAGTACCGTGCCGGCTTGTATCCTTTATCCCAACAAACAACGGCGACAAGAAACACAGACAAAGCGAACAAAATAACAAGGGATGCCAGTAAATATATATTCACATAGTATGAAAAGATAAAGGAAGATAACATTAAAAATAACATGAGTCCCATCAAAACAAATATGATTTTATCCCAAGTCGGCGTATTTTTCTTTGTGCTTAAAAAACTTCTCGTAAACTGAAGCCCCCAAAATAAGGAAAACCCTCCCACAAAAGGCAAACTAATATTTGCCCAATGCGGCGAATTAGGCCAAAATATTTGGAATGCTAATCCATTTAAAACTGACTGAGAAAGACCATAAAAACTAATATACAAAAGATAATACAAATAACCCAAATCTCTTAGCATAAACAAAAGAATTAAATTATAAATTACTAATACAAAGAGAATCCCATAATAAATCCCCAGAGACAAATTTTCCTTTTCTTTAAGTTTTAAAAATCGTTCATGCGAATACACTGTGATTGGAAATTGTACAGTTCCTTCACTCTCAAACCGAAAGTAATATTTATTATTTTTTTGGGAGCCTAGTTTGATCGGAAAAATAAAACTTTTTTCTTCTAAGGGCCTTTGCGAAAATACATAGGAATCGCCAGTGATGATCTCTTTCCAAGTTTGATCGTTCCATTCATAAAATTCTATTTTGTCTAGTAATGGATAGGATACATGAATGAACCAATCCCGCACTTTGGATTCATTTTGTAGTTCAAACCGAACCCAATAAACATTTTTTGTGAACCCAAAATTGGGCGAAAGGGATTTACTCTCAGCAAATAGATTCGATTTTCGGACTTCCTCAAATTTCAAGTGATTATCAGGCGTTAGGGTAAGAATCTCCATATGAAATCCAATGGGATATTCACCAGTTCCAGTTTTTAAAATGGTAGTAAATCGAGACTGGGTGGGGAGAGCCGAAAGAGAAAAACCACTTAAAAATATTAGAATTAGGCTAAATTGCGTCCAGGACATTTTGACAAAATTTACTTTGTTTGAGTTAGATTGTAAAGTAAAAGATTCTGTTTGGTGTTAAATGATTCCCAACATTCTTTTTGATCCCAAAAGCGGACAATATGGAAGATTCATGGATCAAAAACTCCCAATCGGGTAAACTTTCTCTTATACTTGCGAATGTTCTCCATCACCACCCCTCAGACGGAATGAAAAGTTGGTTTAGGAAATTCCTCAAGGAAGGACCCAATCAAATCACTTAATTTCGAAAATTTTTTGACAACACTTCCCATCGTTTGGATTTTAATACAAAATAACAGTTGTCAACGTTTTTGAATCCTGAACACTCCAACTGTAAGGCTTGAATCATGATACGACTGGCAAAATTTTCCTATCTAATCTTTCTTTTTTTCTCCCTTATCATTTGTAAACCAGCGGAACTCTCCAACGCTTGCGATCCAAATTCCGAATCCTATATAACTTCCACAATCCTCAGGTTTTTAACTAGCGATAACTCCCCTTCTTGTTTCCCCGGATTTCCCAAACCTCCCACCTGGGGTGCACATAGCGATTCCTTGGCCAATCTGGAAATCTTAGGTATGGCCATCCATAACAATAAACTCTACTTAGGTGGTAGATTTCAATTTTTAGGTCCCAATACGGGAGGAGCTGCCATCTTAAATACAGTGGATGGATCCCTACTTGATTCGAACTCCTGTCCCTACTTAGAAGTCCTTAGTTTTAGCAATGTAGCTATTTCTGACGAAAGAGGTGGGTTTTATTTGGCTGGGAATTTTACACACGTCCAAGGGGTCGCCAAACAAAGTTTAGTGCATATTAATTCCAATTGTAAATTGGATACAAATTTTGATGTGGGAACGGGATCTGGAGGAGCCGACATTCGTGATCTCTTATTAGTGGGAGAAACAATTTATATCGCGGGGAGTTTTTCCACATGGAATGGTTCTACTCGTGGATATCTGGCTGCGGTGGACAGAACCTCAGGTGCTTTAGATACAAATTGGATCGCAAATGCTGATGGAGTCGTAGAAGCTATAATCGCTGACACAGACGGAATCTTTGTCGCAGGACAATTTATCAATATCAACGGAAGCGGAATCGGTAGGTTATCAAAAATTGCCTTCGATACAGGGAATCCAATTTTGAGTTTTGCGCCGAGTATTACAGCAGGGGCCATTCGTTCCATTGCAATCGGAATCAATGCTTCAAATAATAAAGTAATCTATGCAGGTGGAAGTTTTACCGCTGGTTCCAACTCCAATGCAAAATCCTTTGCAATGGATGGTAGTTTAACGGCTTGGAATCCCGCTCCAAACAATCTAGTCGATGATCTTGTAGCAGTAGGTTCAAAAGTTTATTTAATCGGTAGCTTTTCTCTATTAGGTGCTACCGTTAGAAATTACTTTGCTGCTGTAGATAACAATTTAGGAGCTGTGGGCAATGAAGATTTACCTTTCTCTGGTGCTGACACACTAGCCTCCATCACTGTATTTGGTGGTAAAATTTATCTCCTAGGAAATTTCACTTCCATAGCTGGTACACCAAGGAGGTATGGATTCTCTATAGATCCCACCACTGGAAAAATATCAGATTGGAATCCAAGTTTTACCACTGGTTTCTCCTATCCCACAGGAAAAATCGCCTTTTCCTCTGACGGCAGTAAGGTGTTAGTTCCAGGCAATTATTACAGCGTTAATGTAGTCGAACGCAATGGATTTGGAGCCATTGATTTAAACACCGGCAAACCAACAGATTTGAATCTTCAAATGGCGGGTATAGCAATACGAAGTTTGCATATTCGAGATAACATTTTATATGGAGGAGGACAATTTACTTCTATTTTAAATAACTCCAGAACCAATTTTTTTATTTTGAATTTAAATACAAATACCTTAGAAGGGACAGCGCCCACATTCAACTCCAACGTCGAAACTATCACCACAGATGAAAATTATATTTATGTCGGCGGAAGTTTTTCGAATGTGGCAGGAACAGCGCGCACAAATATCGCGCGTTTGGTGCTTTCCAATGGTGCACTTGACAATTGGAATCCTGTAGGAGATGGAAACGTTGCCTCCATTCACCTTTTAAAAGAAAAAGTATTTGTGGGAGGATCTTTTACCAATATAGGAGGATCCAATACATCTTATATTACCGCACTGAACCCAACAAGCGGCACCAATTTACTTTTTCCATCTCCGACAATGTTCCCCAATATCAATGTTTCTGCAATAGCTAACTATCAAAATCAAGTGTTTATCGGAGGAAATTTTACTACCATCGGTGCACAAACCACTTCGAGGTTTAGTTCCTTCGATAATACTTCCGGTGCTTATACACATCAATTATTTTCCACCGATAACATAGTTTCCACCATAAGTATTGGAGAAAATGGTAAGGGAGTTGTTGGTGGTTATTTTACAACCATAAACGGATACCCTAAAGAAGGATTCGTATATTATGATTTTCTGAATAGAAAAATATTAGATTCCAATATTCCATCGGCAGGTGATGTCTACCGGTCTATCTCAGTAAACAACACACATTACTTCGGAGGAAAAATTAGCCAAGTCAACTATCGTCCGAAAGGGGGATTTTACTTTGCTGATATCAATAATTAGTGGTATCTAAAGATTTTCAAACTTCCATTTTTAGTTTCAATAAGATACAATTTCCACTGAAAATGGATTACTTCCGGCAGTCACAGGAAATCCGCTAAGAGGCAAAAGAGATCCATCCCCACCAATAGTGTAACCCGAAACATTGCCTCCTTGTGTATTGGAGGAATATAAAAACTTTCCACTTGGATCAATACTAAGACCAATAGGACTAAATCCAGAAGAAAAAGGTGACCCACTTACAGATGTTAAAATTCCATTAACAGGATTTACAGTATAAGCAGAAATCGTTCCTTGCCCCGTACCACTGTTGGCAACAAACACAAACCGATTGAATGGATCTGTGACAGTAAACCCTGGTGCGATTCCTGCAGAAATACTGGTTTGGATGGTAAGATTTCCCGTATTTCCATCTCTCAAAAATGGGAACACATCTTGTGAAAAATAATTGGCTCCATAAACAAACTGATCATTAGCAGAAATGGCTATGGAAATATTATTTTCACCAGTTTGATAAACGTTAACAGAAGTTAATCCTCCTGTCGTCGAATCCAGATGAAACGCCTGAACTCCAGATATATTTCCGCTCGCACCAGTAAGTCCAACATACAAATGCCTACCAGTAGAATCGAAAACAAGTCTTCCAACTGCCCCAGCCGTTGGATTGGATGTATTAGTAGTAGGTGTTAGGCTAGAAATATTTCCAGAAGAATCGATGGCCAACCGATGAATTTGCTGAGTGGTTTCCGAACTAGCAAATAAATATTTTCCACTAGGATCTAAGGCTAAAGAATATGGGGTAGAAGCAAGAACCAAATCGGTATGTTTTATAGATAGGGTTCCTGTATCGGGATTTAGATTAAGTATAGAAATGGAAGTATTACCAACATTAGCCACATATACAATTGTACCATCCGCATTGGCTACTGAATGACGAGGACGATTTGTCAATGCAAAGGGTGATCCAGCCACCTCAGCTAATTCACCAGTGTTCGGGAGGATCCGAAAAACACTGATGCTGCTCGTTGCCGTAGACACACCGACATTGGTAACCAGAAGGAAACGAGGAATTTTAATTCTAGTATGAGAAGGATTTCTCATACTAACACCACAAAATTGCGTGCTTTCACTAGTGCCGAGCAGGATCGCCAAGGTTTGAAAATAAGATGAAGCCCCTGGATCACAACTAACATTGAGTTCAGAAGGTTCGCATTGAGAACAAAACGTAATCACAAGAGCAATACAAAGAATCTTTTTACATAAGTAAATCAACGGTTTTTGTTTCAATCCGGGTTCATTCCTTTTCACTAAGCAGGTATTCCTTTCTAATAAAAAATATACAAACTTTATTCACCTTTCCTCCATCATTTCTATCAATTTATTTTAAGAAATACAAAGGACAATCCATCAGAAAAAATCACTCACATCTTTTCAAACCTGGGCGTTCCCCATTGGATCGTTATTTAAAAATTGGATTCATGCTGGGTCGGGCTCTTCCGGGGTGCGCGTTCGCTCCCGTCCGCGAAAGCGGACCAAGCCCTCCAGGTCCCTAACGCTAAAAAATCCCATATAAAATTTCATTTAGATGACAAATCCAAAAATTATATTCTTTATCTTAAAGTAAAAAAAATAGTTTGTATGTGTTAAAAAAGAATTCGATTGATTGCAAACTTAACTTTTAGATTGTTTCCGATAAAGAACATTACTTCCGGTAAACGAAACCAATGAATCACATCATAGCTTGGGGAAAATCAATCCAATTTTTATTAGGACTACAAAGTCAGGATGAATCCTTGCCTGATGTTAAGGAAGTTTCCATTCCCATACGCAACGGAGTTTTGCGTGCAGACTGTTACATTCCGAAAAAAAAACCAATCGGAACCATTGTCACTATCAATGGACTAGCTCCCTTAGGAAACAGGGACCCAAGGTTTATCATTGTCAATAAAAGTCTGAGCAAACTGGGTTATACGGTCGTCAGTCCTTTCTATGATGAAATCTGTGATTATAAAATTTCACTTCGTAACATTGATGATATAAAAGATTCGATTCTTTATATCTCTTCCCAAAAAGAACTTAGCCCCTCCGGGAAAGTATCCATTTTTGCACCTTCTTTCTCCGGTTCCTTAAGTCTCATCGCAGCCAGCGATAAAGAAATTGCAGACCGAACCCATTCCCTTTGCGCCATCGGAGCCTTTGCCAATGTAGATGATATCATTGGAAATTTATTTGCAAACCAGAATCTAGATGAATATGGACGAATGATCCTTCTTTTAAATTTTCTTCCCCTATCCATTGGAGAAAACAAAAGCTTATTTAAAGCCATTAAACTTGCGATCTTAGACAATTACTACAAATACAAAAATAACCTTCTCGAACCTCATTATACAAAAATGAAAAAATCAGATCGTGATTTTTTTGAAAACCTGAAATATGATAGTGAATTTCGAATGAAACATTGGAAACTCATTCTAAAAAAAGGAGGGAAAAACCGCGAATTGTTAACGGCTTTATCTGTTACCAATTATATCAATTCTCTCAATATACCCATTTTATTAATTCATGGAGTCAAAGATGATGTGGTGCCTGCAAACGAATCACTCATGTTATACGAGAAACTTTTAGCTCGGGGTGTTGAATGCAAACTTTGTATTACTTCCCTAATCTCCCATGGGGATACGGGATTCAGTTTCAAAACTTTATTAGAAGTACCAAAACTGATTAGCTCCTTTTCCTTTTTTTTCTTAAAAGCTTATGATAGAGAAAAATAAAAAATCATCCAACAACGTTTGATCACAATAAATCAATTGCTGATTTTATGATTCCCATTGCTTCTCTCATTTCTTTCTCCTGAATCACGAGAGGGGGTGCAAATCGCACTGTGTTTTTATGAGTTTCCTTGGCTAAAATTCCTGACTTCATTAACTCCAAACACAAGTTTTTGGCATCTACCTTGTCAGTAAATTGTACCGCATTTAAGAGGCCTTTTCCCCGAACCAAATGGACCAAAGGATGATTCCAAGATTCAATTGTTTCTCGAAATAGGATTCCCATTCGTTTTGAATTCTCGCTCATCCCTTCCTCTAGAATGGTTTTCACTGCAGTCATTGCCACTTCGCAAGCCAGTGGATTGCCACCAAATGTAGAACCATGTTCCCCTGGTTTCAAAAGTAAAAGAATTTCATCAGAACCTAATACGCAAGATACGGGCATCATTCCACCAGAAAGGGCTTTACCAAGAAGTAACAAATCTGGTTTGATTTTCGAGTGATCCGAACAAACAAGTTCCCCAGTCCTACCTAAACCTGTTTGTATTTCATCAACGATGAGTAGTACATTATGAAATTCGCATATTTTCTTTGCTTCGCTTAAATAGTTTTCATTAGGAACAATGACACCCGCTTCCCCTTGAATGGCCTCCACCATAAAGGCGGCAACATTTTTATCGGAAACGCACTTTTTCAAAGCATCCAAATCATTATAGGGAATGATTTCGTACCCAGTAAGGAAAGGACCAAAATCATTTTTACTTTTTGAATCAGTGGACGCTGAAATGGCAGCGATGGTTCTTCCCCAAAAGTTTCCTTCACAGAAAATGATTTTTGCCTGATTATCGGAAATTTTCTTCTTTTGATAACCCCACTTCCTCGCTAGTTTAATCGCGGTTTCCCCGGCCTCCACTCCCGTATTCATGGGCAATACTCGATCGTATCCAAAAGTTTTTGTCATAAACTCAGTAAATAATGGAAGTTTGTCGTTATAAAAAGCTCTGGATGTCAAAGTAAGGATTGCTGATTGTTTTTGAAAAACTTCAACAATTTTAGGATGGCAGTGGCCTTGGTTCACAGCGCTGTATGCAGATAGAAAATCAAAATATTTTTTTCCTTCAATATCCCAAAGATAAATCCCTTCCCCTTTTGTGATCACAACAGGCAAAGGAGAATAATTGAAAGCTCCAAACTTAGATTCTTTTTCGATAAACAAATCTGTCAATTTTCCCATTTGGAAATAAAAACATCTAAGTTATTGTTTACAACTCCTTTCAGATTTTATATTCTCATTTTTTACAGAATCAAGAGTTTTGGGATCGAATTTGGTTGTTACATTATGTTTACAAAACAAATGCAAGATGATGATAAAGAAATTCTTTCCATTGCTAAAACAATCGATGGAAGCGGGGGACCTTGGTATCAAAGATTCAGATTTTTTATCACTTCCAAAACAATCCACTTGGGGTTTCGTTATCCAAAATTAAAATTACAAACTTTCAAATTCATCGATGTCCTTCCCTCACTCGAATCAAAAAACATATACAAGTATTTTAAAATTTATCTTTTCGATGAAAATACAGAGATTCCTACATTTTTAAAATCTTCGATTCAGTTTCTCATCAATATCTTTTTCCTAGATTACATTGTTTCTTTCCTCATACTAAAAATAGTAAAAATCTTTGCCAAATTATTTATACTGACGGACTCTCCGAGGAATTTAGAAGAAATCCATTTATCAACAAGACCTCGCACCTATGATATTTTAGGAGAAACGGCACTCTCCCCTAGAGAAGCAAAAGAATATCTACATCAATATTCGGAACTCCTAAAAATTCTACCCGAGGTGCCAACAGGTATCAATTCCAAATTACGAACCAATATATCCATCAAATGCTCCGGGATTGAAACAAGGCTCTATCCAGAAGCCGAAGAGGTGAGTGTGAGATATTTACAAGATGCCCTGAGGCCCATCCTTCGTTTGGCAATGACGAAGGGAATCGGAATCAATTTGGACATGGAACAGTATGACCTTAAAGCAATCATCAGCCGATCCGCAATGGATTTATTTCTAGAGCCAGAATTTCAATTCTATCCACACTTCGGTATCGTTGTACAATCCTATTTAAAATCCTCAAAAGAGGATTTAGGTGTTTGGAAAGAATACGCAAAACTTCGGACCGTTCCCATCACCATTCGACTGGTGAAGGGGGCCTATTTAGAATTCGAACGAATCAAAGCAGAAGAACGCGGATGGACCTCTCCCGTATTTGAGACCAAAAAAGAAACCGATATCAAATTTGAAGAAAATGTTTTATTTCTTTTAGAATCCTATCCCTACCTTAGGCCAGCCTTCGGAACACATAACCTTCGTTCGCTTTCTTATATCCTATATCATACAAAAAGAAAAAACATTTCCGATTTTGAAATTCAAATGTTGTATGGGATGGCCGGTAAATACAAGTTTGGGTTAGAATCTATGGGAATCATTGTCCGGGAATACTCTCCCATAGGTGCCCTACTTCCTGGGATGGCTTATTTGATTCGTAGGCTTTTAGAGAATACATCCAACCAAGGATTTTTGTATCAAATGAGTTTGGGAAAAAATTTAGATTCTTTAATAATGAGTCCCCAAGAGGAAAATTTACATGGAATTTAAAAATGAAACCATTCGAGATTTTTCCATAGAGAAAGAAAGGAATGCCATTCGTTTGGCACTAAACTCTATCGAAAAAGTATTACCTTTTACAATTCCCATCTCGATCGGGAACACGCAGAAGTTTTCAACAAATCATTTTGTCCACAAAAACCCTTGGTCTCCAGAGATCGTCGTCTCGAAGGTTTCTCTTTCCAATGCTTTGGATTTAGAAGAAGCCATCAAAATTTCCAAAAAAAGAGGGAACCTTTGGAAAGAACGTCCACAAGAAGAACGCTCCGCCTTACTCATGAAAGTCGCAGAAAAGTTAGTGAGTAAAAAAGATTGGATCCTCTCTGTTTGCATTTGGGAAACAGGAAAACATATCACGGAAGCAGAAATTGAATTTGCGGAAGCCGTCGACTTTTGTCGTTATTATGCAGCCGTTGCCAATGATCAAATGTTACCAAAAAATATAAATCTCTTAGGTGAAGACAATTTATATTATTACCAACCAAAAGGGATTGTGGCTTCCATCTCTCCTTGGAATTTTCCTATGGCAATTTTTACCGGAATGTGTGCTGCCCCTCTGGTCACGGGCAACGTTGTCCTAACAAAGCCAGCGGAAGAAACTTCGGCTACGGCTTACGAGATCACAAAATGTTTTTGGGAAGCAGGAATACCCAAAGAAGTGTTTCATTTTTTACCAGGTCTTGGTTCCGAAATTGGGGAAGCAATGGTAACCCACTCGGAGGTTTCGGTTATCAATTTCACAGGATCCAGAGATGTGGGACTTTCCATTGTAAGACTAGCGTCCCAGATTTCCCCCGGACAACGCAGCATAAAAAAAGTCATCTGCGAGTTAGGTGGTAAAAATGCGATGGTTGTGGATGCTGATGCCGACTTAGATGTGGCCGTCCAGGCCATCCTTTCTTCTGCCTTTGGATTCCAAGGCCAAAAATGCAGTGCTCTCTCTCGGCTTTATGTACATAACGATTGTTTCAAGAAACTAAAAGAAAGATTAATGGCAAGTATGGAAGATTTACTGGTTGGTTCTCCTTTAGATTTTGAAAATCGAATTGGACCTGTCATCCACGAAGAGAGTTATTTACGACTCCTTCGTTTGCAAAAGGAAAATGAAAGTTTTTTAACAGGAATTACTACCCAATACCCAAAAGATGGGTTTTATATTCCACCAAGCTTATACGAACCACCTCCCGACTCATCCATGTGGAGTTCTGAAATTTTTGGACCACTACTCTCGATGAAAAAGATTTCTAGTTTCCAAGAAGGAATCGAATTAGCCAACGACTCCGACTATGCTCTGACGTGCGGAGTCATCTCCCGAAATCCCAAACATGTGCAGGAAGCAAAATTAAAAATAGATGCCGGGAATTTATATATCAACCGCGGAATCACGGGAGCTATAGTCAATAGACAACCGTTTGGTGGAGGAAAGTTATCGGGAACCGGTGCGAAAGCAGGAGGTCCCGATTATTTACATCTTTTTGTAGAAGGAAAAACGTTTACGGAAAACACAATGCGCCAAGGTTTCTCTCGCGATACAATTCAATAAAGATTTTTGTCAGTATAGAAATCTTTAAAACATAATCGACAAACCGGTTACTTTCCAGAAACAGAAATTCGTTCTTGGTGGCCTGGATACACAAACTTAAGTTTGTGAGTGTTTTCCAGTCCTTTTAAAAAATCCAAACTTTTACGATTGAGTTTGTGATCCGAGGTAAAGGCCCCCGGAGTGACACCTTCTTTCCAACCCCAACTCGTATGGGAAGTATCCCCGAGGACCAAATGAGCCCCATCTTTTGTTGGAATGAAAAATGCCAAACTTCCGGGTGTATGCCCCGGAACAGAAAGTATATAGAAACTCTCGTCCCCAAAAAAATCCAAAACAGTAATTTGGTCTTTATCTTTACCAAAATCAAATTGGATTAAATTCGGATTTTCTCCTAACAAACGATTGGTGGAACCTTGGACAAATAAATTGATAAAATATTTACTCGTGACTTCTCCAGGCCCGACATACAAAGGAATCGAGTTATCTAACTCTGAAGCTCCGAGTGTATGATCCAAATGTAAGTGAGTCAGAAAGACTCCCTTTACATCGATTTTGTTTTGATGCAAATAGGCTTTGGTTGTTTGATAGACTTGCATTTTTGAAAAATGCATCTGAGATTCCACTATAGAACTGATGGGTAGGGCATCCTTACCTTTGGTAAAACTTTCCCCCACACCGGAATCAATCATAAAGGTTCCAAATTTCGGATGTTTGACGAGATAGAAATAAATGGAGATGGGTTCCTGACGATCCTTTAAACCAGCTGCTTTTGCTTTAGGATCATCCAAATCCAAAAGTCCGGCAAGAGATGTTTCCCAATCCGCCACTTTGACAACTTGGAATTCGACCCAGTGTTTCGGTTTCGGTTTCGGGGAAAGAGGGATTTGCCCCGTCCCCTTGTCTGAAAAAAAGGGTTTTACTTGGTGCGATGTTATCTGACAAGAAAGGGCGAAAAGACAAAGTATAAACAGTACGATAAAGTTCATCCGAAAAAACATAAAACCACCACCTTCTCTAAAACTAAGTCGAATGAATCCATTTTAGCAGTCACTCTAAAAATTGAGGATTCGTTCCGCATCCTTAAAAAGGAACTTACAATCAAACGAAAGGATCAAAAAAAGTTTTCACTTCCCGCGAGTAGATCTTAGAAAATTTTTCTGGAATTTACAAACGAAAAAGGAAATAATTTATTGCAAATTGATTTCAGATATCCGCTAAATAAACCACTTTGTAAAGCCAAACAACCATGCGAAAATTCAGTGTTCCCATTTTACTTACATTTTATTTTTGTAATTCTTGTTTCTATCATCCTTTGTGGAAACCCTATTTTTTCCCAGAGAAGGATCCTCTTTCTAAACTCCAATTACAATTTGCTTCCGCTATATTTCTCATACAACCAAGGATTTATTCTCTTTCCAAAACTTCTGGTGTGGAAGGCGAAACGATAGTCATTGGAGGTGTAAATTTTTCAGCAGAAGGTGCAGAAAACAGAGTGTTCTTTTCAGGTTCTGTCCAAGCAACCATAGATAATACAAGTCCTTCAAGCTTAACAGTGAAAGTACCTTACGGTGCCAAATCAGGTCCCATCACAATTGAAAATAACAAAGGTTCTGCGCAGAGCTTTGATGCATTTACCGTGTATCGATATTTCCTTAACTTTTCTGTTGATGCCAATTCAGAATTATACTCACTCAATATGAATACCGGCGAAATTGTTGCTGCCACGGGATCCCCTTATGCCCTCGCCACCAATTCTGCCAAATTTTCACCCAATGGAAAATTTGCCTTTTCTGGTGGATTCGGAATCACCTATATTTCTAGTTATGCGACAAATCAAAACACGGGATTTTTGTCTTCATTCAACACCAATGCGGGTACCACAACAGTAGATCCTGTATTCTTTGCCTTTCATCCCTCAAACCAATTCCTTTATGTATCAAGTAATAGTGGTAGTAGCATCGCAGCCTTTGGATTTGATTCCAACACAGGGATACTCACGAAAATTAATGACTATAACCAACCTTGCACTTGCAATCTTAACCATCTGGCAATCTCACCTGATGGAAAATATCTTTACGTAAATGGGAACGGTGGCACAGAACCTATCATCGGTTATTCGATTGATCAAAACACGGGGGCATTGTCTAATTTGGCCGGTTCCCCATTTGCGACGGGGATCCCCAATCTCGAGGCACTGCTCATTGACTCCACATCCAACTACTTATATTCGCTTTCATTGGCGAATGGCATTCTTGGCAGGCAAATTGATTCCGCCACAGGGAACCTAACAGTGATTCCAGGAAGTCCATTTACAGGAACCAGCGGAAATTTTCGAGCAGTGATGCATCCCTCTGGAAAGTATTTTTATACTGTGAATATTACAGGAGCATTACTGGCAAAACATGATATTTCTTTAGCGAATGGTTCCCTATCCTTGGCTAATTCGATTCTGAACTTTGGATCGAATTTACAATTTATTACTTTGGATCCCACAGGTACTTACTGTTTTGTCAGTAATATTGGATCAAATAACTTTTATCAATTCAAAGTGGATGCAGAAACAGGATTACCAAGTCTAATGAACTCTGGGAATCCGTATCCAGCATCGGGAACTCCTAGTGTTCCCGAACCGTTTCGGGTGGCACAATGATTCAAAATTTCAAATCGAAGTGTTGTGAATTCAGTATGAAAGTCCTTACGATTTCTTTCCGCCATGGCTTCTTTGTGTTCTAAACCATCCTTTGTAGGTTCTAGGCCGTGGACCATCTGGATCATTTCATGTTCCGAATTCCAAATACTAAAAGTCAAAAAATTTCGAAACGGTCGGAAGGCAGCAAAAGCAAATCTTTGCGAAGGATGATCCCTGACTTGTTTTTCCACAGGCCTTCCCCATTTTGTAAATCGAAATAGTTGAGAAATTTTCAATCGAGCGAGAGTGATGGCAACCATTGGTGTATCTTCTTTCGATGGTTTGGGATAGAGGACGGCTGAATCTAATTCACTAATTTTCCCCCACCTCCGATACAATCGCAATCGCATCTGCCAAGAAGAATGAATAGGATGGTTCCTAGAAAGATTCAGAAACTGATCCAGATCTTCTTCTGATTGCCAAAATGCGATCAAAGCAATCTGCGATAGATGGTAACGTTTTTTAGAAAAGAGAGAAGCACCTAATTGCATGGGCACCAAGGATTCGGAATGGATCAGTCCTTTTGTTTTCTTTTTCTTTAAATAGAGAAACAAATAGAACGGAAGTTTATAGATAGGCACTTCAAAATAGTGAAAACTAAAAACTTCTTGTGCGGGGTTTTGTTTCTGTGACATTGATCTTCTATTTTATGAATGAAAATTCTTTATTACTTGCTGTTCTAACTTTTGGATACGGTCTGGCACCTTTTTTTACCAATCGTTTCTTTTTAAAAAATTCAAAAATATATTCCGTATTTCACTTCATTTCCTTCCTTTTGATCCTTTTAGCAATCTTTTTTAGAATCCCCAAATTAACCGTGGTCTGGCCTATATTTTGTGGATTGGGATTGGTTTTATTCTGTAAAATACAAAAGACAAATTTCAAACAATTACAGACTTGGATTGGATTTTTACCCTTTGGATTTAGCCTTCTTTCTTCCCTTTGGTTTTATTGTGGGCAAAACGAATGCCATCTTCTTGGTTATAACGAAACTTGGAGTTACTACGCAGCCATTCACGGTTGTTTTATCGGTTGGTTATTTTTATCAGGGATCATCAGTGTTTCGAATCATCCAGAAGGATCCAAAAAAACTTTAATCGAATCTCTAGGAATTGTAATTCTATTTCTCCTCATCGCATTGGGTATTTATGGAAATCCCATTTTAAAAAAAATCGCAGTGGTTGGATTTTCGTTTCTAGTACCTTACACTCTCTGGGTGGCAACAAAGGAAATTAGAAATCAAAACAGGGTTTCCTTAATTCTTGCCAACTGCAGTCGACTATTCCTCTGTTTTACCTTTCTCTTGGCACTGGTTCACGAATTCTATATTGGTTTTCCTAAGTTTATTTATGGATATCCCCTTATGGTCATCCTTCATGGAGGCATCAATGCCTTCCTTGTGATTCCTTGTTTTTTATTTTCCCTTTTATTCGCTAAAGAAGAATCAACATAAAATTCTCAGAACAGAGTCACCGAAAGAGATAGAAGAGGAAAACCCTAGTAACCGATTCCTTTCTCACTCCTCTTTACTTCTCGTAAATATTTCGATTTTGCTTGCAAAAGTAAAATATGTTCTTAATGTAGCATTTCTCAATTTGCAGGTTACGTTTTGTACGCAAATGAAAAATAGATAAGTGAACAATGTGCGGGATTTAAATTGAATGTATGAAACATAAAACCATACTCTTTTTGCTTTTTAGCGTCACTCTTTATGCGGAAACCATAGCACAAGAAACTCCAAAAGGTAAAAACCAAAAGAAAGGTGCCAATCTTCCCTCCGTAAAAGCGGAAGTAGAAGCATCGCCAACAGTTCCCAATGAAAATGTTGTGACTATTACGCAATATGCAGCCAACGAAAATAACTTCCGAGGGATCAGTGTCTACGGAGATCGATTTGCCAGACGAAACAATACTGAGTATAAATCTATACCGGATGCATGGTTTCTAACAACGGAACTTGCCTTCAACACCGGAGACAAAAAATTTAGTTCCAATATGCTCTTCTTTAATCCCATCGTGGGAAGGACAAACAGGGACAATGATTATTATTACCAAGATAAACCTGGCGGTGATAACCAAACACAAACGGTTGCCCATTCCCTCTCCACAGGAAGTTTAGGTTATGATCCCAATCATATCAAAAAACGAGCCGAGAAAAATGCCTTAGGGGATTCTGCGCTCGGAGAATTTTATTTCAATTGGGAAAATCGCGCCGGATCGTTCTCTACTGGACTATATGTACTCATCAATGTAGGTGATAATTCAAGATTTGCCACTTCCGATTATGCTTTTATTTGGCGTACGGCATTTTTAAAGTATATTAACCCCACCATTTCCACTTTCTATAAATTCACTTCCGAATTCAGCGGTTATGGAACAGGGAGTGTTTATTCCAATTTATCTTTTTCTCATAAATTTTTAGTGACTGAAAATTTTCAAATCACACCCGCCACTCATATTGGTTACCAATATGTAAATGATTATGCACTACAACGCAGAGGGATTTCTGACATTAACACTAGTTTAAAACTGAGTTATTTAGGTTTTTTTGTGAAAGGAATTCATATATATCGTCCCGACACTTACCTTTGGGACAATGCCATTTTTAATCCACAAACAGGAGTGATTATTTCAGACAATAATCAAAATGACCAAAGAATCACAGATCCTTCAAAACGATATGGATTAGAAAATCAAATCACTATTGATGCCATTAAAAACCTACCCATCGATGGGGACTTACGACAAAAACTTGTCTATCGATACCAACAACAAGACTTCGTTAAAAATACCTTTGTGATCCAAATCGGATATACTATGAAATTTTAATTCCATTCAAAAACACCCATCAATAAACTAAAGGATAATTACAATGAAAGAAAACATGCGTTCCATTTTCAGAACTGTCTTCATTACAATCACACTGGCAATGATCTCTCTCGTCATCTTTACTATGCAATTAAGAAAAGCTTCGGAAATTGTAGCGGACGCTACAATTTCTAGATACGAATCCTATTTGCTAGCAGATGAATTACGCCAAAGTTCCGATGACTTAACAAGGCTTGCTCGAACTTACGTAATTTCCGGTGGAGATCCCAAATGGGAAAATCAATACTTCGACATTCTTGATATTAGAAATGGTAAAAAACCAAGACCCACTCAATATGAAAATATTTATTGGGATTTCGTTGCCGCCGGTGAATTAACCCCTCGCCCAGCTTCTAAAGCCATTGCACTCCTGGATTTAATGAAAGAAAAAGGTTTCTCTGATAAAGAATTGGCAAAATTAGATGAAGCAAAAGTAAAATCGGATGCATTAGTCAAAACAGAAACCATCGCCATGAATATGGTAAAGGGTTTATATGCAGATGCTTCGGGGAACTTTGTTCTAAAGAAAAACCCTGACTTAGCAGAGGCACGCAGATTGATGCATAATGATGAATATCATAAAAACAAAGCAACAATCATGAAACCAGTTTCCGAGTTCTTTGATCTTCTAAACCAAAGAACCCAATCCAAAGTTGACGAAGCCATTTCTAGTCAAAATTTTTGGAATACTGTGGTTATCATTTTCGTTTTCATTACACTTTGTATCTTAACTTATGCAGGTTATGAAATACGATTACTATTTAAGTATCTTGGCGGAGAACCTGCTTATGCAAATGCTATCGTTGCAGAAGTTGCAGCAGGAAATTTAAATGTAAAGATCCAAACACTTCCTAAAGATAAAATGAGTATGTTATTTTCGATCAAAGGTATGGTCGATCGTCTCCAAACTATGATTAGTGAAACGCAAGACGTAGTTGATGCTGCTGGAAAAGGAAATTTAAAAACAAGAGTTTCCCTAGAGGACAAACAAGGTTTTGCAAAAGACTTAGGTGGTAGTGTTAATTTATTAGCGAACACAAGCTCCAATATCATTGATGATGTGAATCAAGTATTGATTGCAATGGCTGAAGGTGACTTAACTCACAGAGTTTCTTTAAACTACCTTGGTGATTTTGAAACATTAGCAAATTCTCTAAATAACGCATTAGAAAAACTATCATTAGCTTTATCGGAAGTCAGAAGTTCCGCTGTGGTAATCTCACAAGCTTCAAGCCAAATATCCTCTACTTCCCTTTCTCTAGCGGAAGCCACCTCGGAACAAGCTTCTAGTATTGAACAAACCACGGCAGCTGTGGAAGAAATGTCCGCCTCAATCACACAAACAAATCAAAATGCAAAAAATACTGATGGAATTGCTAAAAAATCAGCAGATGATGCATCCAGAGGTGGTGAATCGGTGAATGCGACGGTTTTAGCAATGTCAAAAATTGCTGAAAAAATTGGCATCATCAATGAAATCTCAGGACAAACCAACTTACTTGCATTAAATGCTGCGATCGAAGCGGCACGGGCAGGAGAACAAGGAATGGGATTTGCTGTGGTCGCTTCAGAAGTCGGTAAGTTAGCAGAGAGAAGTCAAGCTGCTGCGAAAGAAATCAGTCATCTTACGAATGAAAGTTTAACCACAGCACAAGAAGCCGGATCGCTACTAAACGAAATTGTTCCTTCTATTAGTAAAACTGCTGATTTAGTCCAAGAAATTGCCTTCTCCTCGAAAGAACAGGCAATGGGTGTCCAACAAATCACTGATGCAATGACTCAAGTGAATGAAAGTACACAAACGAATGCAGCAAGTTCCGAGGAATTATCTGCCACCGCCAATGAAATGAGCCGACAAGCAGAACATTTAATGGTCTTGGTGGAACAGTTTCGATTCAAAATTGAATGAGGATAGATGTATCTCTAGGTATTTCAAAAAAACAATGATGATTGCTATAAAAAAATTTCATAAACGAGCATCTAACTCGATTGCTTTTCGTTTCATGATTTTACGTAGGATAAAACCAACTAAAGTTACGATACCACCAACGATCACGGGCCACCAAGGTGCAGTGGTTCGTTGGAAGAAATCGTTGATGACCGCAGTTTGGATTGGATTTGCCGGATCATACAATACTTCCACCTTTTGGCCTTTTTTATATTTCTCAAAACTATGATTCCAAAACAACTTATCCAAAAATCTCACAGTCTGCCCTTTTTCCGTTTTAAAAACAACCCAAGCCTGACGATAGGGCTCTGTCACTTCCAAACCATAAACTTCCCCAACGGCTTTGTTGCCCTTAGCATCCAAGTCCTTTTCAATGGACAGATTGTAAAATCCATAAAGAAATAATACAATTCCAAAGGCATACAGAACAAAACCAACATAAGAAGCATTTCGGTAAGCATTCATAGGTTATAAAATTTAGTTAATAAATAATTTAAGTCAACTCATTATCTTTGCATAAATGGAGCACTTCTGGTAAACTGAAACGGATGAATCATCTCAAACTAAAATTCCCGTTTATAAAAAATGAATGAGTCATTTATGAGCTTAAAACGATTATTTTACCTAATATTTTCAATCAACATCCTATTATTGATTTCAATAGGATTGCTTACACTCGCTCTTTTTAAAGTAGAATCGGCCTTGGCGGAGAGCCAAGAAAAACGATTAGTATCCATCAAACTAGCAGACGAACTTAGACAAAGTTCAGATGACCTAACACGATTTGCACGCACCAATGTGGTAACCGGGGACGAATTATATCAAACTATTTTCAACGATATATTAGCAATACGAAATGGAGAAAAACCTAGGCCCGAGAATTATGATCGAATTTATTGGGATTTGATTGTTTTTCCTTCCGATCGAAAAGAAGATTTTGGGCAGAAAATCTCCCTACATTCCAAAATGATTGATGCCGGGTTCACTGAGGAAGAATTTGATAAATTGAAAAAAGCTCAAATCAATTCTGATAAACTTGTAAAACTGGAAAACATCGCAAAAAATGCAGCAAAAGGTATTTTCTTAGATCAAAAAGGAAATTTTACAATTCATGGAAAACCTAACAGAGCATATGCCATATCCATAATGCATGGAATCGATTACCATCTACACAAAAGAGAAATTATGCAACCCATCAATGAATTCCTTAAATTAATTGAAAACCGTACAAATGAATCCGTTAGAAAATTTGAAAGTTACATTCTTTATTTACTAACAACAATGTTTGCCATTATCACAATCTTAATCCTTTCGTTATTATTCTCTTATAAGGTGATTCATGGTAAAGTAAGTTTACCAATTTATGGCTTAATCGATGCTGCCACCGAGATTGGCAACCAAAACTGGAATACATCGATTAGTTATGAGTCAAACGATGAAATTGGCCATTTAGCTCGAGCATTTAGAGTCCTTAAAAATAAAATTTCAATTCTAATACAAGATTTAAACAATTCGAACCAAAACTTATCTAAAACAAACTTAGATCTAATGAAGGCACTAGAAGAATTAAAGGCAGCAGAAGCACAACTCATTCAATCCGAAAAAATGTCAGCTCTAGGTCAGCTAGTGGCAGGGATTGCCCATGAAATCAATACACCGCTAGGTTCGATTCGGACTTCCATTTCCAATTTCGACGAAGCCGTTACATTTGTGTTATCATTTCCGACAGCTAAATTATCTGACAATGCTTCCATCATATTCAAAGATCTTATAAAAGATAGACAAGAGTTCAGCCAATCAAACCAAACAACGAGGGAACGAAGGACAATCAAGAAAGACGTGGAAGAACTTTTGCAGAAAGCAAAAATTAAAAATCCAGAGTATTTTGCAGACTTATTATTGGATATCAACAAGAATAAACCAATAGAACCTTTAATCTCGATACTACAAGAAGAAGGTGGTGAAAATACAATTGAATATATTTACAAAATTTCCCGATTACGAGGCAATATTCGAAACATAAGTCAATCCGTCGACCGAGCTTCTAAAATTGTTTACGCCCTAAAGAATTATTCTCACCAAGATTTATTAGGCAAAAAAATCGAGATCAACTTAACGGAAAATATAGAAACTGTGCTCACAATCTATAATAGTTTATTAAGGGACGGAGTAGAGGTCATAAAAAATTTCAACTACGATGGTCCAATCCATTGTTTCCCAGATGAAATCAGTCAGGTATGGACAAATCTAATTCACAATGCTGTGCAGGCAATTGAAGGCCAAGGATCAATCTATATTGAGACTAACAAAGAGATAGAAACCAACATGGCTAACATTATCATTCGAGACACGGGAAAGGGGATCAAAGAAGAAGACAAAGCACGGATTTTTGATCCTTTTTTTACCACAAAAATAAGAGGTGAAGGAACAGGCCTAGGACTCGGAATTGTAAAAAAAATCATTGAAAAACATAAAGGAGAGATATATTTTCAGTCGGATGTTGCCGTGGGAACTACCTTTACTGTGAGGCTACCTCTATGACCAAAATTAAAAAAAGCATTCTTCTATGTGTAGACGATGAAGAGATCGTGTTACTGTGTTTAAAAGAACAACTTCGTAATACTTACGGTCAAAATTTTATTTATGAAATGGCTTTGTCAGCCGAAGAAGCAATGGAAATTCTGAACGAGACGGAAGATGCAAACCATACGGTTTTAATCATTATCAGCGACTGGCTTATGCCTGGAATGAAAGGTGATGAATTTATGATCTACCTAGAGAATCATTTTCCAAATATTAAAAAAATTCTTTTAACCGGCCAAGCGGATCCAAACTCTTTGGTGCGAGCAAAAACTTTGGGCCATGTAGACCATGTCTTAGCCAAACCGTGGACTAAAGAACAATTGGTCTCGGTGATTGGAGAGTTGCATGTATTACCATCAAGCTGATAGCAACCGATTTTCTACAACTGTCACTCCTTGGCCAAACTAACGCAATACACAATCGTATTCTATCTACTCCATAATCATACAATCTATGGACAAGCATCAGACTTAAAGTAGAAATAAAGTTTAATTTTATAATACAGTCATAATCTAAATTTTTTAAATCCTAAACTATACGGATTTATAGTGCTGATTCAATGGAAAATTGTTTTTCAAACATCTGCTTTACGAATGTGTTTTGGAACTTATCATTCAGGAAAGACTTACCCTCGCATGCACTTGCTTTGTGAATATGTAAAACAGCAAAGAACACTTCAAAGATATGTTGCTAAAAGGCGAAAACTTTTGGAATAAAACATAGGTTTTCTGAAAGTTCCTTGTTAAAACGTGGAAATTATGTTAGGGGAAATACGGCACCTCCCACGAACCACTCCCCTCCACCCTAACTCGGGCGGGGGTTTGTAGATTCGCCTCCACATTATGTCTCATTAGAACCCTCCTCCCAAACCCTCTTCACGAATTTCCCCATGCCTCCCCTAACATTGAAAGCAAGCTCTTCGGGGCGAGTCCCCAAAGATTGAACTCTATCTCAAATCAAATTCTTTCCACATAACAATGGTTTATAGAATTTGAGGCCGGGCTATCCAGGGCTTCGGTCGCAATTAGCGACCGCTTCGCGCCCTTACTATCCCTCTCGCAGTGGATACATTCAAACCAATATGAAGATCCACTCTTGAATTACCTGATAGGTGGTTCGTCTCAATTTCTTTTATGCAAACTTTCGCTAAGAAAATTTTGGAAGTATCTTTACCAATACACTTCCAAAAATGATTTTTCAGTTTTTCGTATCCGTTCAAATTCCAAAATCTCATTTGCATGTTTCAAAGTGATATCAATATCATCCCAACTGTTCCGGATCCGATTGACGGAAGCCGAGTCCAAATGGAAAGAGAATGTCCTGTCTCCCGCCTGTACTTCCAAATTTTCTAAATTGATCCTGATAGATAACCTTGAGTTTTTAGAAACCCATTCATTGAGATAATGAATCTCTTTTTCTTGCAAACGAACCAATGCAATTCCATTCTTCGCAGAATTAATCGAGAATATATCGGCAAAAGAAGGAGCCAAAATCGCTCGGAATCCGAAATCTGATAAGGCCCAAGGCGCATGTTCTCGGCTTGATCCACAGCCGAAATTTTTCCCTGCGATAAGCACACTGGCATTCTTAAATCCTTCTTGGTTCAAAATGAATTCGGGATTATGAATTTTTCCTTCTAAGTCTAAATATCTCCAATCATGAAACAGATGTTTTCCAAAACCCTTTTTATCTATTAATTTCATAAATTGTTTAGGAAGTATTTGGTCCGTATCAATATCTTCTTTTGGGATTGATACGACAATTCCCGTATGGATTGTCCAATTTTTCGTACTCATGCCAATTTCCTCACATCAGATAATTTTCCAGTCACTGCCGCTGCTGCAGCCATAGAAGGACTTAATAAATGAGTCCTTCCTCCCCTACCTTGTCTTCCTTCGAAATTGCGATTAGAAGTGGAAGCGCATCTTTCTCCCGGTTTTAATACGTCGTCGTTCATCGCAAGGCAAAGCGAACAGCCAGGCTCTCTCCATTCAAATCCAGCTTCTTTAAAAATTTGATCCAAACCTTCCGATTCTGCCTGACGTTTTACTGAGCCGGAACCCGGAACCACCAAAGCTTGCACTCTTGGATGAATTTTTTTTCCTTTGACTACTTCTGCTGCAGCTCTTAAGTCTTCTATCCTTGAGTTCGTGCAAGATCCGATGAATACTTTATCGATTTTAATCTCTGAAATCGGAGTCCCAGGTTTTAAATCCATATATTCCAATGCATTCTCTACTGTCTCTCTGGCTCGCTTGTCCTGAAATTCTTTTGGATTTGGGATTACTCCGTCAATGGATAAAGTCTGAGATGGATTTGTTCCCCATGTGACTTGAGGTTCTATATTAGAAATATCTAATTCTATCTTCTCGTCAAAAACGGCATCTTTATCCGTGAAGAATGTTTTCCAATATTCGATTGCCTTCTGAAAACTTTCTCCTTTCGGCACAAGTTTTCTATCTTTCAAATAATCAAATGTGATTTGATCTGGTGCGATTAAACTTGCCCTTGCCCCCGCTTCGATACTCATATTACAAAGAGTCATTCGACCTTCCATTGAAAGTGAACTGATCCATTCACCAGAATATTCCATAGTGAAACCTCTTCCTCCTGAAGTCCCAATCTTTGCAATGAGTGCTAAAACTATATCTTTTGCAGTGATCCCAAATCCAGGTTTACCGACAAATCGAACGAACATTGATTTTGTTTTTGCCTGTTTGAGAGTTTGTGTTGCAAGCACATGTTCCACTTCACTTGTCCCGATCCCAAAAGCCAATGCACCGAATGCTCCATGAGTTGCAGTGTGTGAGTCTCCACATACAATTACAGATCCAGGAGTTGTAAAACCTAACTCAGGACCTAACACGTGTACAATCCCTTGATTGGGATCTTCAGGGCCGAACAAACGGATTCCGAAATCTTTACAGTTTCTCTCCATCGTATCGATCTGCAATCGGGAGACTGGTCCTGCCGCATCTCTGTTTTTGCGATCTCTTGTGGAAACATTATGATCCACAACTCCAAAAGTGAGATCCTTTCTACTTACATCTCTGTTCTTAGTTCTTAATCCTTCGAATGCTTGGGCAGATGTCACTTCATGTAGGATATGACGGTCCACATATAAAATAAATTCCGAGTCAGAATTTTCTATGATCTGATGAGTCTCCCAAATTTTGTCGTAAAGTGTTTGTCCCATATTTCCCTCTTAGTAAAGAGGATATCAAATTAATTGATATAATGCAAATAAATTGGTTTTATAAAATATATAACTAAAAGTTATATGTTGTATGGAATTCAGACAGATCATTTATTTTCTGGAAATCTCGGAATCAGGAACATTCCAAAAGGCAGCAACTCGTTTGGGATTAACACAACCTGCACTCTCTAGACAGATTTTTCTTTTAGAAAAGGAATTAGGAGTAAGGGTTTTGGAAAGAGGGGGAAGGTCTGTACGACTGACTCATGAAGGAGAAAGATTCTATCAGTATTCGATAAGAATGAAAGAATTATGGGAAGAAATACGAAATGGCTTTTCTAAAGAAAATGAACTAAAAGGTAACTTTTCCATTTCAGCGGGAGGGACAGTATCCGCATGGATATTACCTCAAATCTTAAAACAAATCTTAAAAAAAAGATCCGGACTTTCTCTTTCCGTAAGAGAAGGAGACGCAAAGGAAACTAAAGACGCTGTATTAAAAGGAGAAGTAGATCTTGGGATTTTAACTGGTCCCATTTCAGAGCCTAGTCTGAATGTATTGGAATTTTTATCCGATCAGATATTTCCTGTAGCAGCAAAAGATCATCCCATTTTTCAAAAAAAGAAAATCAGATTAGAAGATCTAAAAAAACAATCTTTTGTATTCTTCCATCCAGGTTCTGCTCTTAGAAAAGCAGTAGAGAAGAAAATAAAATCTTTTTCAAAAGATTTTGGTCCTAAGATTGCGATGGAACTAAGAAGTGTAGAATCCGTAATCAAATCATTGGAAGCGGGACTCGGAATCGGTTTTTTATCCGAATATTCGATGAACTCAAAACTAAAAAAAATTAAATTCGAAGACTGGAAAGTAGAAAGGAAATTTTATCTTTGTTATCGCAAAAAATCCGGACCCGGACTTGCGATGCTCGCCGAAGAAATTTTGAGATCCGCAGAGAAATGGGCATCAGAAAAAGAAACCTCTTCCCTTTCAACGGAATAAAGCGATCCTATTATTTTACTCCGATTTTACATAAGAAGACAAAACTCTGTTTTAGTTCGATCTACAAAGTTGCAATGTCGGAACTGGAGGAATCTACTCCGACTCAAAAATTAAAACGATAATTGGCACCGACTTGAACATATGTTAATACAGTCTTTGAATCATGTAAGATTGGTATTAAAATTTGTGGCCCATAAAATCTTAGTAAGATTTGGGACGGATCCGTATTTCCCCCACCTTCGTTTTCCGTGATATAACCTGACTGCAATTTGTTATTCAGGGTCATATTGCTCGTTTCCACGAATAAACTTAGATCACCTTTGATCTTCGTTGTGAATTTTACATTCACTTCGGTTCCAGTAGATTTCCATTGATAATCGAGTCCATATTGATTGTATCGAAAAGGAATGGCATTCAATCGAAATTCGTCGCTTCGAAGCGAGGATGGACCTTGCATATCTAAATGTAAAATCTGTCCTTGTAAGGTAAATCTCTCCCAAAAATTCCATTCAAACCCAAGTCCCAAACTATAACCTCTGAGGGCACTGTTCGTTTCCCGATAACTCACGCGGCTGGGATTGATTCCAGTGGCGGTAATCCCTCCGAGACTATCGACTTCTTGAGAGGTCTTTGTCCAAATTCTTTCCAGTCCTCCCAAGATTTGAAGATCTAAAACCGGATGCGGATAAGGAGAAAAACCGATCCTGGATGAAACTTTTTGAAACTTTGTTTCCCCGTTGCCTAGCAGAACATTTGTAGTTTTTTCAGAACTGGAGGAAGAAGACCCACCCCCACTTCCGAAAGATAGAGTCTGGAAGCCACCTACGTCTAAATTTCCTTTCGCTTCTGTTCCGCGAATCTCAATGGTGAACCGGTTCCAGGCATAAAACAAACGCGCCGTTGTACTTTGATTTTTACTTTTATAAGGAGTGGATTGTAGTTCGGCCTGACCGCCACTGCTAAAAAGAAGTCCAGCATACTGAATTGTCTGAAAGAAAGGACGAAGCTCTGATTGACTCTCGCCACTTCCAACCCCGAAGGAACCTTCTAAATAATGTCGTTTAGATTTCGAAAGCTGTTCCTCTCGATTTTTGAGTTTTTCTTCTTTAGCTTTAAGTTTCTCCTCTTCCTGTTTTTGTTTTTCTGCGAGTTCCTTTTCCTCTTTGATTTTCTTTTCTTTCTCCAAAATCGGAGATTCTTTTTTAAGAGCAGAGGATTCCGGCCCCTTTCCATAAGAAACTTTTTGAACCGCCGACTTAGGGAACACTTTCGTATTTCCGTTTGCGAGTTTGATAGTCACGGAATCCTTGTCTTGGTCTATAATCGAACCTTCAAATTTTTCTCCGGACTTGAGTTGAATCGTTTCACTACGAAGAGATAAGTTTACAAAAAGAAACACTGAGAACAGTAAGGAAATAATTTTTTTCATAATTTTGACCAATTCAAGACAGTATCGGCGGATCTTAACACATCGTATCCATTCTGCAAATCAATTCAGCACTTTAATGTTCGATTATAAAGAAAAAACTAAGCATTGGGAATGATTATTAAAAATTAGTAAGCCGAGTCACTCGACGGCTTTGCTTCCATTATATTTACTTTTCAAACCAACAAAGTTACAAAGTTACAAAGTGAAACAAGCATTTAATCAGAACAGATCTTACGATACATTGCATTGATCAAAACCAAACACTCATTTCGTAAAAACTTGATAGAAAGTGACCAACGTCTTTTTGGGCAAAAACGTTCGCCATCCCCATTACTGAACAACCATTCTTTGAGTTTTGCCGATATGTATTGATAATCATCAGAGGAAGCTTTTAATTGAAAAAATGAACTTTGTTGTTGGTGAAAGTCAATTTTTCTCGTCTCATATCATTAGATAATCATACCATAACTGGACTGCAAATTTTGAGCGATATTCCCTTAATTCCCACTGACCAACTTGCTAAATTTGAATTTAATGATGATCTGCTCAGTAATTACCGTAAGAGCAAACAAATTCCACTCGATCTTTTTGATCGAACTGGCAAACTCATCATGTCAAAAAAAAGGAACCCGACGGAAGAGGATTTTGGCAAACTTTTAAAGATTGAGTTGCAAGGAGCCTATTACCTAACATCTGACAAAAAACATTTGCTAGTAACATCCGGAGAAATAGCTGACCCTCGCCAAACAAAACTTTTTGACCCAGACAAAACCACAGAATTTGCAAAACAAACCGAATCACTGATTCTTGAGTTAAAAAAAGAAGCATTCAATTCGGATCATGCACTCCGAGTTCACAAATCAATCGGAAAAGTTTTAGATGATTTCACTAGCAATCCAGATTTTGAATCTGGATTATTTAATATATTAGAAATTTTGAATCTTGCTGGCGTTCCAGTGGAATCAGAGTTAATGACCAAACGAACGATTGTTGCAATGGGTATGAAAGTCCGAACCAAAAAGATAGGCATGGGAGAAGATAACAAACCCAATAAAAAAGACCATCTTTCGGTAATGACGGCAAGTTTTCTTGCGGATATTGGTTATTCAAAGTTAGTTCTTCCAGACAAACCTAACTTGACTAAAGAAGAATACAACTCAATCCAACAACATCCAATTATAAGTTACTTAATGACTCTTGCAGCGCCAGAAATTACGCAAGAAATTCGTACTCTTGTTTTGAACCACCATAGACCATTCCGAGGTAACTCAATTAACAATAACTTTCCTGACAATAACACAGTTTTTAGAAAGTTGATGGTAATTAGGGATAAGTTTTTAAAAGATCCAAGTAAAAAAATGATTGTTGCTGATATAGATGCACAACTTCGAATCCAAGAATCGAATGTAAACTCTGTCAATTTTGAAGAAGATATCGCAATTTTGTCGCTCGCAAGCGAATATGCAAGTTTAACAACAAACCAACCGTGGCGCCCAGCATTCAATTCAGCAACAGCATTGAAAATGATTGTAAATGATTCGTTTTTTTCCTATAGCAATAGAAACATTCGACACTTATTGGACTATGTCGGTGCCAGCTTAACCAATAATCAAAATATAATTAACGTAGGTGATTATGTAATCACCGCCTCTATTGATTCTGAAAAACAGGCACATTTTGATATCTGCAAAATTTTAGAAGTCGATCGCTTCCAGACACGCCCAAAGATCCAAAGGATATGCACCATCAAACCTTTGTTTAAAAAAGGGATTAAGTATCGAATTGCCGATTTTGATATTAACGAAATTCGTATGGACAAACGACGAGCAGTGATTGATCTTGCAGGCCAGACTTCCAGTACCCAAAGGATCATTTACATTATTGATCCAGAAATGAACGCACCTCTTTATAATGCAGCAAGAAAGATGGACATCTCTTAACTGAACTCATTGTCTTTTACTTTCAACTCAACATTGAATTAGTTCAGATTGGATACATCTGGACATGAATTCCTAAACTAAGAAAAATATGTTTTTGGAAAAATAGGATCTATCGAAGTAAGTGTCTATCTTTACGATCCCCTCTGATATTTCGGGCGACCCCCCAAAGATATTTTCTTCCCACAAAAAGTTTGCTACTACAAAACAATTTTCCAAACCGTTTGGGGTCGGGCTATGCAGGGCTTCGGTCGCAAACCGCGACCGCTAACGCGCCCTTACTATCCCTCTCGCATATCCATTAAGTAAAAAAAATTGCTTCCAAAGTAATCTACTCCTTCCAAGTAGCAAAGAACATGTCAAATCATGGGCAAGGATAGAGTTTATCCCGACCAATTGAAGATTGTGAAATCTATCTGGTAAAAAGTCTTAGTAATTTCCTAAGTGCTTGCGAGAAACCATCCTGGCCATAAAATCAACGAATGCGCCGGAAACTCTGGATTTTCATATTTATTTTCAGCATTCTCTTTTCGTTAGGAGCTGAAGTCATCGCTGGGCTTGGTGGATTTGCCAGTGCCTTTTCTTCAATAGAACTAGGATCGGGTGCACTGCCAGCCGCACGAGTGGGAGGACCATTCATACTGACTATCGTTTTTGTATTCATGTTTCTTGTCGTGCTCTCGTTCCTTTCTTTGCTCACTACCGCAGGAATACTGGGATTGACCAAAGGGCTATTCTTGGGAGTAACCTTAGGCCTATTAGTCGACTATATAGTAGTCAGAGGAAAAATCAAACCAGGCGATCCTGCAATCATTCGTCTTTGGGCAGGTCGGGGCGCAGCATTTATGTTTGTGTTTGTTCTCTGGGTTGGGATACTAAATCCGTTACTTTCGCAAACAGGCACGCATCCCATCGACGTTTTCAGTGCAAAAGATATAGTTGGGATTTTTTCTACCACAGGAATTTTCGTCTGCGCTTTCTTTGCACTCATAGGTGTAATGCGGTATTACTGGATGCGGGGAAAGAAGGATAAGGTCTGAGAAATCTGCATTCAATCTTGCGATGTAAAGATACCATGCTAAATTCAAAGCTAGCCGCTATCCAAGAGCAGGAATCAGAATAAATCTGGTTTGATCATTTATCATGATCAGGAATAAGAACGTACTTTGGAAACTACTCTGCATTGAGTCATCCCCGTGCAAAGGTGAAAAGATTTAGAATAAAATTTCCGAAGCGATCAAGGTTCTTTTCAAAAACGATAGGTTGTGTTATA
>NZ_JAFFPS010000039.1 GCF_016919165.1 Leptospira chreensis
TGTCAAAGACAACAAAGCGCGATTAAAAATTGTTGGATATCGAGTTTGGGATACAAAGCCAAGGCGTTTTGACTTTGTTAGGTGGTTTGGCAAAGTAGATCCTTTTCACAAAAAAAAGGTTTTTGAATCTATTCTTTATGCGGCACCTCACCTTTTGTCGATGACGGGACTCCAGTGGGAAATTTTATTCGATTTAAATTACTTTTTAAATTTAGTTCCTTCCATTGCTGGAAAAATTGAAATCCAATACATTATTGGAGATAATAACGAACTTTATATATTTGTAAGGTCTTCTACCATTCTAAAACCTCTTGTCGATTTTTTTGGACCCGAATATTTAAAGATCGATTATATTGAAGAAGATCGCGATATACAGATGTTACTTTGGGAAAATGAATAAATGAAAATCATTTATCTTACTGATATTCATGATGGCCTTCATGGCCTAAAACGAATTCTGCAAACCACAGAAGCAGATTTGTATTTGTTTTCAGGAGATATTATTTATAAGGCATTTTTTTCCTTTGATCGTATTATTGATTTTTGTGGAGTCCAGGAAGAATTATATTATTTGTTAACGGAAAGAAAGGATGATTCCACTCCTTTCGATTTTACAACTCATGCCATTCGTTTTCCAGAAAAGTATTCCACTGCCATCGTAGAAAAATCGCAAAAGTATAGAGATTTATACAAACTCGCTGCCAAAACGATGAAAGAAAAATATGAAATCATTGAAAAACTCATCGTAAAGTATGCCAAGTCACCTGTGTATTGTTTGCCGGGAAATTATGATTTGGATTTACAATACACAGAACTTTACCAACGCGAAGTACATCGCAAAAGTTTTGAATTTGGAAACCTAAAAGTTTCTGGATACGGTGGTGCTCCCATTTGGACTTCAGGGATTCCAGAAAAACTCACTGTAGTCTTTCATGAATACACAAAGAACGGAAAAAATTATAGTGAACCGGAAGACTTCTTCAGGGAAGAACTACCAGACATTTGTTGGATTCACAATCCTGCTTACGGATACTTCGATACCATTCCTGGTGTAGGAAAATGTGGAAGCCAAGGGATTCGTAGGTATTTGGATGATGAATCTCCTTCTCTTGTTGTTTCCGGCCATGTCCATGAAGACCAAGGGATTAAAAAAACAAGAAATACTGTTTTTATCAATCCATCTAACTTTGGTGCGGTGGATTCCTTACATGGTTTTCAAGAGGGCGGGTATTATGCGGAAATCATTATGGAAGGAAAAAACGTAGTCCAATCCAACCTTTGCCAACTACGAGGTGAGGATTGGCATACGCTCATTGAAGTGGACTGTTCTGAAAAATATCCGAAGTTAATATCACAAAATCCCATCTCCACAGTGAGTTCTGAAGATTACATTCGAGGCAATTAAATGGTCACCTTTCTTACGATATGCGGTGTCCTATTTACTGTGGCCTTTTTTTTATACGCCCTTTCTGCCGTTGACAATCAAAGTTTAGATAAAAAAGAAAAAGAACGTCTCGCAAAAGAAGGGAGTTTGCGAGTAGGGGATCCAAGAAAGGTATATGGAAAAGAAAAAGATCCAAATATGCCAAGAATTCGCCTATGCCCTGTTTGTGGGACAGTCTTACGTAAAGATGAATTTTTATATGCTGCCATTTCAACTTATACCAACAGCGAAGGGAAAAAACAGGCACAGATTTATGGATGTAAGTATTGTTATTTGATTTTGGATTCTGAAAAAACCACGTCGGAATCAACGAATGTAAAAGACAATGGATTTGGGCCACCTGCTCCTACAGACGAAATATGAAACAGGGACTGGATTTATCACAAAGTTTATCCGCATTGAAAGGGATTGGACCCAAACGAAAGTCCGTCCTTTTGGAACATGGGGTCTCTACTTTTTTTGAACTCCTAACTTACTTCCCTCGTCGTTACTTAGATCGCAATTTTACAAAAGACATCATCTTAAAACAAGGGGATGTGGTGACCCTTCTTGGAACCATTGCAGATAGTTATATTGTTCATGGAAAAAAGAGTCGGTTACTCGTCGGGTTTCGAACCTTAAACAATGAAAGGATCAACTTGGTTTTCTTTCGTGGTGTGAATTTCTTTCATAAGATATTCTCAGTGGACAGGAAGGTGGTGGTCTCTGGAAAATTGGAATACTTTAAAGGATACCAGATTCTCCATCCAGAGTATGAATTTTTATCTGACAAAGAAGACCCGGAAGATTCCATCCATGCGGGTCGCATCATTCCGCTTTATCCATCTACGGAAGCATTAAAAGAAGATGGGCTTGATTCCAAAGGTTTACGTAAACTCATCCACCAAGTTCTGGAAGGTGGATCTATTGCAGAAAACCTTCCACAGAAGTTAGTCAAAAAACGTGTGTTACTAGGTCGTGACGAAGCGTTTCATGAAATCCATTTTCCTGAAACCATGGAAGCCGTACAAATTGCACGGAAACGATTTGCTTATGAAGAGTTTTTCTATTTCCAAAGACTCCTTCTTTACAAACAAAGAGAAAGACAAAAAGTAAAACGATTACTTTGGCCACTTCCCAAATCGCCTTCGCATGAAAATTTGGAAAAGAATCTCCCTTTTGAATTAACCGAAGACCAAAAGATGGCGGTCTCTACCATCCTTTCACAAACGAGTTCGGATTCACCAGCAGCCTTTTTACTCCAAGGGGATGTGGGTTCTGGAAAAACCATCACAGCCCTTCTCATAGCACTCCACTATATCGATAACCACATCCAAGTGGTGTTTTTGGCTCCCACGGAAATTTTGGCCCGCCAACACTACCAAACCATTTATAAATTTATGGGAAATATGCCCTTTCTTGGAATTGAACTTTTGTTAGGTGGCGAAAATAAAAAAACTCGTTTAGAGAAGTTGACAAGGATTAAAAACGGAGAATCCAATATCATTATTGGAACTCATTCCTTGTTACAAGAAGATGTGGTTTTTTCTGATTTGGGTCTTGTTGTGATTGATGAACAACATAAGTTTGGGGTGGATCAAAGGGAAACCATTCGTTCCAAAGGAAAAAATCCTGATATCTTGGCGATGACGGCCACACCGATCCCGCGTACACTTTGTCTCACTTTGTATGGGGATTTAACTTTGGTAAATATCAAAACAAAACCAAAAGGCCGTAAACCCATCGATACAAGATGGTACAAAGAAGACCGTAGAGCTGGTATTTATAATTCCATTCGTAAGTATGTGGTTTCAGGTAGGCAGTGTTATATTGTATATCCTCTGGTAGAAGAATCGGAAAAAGTAGATTTGGAATCTTGTACGGTAGCTTATGAAAATTTAAGAACCAATGTATTTCCAGAATTAAAAATTGGTTTGTTACATGGAAAGATGAAAAGTGCAGAAAAAGAATCGGTAATGGAAAAATTCAAATCAGGAGAAATCCAAATCCTTGTCACAACAACCGTGGTAGAAGTGGGAGTGGATGTTCCTAATGCCACAATACTTGTAGTCGAACATGCGGACCGATTTGGTATTTCCCAATTACACCAGTTACGTGGTCGTGTGGGAAGAAGTGATATCGAAAGTTTTTGTATTTTGATGACAGGTGATTTTATCAGTGATGAAGGGAAAGACCGGTTGGAGGCACTGGTGGCATCCAACGACGGATACTTTTTGGCTGAAAAGGATTTGGCCATTCGGGGGCCAGGGGAACTTCTCGGAGTCAAACAAAGTGGCCTTCCCGAATTTAAAATTGCCGATTTGGTTTCCGATAGGACTCTCCTTGATGAAGCGAAAGAAGACGCTTCTTCCTTTCCTTTGGATGATCCCAGTGAATTGGCCGAATTAAGTACAAGATTCAGTGAAGGCAAATTTTTATTTGCGAATTAGTCCTCCAATTTTTAATGAACCTATACTATGTTACGAACTAAATACATATTTTTATTATTCGTTTCTTTATTCTTAGTTTGCGGGGAAAAACCGCTCAAAACATCCACAACCGATTTGTATTTAGGCCTTGATAAAACAACCTATCTCACAGGGAAATTCAATTCTCCTGGACCATTAGCACCTGTTATACTAGAAGAAAATGGAAAAGATCATTTTCTTAGACCCGATGTAAAAAAAGCACTCCACCAAATGGTGAACGATTTTGAAGATTCAAAACCGGCAACTTACAAACAACATATCTTTTTAGTATCTTCCTTTCGAAACTTCAGCCACCAAAAAGGAATTTGGGAATCTAAATACACGGGTAAAAAGGTTATGCGGGTTCCCATCAAAGGGAAATCACCAGAAGAAATCACCAATTTGATTTTGGAATTTTCCAGTGCACCGGGAACTTCCCGCCACCATTGGGGAACTGATTTTGATATCAATGCCCTCGACAATGCCTATTTTGAAGAGAATGGAAAGGGAAAAATCCTTTACGATTGGTTGAAACAAAATGCTTCTAAGTATGGGTTTTGTCAACCGTACAGCCGTTTATCGACAAGAAACAACAAAGGATACCAGGAAGAAAAATGGCACTGGTCTTATGCACCGATTTCGAACCAACTTACAAAAGAATGGGTCAAAGGATTTACATCAGGTGAGATTCAATTGGCAGGAAGTTTTCTTGGAGCTGATGTGTTGGGCGACCGGGCTTTGGACTTTGTTCGTTCCATAAACCCGGATTGCGAAAAGATTCAAAACCCTTCTTTATAGGGTTTTATACAAATTCCACATACTAGCGAGTAAGGTTTCTGCATCACTATAGATTGGCTTCCAGTTGAGAAGTTCTCTTGCTTTTGCAGAAGATGCTAAAAGTTTTGCAGGATCTCCTGCTCGTCTACCGCTTGTTTTGTGATTAATTGATTTTCCTACCACTTTTTCAGAAAGATCGGCCATTTCTTTGACAGAGTATCCTGCTTCGGAACCTAAATTTACCGTCAAACTCTCGTTCTTCGCCATAATGTAATCCAATGCTAAAACATGGGCTTTGGCTAGGTCGGAGACATGGATGTAGTCGCGAACACAAGTTCCATCTTCTGTTTCGTAATCGGTTCCAAATATTTCGTATCCGTTTCGAATTCCCGATGCCGCTTCCATGATGATGGGTAGTAAATTGGCAGGAGTTTTTTCAATTCCTTTGATTCTACCTTTGGGATCATAACCTGCCGCATTGAAATAACGTAATCTGGCTGATTTTAAACCTTTTAGTTTATCAAACCATTCTAGGTTTTCTTCGATACAGAGTTTTGTATATCCATAGTAGTTCTCTGGTTGTAAAGGATGGTTTTCATCGATAGGTAAATACTTTGGTGCTCCATAAACAGCAGCAGAAGATGAAAAAACAATATACTTACAATTGTTTTCAACTAAAGCATTTAACAAAGTAAAGGTTCCATTTAAGTTGTTAAGAGTGTACTTTAATGGATCGGTCATGGATTCACCAGCAGCTTTCCAAGCAGCAAAGTGGAAAACAGCATCTACTTTTTTAGCAAATGCTTGTTTCAAAACTTCTGGGTTTTGAATTTCCCCTTTGATGAATTCATTACCAGGAAACAAATTGGCTTCGTTTCCTTTTTCCATATCATCCACGATGAGAATCTCATGTCCTAGTTCCATAAGTTCTAAAACAATATGGCTTCCAATGTAACCGGCTCCCCCGGTAACGAGAACTCTCATTCTTCGTCTGATCCACCAGAAACAAAACGATGGTCCACAACTCCGCGTTTACTCGACTCAAAGAATTGAATGATTTTTTGAACTTCAGGAGCTGGGTTTGGATCTTTTTTTAATTCAACAAGCGCTTGTTTAGTGTTGAATCCGCTATGGTAAATGGTCTTGTATACTCGTTTGATTGCCAAACGAACATCCGCAGAAATTCCCGCACGTTTCATACCAACAACGTTCAAACTGACAACGGAACCGGGATGTCCGTCTACGGTTGCATAAGGAGGAACATCTTTTACTACTTTTGTTAGACCAGCTAACATCGCATAATCAGAAACACGCACAAATTGGTGTACACCAACTGACCCTGAGATGAACACTTTATCACCAATGACAACATGGCCAGCAAGCATTGTGTTTTGAACCATAATGTTATGGTCACCAACAATCACATCATGGGCAATATGCACATTTCCCATTAGGTAATTATGGCTTCCGATCGTTGTAGCTTTTCCTTCTACAGTTCCTCTATGGAAGATAATATTTTCTCGGATCACGTTGTGATCACCAATTTCCAAATAGGTCTTTGTTTCTGGTTTGAAAGCTAAATCTTGTGGCAATCCGCCGTAACTTCCCCCCGAAGATAGTTTATTGAACTTACCAATCCGTGTTCCTGATAGGATTTTTACATGGGATTCAATGACGGTTCCTTCTCCGATTTTGACATCTTTCTCAATGATACAAAACGGTCCTACTTCTACGGACTCATGGAGTTCCGCCTTCGGATCGATGATGGCAGTGGGGTGAATTTTCATAGTGTTTTACAAAAAAAACCGATTCCGGCGACCTGGAAATGATTTTTTAAAATGTAATTTACACGCTTTTCTTAGTCTGTTTACTTTTGACTGGGTGGTGTAACTTGCTTATAGATTGGTCTCGTATAGAATCTTTAGTGGATATGAACGATCCAGAGGACAGGGCCTGGCTAAAAGAGATGATAACCTCTCTTTTGGAAAACATGGCGACTCGGATCGAAAATTTAGACCGCCTTTTGGTGTCCAAGGAACCAAAGGATTTGCAGGCTGAATTACACCAAATCAAAGGTGTGGCCGCAAATTTTGGACTGGCAGCCCTTTCAGAACTGGTGATCAAAGCAGAAGGTTTTGCCAAAGCTGGTGATATTGAATCCTCTGTGGCAGAGGGTATCAAAATTGCCCCGGTCTGGGTATCCACCAGGATAGAATTAGAAAAAAAGTTTTCTACATAAAAATTTCGGTCAGGTCAATTGGCGGTCGCTATTTCTACGGCCGTCTTACTTCCGTTATAGACACCTTCCACGATATTTTTAATTACGGATTCGTTCATCCGCAGTAACAAGTCGTCCGACTCCGTAAAAATATGGATGAGCTCTTTCGCGTGCATCACTTCCCGGCATTCCACAGTACCCTCTCCCAGTTCCAATGACCGAAGCACCGATGCCGCTTCATGGTCTCCCACTCTGCGAATAAAAAGTTTAGGAACAGGATAAAAAGCAAGTTCCGCTGGTTTCGTGACGAGGACATCGGTGATCCGAATCAGTCTCTCGGTTGCAGAAAACGCTTCCGTATGTGATGGAAAATGAAACAACACAACTGGTGGATTGTTTTCGTTGTCTTCGGAACGTAGAGGATGACGTTCCATGAAACGGATTAAATCTTCCCAAGTATTGATCGATAAATAAGAAATCTTTTGAACAATCAGAAATTCTTCAATGGATTTTAAAACTTTAGAATGATCACCGGCATTGATCCAAAACACTGCTTTTTTATTTTGTAGATGTTTTTTACTCAATCGAATCAAATCGAGGACATATCCTTTTTGGGCACCAGCTCCTCCAATCGGAATGAGAAACCTTCTACATTTTTTAGCATCAATCCGACGCACTCGGTTTTCACTATCAGTAACAGCACCGGAGACAATGTCTTCGGACACCCAATGACCAGCGACTGCTAGGTTTTCTTTCGGTACACCCATCTGGATGAACTTTGTATAGGCGGAAGGAGTTTGGACTAAATTCATAGCACCCGGAACTAATAAATAATACTGCGGATAGTTGTCGCAAATGAGATGGATTATTTTTTGAAATCCAGAAGCCACTGCGATCTGACCATTTAACGGATATGTGGTGATGACGGGAGAATCCGTAGGAATTCCTTTCATCAGTCCTTTGTACAAATCCGCCAACTGGCAAGAGAGTTCCAAAGAAGTGAGGTTTCCTTGGGACATAAGTTGGCCCCAGAGCCATTCCACCGGCCCACCAATCTCAGCGCTCAACCTTGAGAAATAACTATAACCGGCATCAATGTCAGAGATGGCTTTCGCCTCTGGGGAACCTATCGCGAGTAAATCATGGAGATAAGTAGGGATTTGTTTTTTTAAAGAATGAGAATAAACGGAAAGGGCCATGCGGTGGTGGCCGTAGCCCATACGAATGCTTCCGACCACCAATCGTTTTTGGAGGGGATTTGTCCCTTGGTCCGAGATGAGTTCGAGGCCGGGATAGAGGGGAGATGGGGAGGAATACAAAGGAACGGAAGAATGGCCGATAGAATACCGTTTTGCAAGGATCCCTCGAATGAGACCTGCCGTTTGTTTGGATAAAAAGCCGGTTTCCAGGCCGAACATGGGTTCTCGATTCATGCAGGAAGTGTATCCATCTCAGATTCTCTTTCAAGTGAAATTTCAATTCTTAGCTGACAGGTGACTAAATTTGGCCATTCCTGGTATCTATGGAACAAGTTTATATATTGGGCGGACTCAGGTCTGCATTCGGTAGTTTTGGCGGAACTCTCAAAGATTTGAGTGCCGTAGATCTTGGAGTAGAAGTCTCCAAAGCAGCACTTCAGAAAACCGGTGTGGATCCTTCACTGATTGAAGAAAGTATTTTTGGGAACGTAATCCCCACAGGAAAAGACGGAATCTATTTAGCACGACATATTGGTTTGAAATCAGGTGTTCCGATTGCAAGCCCGGCATTAACACTCAACAGACTTTGTGGTTCGGGAATGGAAGCAGTCATTCAAGCCGCAAAAAAAATTATGTTGGGGGAAGCACATACTGTCCTTGCTGGTGGTGTGGAATCAATGAGTAACGCACCTTATGTGGTAAGAAACGCAAGATTTGGTGTTCGTTACGGAAATTCTGAATTTGAAGATTCTTTGGCAACAGGTTTAACAGATATTTATGTAGAACTTCCGATGGGAATGACAGCTGAAAATCTAGCTGACCAATACAAAATCTCTAGGGAAGAACAAGACCTTTGGGCTGCAACTTCACAAGAAAGAGCGGAAGAAGCCACAAACAAAGGAATCTTAAAAGATGAGATTCATGCCATCACCATTAGTGGAAAAAATCCTATCGTATTTGATAAGGATGAATTCATCAAAGGAAAGGCTGGCGCAACAAAACTAGCTACCTTAAAACCAGCTTTCAAAAAAGACGGAACTGTCACTGCGGGAAATGCATCTGGTATTAATGATGGTGCTGCTGCATTGATCGTTGCTTCTGCGTCCCAAGCAAAAAAATTGGGAAAAGAACCTTTGGCCATTGTAAAATCATGGGGACATGCTGGTTGTGATCCTGCGAAAATGGGAATTGGTCCGGCGATTGCGATTCCATCTGCATTACAAAAAGCAGGACTTAGTTTGAAAGACATCGGTCTATTTGAAATTAATGAAGCATTTGCTGCACAATTTTTAGCCGTACAAAAAGAACTGGGTCTTGATCCAAAAATTACCAATGTGAATGGTGGTGCTGTTGCGATTGGACATCCACTTGGAGCTTCTGGTAATCGTGTGACTTTGACATTGGCGTTAGAGATGCAAAGACGAGGAGTGAAATACGGAGTCGCCTCACTTTGTATTGGTGGTGGCCAAGGAATTGCTATCGTTTTAGAAAATCCGAAAGCATAAAAGTTCATGTATTTATTACTTCCGGGTCGTCATCACCTCCTGACACGGTACCAAAAGGATTATCTGATCCGGTTGGTAAAGGATGGCCTCTCGGAAGTAAAAGACCATTTGGGAAATCCACTGAAGATTTCCAAGCATCCCCAAACCATTATCTTCGCAGTCACTTCTGCCAATCATAACAATACTAGACGTAACCCTCTCCCTCTATACATGCGGGCGATGATGATCCAGGATTTTTCTAAGGATTTGGAGATTCCTACCTTTGTCATCCCCATTGATGATATTGGACAATCACCTAACTTTGCTTTGTATACAATCAAAAAGATTGAAGCAGAAACAGAGATGCAACTCCACTTAACTCCAGAAAATACCATTGTCCTTTGTTCTACACCCGTTGCAGATTTATATTCTAAGCTAGGGTATTCCATCCTTCCGGTGGAACGAATCCCAGGTATGGAAGAAAAGTTTCTTACCAAACTCCCTTGGGAAATCTTAGAAGGTTTGGCCAAACCATCGGAAAAACTAGACAACAAAACCAAAAAGGAACTCGTTTCCTATATGGATCCGGCAAGCATTCGTTTGTGGGATGTGTATGGAGTTTGGGATAAAATCCAAATGTTGTTTTCGGATGCACTCATTGGGGAAGATGGTGACCTAACCGAATCTCGTGATTATAATACCTATGTTCGAGAGATGGATACCATCGCCGAACTCAAGTTTAATGAAACAAAAAACCACATTTTCCCCGGGCGTATTGGTGACATTGGATGTGCCGTAGGATCTTGGATCAAACTTGCCTGTGAAGAGGGACGATGGTTCGAATCTGATTTTTACGGGGTGGAGATCGCCAGGCATCTTTTCCAAGTTTGTGAACAACGAAAAGAAAATGGAGAGTTCCCCAACCCCAATGTTTTTTTCCTAAGAAAAAATGCGGTAAGCGGACTTGTTTATCCTGCGGGAACGATGAATACCATCCATTCCTCTTCGCTCACTCATGAAATTGAATCCTATGGGAACAGGGAAAAGTTACTTTCCTTCATTCAAAATCGGTACCTCGAACTGGCAATGGGAGGGGTATGGATCAATCGAGATGTTGTTGGTCCAGAGGATAAAGAGAGAGAAGTTTTTGTTTGGTTTCAGGATACAGATGGAACCAACTTAGGACAAGAACCAAAATCTTTCCCCCATCTCAAAGAGTATTTGGATTCTTTGTCCACAAAGGAAAGATTTTTCCGATTTCAATCCGACTTTCGAAAGGAAGAAGGTTATCTGCTTAGGAGTCAGTCCATTTTCGTCGATGGTATAGAATACCACCGTATGAAACTTGCCGATGTATGTGAATTTCTCTCCAAAAAAGATTATACGGACAACTGGGAAAGTGAAATGCACGAATCCTTTTGTTTTTGGAGTTTTAGTGATTGGAAATCCCATTTGGAATCTGTGGGGTTTCAAGTTTCGCCCAAGTCCCATGCTTATCGGAATGAATGGTTGGTGGAAAATCGTTATCTAGGCAAAACCAAAATATTTACATCGGAAAAGGATATTCCTCACTCTAAGGAAGACCTAATCCCTATGGATTTTCCTGTGACTCATATGCTTTTGTTAGCGGAAAAATAAATGCAATCCGAAGTTAGGCGAAATCTTGAAAAAATCCGTAAAGTGTTTCGCAGCAATTATTTACTTGCGGAATTAGAAGAATCAGAAAGGGAAAACCTACTACCATTTATAGAAGTACGTTTTGTTCGGTTAGGACAAAATTTAATCAAAGCCAATCAAATGCCAGATTACATTCATTTTGTAATGACTGGTCGATTTGGAATGAAACAAAACAAACAAGAAGTCCATTTAGGCAGATTTGCTTTTGTGGAAGTTGGTGAATCCATTGGTGAAAGGATCACGCTGACAAAAACTCCACCAAAACATGATTATTATGCATTGGAACCTTCCATTGTTCTTTTACTTCCCACATCTCGTTTTTTAAAGTTAGTTGAATCACATCCAGAAATTGCAGTAAAAGCAAAACATAGAGAAGAAGAACAAGAAAAGTTTCATTACGTTCGTAAACTTAGTTTTTTTGATGAATTATCACCAGAAGAGATCAAACTCATTCTTAAATCCATCCAGTTAGTGAAAGTCCAACAAGGGGACTTTATTTTTGCCGAAGGGGAAGAAGGAGATGCCGCTTATATTGTTCGATCGGGAAAAATCCAAATTCGAACAGAAAACCCGAGAAAGATCATCTCCATTATGCGTTCGGGAGATATCCTCGGTGAGATTGCAATCTTCAAACAACAGAAACGATTGGCAAGTGCCGTTGCTTCAGAAGATTCCGATTTATATAAAATCCCTGGTGTTGTTTTTCGAAAAGTCATCGGTGTTGAAAAAGGAAACAAACTAGAAGAAATTGTTCAGTCGCGTTTACTTCGTTATTCGACTTACAAAGCAAAAGAAAAAGAAGAGAATACCATTCGTCCTTTTATTTCTAAACGTTTTGAGTTTAGAAAGACTACCAAAAAAATCTATATTGAGCAGGTGACAACAGACCAGATCACTCTAGTTGGTTTGGTTTGTAGCGAACTTGCATTAAGGGCCTTTGACAGGCCTCTCCCAAACAATTGGAAAATCAGAATTAAAAATGAACTCAGTCGAAATATTGTTCCGGGTATTTTTGAATTAGCCATTGAACTCGAGAAATTGGGTTTTTTAACCAAACAACAACACCTTTCTCCAGAACAACTTTCCGAATTAGAAAATCCTGTTTTTATCACTGATGATGAAAGTGTTCCCTGTCTTTTGTATCTTTATGATCAGGAGTTAGATGCGGTTCTTATTTCTCATCCGATCAAAGGTGTTTACGAACTTTCTATCTCTGCATTTTTGAAAATCTGGGATGGGGTGATTTTACAGTTTTCACCAGCGCCTGCTGCAATGTCGGCCGATGTTAGTTTGATTAGTTTTTTTAAAGAACTTCGAATTCTTTTTAGTCCGAAACGAAGTGAAATTCGTTGGATTTTAGTGGCCACAGTATTTTCGGCCCTGTTAACCTTGTCCTTACCGTATTTGGTCCGTCAAGTCGTGGATCAGGTTCTTGTTTTTTCTGATCGTAATTTTCTATTTACTTTAGTGTTTGGAGTCGCCCTTGCGATACTTTTCCAAACCTTGTTTTCATTATTTCGAAATTTAATTGCGATAGGTCTCATGCAAAGTTTGGAATACAATTACTTTGTTCGATTTTTCCAACATATACTAAATCTAACCCTACCAGAATTTCGAAAATTTGAAACTGGAGACTTTACCCAAAGGTTAAAAGAAAACCAAAGGATATTAGAAATCACTCAAAGGTCAGGTTTGTTTCTGATTTTGGATTTGGTAACTTTGCCAATTTACCTTTTTATTTTGTTTCGTTTGGATCAAAGTCTTACCTTTGTTGGACTATTTTTCCTTGTCGTATATTCTTTGTTTGTCGTTCGTTCCAGTTCTAAAATTAAAAAATTACAAAAACATGTTTTTGAATCCAAAAAGAAAACCACTTCTTTTTTTCTATCTCTATTTGCTGGAATGCCACTGATCAAATCTTCGGCAATGGAAAGTCGATACCTTTCGAAGGGTCTGAATGAAATCGCAAGAACCATCTTAACCAACCTAAGAGTGGGAAAACGAGTCCATGTATTGGAACTGATGAGTAAGTTCTTTGAACAAATTGGCCTTATCGCAGTGATCGCATTTGGTGTTAGCGATGTCTTGTATGAGTCACTGACACTCGGAAGTTTTTTAGCATTTTTGGTATTGTATTCACTTCTTATGGAACCCATTGTCAGACTTTGTCATTTGTATGAAGACCTCAGTGAACTGAGAGAGTCTCGTATGCGACTCACAGAAATTTATTCCTTGCCTGGAGAAATTGTCAGCCAACGTCCGTTTGGTGAATTGCCAAGGCTTTCTGGAAAAATTACTTTAGATCATATTAGTTTTCGATATTCAGAGACAAGTCCTGACATACTTTCTGATATCCATTTGGAAATCGAAGCGGGTGAAAAAATTGCCATTGTGGGAAGGAGTGGATGTGGTAAATCCACTTTGATGCGGGTGATGATGGGAACACTCACCCCAAGTAAAGGGAAGGTATTTGTGGATTCATTTGACCTTTCCACATTAGATCCAGAAGAAGTGAGAATTCAGTTTGGGGCAGTCGAACAACATCCCATCCTTTTTTCGGGAACGATCGCAGAAAATCTTTCTAAAAAAAATCCATCGTTAAATAGAGAAGCATTGTTAGCTGGTGCAAAGTTAGCATCGGTAGATAATTTTGTAGAAAGATTTCCTATGAAATATGAAACAAAAATTGGAGAATCCGGAATTGGACTTTCTGGTGGACAAAGACAAAGATTAGCCATTGCGAGGGCCCTTGTTACCAATCCGAGTATTCTCTTTTTAGATGAACCTACTTCTGCATTAGATTCGGAAACAGAATCACATATTCAGTCCCAATGGGAAACTGTATTCCAAGATAGAACTGTCATTCAAATCTCGCATAGACTCCATAGTACGGTGAGTGCTGATAAAATCATTGTCTTAGATGAAGGTCGGATCGTTGAGATGGGAACTCATGCTGAGTTGATTACTACAAAAGGTTTTTATTACCATTTGTTCCCGGCACTAAACGAAGGGGATAAAGATGTTTAAAAAATTTAAAAACATAAAAGAAACTGATTCCAATTGGGAATCAAGACATTCGGCATCCTATTACGATGAGTTATTAAAACATCCTGCACCCAATTGGGAACGAAAAGGAATTTATCTCATCACAACATTCTTTGTCTGTTTTGTATTGTTTTTGGTTTTGGGACGAGTGGATGTAGTGGTTCAAGCAACGGGTTCCATTCGACCAAAAGGTAACTACCATATGGTGGAAGCTTTGGAAACAGGAACTCTTACTAATTTATATGTGAAATCAGGGGACTTTCTTAAAAAAGGTGACCCCATCATGGAGTTAGAGTTCTCGGAACAACAAATTGAATTATCTAAAGATACAAATAACTTAGATTACGAAGAAAAAAAATTACAAAGACTCATTCGAAACAAAAGAGAAGCAGAAAAGATCTTGAAAAATCTGGCTTATAATTTAGAAAACAATTCTGGTTCTTTGCTCGCAGGTGGAGTTTTGAACAAATTTGTCAGTTTGAAAAAAGCGTTTATGGATTTTCAGAATGGTGTGGGAGCAAAATTCATTTATGACCAAAGTTTACTCGAGTTTAACGAAGAGTTTGGAAACTTAAAAGACGAAATTCAAAGAGAAGAAAATCTAATTTCAAGTCTTCGTGGGGATACCAAGTTAAAACGAGAAAGAGTGGCCAACGCTGTCATTCGTATGCCATTCTCAGGAATCATCGGTGAACTTTCCGTCAATAACGTAGGACAAAATATCATTCGTGGACAAACGGTTGCTTCTTTAATGGAAGAAGGCCAACCGCTAGAAGCCATAGTGGAAGTTAGTAGTAAAGATATTGGCGCTGTTCGTGTCGGTTTATCCTCAGTGATTAAAGTGAAAGCCTTTCATCAAAATGATTTTGGTGTGGTGGAAGGAACTGTTTCCCAAATCATTCCCAATACAAAAGAAAAGGATTCTTTTTCTGTGATTCTGATTTTAGGAACACAAGACTTAAACCAAGATGGAAAAGAATTTCAACTATTCCCAGGGCTAAAGGTAGTTGCGGATATTGTCATCGATAGGAAAAGTATTTACCAAATTTTATTTCGTTATGCGGATCCTAGGAATTAGTTTTGAAGACTGTAAAAGAAATTCCTAAAGCACTAGTTGAAGATGATTTTTTATCAACACTGCCAACAAATGATTTAAAGAAACTAATCAATTTATTTGAATTCAGGTCGCTTGTTGCAAATGATAGAATTGGTGGGAGTGGAATGGAACCAACACCAATCATCATCTTAGAAACGGGAAGGATTCAGGTAAAATTAAAAATCAACGATAAAGAACTTTTAATCAAAACTTTAACAGAAGGTTCTTTTTATGGAGTTCCTGAGTTTTCTTCTGATTCACTAAAAAAACAAATCTTCCAGTTGGAGGAAAATTCAAAGGTTCGTGTTCTTTCCACCATCCAGTTTTTAAAGTTTATAGAATCTGACAAAACTAGAAAGAAGTTATGGACTGAATATAAAGAAAATGTCCAACTGCGAGACGAATTAAGAATCCATCCTTATTTTAGAAAACTTTCCAATTCAGAAATCCAAGACATATCCAAAGTATTGGTAAAACGAAAAGTTAGTTCGGGTCAAATTTTAATGAAAGAAGGAAGTAAAAGTTCTTCTTTATTTTTCATTCGATCGGGAAGATTTAAAGTCACAAAATCGACTTGGCAGGAAGATTATTTTTCTTTTGTCGAAGCAGGTTCTGTATTAGGCGAAATGGGGGTATTGGAAAAAAAGGCAAGAAATGCGACCGTAACTGCCGTAGAAGAGAGTTTTGTTTATGAACTTTCTTCCAAAGATGCAGAAAGTTTTTTCAAAAAATCAGAAAGTTTACTCATCACCATTCGTTCGATTATGAGCGAAAGGAAACTGAATTTAGGTGATGGTTCCGAAGAAGATAAATTTGAATCATCCAATATTTATGAAGAGGATCAGTTTCATTTTTTACCAAAGTTAAAATTTTCTCCACCTCTCAGAAACCAAATCCGATTTCCTTTTTTGTTTCAAGATGGTAAATCACAATCAGGTGATGCCTGTCGTAAAATGATATTTCGTTATTGGGGATTTCCATTTGCAGACTATGATGCCGATCCATCATTTCCCGACTTTGATCCTGACATTCGACCGAACCATTGGAAGAGTTGTTTTGGGGAAGAGAAAGGTGATTGTTATTTTGTAAATTGGAAAGATCATGAAGTAGAACTAAATAACAATCCAGGCATTAATTTTTTTGAAAACTCTAAGTATGTCATCGTGAAGTCGATTGGACAGAAAAAAGTTCTCATCATGGATCCAGAGTTTGGTGAGATGAGTATATCTCGTGAAGAGTGGGAACAAAAATCTTCGAATGTAGTTATTTATTTCATACCTAAATTAAAACCGGAACAAAAATGGGAATGGAAACATCGGTTTTTCTCTGGCCTTGCCGAATATTTTTTACCAGCAATCAAATATTTAAAAGCCGGTATCGTTGCGAGTTTTGTGATTAAAGGTTTGGAAGTATTCATTCCGCTCGTGAACTTGTATTTGATTGATGCTGTTTTGTTACAAGAGAACAAAGAATTCTTTTTTCCTGTGATTTTAGCTGTTGTTTTACTTAGTTTTTCTCAATCCTTTCTTGCTTACTTCAGATCCAATGTTATTTTTTTTACAAGCAATCGAGTGAATCAAACCATTGCCATTCGATTTTTAGTAAAATTGATTTCTTTGCCCATATCTTTTTTTGAAAGGAATCGCAAAGGGGAAATCCTCAATCGTTGGGAAGAAATTGAATCGGTGATTTTGTTTTTTTCCGATCAAGGAGCAATGAAATTCTTTGATTTATTGTTTAGCTCACTTGTGTTTGTTATCTTTCTATTTCTTTCTCCTTTGTTACTTGTAATCATCGGATTTTTAATTTTGCCGGAGATGTTGATCCTTCGTGCACTGACTCCCAAGATCATCGAAGAAACAAAAAAAGAGTCACTGAAAAAATCAGAAACATTGAGTTACTTCATAGAAACCATCAATGGTTTTGAAACCATCAAAAATTTAGGGGCCACTTATTCCCACCGTTGGGACTTTGAAAAAAGACTCACCACTCAATTGAATTCAGAAGGAAAAAAACTTTTTTATTCCAACTTACTTTTTACAAATACTGAGTTTTTTAAACAGATCACGGTTGTAGTTGTTATGTTAGTTGGTAGTTTGTTGATTCTGAAAGACCAGATGACACTCGGAACACTGTATGCCATCATTGGCCTTGTTGCCTACATTCGAAATCCCATTGTTTCTTTGTATGATGATTTTTTAAAGTTTCACAAAGCAAATGTATCTTGGAATCGGTTAAGAAGTTTTGAATCTTTAGATAGCGAAATTACAGATAGAGACAACCTATTCAAAGTAGATTTACCTGAAGTTAAGGGTAATATAGAATTTAAAAATTTAAGTTTTTCTTATGATACTTTGAAACCCGAATCAGGAATTCGGAATTTAAGAATCAAAATCCAAGCAGGAAAAAAAGTTGCCTTTGTTGGACGAAGTGGGAGTGGAAAATCTACCATTTTAAAACTCATTCTTGGTCTGTACAATCCACAAGAAGGGGAAATCATCATCGATGATATTTCTTTGGATGAAATTTGGCTTCCGAGTTTAAGGACAAAAATTGGTGTTCTCTTTCAAGAAAATCCTTTGATTGCAGGAACGGTCAGAGAAAATATTTCGATCACAAAACCGGAAGCAACCTTAAGTGAAGTAGTGGAGGCGGCTAAACTGGCTTGTATTCATGATGATATCGTAAAACTTCCGCTTGGTTACGATACAGAGATTTCCGAAAGGGGTTTTATCTTCTCCGGTGGTCAAAAACAAAGAGTATCCCTTGCACGTTTGTTTTTACAAAGGCCGAATGTATTGTTATTGGATGAGCCAACGGCTTCCTTGGATAAGGAAACGGAAGCCAGAATTCTGTCTCATATAAACTCAGTTTTTGCCAACGCAACTATCATTACCGTTGCCCATAGATTGGATACAATCCGCCATTATGACCAAATTTTTGTATTAGAACGAGGCAAGTTGGAGGGGAAAGGCTCGCACCGAGAGTTACTTTCTAAAGGGGGAATTTACCAATTACTTCATTCCAAACAGGAAGCGATCCGATAATTGATTTAGTGATCCGTTTTTATTCATTCCTATTTTTTTTATTTTTATCCATTTTGCCAATTCTAAAGATTTGGCCGGATCCGGTGGAGTTTTATGACTTACCCAAGTTAGTTGGTGAAAAATCATATGAGTTAAAATTAAAAGAAATGGAGATCGAACGTAAAAAAGTCGATATCGACTCAAGAAATTTACGTTACCTACCTTCTGTCAATTTAGAACATTCTCCTTTTTTTGAATCATTACGAGGGGATGGTTATAACAGAAAGGGTTGGAATACCTCTTTAAATCTCAATTGGAATTTTCAAGACCAGGGAAATACCGTTCTTACCAATATGATCATGGAATTGGAATATGAACGTTTGTTATTGGAATACCGCGCCCTCTATCAAAAGGAATTATTTGACCAAGCGTTTCAATATGCTGAAACTTTAAAACTGTTAGCATTTTATGATTATGATTTTTCCAATGAATCTGATGCAGACAAACAGTTCCAAACTGTCCAAAAGCTGTATAAACAAGGTATTGAATCTTATTTAGTAACACAGAACTCTAAAGTAGATTATTTCTTTTACAAATACAATGTGATCAAATCTAGACTAGACCAACAAAAAAGTCAGTCCATATTCCGAAGGAAGTTTTTACTGAAGGATGTTGCTTTAAAACAAATTCCGGAACGTGAATACAAAATTCTTCCTTTAGAATCTACTTTATCCGAATATGAAAAAAATCTAACCGATTTGAATTTTGATATTATCCTTACTGTCAATCAAGTTAAGATATTAGAAATTCAAAAGATGGTAAGGTTCAATGAACTTTGGGTTCCTGATTTTTTTGTGAATGTTTATAATCAGTCCAGTCGAGAATCCTATTCAGGTCTTAGTGGAACATGGGCAAACTCCATGGAAGTTTACGATTATAGTCGCAACGATTTTAGTCGGTATGCAAGGTCTTCTGATGCGGATTTTAATGTGGGTGGGAATTTTGGATTCCGGTTTCCTTTGTTCAATCGTTGGTTATCCAAAAACGAATTTGATAAATCTAAAATTGAAATCAAATTGGCAAAATCGCAATCACAGTTTTTACGTGAGAACACTGGTTTGTATCTCTTTGAACTCATCCAACAACATAACAATCTAGTGGAATTGTATGATATTTCGCGTGAGAGTAAACGGATTGCCGAAGAAAACTATCAAATTATGGAAAAAGCATACAAAACAGGATCAGCATCCGTTATTGAATTGCAAACGGTTGATAGGCGACTCCGTGATGTGATGCGAAACGAAATTCAAAATCGATATGATCTCATTCAACTGAGGCTTCAAATTGGTCTTCTTTTAGGGGACACGATGAAGTTCTTAAATAATAACTAAAGATCAGTTGGACGAATTTGGTTTTGTTCGGGATTTGTTTCTCCAATTCCACATTTTTCTTTTTTCCATTGGCTAAGAATTTCGTCTGACTTAACCTTATTCTTATAATGAATGTATGGAGTTGTGAGAATTGGTAAAAGGAAAATGGGAGAAAAGGCCGAATTGAGAATGGAAAGAACCACAACAAGGCCCAGTGTCAATGAGTTTTCATCGAACACTTCTGTGACTTGGCGTTTGGTTTGGTAATAATAAGCCAAACAATCTTCTGTATGATTTGCCGGTTGGAAAGGAATACTCACACAACCGACAAAACTAAAAAGATTTAGAATTACAATGAATCGGATAAATTTTGAATGCATGTTCTTACAGCTTCTAAGTTTGTTTCTTCAATCATTCGTTGGAAGTTTCGCACTCTAAAAAAACCATATAAAAATTCGGATGTGTTTCCTTTTTTAGAAATAGTCTCTTCTTTCACGAAGGTTTTGTTTTTATACAGTTTGTATTTGAAATCAACCGTATATTCAGCCAATCTATATTGGATGGGCCAAATCATTGTGGCCGGCCACAATGCAGGAAAAGTAAACCACCAATTATATCTATCTTCATAATAGGATTTCATTTCAATATCAATGGTATAAAAATCAGAGGTTGTTTTCGGATCGAGTTCCGTATCTACATTGGAAAACAAACCGGAGGAAGTTAGGTGGCCTTTGAATGCCATTCTCCATGCATCCGTATACACTCCGCGATCAGCGGAAAGGATTTCAAATTTGCCAATCACCAAAGGAAGGTTTGTCTGTGTTCGGTTTGTATTCCCATTTGGGGAAGGGGGTGGCACTTGACGTAAATCGACAGAGCACTGGAGGAAAAAGAGGATTAGTAGATAATAAGAGAAGGGTCTCATCTTTTAGGTGTTCACTCTAAGTAGTTTTGTAAAGGGATCAATCAATTTTCTTTCTGTTTATAAATTTGAATGTGGTTTTCTATCTCTCTTTCCCAAATATATCCCTTGGGAAGGACTGCGGGTAGAGATTCTGTCCGGAATTGATAAAAAACAAAATAATCTGCTGAATACTCATGGTTTGGCAAAAATAATTGAACTTGGCTTCGATTGGAAAGGTACTGCGGTACATTCGAAACTACTGATTTCCCAGCAACTAACGAATGAAGAGTGGTTACATCCTTTGTGGAAACACTAGGGTTCATATATTCTTTTCGATAAGAATAGGATTTGGAGAGAGGGCCAAACCAAATAAAGAGAAAAAGAGAAATACAGAGGGTTATGCAGCCAAACAACCATTTGTTTTTTTCTTGGAATCTATCTAAACTTTCTATAAAACTAAGAAAGAGAATGGGGACTGTGATGAAACTATGATGAGTGAAGGGGGTTTTATTCACCTCATACGAAGAAAATAAGGAATAACAAAGATAAGGAACCAAACAAAGTATGAGTTTGTTTCTAAATGATAAAAATAAAAAAGGTAGGTTTAGAAATAGAAAAAGATAAGGAAAGAGATGTAAGTTTTGCAATGCGGCGATGGGGTTTTGGTACCTTTCCCAGTGGGCAGGAGTTTGTATGTCTAGAGAAGGATTTCGAAACGCACTCAGGAGAAAGATACAAAAGATAAAATAAATAAACGATATGATTCCGATGGAGAGGCTTTCTTTTTTCCCTGACCTCCATTCCACCAAGGAAAATACAATCAATGCCAAAGCAGTTTCTTCTTTGACAAACAAGCAGAGGAAAAAAAACAAAATCCAATAAGGGGACTTTTGTTTCCAAAAGTAATAGAATAGGAAGAATAAAGGAATCCAAAGGACTTCCGGATGGAAATCAAAAATTTGAATCCAATAAATTGGTAAAAAAAGACCATATAACAAAGGATACGTCCATTGATGAAAAAGATCTTTTTTATAAAGTGGTAGGATTAGGATGGGTGCACTTAGCACAAGGGCTTGGAAGATTAGAAAACTTTCTACAAAAGGAAAAACCCGGTACAACAAAGATAAAGGATAAATGTACCAATTGATATGATCGGCGAAGTAGTGGTGTTCTGTCCCATCAATTCCGAGTGATGTGACTGCCTTTGCGTTGTGGACTAAATTATAAAATAAATTTTCAAAGAGACCAAGATCCACTCCTGCTCCGATATGTTGGTAACGAAAGATCGCTCTTTCTGATAAAAAATAAAAGACCACCACCCAAAGAAAAATGGATGGGAGATGATACCGAAACTGTTTCATCCCTATTTTGTAAAACTACCGGTGAGGGCTGCTTCTGCACATTTCATTCCATCAATCGCTGCCGATACAATTCCTCCCGCATAACCCGCACCTTCACCACAGGGATACAATCCTTTGATGCGAATGTGTTCTAATGTATCGGGATTTCTAGGAACTTGGATGGGAGAAGAAGTCCGTGTTTCTGGCGCATGGATGATGGCTTCGTTTGTGAAGTATCCTTTCATGGAAGAATCAAATTCCTGGAATCCTTTTTTTAAAGAGTCAGCAATCAGCGGAGGTAATAATTCGGAAAGGGAAACAGAGACAAGGCCTGGTGTATAAGAAGTTTTAGGAAGGTCGGTGGAGATTTGGTTCTTTGTAAAGTCTACCATTCGTTGGGCTGGAGCTTTTTGTGTTCCCCCATTCATTTGAAAGGCTTTTTGTTCAATCTCTGATTGGTATTTGAGAGCAGAGAACACTCCGTACGACTCGAAGGGTTTGAAATCGTCAAATCGTAGTTCTACGACAATACCTGAATTGGCGGTGGGGCGCGAACGTTCTGCACTAGACCAACCATTGGTCACAACTTCACCCGGTTTGGTGGCACAAGGAGCAATCACTCCCCCAGGACACATACAAAAACTATACACCCCTCTCCCGTTGATTTGTTTGACAAGTGAGTATTCAGAGGCAGGTAAGAGTGGATTTTTAACATCACAATGGTATTGGATGGAATCAATCAAACTCTGTGGATGTTCCACTCGTACACCTATGGCTAGAGGTTTGGTTTGGATTTCGATTCCCTTTTCATGGAGAAGTTCGAACATTTCGCGTCCAGAGTGGCCTGTAGCGATGATGACATTTTTTGCCATCCACTTGTTGCCGGATGCGGAACTCACTCCAACAATGGAATTTCCTGAAAGAATCAAATCGGTGATTCGTGTTTGAAAATGAATTTCCCCACCGGAAGAAAGAATACACTCTCTAATATTTTGAATGATATGAGGGAGTTTGTTCGTTCCAATATGAGGATGTGCATCGACTAGTATTTGTTTGGTGGCACCAAAAGAAACCAAATACTCTAAAACTTTACGAATGTTTCCTCTTTTTTTGGACCTGGTATAAAGTTTTCCATCCGAATAAGTACCGGCTCCTCCTTCCCCAAAACAATAATTGGAATCTTCGTTTACGATATGATGGACATTGATTCCGCGAAGGTCTTCGATACGGTCTTTTACATTTTTTCCCCGTTCCAAGATAATCGGCTTTTTTCCTAGTTCTAATACACGTAAGGCGGCAAACAATCCAGCAGGTCCAGCTCCAATGATAATTACTGGTTCTGCTAAATGGACATTTGGAAAATCAGGAACTGTATATTCTAGGGGAATAAAATCTTCGTTTACATATACATCCAATCGTAATTGGAAAACAATATTTCTTTGTCTTGCATCAATGGAACGCGAAGTGCATTCAATATGTTTGATGGATGGTTTTGGGATTTTATTTTGTTTGGAAACAAATTGTAAGAGATGGTCTGGGTTTGAGGCAATCTCTGGAGTCACTCTGACATTTAATTCTAGTTTCACTGGAGATTTTTTTCCTAGGTTAGAAGTTCAAACAAAATCCAAAAAAAGCACATACGGCTACAATGCTCCAGGAAGGAAGCTTCCAAAACATAAGTAAAATAAAGCACAGTGCAAATACAACAAAATCATATCGATTGAAGATGGCTTCTGTCCAAACCGGGGAATACAAAGCAGAAATGAGTAAACCTACAACAACTGCATTGATACCAGCCATCGATTGTTTTAACCAAGTTTCTTTTCGAAATCGTTCCCAAATCGGGAGGATTCCAATGATGAGTAGATAAGCAGGTAAAAAAGCAGCAACCAAACAAAAGATCCCACCCCAAATTCCATGCGGTGTCGTTTTCAAAACGGTTCCAAGATAAGCAGTGAAAGTAAAGAGTGGGCCAGGGATTGCCTGAGCGGCTCCATAACCTACCATAAATATTTGATTGGATACAAGACCCGTGGTCACTACTTCTTCTTTAAGTAGAGGGAGCACAACATGCCCACCTCCAAACACGAGGGAACCTACACGAAAAAAACTATCAAATAGGCGAATCGATTGGTTTTGAAATAAGTTTGCTAGAAGAGGAAGAACAAATAAAATCAGAAAAAAAATACCGAGAAGCGTATAGGAATAGGCAGTTGAAATTTTAAATCCAGTGGGGGAATGAGGAAGGTTATCTGCTTTTTTTAAAAAGAGAAATCCAAAGATCCCACCGAGAAAAATAGGAAGTAGTTGTCCTAAGGTTCCACCAATCCCTATGGATATGGTTAATGCAATCGCTGCGAGACTGATCCTTTCTTTATCCGGACAAAGTTTAACACCCATAGACCAAACCGCATGGGCAACTACCACCACTGCGGCAATTTTAAATCCATGTAAGACACCTTGGTTCCAAAACTCAGGATAAAGTCCCACACCAAGTCCAAAAAAAATCATTAGAAGAGCAGAAGGAAGTGTGAACGCAAACCAAGCAAGGATTCCTCCTGGAATTCCTCCACGAATTTGTCCAATAGCGATTCCCACTTGGCTACTGGCAGGACCAGGTAAAAATTGTGAAAGAGCAACTAAGTCTGCATAGGTGGAAGAGGAGATCCATTTTTTCTTTTCTACAAATTCATTTTGGAAGTATCCCAAATGAGCCACAGGTCCACCAAAGGAAGTACATCCTAAAATAAAAAAAGTTTTAAATAGATCTATGTATAAATTCATTTCATAAGTCTGTCTTTCATCAATTTGGAAATGGCCTTTTCATTTTCGCCAGGTAATAATTCCAATTCCGAAATTACTTTTTTCTTTCGTTCTTCGGAATGATTTTGACTTAGTTTTTCTTTTCCTTCGATAGAAGTGATTTTGATTTCAAAAGGAACAATTCCTTTTTTTAAACCTTCAATGTAGTGGCTGTCTACTTGATCTATTTTGTAATTTGAATCTTTAGATTCAAACCTGTTGACGAGAGCTTGTAAACTTTGATGGATTTGGCTTGCGTCTTCCACAGGTTTTAGAATTCCTTTTACATGTACCGCGGTAAAATTCCAAGTGGGAACCGCACGGTCTGTTTCATACCAAGAAGGAGAGATATAACAATGAGGACCGGAAAAAATACAAAGGACTTCTTTTTCCAAACTTTCTTTTTGTGGGTTTGGTTTTGCAAAATGGCCAATTAACGATTGTTTGTCTTTGGAAAGGAGCAGAGGTAAATGTGTCGCACTTAAGTTTCCTTGGCTTTCAGATACCAATAAAGAAAATGGATTTTCTTCAATACATCGGTAAATGAATTCCGTTTCCATCTTAAAATATTCGGGAATGTACACAGTGACTTACTCCTTTAAAATTACTTTAAACAGATTTCCAAAAGTAACTTAAAAATTCTGTTTCTTGTTCAAAACCTTCCTGTGCATACAAAGCACGGGCTTCTTTGTTATGTGTAGAAGTGGAAAGCTCTAAACCTTTGCCGGAATTTGTTTTGGTAAAGGACTTTGCTTCGACAATTAATTGTTTGGCGATTCCTTGTTTGCGAAATTCCTTTTTGACAAATAGATCGTTTAGGATGTAGGATCTTTGCATAGAGATGGATGAGAATACTGGGTATAGTTGAGTGAAACCTGCGATCTCTCCCGATTTTGGATCTTCAGCCAAAAAGATAATGGATTGTCCATGTTCTGCCCTATCTTGAAGATATCGTGCAGCGCCTGTTAGATTTGAACTCTGTCCGTAGAATTGTCTATATTCGTCGAATATCCCAGAGAGTTTGGAAATGTCTTTGTAGTTAGCTTGTCTAATTTTCATATTTTGGTACCAATGAGAAACAAATTGCCGATAAAAATGCTGTTACCGGTGTAGCCAGTAAAGTTTCTAAATTGGTAATGGCAACTAGATTCCCAAGAGTATTGAGTAAAAATATAATTCCAATGAAACCAAACAGAAGTCGGATCCAAATAGGCACCAAACCTTGGTTTATGTATCTTAAATATTGAATGCTCGACCATAAAAAAAATCCGGTGACAACGAGGGAAACCGTTTCCATCAAATACATTTCTTCCACGCTACTGAGTCTTCCTCCCCAAAGGTATTGGTAAGGGATGAGTTGGAAGAGGGCGACCACATGAAAGATCATTGTGAGAGAAAACAAAACGGTTAAAATTCTACTGGCGATGGTTCTGGTTTTTTTGGATGGGTTCCACATATTATTTTCCTAAAGTTTGAAGGTAATAGACAAAATCAATTTCTGGAGACTTGCCACCTAGCAATGTGATGGCGGCTGTGATCTGGCCCCTATGGTGGGTGCGATGGTTAAAGTTATGTTGCACTACATCACTAAATATGAGTTCTGCTTCAAACCCACGCATGGTTTTGTAACGAAAGAGAGTGGGCCAAATGGAATCATCCAAACCCTTAAGCCAGGTATTCCATAGTTCTAAAGATTCGATCATCCGCAATTTTAATGTTTGGCGGTCTGTTTCTATTTCTTCGGCAAGAGAAGCCGGCACATAAATCTCACCCACTAGTCTAGAATACCAAACCTTTTCTACAACTAAGAGGTGGTTCAAAGTTCCGTGAATGGATTTAAAAAACAAACCCAAATCCTTTTTGTAATTTTCCTCAAGGATCTCTTCCAGTGATTCATACAAAAGTTTTGTAGCCCAAATATGATAAGCATTGTTTCGTAAGAAAAAATCTTTCATACAGAATGGTTTTTATTGCTACGAATGGAAATCAATGACTAAAATTGGGGCGCCTCGAAATTGTTAGATGAGATGGATCCGATCCATACACGACCGCGCCCTACGTTCCAATCTTTCCCTACGGGAAAGGATTTCCTCTGCGGTCGCTGGCGCGAGGGTTTTATTTTAGATTCTGAATCGATTCCCATTTTTAAATTAAGTGAAAGATAGAATTCTTTTTTGGATCTTCTAATTGGCTTTCTCTATCTGGGAAATGATTCCATTGTTCTGCGGTTTGTTTCTTTTCCGGAAAGTTTGTGTATAGGATATCGAAGGAAAATCGTTTGGAATCGTAATTCCCTTTGTGGAGGAGATGAGCCGAAAACACAAGAAGGTCTCCTGGACCATGTGGGATGAGAATTTGATTAGGAATCGCATCACTATTTTTTTTACCTTCTAATTCCAAACGCACTTTTCTTTCTTCTTCCAAATCCCAACGACTATGGGAACCAGGAACGAACCAAAGGCCTGGATCTGTTTCCAAAGGAATCCGAAAATGCCAAACATGATCTTTATGAATCCTTTGTTTTTGTTCCTCTTCTGAAATTCCCATGTATTGGATGTCTCTATGCCAATAGGGAAGTTTGTTTGTGTCGGTTGGATTAAAAAATATCTGCGTGTTGAGAAAGTAGATTGGATCTTGGAAAATCAAATCACAGATACTGAGGAGTAAGTCAGATCCAATAAATCCAAATAATGTTTTTCTATCTTGTACATCTTTTGTGAATCTCGTGGAGGTGAGATAAGCACTATTCACATTTTTTGGATTTTGAAATTCCCGTAACCATTCCTCATGGGAACGGAGAAGGATTTCTTTTAAGATATGAATCGTATCTAAGGGAATCCAATTGGGAAACAGATAGTAACCCAAGGATTCAAATTGTGATTTGGCAACGGATGGAATTCCTTTTGTCATACAAAAGTTTAAATTTGTTTTTCCATATAGTGGTGCGAAGGAATGGTTCCTTCCCAACCTAAGGGATGCCTTGTTTCTTTGATTTGAAATCCTAACTTTTGGTAGAGAGAAATGGCTGGTTTGTTTTCAGCCGATACATCTAAAGAAGCTGTTTTATATTTTGTTTCTTTGTTTAACATGTATTCGATAAGTTCTTTCGCGATCCCTTTGTTTCTTTCTGATTCTAATACAGCAATATGGCCCAAATACAAACGTCCTGACTTTGGAGGTTGGATGATGGTTTCTGTTTTGAGACCTCGTGCCATTACTTTCGGAGCATTCCATAAGTAGACAGAAAGGATACGAAGGGCCGTGCCTAAAGTGAGTGCTAAAAAACTGGGTTGGGAATAAGAAAGGATGGAACCCACCACTCGACCATCAATCTCTGCTACATAATGATTGGTATAGGATACAGTATTTCCTCTTCGTATGTAAGAAGAGTTTAAAAAATTAAAGGGAGTTTTTTTTCCTTCTTGGAAAACAAAAGTCCAGGCTTTGGGGCCTGAAGAATATATGAGAGGGACAATAGAATCTACATCAGTAGGTGTTGCGTTTCGAATGGTTAGGTGGCTATTTGTCATAAAAGGTAAGAGAAAGTGAAATCCTTAAATCGAGTTTGATCACTCACTAAATTTTTTTGAAATCACTTTGATTCGTCAATAGAGAATTCCATTTTCCCCGCACCCCGGATTGGAGCGAAAATCCTTTCCGTTAGGAAAGATTGTAGCGGAAAGCCGGAGATGTGCGCCCCAAAAAATAAACAAAACTTAAATTCTAAAATGTAAATGAGGCAAAGACATTGATGAGTTCTCTGGTTCCGAGTTGGGGACCGTTTAAATTTTGATGGAAGGGTTTGCCGTATTCGAATCCAAACCGGACTCCTTGTAAATATCCTTTTGTGATCAGGAAGTTAACACCGATGAGTAGGTCGCTACGCATTCCTCCTTGGCGGTAAGGATCATTTTGTGGATCCATTTTGGGATCTAAGGTAGCGTCTGCTCCTTGTAAGTTGAGCCATCTTTGTTTGGCAACACGAAGGGAGAAGGACATGGTTTCATGTACGAGAAAACTTGCCCATCCAGAGATTTCGTATCGATTGCCGAATCTGTAGTTGTTATCATTTTTTCCAATTCGTAAAGTGGCTTGTGATTGGGCTCCCCAAGAAATTCTTTTATAATTCCCGTTATACGAAACTTGAGGTAACAAACTATAGGTGCCAGATCCAGGTTGCATATTATAAGGAACTTTTTGAACACCCATCATTGGCATATTGTCTCTTTCATCAATGGAACCTGTAGGAAGAGAAAGTCCCATACCTGTAAAAAAATTCTGATGTTCTGTTTTGATTAAACGGTAGGCGGTGCTAAAACTTACATCTCCAATCCCCGCGGAACTCATAGGAGCGCGGTCAAAATTACTCGATACCATAGTCATTTTGTTTTTGATGGCGGGAACCATAAACATAATCATCCATTTGTCGGAAATAGAAGTCATGGCACTTACCATATTCATCTCCATCACCATATCTGTGGGAACAGACATATAGTTGTACTTGTTAGGTGAAATTGTGGGAATCGTCGTTCCGAGAGGAGAACTTGTGATCAAACTTCCCGATGGCATCGACACTGTTGGATCTGTGTAGGGAAAGTATAAGGTTCCTAGGTCAGATTGTCCTCTGGTTCCTGATTGTAAACCCCACATCTTCATACCCATATAGCGATAATCCACCATCCATTTTCCTTTTTCATGGATATGAGGATTCATGATTCCTGCAGGTGCTAAGGCATCAGCGCGGTTATGGTGCTCATGTCCTTCGTGAACTTCATTACCTGTATGATCATGTTCCGAATGGTCTTCGCTCGGTGAACCATTGGGATGGAAATGGGGCATATCATCTTCTTCTAGATCGGTAGTGGTATTGTTTTTCGTCGGAGTGTCTTTTGGGTTTTGTGTGGATGTTTCTTGTTTTTGACCTAGTTTATTGTTAGGTGGCGATACTTCTACAGGTATCTCTGTATGGATTTCAGTTCCATCGGAAAAAATCAAACGAAAAGGAATTAATTCTTTTAGTTTGAGAGGGGATTTGATTCCAAAAAGCATAATATGGTAACCCTTGGGACTAAGTTGTAGGGTGGAGTTTTTAGGAATGGGAAACTCTGCTATTGGAATCATTTTCATTCCTGAGTCCGATGGTAACATGGTAAATAATTCGACGCGGTCGGCGATATTGGACTTTGTTTGGATTAGTTTTTTTTCGGTGTTTGTTGTGTTGTGGATAGAAAAATATACAACAGAGTTTGTGCCGGATGTATATTTGATATAAGCATTCTCAATTTTGACTCCTTTGGAAAGTAGAGGAGAGGTGATTAGAAATAATAGGGTTAGTGTTTTAAGTTTCATTTGTGTTATGGCCCTTTTTAAAAAAATCATACTGGTTACTAAATTCACCAGTATGACAAGTGTTTGGAGAGAGAATTTACATTTCTGTGTTCGATACAATGGAACCGATGGTAAAGGATGTGAGGGTCACACCATTCAATACAAATCCCAATCGATTACCGCTTGTATACACAGGTACATTCATCATTTGCATGATCGGATAGTAGGACATAGATCCTCGTTCCGTATCTGTTAGTTCCGAACAGGGTTTATTGAAACCATTTAGGAATCTAGATCCACTGGGTGTTGATTGGAAATCCAAACAAAAAGTATAACTGGTTCCTACAGAAGGAATGGGTGCAGAAACAGATCCGCCCTTTCCTGTGTTGGCAAATACACCTGAGGCATTTTTATATTGAGTTTGTGCTCCAGCAATGAGTCGGTATGTGGGACCACTGACTGGACTTCCCGCTCCATAAGCTATCACATCAAGTGTGCTAGTCGGTGAGTTGAATGTGAAGCTGACTTCGATATTGGTTCCTCCTTTGTTTGTGGCGAGCATCACATCGTTATTTGTATACAATACAGAAGAGGCACTCATACCGGTGGCTCCCTTTGTAATCTCTGTTTGTGTGAGACCTAAATTGGTAAATCCCACTTCATTGCAGTCTTGGATTGTATACTTTGTGCGTGGTTTACTTTCCACTTGTGTGAGGTTACTGGTAATGGCTTGTGTAGAGGAAAGGGCACAGCCTGGGTTGGCACTTGCCGCTACCAGAAGCGAAAGTAGATTGGATGAGTTGTTTGCTTCTGTCGTTTTTGCCATACTACAATTAATTGTGATAAGACCTATAAGAGTGGATGAAAATAGATTCTTTAACATAAAATTACCTTTTGATCGAATACCAAGGACTTAACTTTTGGTTCAGTTTGCCTTATTGATTGGGATGGTTCCTTTATAGGGAACCGGTACATTCCTTTGGTTCTAAGAGAATGTGGGTCTTGGTGGTTTGTCAGGTGGGTGGGAGAATCCATTCAACAAATGAACGTTTGTTTGGAATGGATGAATGAGAGCATCATAGGCGATTTGATTTTGAAATTTTGTTTCGAACGGGAAACTAGGATTCATCAATTGCGATTGGAGAACCTTGGTTGCCGATTTTTTCTTAGAGCAGGAACATTGGTGCGGGCCACTTTGTTTTGTTAGATGGCAGGTGATTCGTTTTGATTGGTGTGAGTCTTCCTCTCTATGGATTTCGTTTTTAGAACCATGATTGCAATGGCAAATCATAGAAAGACGATATAAGGACTGGGCAAGAAGTCCCGTTTCCAAAAATAGGATTTTACCTATAAAAGGAAGGAGGATCAAAACCGAGACAATTTGTATCCAACGTTTCATGGCAGTCAAATATCATTCTACTTCAGTTCACTCAATCTTTCCATGATCTATATCAAGTGGATTTAAGTTATTTGATGAAATCATATATAAAATTAGAAATTTCGTTTTTGGAATCGTTTGAAAGAAATCATTAAAGGAATGATCACCCATAAAGATAAAAACAAAACAGTAATCAAAGATACACCGACTAGTCCCAGTTGTTTTAATAACAGAGCTCCTGAAAACCCGAGAAGGGCCGAAGAACTTGTTTGTAAAATCAGAAGAATTCTAATTAAATCAATTGGGTTCAGTAAGATGATGATGAGGGATGGAATTTCAATGGGATAATCTCCCAAATATAAACTAAAGATAAAAACTAAAGCATCAAAAAAGATAAAGAAATACAACCAAACCAAAAGGGAAGTGGTTAGAATGATTTCCCCTCTTCGGATAAAAGAAGAAATAAAAAATGCAATCGCAACAAAGATCGCAGTTAAAAAGATTCCAAAAGTCAATAGTTCCAAAAATAAAAAAAGAAACTTAGGATCATGAATAAAGAAAATCACTCCAGGAACTCCAAGCCCACATACTAGGCCGAGTGATAAAGAGATCGTAATTCCGAAATACTTTCCAAAGAATAGTGCAGTCCGACTCACTGATTTCGAAAGTAAAACTTCTGCAAAAGGCATCGATTCTAAAAATGACATTCCTGAGAATGTAATCGAAAAGAGAGGAATGACGATGAGTGTTAAGTTCATAATACTTACGAGCAAACGGATTCCGTTTTGATCGCCAAAAAAACTAAGGACCATCATCACGAGGACAAGTAGCCCAGAGTAAATGAATACCCAGCGGCTTCGTATATTTTCTTTAATTTCAAAGATTAAAATTTCTTTCATGGTTTTGTTTTGTATTCCTCATTCCAGAAATTCATCAAAGCCTGATCTAAATCAGTTTTGTTGTTTTTTCGTAGGAAATTTCCGGGTGAATCATCAATAAGAATGGATCCTTCTGATAATAATAGGAAGCGATCTGCTAACTCTTGTAATTCTGCTAGGATATGAGTCGAAAAGATGACAAGAGATCCTTCCTTTTTCTTTTCGACTAAAAGAGACTTTAGTAAATGGGAGATGTAGGGATCTAAACTAGCTGTGGGTTCATCAATGACATATAAATCTTTTTTGGAAGAAAAACATTGAAGGATGCTGATCTTTTGTTTGGTTCCCCCGGAGAGAGATCCAATTTTTTTATCCATATGATTGTTTAATTCTAATGTTGAGAGTAAGTTTTGAAATGATTCTTCTTCGACAGGTTCTAGTTTTTTAAAAAAAGAAATCAGTTCTTTTACTTTTATATTTGCCGGGAACCGAGGTGTTTGTGGCATATAACCGATCGTATGTGGAGTTTGTTTTTTTTCGATAAACTGGATGGAACCGGAACTTGGTTGGACAAGCCCAAGAATTCCTTTGATGAGAGAACTTTTTCCGGATCCATTGGGGCCAATGATGGAGAGAATGGTTCCCGGTTCGGTTAGAAAATTTACATCTTTCACAGCAACGGAGTTTCCTCCATAACTAATGGTAAGATTTTTTACTTCGATCATATTCTTTCCTTCATCCGAGGATGTTGGTCTTCAAATTCGATTGGGGTTACGATGGGAAATGCTTTTTCAATTCCTTGTAAAAATAAAACGACAGGGGATTCATACAAGACCATTAGAAAAGGGTAAACTGCAATCCAGTAACCAAAGAAGTGAATGGTTTTATGAGGGATGTCACCGAAATGATCTTTATCTAAATCATAACCTTCATAATGATCCCAGTAGTTATTGATAAATTCATTTGTAGTTGATTTTGTATTGGTACTAATATCAAAAACATTCTTTATAAAATTATTATTTGTGATTTTGTTATGATCGGTATTTCCTAGAATTTTGATTCCCCATCCATTGTTGATGAAATCATTATTTTGAAATTTGATATTGGTAATTCCATCCGCAAAAACCGCAATGGTATTTCCTTCGAAACGATTTTTGGATAAGGTACTGTCTGCAATGTCTTTAAGTAAAATTCCATTGGAACTTTCTCCCCAGTTATCCAAAAATTGATTTTCTTCCATGATGATATCCTTGCTATACATCACAGCAACACCGGCAGAATTTTTTTTAAAAACATTACGACTGAATTGGTTGTGACCTGAAAACATAAAGTGCATTCCATAACGAATGTTTTCTTTGGATTCATTCCCTTCAATTTCTAGGTGTTCCGAAAATTCTAAATAAATTCCATCTCTATGTTTTTCTAGTCTGTTCCCAATGATTTTGTTATGGCTTGCTGACCAAAGATGAATTCCATTTCCTCCGAGAACTTCATTTTCCGCATTCCCAATGGAGATATTATTTTTCAGTATGCAGTTGGTTGTTTCTGCGAGATAAAAACCATAAACATTATCTTCTAGGCTTAAGTTTTCAAAGTGGCAGTTTTTAACTTTATCAGCATACACTCCTGCAAATTCGGTTAAATCAGAAATTCCACTTCCTATGATTTTTAAATTCTTTAGGCGAACCCCATTCGAATAAATTCCAAACACATGTTTTTGTTTGAGTCCATCAATCACGACCCCAGCTTCTCCTTGGATGGTAATGGATTTGGTGATGGATAAAAAACCTTCTTTATAAATTCCCGCTTGGACCTGAACGGTATCCCCATTTTGTGAAAGGGATATGGCTTCTTTGACTGTTTTTATCGTACAATTTGTACATACGGAAATGGTTTTAGAAAACAAAGAATGGATGGGAAGAGTAGTAAGTAATATAAAAGTAAATAAGAATGTAAATTGTTTGATTGTGTGAATGTTAGGATTCGCATGATGATTTCGATTTGTTTTTGGCTTCCCTTTCGCTCTAGGTGGAAGTCTATTATTTTTGGAATGGGATAGAGTCTTCATAAGTTTTAAAAGCGGCATAACCCGCTCCCATCGGTGAACGAATTTTATCGGATTGGACGATGATCGCCTGATCTTCCAATAGAAATTCTTTTGTATCTAGGTAATTGGTGACCCAGATTTTTTCTATGTTTAAGTTTTTATCTTTTTGGAACTGGTTCTTACATTCAATGGCATCGAAATGGTATCTTTTTCCTTTGTAGGTAATGAGTTGGGTGTGAAATCGCATATCAACAATGTTCATGGAACAATGGCTGCATTTCATTTCCCCCACAGTCAGTTTTTCTGGATGAACTTCCCCACAGTGGATCAAACCAACTGTGAGGAAAATACAAACTAGTTTTGAACTTTTAAACCACATTTGATTTTTTCCTTCGATTTTCATCCCAGAGAATATAAACCAATGTGACGAGACTAAGGCCTAAAATGATACCACCATAGGAAGGATAACTACAAGCAGTTATGTTTAACATCACCTTACAACCAAGTAATGGTGGTTGATAAGCCATCCCTTCAATGATGATGGGAGCATCAGGATTTAAGTTATGTCCGTAGTTATATTCCCATCGCCAAAAATCCGAAAGTCCCACAAGTCCTACAATGATTAGGTTGATGATTCCTAAAATGGCCATTCCTACTTTTGGATATAGTTCCGTGATGAAAGCACCAAGGATCAGATAACCAAGAACATACGGCATAAACAGTAGTTCTGGAATGGATTCTGAAACAATCTCTTGCATACCAATGTAATGATTCAAAAGATTTATGTTTTTTAAATCATAAGGTGTCGCACCAGTGATTTTACTAATCCAGATCTGCATTCCCAGTCCTTCTGGGTATTGCGGAGCCGAAATGGAAATGGACCAAATAGGAATCAAATATACCAAACCAAGAACCAAACCGACCCCTAAGATTAGGAGTCGGTTTCTTTTACTTAACGTTTGGAAAAGTAAAGTTTTCATACAAGTTACGGACTAACTCGGATGTACTGTTGCATCTCTTGGTGGAGGGCAGAACAGAAGTCAGTGCAGTAGAAAGGATAGACTCCCGGTTTTGGAGCGACCCACTTGAAGGTTCTAGTTTCCCCTGGCATGATGAGTAAGTTTGTCATGTTAGGGGCTCCTCCGATTGCAAAACCATGAGGAATGTCATAGTCTTGTTCCAAGTTTGTGACGTGGAAGTATAAGGTTTCTCCAGTTCTTGCTTCAATGATATCTGGTTTGAAGTGGGAACGAATCGCAGTCATGTAGATATGGATTGTACTTCCGAGTCTAACAATCTTTGCTTCGCTCTCGCTTTTGGTTGCGTATGGATGTTTGTTTTCCTCTAGAGGATAGAGTTTTGCAGTTTTATCCATAAGCAGTTTTGCAGGAATCATTTGTGAATAGTGTGGTTCCCCTACTGTAGGGAAGTCAGACAACAACTCTGCCTTTCCAGAGGAGATATCATAAAGCTGTGCACTTTGTGGTAATTCCATACCTACTGGGAGATATCTATCTTTAGTGATTTTGTTCATGGCAATCAGATACTTACCATAAGGTTCAGCCGAACTACCACCAACGATGGATAAGTGACCTACACTATAATAAGCAGGTAGATGTTGAACTACTTCCCAAGTACCAAGTTTCCATTTCACTACTTCCGAACTTACGAAACAAGATGTATAAGCATACCCTTGGCCGTCGAACTCAGTATGTAATGGACCAAGACATGGTTTTTGTACTTCACCAGCAAGAGTAGATTCATACTTAAGAACAGGAATTCCTTCGATTTCAGTCGAATGGTGTTCCTTCTTATCTTTCACTTCGATCATTTTGCTAAAGGAGTGAACTGGGATGACAGATGCTAACTTTCCACCGCCAACTATGTATTCTCCAGTAGAATCAACATCGGTTCCATGTGGGCTTTTTGGTGTTGGCATATAATACATCATACCTGGACAATCCTTCGGATTTAACATCTTCACACCGCTTAACTTAGTAGAAACGGCTGGTTTGTTTTCATCGTGGAAGTTGTTTACGTATTCGCCACCAAAGTTGTAAGCTTTTCCTTGGTCTTTACATTCCTTTGCACGAACCCAGTTGAATGCTAAGATAAAGTCTTTATCTTTTTTGGAAGCTCCAACCTCTAACATTTTGTGAGCTTGTTCAGAGTTGTAACTACTGAAGAAACACCAGTCATGGGATTTCTTTTTACCGCAATGGGATAAGTCATAGTTAAACCCAGGAACAAGAACTTGTAATTCAATGGAAAGTCTTCCTGTGTTTTTATCCACTTTCACCATAGTGACCGTTCCTTTGAACCCACCTTTGGAGAAACTGTCGATTGCAACGCTTGCTTGCGGAACTGGAACCGAGAATCTTGTGGCTGCCATCAAATACTCTGTATTTTCAGTAGCAAACGGAGATGCGTGGTTACCGGCAGTGTTTGGGATTTCTAAAATCTCTTTGGTTTCAAAAGACTTTAGATCAATCCTTGCAAGCCTTGGTGTGTTGTTTGCGTTTAAAAACATCCAACGACCATCTTGTTTTCCATCTGTCATAGATGCTTCTACGTGATGGCTATCATCCCATGGCACATAACCATGAGTAGTTTTTAACATATCTTTGGTTTCTTCATCGAATCCGTATCCATTTTCTGGAAATACGGAGAATACTGGAATGATTTTGAATAACCTTGCCGATGGAATTCCGTAAACAGACATCTGGCCACTGAACCCACCAGATAAAAAGGCGTACACTTCGTCCTTTTCTCCCGGTGCCACATACACTCGAGAAGCTGCATCAGAAGCAAGTGTTGCCGTTGATGCCCCTTTTTTACAATTAGGAATCAATGTAAAAAGTGCGATTCCTAATGTAATCAATATTAGATTTGATTTTTTATTCATATAGTTACCTATTTTAAATCCATCTTGCGGAAGTACTCGAGGATCTCTCGGGCTTCTTCTTCCTTTATGTTTTGAAATGTCATTTGAGTTAAGTGTTCACCGAGTAACTCTTGTCCAATGGGATCTTTTTGAGTCATCTCCACAGGATTTAGGATCATATTCATAATCCATTCAGGAGTTCTGCGAAGTGTAACATCTTGAAGTGCCGGTCCTACAACCTTCTCTTCAAATTTGTGACAAGCAGAACACTTGGCTTCAAATTGTTTTTTACCGCGGTCGACCATTGATTGGTCTATGGCTCCAAGAGTCACAGAATTAACTGGCCCAATTCCCTTGGAACCTGCTTTAGATGCTGGTGCCTCTTCTGTTTTGTCTCCTCCACAGGCTATAATTGTCATACTCATTAGGAGCCCCAATATGAGTCCGATTTTTAGTCGGTGGTTTACTCCGTTTAATTTTGAAAGGTTCATCTTAAATACTCCTTAGTATTTTAGTATTATCATTTCTTAGCAGGCGGTAGTAATACCGTGTCTACTACATGGATGATCCCATTGGTTGCTGGAATGGATGCGACAATAGTTGCACCATTGATCATTACCTTCCCATTCTTTACGGAAACTTTCGTATGACTTCCGTTTGCCATACCGAGTTCATCATCTTTACCAGTGAACTCAGATTTCAGAATGGATTCGGTTAAGTTACCTACGACAACGTGGTATTCTAATATGTTCTTTAATGAATCCTTTTGGCTTGGTTTTAAAAGATCATCAACAGTCCCGGCTGGTAATTTCGCGAATGCATCGTTTGTTGGTGCAAACACAGTGAATGGGCCTTGGTTGGCAAGGGAATCCACTAAACCTGCTGCTTGAACAGCAGCGACCAGGGTTGTATGGTCTTTAGAACCCAAAGCTATTTTCAGAACATCTTGTTGTGATTTGTCATCGGCAACTGCTGATATTCCTTTGCCAGAATTGGCATCTTCATTTTTTCCACAATTCACACCGACTAGCGAAAGACAGGTGACAATTGTGATCATTGTTAATTGGAAAATTTTTTTGTTCATTGGATACCGCCCACTCATTGGTTCAATTACCATGGGACGCCAGAACAAATGAAACTGCATTGATCTAAATCAATTTGAGATGAATCAAAGCCATTGATTTTTATCAATAGAGATAACTGTATATAGAAATCTTTTTAGAGTTAGAATGAATTGAGTTCGTTGAAAGCTCTTCTAATGCATCAAAACATACATTCTAAGAATTTACTTAGAATTAAACTAATTCTAGTTATGGGATTTATGAAATTGGTCCTTCGGTGTCTGTTTGGATTAATCACTTGTCCTCTTGGGGTGTTACAAAATCCTGAAAGAACGAGGTTCTTCTCATGATAACAAATTGGGATTCGAAATATGAAACAAATATCTCAGAGATTGATTCTCAACATAAAAAACTCTTTCGTTTGATCAATAACATTGAAGTAGTTTATGATGAAAACAAACACCACCTTTCTGGAAAATCGAAGATATTGTTAGAAGCTGTTTCTGAACTAGAGGATTATACACTTAGTCATTTTTTAATTGAAGAACGTGTGATGGAGTTAAACCAATATCCCGGTCTTGAAGCACATATTTTACAACATAATAAGTTTACAGATAAAATTTTAGAGTTAAAGAACCGATTGAATCAAGGGGATTTACTTTCCAATGATGATTTGTTGGATGTTTTCTTTAAGGATTTAATCGATTTTTTGCGTGCATGGCTTACCAATCATATTCTGAAGGAAGATCTAGATTATAAACCATTCATAAAGTTTAGTATATAATATACTTTTCTGAATCTACTTGGTTCATTGAAAATATAAAGAATATCGAGATATTGTTTCGATAAGATTTGATTTTGCTTTTTTGGCTAAATCAATATCGTTTCCTTTCATGATTTGCACTTCTTCTAATAGTAAATTTATATATTTATGTAATTCCTCATGACCTTGCCCTGACATTGTACAAGAAGATTGAATTTCATTGATAATGGATATGATTTGATCAGCTTGCTTATGGTATTCTTCTATTGACTCATCAGAATTTGCATGGTGAAATTGTTCGTCCATTTTCTGAAATCCCAACCTTGTTGATTTGTCTGTCATCCAAGGTTTACCATTGTTTAGTTCTGGAAGTTTTGAGCCCGTATGTTCATGGCATGAGAAGGAAATGATGAACAATAGAAAAATACAACCATTGAAAATAGATTGGAAAAACTTCATGAAACAAACTACCAGCCTTGTCTCAGGAAAAAATTGATCTAAATCAAGAACGAAATTTTTTTTGATAAAAAAGGTATCCGTTCTCTGTTAGGGGATCGTCTTCTATTTCTCATATATCTGGGAAAAATTCGTATTTTAAGAATCAACCTAGGTATAGGAAATTGTTCTCACCCAAGTTAATTTGATAAATATGACTAAACCAAAAAAGATGAGAATTTTTCCGAGTAGAGCCAATGGATCGAATGGAATGATAAACTTTGCGATAAAATACAAAATCAAACCAAGATTGTAACTATAGAATATCACCCATGCTTGCCAAGTGGCGCCCCTGGGACGTTCCAATAGAAACTTAGGAAACATCCAATAGGCAGTTCCCATGATGAGTTGAATGAAAAATCCCCAGATAAGAATGGTATAATGGAAAGGTAATAAATTCCAAATTCTTGGATCCAAAAAAATGGCTTTGTTTACCATGATGATAGCACCGAGGGAAGAACCAAAGATTAAGTAAATCAAAGAAACTCGTATCAACCAAATGGATTGTATGGGAAGCATTGTTTTATCTTTTCCCTTGTGGTTCTAATCTTGGCCAAATTTCGAAAACAAAACAAAGGATTCCTAGAAACTGTAAACAGATGGAACTAAGAAATGGTAAAACTACGAGTTCTTTATTTCCATAAATAAAAGGTTCTGAAAAGATACGAAAACATAGACCTAGGTTTAAACAAAAATAGGCCGCCCAAGCAAGATTTGATCCATTTTTGGGACTAGGATTTTTTCCCTTAGGATACATCCAAAGAGAAACTCCCATAATGATTTGAGTGATCCATCCAAGAGCGATCATATGCCAATAAACAGGCATTAAATGAATTTCCCACCTTGCGCCTGGAAATTCGGAGACAGCATAGACGAGAATGCCAAATAACAGATACACCATTCCCGATTTGATAAAGTATCTTGAAATTTTTGGCATTTGAATTCTGTTTTTAGTTTAGATTATTTTTCTTCAGACTCAACTTCAATTTTATAACTGGCATGACAAGCGATACAATTGCGTGTGAGTACATCCATTTCTCCCAGCAAGGTATGGACATCTTGTTTTTTTCGAATTTTCGCAGCAATCTCATCGAATTTTTCATGAGTGCCAAATCCTAATTTTTTAAATTCAACGGGGAGTTTCAAGAGAATGGTTTTTTCTTGGTGTTCTAAACTGGCAACAAGCCCCATACCCACAGCATCGGCGGCTTTCGCTGCACCTTCATAGTCTTTGGCCGCAAGTCCACTGATCATTCCATTCACTGATGTGAGTAGGGCTCTCATTTCTGTAAGGACTAGTTGTCGTTCTGCTGGTGTTAAATGGATTGCCGTTCGATTATCTAGAGAACGACTCGTACTACCAAAGTAAAAAAAATATCCAAGTGTGATGATTGTGACAAACCAAAGTGCGATTGCAATTTTTCCAATAGATTTTGAATTCATAATATCCTTCCTATATTAAATCAATTGTTCCATTCCAAGATATATACTAAATACGTTCATTTGTTTTTGATAAGAAAACTGAAATGGATGAACTTCTGTACTAGAAAAAACAGAATGCGATAACGTCCAGTCTGAAGTTTTTCCACCGTATGTTTTTTTAGGAAATCCATATTCACAAGCAATGTGGAATGTGGTATCATTCCAGGAGATACTTCCTCCAAGCGAAACATGGTGTTCAATACTGGCACCTAACATGGGACTGACACCGCTAGCAGGAATGATGTTTTTTCCATAACTATATCCCATTCGACTGACATAACGATCATTCCACTTGTATTCAGCTCCCAAGGCAAAAATAGTTTGGTTTTTCCAATTTAGGTTGAATTGAAAGTTGTTGGTTTCCACTCCAATGGGTGTTCTCATCCAAACATCTTCTAATCGAAACTTACTGGAATTAAAACTCTCTGACCAAGGAATGTATTTTATATCAAAGTCGATGAGAAATCGATCCGTTCTATAGGAAATTCCAACAGCATGTTTGTCTGGCCAAATCATATATCGAGAGACTCTTGTGCCAAAGGATCTTTCGGGTGAGTATCCATCGATCTTCATGGTTCCGTCCATTGGCAAAAGATTTCTTGTTGTATAGGAATAAGCCACTCGGATGTTTTCTGTTATATCATAAGATGTTCCAATTTTTCCTCCCATGGTATAAGCAGAATCACTTTGGTAACGAATTCCGCCGGGAATGGTAAGGCTTCTTGTTTCATCTTGGTAAGTTCTTTTGAGTTCCATAAACCCATAAACAAGATCAATCCCAGCACCTATCGCAAAATTCCCCCGTTTGTATCCGGCACCAAACGTTGATTTCATGGTCATAAATCTAAAATTTAGATCTTCCACCGCTTTTGTACTTTCTCCAATGATGGGAATGTTGAGACCAAAGGTTTCGTTTAATGTCCTTCCATCAGGTGTGTGTCGTTTGATATTCTTAAACTGACCACCGCCTCCGCCTTGTGCATACAAAGCAAAACCAATGCTAATATTTTCTGTTACAGGTTTGATGACACCGATATAAGGCAGGACTGCTTTTGGATGTTCTACTGTGGAGTTTCTGTAAGAACGACTCGGATCGGCATCTATATATTCATCGTTATATGCGATACTTGGCAAATGAATCGCGGAACCTAACTCCCATTTGGTCCTTTTGGTTCTCGCTAAATGAGAAGGGTTTGATTCCAAATCCATCACCGATCCACCAACAGCTTGGAAGGCTCCCCCCATCCCGGCTTGTCTGGCACCAAAGGCTGGTTGCATGATTCCATGAAAGGCCTCGAGATCTGTGTCCGAAAACCGAGGTCCAAGGATTAGAATCAGAATCATTAAATAAATGTAAGTGCGACTCAGAATCATTTGTTTAAAGGAAAGAGTCCGGTCTACGATGTCAAGGGGATAAAACTAAGGAAAAAACGAAAATCCTCTAGAGACCAAAATTCCAAAGACCGCAATCGTAACAGAGATCAGTAGATTGAACCTTCCAAAGAAAGCCGAGGTTTTCCTGTACCTTTCGTGGCGAAGGGGATCGGTAGCTAAGTAAACAAAGGTTTTGGGACCTGTTACAAAGTCATGATACAAAGAAGATAAAAATAAAACGGTAAATAAACCAATTTTGGTTATAAACATCAAACCAATGTTAGATGTCCATAGTCCCCGACCTGATTCAAAATGAAAAAAACCTTTCTCATACAATAATCCTATTCCAGAAAGAACAAAAATCAAAAAAATAAAGTAAGATATGTTTCTAAATTGTAAGGCGGTGAGTTGTAATAACTTCAATTTCAGATTTTTGAATTCTGGATTTCGTATGACCGGCATAACTACAATCACATAAAAAATCATTCCACCGATCCAAATCATCGCGGAGAAAATATGAAGAATTAAAAAGGTAAAGTAAGAGAACATGATTTCTAAAGAATAGAATCTACTGATTTGTTTGTCGTTTCCTTTTTTTAATTTTAGAAACGATCTAAAAATCTAATGTATATTTTTCTTTTTTGAAAAAGTGAATTCTTTTGGGATGGGAAATAGTATGTCGCAACTTAGAAAAATTCCAGAATTGTTATTACCTGCCGGAAGTTTAGATAAATTAGAAATTGCTTATTTATATGGTGCGGATGCCGCGTATTGTGGTGTGCCTAGGTTTTCGTTACGTGCTAGAGAAAATGATTTTACCATGGAGGCTTTGGATGCAGGAGTGAGTCTCGCAAGAAAACTCGGTAAAAAAATTTACTTCACAGTGAATAACATTCCAAGGAATTCAAAACTTCCATCCTATCCTAAATACTTAGACCAGATGGCTGCATTAAAACCAGATGCTTTCATCATGGCAGATCCTGGACTCATCCTCATTACCAAAGAAGCTCATCCGGAAATTGACATTCATATTTCTGTCCAAGCGAACACAATGAACTATGCGGCTGTCAAATTTTGGAAAGAATTTGGAGCCACTCGTGTGATCTTATCCCGTGAAGTGTCGATTTCGGAAATTGCCGAAATTAAAGATAAAGTTCCTGATATGGAAATTGAAGTGTTTGTGCATGGCTCCATTTGTATTGCTCATAGTGGTCGTTGTTTTATGAGTAATTATTTTAAAAAACGGGATGCCAACCAAGGTTCTTGTAATAACGCCTGTCGTGATTTGTATCAAGTTTTTGTGACCAACCCCAAACAAAATGAAGAACCTATGGAACTCGTCACCGACGAGGAAGGAACATTCTTAATGAATTCCAAAGACCTACGTGCGATTGAATTCTTGCAAGAGTTATGTGATGCAGGAGTGGATTCCGTTAAAGTAGAAGGTCGTACTAAAAATGATTATTATGTGGGAATGGTGGCTCGCAGTTATCGTCATACCTTAGATAGGATCGCACGTGGAGAAAGTTTTGATAGGAAGTGGTTGGAAGAACTAGATAAAGTGTCTTCTAGAAAATACTTCTCTGGTTTTTTAACACGCGGTATGGAGGACCGAATCCCAGAGGAAGAAAGAGATTTCCAAAACAATGAATTAGGAACGAGTTTGTATATGAGTCAAAAGTATGCGGGGTTAGTCAAAGAATATAAACCCGATACCCATCGTATCGTCATTGAAGTCAAAAATAAAATCCAAAAAGGGGATGTCATGGAAGTGATCACAGCTTCCGATCCGAATGCATTGTCGTTTACTGTGGATCAGATATTTTATAAAGAAAAACCTGTGGAAGTGATTAGTGGGGGAATGGGGATCGTTGAGTTGGAAGTTCCTTTTGTCATTCCTTCCCAGTCGTTTTTAAGTAAAAAGTTATAAAAGAGAAATAGTGGAATCAAAATATGTTTCGTCTCCGCTGGTTCGATGGTTGTAATCCGTTTCTCGCGTCACCTGCGAAAGGGATTGTAGCGTAAATCCTGCAATGCAATAGAAGTTAGGTGGGGGGATACGAAAACTTAAAAATAATCCTTCTGTTGCTTTGCAGATTGGAGCGGAAAGCCCGGTCCCGCGCCTAAAGGTGCGGGATTCGCCCCGAGATTTAAACTTCTTTTCCATTGAGAATCTGTCTAAAGAGAACTGTTAAGTTACTATAGAAATAAGTAGGTAAGGATTTTTTGTGAGAAATAAATTAATCTTTTTAATTTTCGTACTGTTTGTATTCCTCCTGCAATGTGGAAAAGAATCCAACGTTGAAAGTACGGCTCCAGCAGAAGTGGGACTAATGTCCGATGATGTGGCAATGGAGAAAAAAATATCTCCGAGTGCGGCGAGAGCGGAAGGAAACGTTGAACCACCCACAGTCGAGAACCAACTGGGACAAGTATTTGTTCCTATCCAAAATACTTCCGAACGATTGCTCGAATACCAAGTCCAGTTGAGTTATCAAACCCAAAACTTAATCAAAACAAGAAAGGACATCCTTGGTTTTATCACCAAATACGGGTTTATCGAAAGTAGTTCCGCTGTGAATGCAGATTCTCCTTATATGAGTTTACGAATTCGTATAAGGTCTGAAAAACTTTATGAGGCACTGATTGAATTGGATAGTTATGGAGTCTTGTTGAATGAAGATATTTCCACTGTCGATCATACAGAAGGAATGGTTTGGCAAAAGATCAAATCCAACCGAGAAAAGATTCGTTTGGGACGACGTACAAATGCAAACAATCAAACAACCAGTAATTCTAAAAACTGGCAAGCGATTGAAGAAGCCATCACCGATAGCGAAAACAATTTGGACCAGTCCGAACATGAGATTTGGAAAATAAAAGACCGGGTCAAATGGGCCACATTGAGTATCAATTTCTCAAGTCCTATCCCTCCAGATAAAATTCAAGTTCCCATCTATAAAAACGCATTCATAGGAATCCTAAATGTATTTTTGGAATTAACCTATTATATCATTTGGATGGTTCCCTTTCTAATCCTTGCAGGTATTTTATACCTTCCTTTGAAAAAGATTTATAAATACTTTAGGAAGTAATCAAGAGAACCATAGAACGCAACATAACAACTAAAGATTATGTTTTTTTAGTTGTTATCGTTCTCGCCTTCTTCGTTTGGTTTTTTAATTACAACTTCCGGAAGAGAGATTGAATTGTTTTTTCTCTTCTGGATCTGAGATGGTTTTTCCATAATCACTTTGTAGTTTGAAACAACCCATTCGATTTTGTTTATCTGATTTTTGAAAACAATCACAAACAGCAGAAACCTTTTCTTGTGTGGTTAGCTGAGTGTTGGTTTCGGGAATGCCAGCTAATTCTTGTTCGCATTTTTGTAGGGAGTTGATGTAGGATTCATAAGATTTGGATCCTTTTTTCAATGCGGTCACATGTTTTTCTCGTTTGGTTAAACAATCTTTTTTATCGGCTTCTTGGTTTGAGGCCTTTGCCTTTTTTAAACAATCACAAAGTTCCGTAGCTTTGGTTTTTGGATTGGCAATAAGCACTGTTGTACATAAAAATAAAATACAAACAAGGATTCGTTTTTTCATTCCGGTGATTGTATCTTTTGTGATTGGAAGTCAAGGAGGTTTTGGTTCTCTATTTAGAGAACAAGATTCATCTTAAAAAAAGGCAAAGCCCGAATGATGGAATTCGGTATTCCTTTGCCTTAAAAAATATTTTTATCTAATTTCTTATCCAGTTAAACCGAATAACTTCTGATCCATGATTCTGATTTTTCGGGATCGTCAAAAAAATGTTCGGAATCCTTTCCAAACCGGCTTTCGTATTCGTTTATTTTATAACTGTCATGGTGGCAATGGACAGCGGCCAAACATTCGCTTTCGTTTTCGGATGTTAGTTTTAATTCTTTTGCTTCTTCAAATAAATCCAAATACCCAATCCTCCAATTGTAGCGGCTGAGTAGAAGTGGGATTATGTCCCGATACGATTTGTGCGCCGAGACTGAGGCCGGATTTAAACCATGTAAGTTCACAAAGATTTTAAATTTTGTTCCCGGGGGTAGATCCGCAAACGTTTTGTCCAAACTTTGTTTCCATTCAGAAACATCGGTCTCTGTTACAGTTCCCGATAGGCGAGTGGTGATAAGGTTTGTTTGTCTTTCCCATTGAGTATAGATTTCAGGTTTCATACAAATTTGACTTACGGATTAATCCGTAATTTTCAAAAAATGATATTTTTTATAAGAATGATTCTAGGTAGGTAGGTAGGTTGCCAAAAAAACCATGGTTCCTAATCCTTACTAATGGGTGTAGTGATTGGTTCTAAAAAGAAACAGATACAACGAATCACAAGCAATCGAAGGAAGTTTGGGAAAAATTTATGCAACGTAATTCTATCAAGTTCATATTGTTATTGAGTGGAGCTTCCATTCTTTTTGTCATCAGCACTTTGGTGGGAACCGTTGCTTATTATTTCGGACAAAAAAAAATCCAAGAAGCTTATATAGGACAAATGCAAGGGACTGTAGCAATTGTTGGACAGTCCATCAATGATTTTTTTGTGAGTCATGTCAATGTGATCAAAACAGTGGCCAATGACCAAAGAACGATTGCATCCATAAAAACTGGAAAACCCATTGCTCAATCTTATTATAAAGAACTTACCGATCTTTATAAAGTTTATGAAAATATTTATACACATACTTATGATAATGACCCACGTGTAGTCTCCGACGCTACAGGGCAAGCCATCGGATGGAAAATGAAACCGGAAGATATGGACCCTGCCGAACTCGTAGCTGGTAAAGAAAAAAGACATTTTGTTGGGAAACCAATTCTAAATCCCCTTACGAATAATCCGGTCGCAACCATTACTTATCCTGTGTATGATAATGGAAAGTTAATTGGAAATTCTGGGATCGCACTTTCGTTAATTGATCTAACTGATTTAGTAATTAATAAAATCAAAATTGGTCGCGAGGGTTATGTGGTAGTTTCCACAACGGCTGGACTACTCATTGCACTAAAAGACAAAAAGCAGATACTGAAGTATGATTTGTCTAAAGATGAGTCAGGTGCCCGTATGTTGGCTTTGAAAACTGGTGAAGTTCTGGAATTTGATTATTTAGAGAAAGAACATCTTGCTGTAAGTTATCAGTTAAAAGAGTGGGGGATTATCATTCTTGCAATCCAACCAAAAGAAGAAATCAAAGAAGCTCTTTTTGATTTAATGACTACTATTGTCATTTCTTCTATTATCATCGCTTTAATATCGATTTGGTTATTATATATTTTACTCAGCAAACGATTGAATCCACTGGAAGACGTAAGTAATATTTTTAAAGCTATGTCCGACGGAGATCTAACTTCCTCTATTAAAGTTGTTTATGATGATGAAATTGGACGTATGGGCCAAGGACTCAATACCTTCATTGCCAGTCTTAGAAAATCTTTTGAAGAGATTCAACGAATTACAATCGAACTAGCAGCATCATCGGAAGAATTAACTTCTTCTTCTAATAACTTTGCAACGGGCGCGCAGTCTACGGCAGCCTCTTCGGAAGAGATGTCTGCAACCGTGGAAGAAATGTCTGCGGGAATGGATCATATTGCTGCCTCCACAGAAAGGCAGTTTGGAAACTTTGCCAACTTCCATGCAAAGATTAGAGAACTTTCAGAAAGTATTCGTAAAATTGGATCTGAAATTGAAAGCACACTGAAGTTAGCGGAATCCATTTCTGACCAAGCCAAAAAGGGGGAAGAGTCCATCCAAGGCATGAGCCAAATGATTGAAAACATCCTTCATTCCTCAGGCGAAATGACAGCCATCATTCAGATCATCAATGAAATCTCTGACCAAACCCAGTTGTTAGCTTTGAATGCTGCCATTGAAGCAGCTAGAGCTGGTGATGCGGGAAGAGGATTTGCTGTGGTTGCTGATGAAATTTCTAAACTCTCAGAAAAAACTGCCTCTTCTATCAAATCCATTGGAACCATGATTACTAAAAACAATCGGGAATTGGATTCCGGTGCTAACGCCATTCGTTCTTCTGCCGAAATGTTGCACAACATCATTCAAAATGTGGAAACAGTGAGTTCCGCAATGAACAAATTATATTCTGTCACTTCTGCACAAGAGTCCATCAAACGAGATGTAGACGAAGGTGCAGAAAAAATGGGAATGGATGCGGAGACAATCAAACTTTCCACCAATGAACAAAAAAGAGCGGTGAGGGAAATTTCTGATGTCATCATCCAAATCAACGAACACACGTTAAGTACTGCTTCTGGTTCGGAGGAGATGTCTTCTTCTGCACAAAACTTAGCATCAACGGCTGAGATTTTGAAAGGGATCACCGAACGATTTAAGTTGTAATCTTTGGTTTGTATTAAGATTTATTTGGGATTGATTTTGACTGTATTTACAATCGATTTGATCTCAAATAATATTGGTTCAAAGTTGTCGTAGGTAAAGCCGGTTCCTATAAAATAAAAAGTTTCTTTTTGTGGGAAAATCCAAGCAGCCGAGGCAACTTTGATTTCGTTTTTATTTTCATCAAATATGGAATAAGAAAAAAGTGTAAACCCGGCCAGTTGTCCGTTAATTCGAACTGTTTTTGGTTCCACAATGTAGTCAAAATTGTTTAATTGAAAAAATAAGGGCGAAAGAAATTTTCGAAATGCAGTCGGAATATTTTTAAAATCTAAATTACTATTTTGAATTTTAATATTCAATGTTGGTAATAAATCCCCTGATTCAGGATCTCCCTTCCGAATAGAATAAAAAGGAATTTCCGAATTCTCTCGCACATACTTAGTAAGTGCTTCCGAACTATAATTGATGCGATTGAGATTTTCTAAAAACTCATTGGAAGAAGTCTGGTTCCAGTCTTTTGGAATCTCTATGGAGAATCCAATCGATTTTAGTTCCACTAACTTTGTTGGTTCTGCTGTAAGATTTGTTACGAGAACAATAGATATGATTAAATAATGAATGAATTTCATTTTTGTATACAATCTCTTACATTGATAATACCCCATCTTCCATTCAAAGAATATCCAATGATTCCATCATGATAAGAATTCAGGTCTTCAAAAATAGGAGGGACTAACCATTCCGCATTTGTATTGATAAATCCTCTTTTTTCATTTTCTCTGACTACTGCAATTCCATTGGAAAAAGAATGAATGGAACTAAATTTGGGTTCCAATAGATATTTTCCCTGTTTGTTAATGATTCCGTATTGATTGTTGATTTCAACTACAGCATAACCTTCTTCAAAGTCATATTCTGAATCGTAAATTGGTTCGATGATTACATTTCCTGCCTGATCAAGAAAACCCCACTTTCCGTTGAGTTTAAATCGAACCAATCCTTCGTGAAAGAGGCCCAAATATTCATAATTAGGTGGAATGATAACTTTGAAATTAGAATCCATCATTCCCGTTTTTTCATAACGTTGGAAAGCGACACTTCCTTCATAATAAGTATTTTTGATTTCGTATTCATCATGAACAAATTTCTTTTCTACGCCTTTGTTGCTTACTAGGCCTTGGTGTTCATCTCGTTTGAAAATGGCCCAATTTTCGTATAATGGACTCAAATAATCATACTTAGGTGGTACGATGAATTTTCCTTTGGTATCGATGATTCCAAATTTTCCTGCCTGTTTGACCAGTGCTGATCCATTTCGAAAGAGAAAAGCATCCTCAAAATAAAGATCACCAAGTAGATTTCCTTTTTTATCTATATATCCTTTTGGATCTGTTCTGCTCTCTCCATCTCGATAGACAGCATGCCCATTAACAAAGTCACTTGCGAATGAAAGTTGAAATATAAATACCGTTTTATCGTCCGTATCGATAAAACCAAATTTTCCATTTTTCTTTGCTCGAATCCAATTTTCTGAAACCTGGGATACATATTCATAAATAGGAAAGTGGATTTTGATTTTAGGATTTTTTGAACCTATATAGGAAAAAGTTTTGTCTTCGAATGCAGTGGAAGTGAGTATGAAACTAAAATCACAACCATGGAAGGTTGGGTTTTCTTTTTTTGGTAATGTAGTGCAAGAGAGAAGTGCTGTGAGTGCAATCAGGGAGTAAGTTTGTTTCATAGAAACGATCATAAATACAATGTTAGTTTATGATTTATTAATCGCAAAGTAATTTTTATATAGCTAAAATATCCAAGTCAATGTAAGTTCATTTAGTTTGTCGTTATGCGATAGATCCACGCCCCGGATCGCAGCGGAAATCCTTTGTGAAACAAAGATTGCAGCGTAGAGCCGGAAAGGGCGCCCACAGATATGTAAAAAATAGTTCGACATAAAATCAAAATTTGCCATAGTTTTTATCAAATTGTAGTTTGAGGATTCCATGGCAAATTCACTAAAGATTTTTTTCTCTCTGGCTTTTTCCATTTTTCTATTTCAATGTTTGGGAAGTCGTCGGCCACTGGTTCCTTCTTATGTGGATCCTCAAGGTAGTCTGCGTGATGCTGCCGTTGGACAAAAGTTTATGGTCTCCACGGGGAATCCTTTGGCCACAACGGCTGCGATCAAAGTTTTGGAAAGTGGTGGAAATGCAGTTGATGCGGCAGTAGCAGCACTCCTTGTCTTAAACGTAACCAATGGAGAAGCCGCTAGTTTTCCTTCCGTTGCACCAACATTAGTTTATGATAAAAAATCAGGACAAGTCAAAAGTTATATAGGAGCTGGGACAGCACCAAAAAAAGCAAACATCGAATGGTTTCAAGAGAAAGGTTATGATGTGATGCCAAAAAATTCTATTTTGACTCAGTTGTTACCGGCATCTCCCGACGTCATTGTACGCCTGTTACAAGATCATGGAACCAAATCTTTTTCCGACCTTGTGCAACCAGCCATTACTGTCGCAGAAGAAGGATTTCCTGCCAATCGAATCCTCGTAAAAAACTTAGACTTACCTTTATATAAACGTTTAGGTTTTACATTGATTATGCCATACAACTCGGAAGTATATCTTGAAAAAAAATGGTGGTATGGAATTCGAGAAGGAGAACTCACCAAACGATTGGATTTGGCAAAAACATGGAAGTCCATGGCAAATGAAGAAATACTATCTTTAAAAAAAGGAAAGACCAGGAAACAAGCATTAGAATCGGTAAGAGATTATTTTTATAAAGGCCCTATTTCTGATGCCATTGTAAAACTACATACGGATAAAGAGGGTCTGATTACGAAAGAAGATTTGGCAAACTATTCCGGCGGTTGGGAAAAACCAGTTTCTGGTGAGTTTCGAGATTACCAAATTTTATCAAACCAAACTTGGACACAAGGTCCAGTGGTACCTATGGTTTTGCAATTGTTAGATGGTGTTGATCTAAAGTCAATGGGTCATAACTCCCCGGAATACATCCACACAGTGGCGCAAGCGATTGAACTTGTCGTTGCCGATAGGGAAAGGTATTTTGGAGATCCAAAATTTGTAGATGTTCCGATTGATGGTTTACTTTCCAAAAAATATGCGAACCTCAGACGAAAATTGATTCAAAAAGATGCCTTTGGAGTGACTCCTCCTTTTGGAAATCCTTGGGAGTTTGATACAAAGAAACCAAACTCCTCTAATATACAACCTAACGAAACAAAGGAACAAACGGTTGGTGAAATTAAATATGGTAAAGACACTACTTATTTGAGTATTGTGGATGGAACTGGGAATGCCGTTTCTCTCACACCGAGTGATTTTCCTCAATCACCTATGGTTCCAGGTACTGGACTCACGTTAGGCATTCGTATGACACAATTTCGTTTGGATCCAAATCATCCTTCTGCCCTCGTTCCAGGAAAACGACCACGGATCACACCCAATCCGGGAATGGTATTAAAACAAGGAAAGTTATGGATGAGTTTTGGAACACCGGGTGGGGATGTGCAAAGCCAAGCGATGATTCAATTTTTTTTGAATGTTGTCGTTTTTGGAATGGATCCACAAAAGGCAGTAGAGGCACCTAGGTTTCGTTCGGTGAACTGGCCGGATAGTTTTTCACCACATAGTTACAGACCTGGTGGAATTGAATTGGAAGAGTCTCTTTATACGACAATTTCTGATTCATTAAAAACAAAGGGATACAAAGTATATAAAAAAGGACATCTGGACAATGATCTCGGTTCCATCTGTGCTGTGTTAAATGATATCAAATCTAAAAAATTGATTGGAGTGGCCGACCCTAGAGAAGAGTCCTGGGCCGAAGGAAAATAAACTTTCACTAATGACAAAAATACTTCTAATCGAAGATGAACCAGGGATTCAAGAAACCATCCAAATTACTTTGGAGTCGGAAGGATTTATTGTTTCTGTGGCCTCCACTGGAAAACAGGGGATAGAAAAAGTTTCTAGTGAGATCTCTCTGATCGTGCTTGATATTGGATTACCTGATCAAAATGGATTTGAAGTTCTAAAAGAAATTCGAAAAACGTTTCAAACACCTGTTATCTTCTTAACGGCACGAAATACGGAGATTGATAAGGTTCTCGGACTTGAAATTGGGGCAGATGATTATATGGTAAAACCATTTAGTCCGAGGGAGCTTTTAGCAAGAATCCGTGCCATCTTAAGACGAAGTACACAAACTCAAACTTTGGAAGATCATAAATTTAGGATTTCCTTAGATAAGAAGTTGGTTTATTTTAATGGGAAAACATTGAACCTTTCCCCTTATGAATACAAAACGATGGAACTATTTTTTAAATGGCCCGGTCGTATTTTTACTAGAGAAGAAATTATGGACAGTGTTTGGACAGAACCAGAAGATAGTTTCGATCGCGCCGTGGATACTGTCATTAAAAACATCCGCGCCAGGTTTAAAGAAATTGAAAATGACTTCGACCCCATTGAAACAAGAAGGGGACAAGGTTATGGATTGAAGGAAAAAATATGAACCTTTGGATTCGAATCATCGTTAGTTTTTTTTTATCCTAAGTATTGGATTTTATTATTTAATTGATAAAACGGAAGAATCCATTCGCCCTCGTTACATGGAAACAGTCGAGGAATCATTAAATGATACAGCTCATATTTTATCTGCGATTGTGGAAGAGAGATTAGAACAAAATCCTCTTACCTATTCCAAGTTTTCAGAGACACTCCATTCGTTATTTTCACCGGTATTCGAAAACACAAACAAACGTTCTTTCGAAGCAAAGATTTATTCTCTTCTAAAAACAAATACGGACATCCAAGTTTATATCACCAATACAAAGGGAATTGTGATTTTTGATTCGGAAAAGTATAGGGAAGGACTCGACTATTCCAAGTTTAACGATGTGTATTTGACTCTCCAAGGAAAGTATGGAGCACGTTCGAGTAAACTGATCGATACAGAAGGAGAAGGGGCTTTGTTTGTCGCCTCACCCATTCGATACAAAAATCAAATCGTTGGCGTTCTCACTGTCATCAAACCAAAAACAGGGGTGATTCCTTTCATTGAGGAAGCCAAAAAAAAGTTTTGGCGGATTTCACTCCTTGTGGCTTCAGCGATTGCCATTCTCTTTAGTTTACTTGCGTATTTGAGTTTTCGTCCTATTTTACGCCTTTCGAAATATGTAAGTTCCTTACGAAAAAAAGAAAAGATAGTTTTCCCAAAACTTGGGATTCGCGAATTGAATGAACTTGGGAAAGAAGTGGATTTACTCGTCGAGGAAATTGAAGGGAAAAAATATATAGAATCGTATGTCCAAACTTTGACTCATGAAATCAAAAGTCCACTCTCCTCGATTTTAGCATCGGTAGAACTTTTACAATCTCATCCAAACGAATCCACTCGTCTTATCAAAAACATTCATGAGGAAGGAAAACGAATCCAAAAACTCATTGAACAAATGTTAGAGCTCTCCTCTTTAGAGGGAAACAAATCCATCTCATTAGAGGAACGGGTTCTTTTGTATGATTTAGTTAAGGAAGTCCTTCTTAATTTCCAATCCGAACTTCAGTGGAAATCGATCCAAGTGGTGGTAAATGCAGAAAACCAAACTTTGGAAGTCCAAGGAAACAGAAATTATATATACTTAAGCGTAGAGAATCTAATCAGAAACTCGGTCGACTTTGCCAATGAAAACGATACGATCACCATTGGAATTCAGGAAGAAACAAATGGTTTTTTGAAGTTTTCTGTGATGGATGAAGGCCACTGGATTCCTGATTATGCTCTCACTCGGGTAACAGAAAAATTTTATTCTTTACCAAGACCAAATAACAACCGTAAGAGTTCTGGTTTAGGACTTAGTATTGTAAACCAAATTGTGAACCTTCATGGAGGTAAGTTGGAGATCCAGAATCGAAATCCGCGAGGGGTCCTCGTTTCTATTTTTTTTCCAAAAACCTAGACCCTCACAGAATCCTCACATTCAGAACATAAAAGACTCACGAAAAAGATCTATCCTATAGATAGGAGATTTTTATGAGTAAACTACAAACATCTGTCAACCTTCGCCTTGCCATCCTCGGTGGAATGGTTTTATTATTTATCATACCACTCGTGATGATTGGTTCCTTAATTGATGAACGAAGCGCCGCAAGAAACCAAGCGGTAACGGAAGTGGGAGAAAAATGGGGAGCAAACCAAACCATTGTTGGGCCTATCCTTATGGTGCCTTATAATGTAAGGACTCCCAAGTCTGGTTCTACAAAGGAAAAAGACAAATGGGATTATGTTACCGATTATGCTTATTTTTTACCGGAAGAATTGGATTCTGCGGTAGAGATGAAAACAGAACTTCGTAAAAGAAGTATCTATGAAATTCCGTTATACACGAGTAAAATGAAGATTACAGGAAAATTTTCACCAATTGTTTCCTCTGATTTTCCAATGGATACAACCTATATCTATTGGGATGATGTTCGGCTTGTTGTTTCTGTTTCCGATTTGAAGGGACTTGGAGGAGAAATGAAATTGTCTTGGTCTGGAAAAGATAAAAAGTTTTTACCGGGAACAAGGTCCTCCTCTTTTCCATCCGGACTCAATGCTCCGGTTGTGATTACAGAAGCTGGTAACTCCATACCATTTGAAATCCAAATGGAAGTCAAAGGATCAGAATCGTTGTCTGTGATTCCTGTTGGAAAAAAATCCAAACTAGTGATGAATTCCGATTGGAAGGACCCATCCTTCAATGGAAATCTTTTACCAAAAGATAGATCCATTCATGAGAATGGTTTTTCTGCGGTCTGGGAATCTTCCTACTTTGCAAGATCTTATCCGCAAGTGATCCACTCTATGGATGTTCAGATTCTCGAAACCATTCTAAATTCAGGGTATGGTGTGAGTTTGGTGATTCCGGTAGACCATTATTTAAAAATGGAACGATCGGTAAAGTATGGCCTTCTCTTTATCGTCACTAGTTTTGCTTTGTTCTTTCTTATGGAAGTATTTGGTGGTGTTCTTTTACATCCCATCCAGTACATCTTAATCGGATCGGCAATGGTTTTGTTTTATGTTCTGAATCTATCTTTTTCAGAACACTTAGGATTTTTACCAGCTTACATTCTATCGAGTTTGGCAGTGACAGGACTCATTGGATACTATGCGATGAATGTATTAAATAATAAACGAAAAGGACTTGTTACTGCTTCCTATTATCTAGGTTTGTATTCTTTTCTTTATGTGATTCTTGCATCCGAAGAACAAGCCTTACTTCTGGGATCTTTGGCCCTATTTATCGTTCTTGCGACTGTCATGCATTTCACTCGTAAGGTGGACTGGTATCAGTTTGGATTGAAGAAGGAGATATAAGTTTAGAATTTAGGTAATCTGCGATACATAAACTAAACATTAATAGAAGTAGAAAGTTTTAATAAGGAACCTAACAGGATTTAAACTTCCTGTTAGGTTTTTTTAAGAGATCATTCCCCAAAACTTTTGGAAAATTCCAATGTGAAGTTGAGAGCAGTAAAATCAAATTTTGTATCTTGAGAACCATGCCAAGCAGAATACAATAGTGTCGCTGTCGGTGAGTTTCCTAAAGTAAAGTAGTTTTGGTGTTTCACCTTCATATTTTCTTTGGAGTATCCCCATTTTGCGGCAAACCAAGAAGAAAAACGAAATACAAAGTCTAGTGTTTGTTTGGTTCCTGAGTAAGTCGCATCCCCATTCGCATAACCAGCAGTAATGACACCGATAGTCGCTATGGATGTTGCGACTCTGGAATCGTTACCTCTTAAGTTATAGAATTGTTGCCCTAAGTGGATTTCAAACCATCGTAATGGTTTAATTTCTAAGTGGATCCCAGGTACGATACCTTTGACATTTAAAGTTGCATCTGCGTCCTGTATCGTAAAAAAAGATGTGCCACCAAAACTTCCAGGTGCAGGTGGGATGTAATCGTAAAATACACCCGACATGTCTGTCAACTGGTTGATGCTGGTTCTTCTTAAACTGGCTCCAATATTAAAATGTGAATTCACAGGATGGAAATAAGCAACCCCCAAACTTTTTTTGTTCTCTTTAAATTTAGCACCGTAGGGATCATCGTTATTACTCGCATTTACCAAAACCCTGGATTCGTAAAATACGCGGAACTTGTCCTGGTAACGATATTCCACTTCCCTCGTATTGGCATTACCATCAAATTTTGGCATTTGTTCTGTGAAGTATATCAAATCAATTACAGTTGCACCATTGAACGTCATATAGGCGAGATCTGCATTTCTTTGGTAATCTTTTTCGGGAATATATAGAGTTCCAGCACTTCCCGTAGATCGGAAATACACTCGGTGTTTGTCTGGTTGCCGTACTTCTGGCAATTCATGGGTGGAGTCAAAGTCTTTGGCAAAAAGACTGTCGAAAGACAAAAACACAACCCCCAATGTTAAGATGATTCTTTTAAGGGACACTGTCTATTCCCCCCAAACAATCACACATTCGCGATAAAAAAGTCCGAATGGTAAAATCGTCAAAGACTCGCGGTCAATGACTGCAATCTTTTTGATGTTTGCATGTTGTGCGGCCTCTTCGATAGAGTTACCAGATCCATAGTAGAAAATATTCACTACCAAACCTGATATACTGCAAGACTTACCAGACTTTTCTACTTTAGCGGATGTTATCATATTTCCTACAGCATCCCCATTTAAATGTTGGGTGGTGTTAGAAAATAGATAACCTGGGATTGGAGTGGTCACACAGTTTGTAAAAAGTGCTAAACTAAAAATTGAAAGTAAAAGGTATTTCATCATTATTCTCCAGATACAATTGTACAGTAGTTACGGAATAAACCGGTGAAGACAGATAGGGAGGAGTGGTCAATCGTTGCAATTTTGCTGATTCCGTTTTTGTTGGCTACGGATCCAGCACCAGCATCACCCGCGCTAAAAAGATAAAGGACAGTGAACTGACATCCTTTTCCTTCTTTTGTCGCTTTTACATTGTTTTCCGCATTGAATGTACCAGCAAACTTTGTGGAAGAATAAATAAAGCCGTGAGTTGGGCCAATCGCACAATTTGCGAATAAAAATACAGATAAGAGAGAGATAAATACTAATTTCATTTTCATTGGGAACTCCGATTATGATCCTTTAACAATCGTACATACTCTATGGTAGATATAACCTGCAACAACGCCGAGCTGTTCATAATCTATATAGGCAACTTTTGTGATATTTGCAGACTTTTTCGCTGATTCGATGGAGGAATCTCCAAAAGAAAATAAGTATAATATTGAATGGTTACAACCTCTACCTTCAGAAGTTCCTTCCGCATTGAATCCAAGTGGGCCAGGAACATACGTTTTGTGGTAAAATAATCCACCTTTGGATATAGTTGACCCGGTTGCATACTCCCGTGTTGGGTTTGTATTTGCACTTGGCACATAACTCGCATGGTATGAACCACCTGTACAGTTTTGTGTAAGTAATATGAATGTGAGTGAGACGGCAAAGAAAATACTCTTTTTCACATGATTCTCCTGATGATTTTTGACAGTTGTATTTTTGATTCTGTTTTGTGTCAATCGTGTTGGGTTTTTTATAGAAATACTAACAGAGAAAAAGTGGTCTTGTAGTGAAAAACAGGTATGTTTCCATTTCAGACTATTCTAAAAAGGCTTGCAAAGCCTAATGGATGTCTTGTGGAGAGAGAATGATCGCCGTTAGTTTGCCTTTTCTAATAAAAAGAGAATTTAAAATCTTTAAAATTTGTATTTTGAAACATAAAGGAACCGGATAGAGATTCCCCAATCCATCCGATTTGGTTGAAAGTTTTGTCGTTCCTTGTGATTCTTTTCGTCCGATTTCTATTGGGATGAACAAGGTTCAGCTTGGTTCACCGAAGATAGATTTAAGCAGAACTATGACTCCGAGAGGAGTTTTTTTTGTACAATCCCTACCCAAACGCCTTGTCAGTTGGTCGGTTCTTTTTTTGGAATCTATCTATAAGAGATGGGACGTTTCTTGCCAATGGGTTCTCTTCTTAGAATATGGCCTAAAATCTAAATACTTGATACAGGAGGTTCTGTTTGTTTGCTAAATTTTTTGCCTCAAAAACCGAGATGACGATTTCCGAAGACCTTTTTACGGAAGTGATGTTACGAAACAACAAACGTATGTTTCTTTCGTTTCTTTCGATCCTTGCTCTTGCAAACATAGCAACACTTTCCATCAAAATGGCGGGGAAAGGTTCGGATTACCTCACTTACCAAAGTATTTTTATCGAATTTGTCCTCGCTACTTCCATATTGATTTTTGGATTTTTACTCTCTACAAAGTTAAAAACACATTGGTCTTCTAGTTATATATCCATTACTGGTGTTACACTCTGTTTACTTGTATTTCAATATGTGATTTATGGTGCGACTGAACTTGCGGCAACATTTTATATTTCCTTTGTTCTGAGTGTGTTGTATTTCAATCGGAATGCATCCATATTCAATTTCATTCTGATTATCGTTTCAGAAATTGTTTTGTTTTCTTTACGACCAGAATTAATCCCTGGTGGCCCGAGAAGTAACGTCATTGTAAGATTTCTTATTTTTATTTGGGTAGGGATTGGTGCCACTGTCGGGGCAACAGCAACCAGGAATCTTCTGAACCTAGCTGTAGAAAAACAAAAAGAAGCAAAAAAGGCTTTAGACAATTTGTTGAATATGGCAAAAACCATTCTCCAAACCATCGATGTGATGAAAGACCAGATTAAAAATCAAGATACCATCTCAGGAGAACTAAAACAAATTTCGGAACACCAAGCATCTTCTCTTTCTGAAATATCTATTTCCTTAAAAGAATTATCTTCCAAAGCAGATTCAAATAATAAAATCGCCAAATCGTTGTATAACGAATCAGAAGTATCCATTCAATCTGTAAATGATTTAAAAGCCATCAATGAAACTGTTCAGACTGGTACGGGAAGGATCTATAAAAATTTAGATGTTGTGACGGGTTATTCCAATGACACATCCGAACACATTCACCTCTCTATTAATAAGTTCAATATCCTCAAAGAGAAAAGTACGGAGATTGCCAATTTTGTTTCTGTGATTAATGATATTGCAGACAAAGTAAACTTGTTATCTCTCAATGCAGCGATTGAAGCGGCAAGGGCAGGGGAACATGGTCGAGGATTTGCTGTAGTCGCCGAAGAAATATCTAAGCTTGCTGCTGCTACCACTCGTAACTCCAAAGAAATTTCAAAGATCATTCAAGAAAATATATCTCTCATTGGCGAAAGTAGTGAACTCATCAATCGTTCTTCTAGTATGATGGGAAAATTGGACTCAGCCATTGGAGTCATCAAAAATGAAATCACAGGGGTTGGTTCCAAAATTGTCGAAATCGACAAAGCCATCGAAACCATTGATAACCTAAACACTCGGATTTACGAAACCAGCAAAACCATCGAAAATTCTACGAATTCCCAGAAGATTGCCACTGAGGAATCCACGAGAATCACAGCGCACATTTCAGAGTATGCGACAAACATAGTCGAAATTTCCAAACAAATTGCAGAAGGTAGCAAATCCACTGGCGGAATCATCATCAAACTGGATTCCATGGCCAAAGAAATGACCAATTAACCAAAAGTTCACCAAAGACAGCAGTGTTCAGAAATTGAACGAAATGGCAGGAATTCTATCTATAAAAAGTGAGTGGTAACTCATTTCTTGATTGACCGAATCATTTCCGTACGTATCGTCCATGGGTTGTGTCCACTCGCATAACTATGAATCGAAACCGAAACCTTGTTTTTTTGCCCTTATTTGTTTGGTTTTTCTTTGTTTATCCGGCTTCTCTCTCGGCCCAGGAATACATTCCCAGTGCGGGTTGTGAAAAAGACCCGCCACCGAAAAATCTTCCCTTCCCTATGGATCCGACCAAACAACTTTGTAAGAAGGACATAGAGGATAAAAAAGAAAGTTGGTATCCCACAGGCCTTCCTCTCATCAACTCCGATCCCAATGAAGGGATTGGGTATGGGGCCCGCGCTTATATCTATGAAAATGGAAAGAAGTCCGATCCACTTTTTTATTACACTCCCTATCGTATGCGTGTGTTTGCTCAGTACTTCAATACCAATAAAAATGCCCAATACCACCAAGTGAGTTTGGACATGCCATTCATCGCAGATACCCAGTGGCGTCTGCGGGCTGACCTTTTCCTAACCATCACACCCACCACATTGTACTTTGGAATTGGTGAAGAAACAATGAAACCATTATCCTATCTGGAAAGGAACCAACCAGATGGAAGGCATATTCAAAACGCCAGTTATATGGATCAAGAAAACAACCTTACATTCTTCCGACCAGGGACAAGTTCTGACCCAATCAGTTTCGGCGGAAAATCTTATTCTGGATTTCCACAAACTCCTGGTTATGTGGTCACAGATAAAATGTACAACCGTTATACAATTGAAACACCGATGGCCACAGCGAGTACTGAACGTTCTTTTGTGGGTGGGACAGTAAGACTTGTAGCCGGTTTTAAGTTTTCTAATAATATTGTTCGAACCTATGATGGTCGTCTGGCACGAGGTGTGGATCCACTTCTTGGGGGGGAACATACCGCAGATGTTCCCAACGGAAAAACCAGACTCACAGAAGACTATGAAGGCAAAAAAATCATAGGATATAATGGTGGTTATGTGAATGCCCTTCGTGTTGGTCTTGTATACGACACAAGAGATTTTGAACCCGATCCCAACTCTGGAATTTTTGCAGAAGCCACTTATGAAAAACATACAAAGGCCATTGGGTCTGAATATGATTATCAAAAATACTTTGCACAAACAAAACTCTTTTGGAGTCCTTTTCCTAAGATATTTGATAAACTAGTCATCGCCAATCGTTTTGGTTTGGGTGTGACGGAGGGCGAATCTCCTTTTTATGAATATAGAAATATGTGGGGAACGGAAGGACTGGTGGGAGGTCTTGGGGGACTTCGTACACTTCGTGGTTTCAAACAAGATCGATTTGTGGGACGCGCCATGGGTTGGGGGAACACAGAAGTTCGTTGGAAGTTTGCAGAAGCGAGGATCGGTTCTGAATTCTTCGCTTTTAATTTAGTTCCCTTTTTGGATTACGGTCGTGTATGGGACGACGAACATAAATTAGGTTGGAAAGGTTACGCCTATTCTCGAGGTATCGGTTTACGAATTGCTTGGAACCAAGCTACCATCATCATGATCGATTACGCAAAATCGAGAGAAGACGAACAGGTTTTTGTCAACTTTAGCCATGTTTTTTAGTTAGAAAAACGAAAGGGACACCTATGTTTGTATCCAAACCTTTGGTGTCCCAAATACAATCCATTAACCTGCAACAACCACTTGGTTGAGTACAGCAACTCCCGAAAGACTATCCTTCACCGGACATACTTTGTGAATATGTGCAAGAAGGGCATCAATGTTTGCTTTTGGTGAATCACTTTCAATGTTCACTCGGTAACGAATTTCTGAAAATCCTGGCCTAACATCCGATAAACCTTGAAATCCATCTAAATCCAAATCACCTTCCGCAAACACTTGGAAATCTTTTAATTCCACTTGGTGTGCTTTTGCAAAAACAGAAACAAGCACTCCCACACAAGAGGCAAGTCCACCTAGTAAATGTTCAACGGGATTGGCTCCCAAATCGGTTCCACCTAAAAATTCCGGTTCATCAATCACCCATTTGTGTTGCCTTGATTCCAGGTTTAGTTTCAGGCCACCCGCCCAGGACGCTTTTGCTTCAAATAATGTATTCGCCATTTGATTCCTCCAAATTGCTTTTTACTGAACTTGGTGAAATCCAAAGAGTCGGCAAATCCTATATTCGCTATAGCGGACAATTTGTCCAATATTGCATAGTATATGGTTCGAACTTCTTGTACATTGGACAGGGCCGAATTCTCAGGCTGCCTCGAATTCTATGGAAGCACGGGATGGGATTCTCAAAACGACCGGGCTACTCCAGGGTCCGCGTGCGCTCCCGTCCCCCACCATCTAACGATGGCAGGTGACCAAGCCTTCCGTATCCCTGGCAGAGGATGGATTCTGAATCGGAATGGCTCTTTTGATAGGTTTTGTGAAAGTTTAAGCTTTTTCTCCGGCTCTTTCGAATAGAACTTTCAGGTCTCCCTGAATAGGTAATACCTGCATGATTCCAATATTAGCTCCTCCTGTGTTTCCCATCGGAGCCCGACCGAGAAGGGATCCGATCCCGGCAGCAGAAAGCCGTACCAATTGTCCGAGAATTTCGCGTTTGTCTTTTTTACGAATTCCTACTTTTAACATCCACCAGTGATTGTATGTATGAGGGAAAACAAACCTTTGTCCCAGAACATGGGCGCGTTCTAAATGAGAAAAAGATTCTGTATACTTCGATTCTTTGTATAAGTTTTTTGCTTTGGCCATCTCAACGGCAAATGCTTGTTTTAGAATGGGATGCATATTGTCAGTTTCCTTATTTTGTAGAATGTAAATATTCTTCTGGGCTTAGGCCAATTGTATTTTTAAAATCTTTGATGAAATGAGCCTGATCATAATAACCCAGATCCAGAGCCAACTCTGCAAACTGAATGGATTTTTCTTTTTCCATTCGTTCTGCCACTTCTTGGATCCGAAATCGTTGGATGACCCATTTGGGACTCACTCCTACATATTCTTGAAAGAGTCTTTGTAGGTTACGAAGTTGGATCGAATATAGTTTTGTAATTTGTTCTACTGATTGGATGGTTCTATCTTCTTTGATTCTATCGATGATGGTGTTGATCAAGGTAATTTTGGGATCGGGTTCCGGTAGGATTTTTTCCAACCAAGTTTCAATGATTTTGATTCGATCCCCTTCGTCTTCTTTTTGAAAGATTTCCGTTTCCAGAAGTAAGTTATCTTCGTTTGTAAGTTCAGAAATGGGAAAGGTTTTGTCAGTGAGACTCGAGATAGATTTTTGAAAGAAGGGATAAAATCCTCCGGGGCGAAACTTGATTCCAAATACAGAACCTTTATCTTTCAAAAGAGTGGAAAATCTACCGCGAGTGACCCCAAAGATTTTGGAATTTCCTTTTTCAAAAACAATATGTACACTAGGGTAAGGAAGGGTTTCTGCAAGATAAGGTTCTTTGCCACTTAAGTCCCAACTAACAGTCCAATAGTGTTCTATAAAATAATCGAGTTTGGTGCTAGCAAAATACCGATTGTGTTTTGCGATCAGGTTTGCTTTGTTTTGGCGTAAAACTCCGCGAGTTGGTTTCCCTTTTTCTTTCGCCATACCACTTATTTATCCTTTTGTCGTGTTTTTACAATCCAAAACTTTGAATCCCTGATATCTTATTGTTAGAGGTTAATCATGAATTCTACAACACAACTGAACCACCATTTAAAATTAAATCTGACAAAATCCATTCAATCCAATTCGAAAAGTGTTTGGGAAATTCTCACAAAACCCCAATACATCAAAGAATATTTGTATGGAACTGAGGCCATTTCGGAATGGAAAGAGGGAAGTTCTCTTCTTTTTAAAGGGGTTTGGGAAGGAACACCATACGAGGAAAAAGGAATCATCCTTTCTTTCCAACCTCCGCATACATTCAAATACACTTATTTTTCAGCGTTTTTTGGGTTACCCGATTTATCAGAAAACTATTCCATCATTGAAAATAAACTAACAGAAGCAGATGGTATTGTGACCATCCATTTAAACCAAACTGGATTTACGGCTGAGGACAAACTCAAACATTCCGAAGAGAGTTGGAACCATTGTTTGGATATCATCAAATCCATTGCGGAAAAGAAATAAATTTCGGTAAATGGGGCCTTTCATTTTTTGCCAAATCTATCTCTCGGTGCAAAAGAAAATGCTTTTCAACTTTGAATCATTCCCATTAATTTTCAGGAAATGGAAACTAACCAAATCACCGTTCAATCCACCATCAGCGCCGACCAGAAAAAGGTTTGGGACTATTATACAAAGCCTGAACATATCATCCATTGGAACTTTGCCTCAGACGATTGGCAATGTCCTTGGGCGAAAAACGATCTACGAGTCGGGGGAAAATACAGTGCCAGAATGGAAGCTAAAGACGGAAGTTTTGGTTTTGAGTTTGAAGCAACTTATGACAATATCACTGATCAAAAATCATTTACCTATACAATGGAAGATGGTAGAAAAGCTTCCGTTTTGTTAGAGCCAATCGGAAACAAAACACAAGTAACTGTCAAATTTGATGCGGAAGATCAAAATCCTGTGGAAATGCAACAAGGTGGTTGGCAGGCAATTCTTGATAATTTTAAAAAATATACAGAGTCCCACTAACAAAAAAAGAATCTTGTAAACCCCTAAAGGCCTCTGCTATTTTATTTTGAACTAGTGGAAATGAATAGAGAGGCGTCTTGGTTCATGAAAATATTTTTTCCATGATGGAAGGTTTTGATTTCTATATTTTTGAATCCTACATCACTAAGTAAGGATCTCAGCTCTAAGCCTGTGAATCCATTATGTACCTTCGGGTGACTGATATTTTCATTTTTATCAAAATCGATTATGATTAGTTTTCCCTCTGCATTTAAGATTGAGTAAAAAAACTTCAGAATTTGTTTTGTATCGGGAATGTGTAGAAGGACCAAAGATACAAGAATGGCATCCACTTCCAAATTAGATGGGAGTTTCGTAAAATCAGAATCCATCACTTCCGCATTTTTGATTTTGGTTTGAATGATCTTTTCTTTTAGAATTTCCAACATCTGTTCCGATGAATCAAGGAATAGAATTTGATCCGCAAGGTTCGATAACTCCAGGCCAACAAGTCCCGTGCCACATCCATAGTCTAATAACGTTTTTATTTTTGAAGTTTTTATCTCATCATAGACCGCAGATACAATGATGTTTGCTAATTCCTTTCTTTCCTTTGTATCATATTTGTTGGCAAGTTGATTGAAAATATTTTCTTCCATAATGTCATTTTGGAACCATTCCCTTTTTCAGTGAATTGTTAACTTCAATTCCTGATTCAGAAAATTGGTCGGCTGGTCCGAAGAAAAGATCTCTCTTTTGGGACGAAAATAAATTCATTTCCAAGCTTATAAGCCAAGAATTTATTTCTTTTTCTTCTGATTTAAATCGTCTTTAGACTTATATGCCTTCCTGGAATGCCTATATCAAAAAATGCAGCCGAGAATTTTTTCTCCAGGTTTTGGTATTCCTTCTCTATCTAATCGCCGGGAAATTAAGTTTGAATTTGTCTTCGATTGACGGATACAGCACTCCCGTTTGGCCACCGGCAGGTCTTGCCCTCGGCTTTGTATTGTTGTTTGGAAACCGAGTTTGGATGGCATTATTTTTGGGTGCCTATCTTACGAACACAACGCACTTCCCGACATCGGAAACTTGGATTGAGTTTCTCATTGCTAGTCCACAAAATATAACGATATCACTGGGAAATTCAACCTCTGCCGTTTTGGGTGCTTATTTCTTAAAAAAGTATTCTGATCCAAATTTGAATATCTTTCAAGTTCATGAGATCTTAATCTTTTTTGCTTTTGCAGGTCCAGTGACAGCATTCATTTCTTCTGCGATTGGAAGTTTTTCTTTATTTTACTTTAAAATTATCTACTTCGAATTTCTATTTCAAACCTGGCTTACTTGGTGGATGGGTGATTCTATTGGAATTATCATTTTTACACCACTACTCATCCTCATTTGGAAGTGGTATAGGGGTGAAGAAAAACTATTACGGTTAATTATTTTTTCTTCTGCTACGATGAGTACTTTTGTATTCACCTTATCTATTTTTTTTCTGACGAGGAACTGGGAAAAAGAATTCATAAGTTATCGAATTAAGTCGGACGGTCATATTGTTTCCACAGGGATCACCAATCGGTTATCAGAAAACATTCGAGTGGTAAAGGCTCTTGGTTCCTTTATATCGTTAGTTGGAAACTTAAATCGTAAATACTTTGATGAATTTGCAAAAGAAATTATGGAGGAATCAGAGAGTGTGACAGCAGTATCTTGGAATTCTTCCATTCGACATACATCACGATCGGCACGTGAAGCAGAGCTAAAAATTGATTATCCCGATTCGATAGGAATTTCGACACGAAAAGAAAAAAAACGAATCCCTTCGCCAGTAAACGAAGAGTATGTGTACATCAAATACATTTACCCTTACGATGAAAACCACCAAGCTGTTGGATTTAACTTACTTTCCGATTCAGTTCGTAAAGAGGCCCTTCTCCGTGCCATGGAAAGAGAAGGAATCGAGATGACTGGTAAAATCAGTTTAATTCAAAACAAGATCAACAACTCTGGTTTTTTGATTCTTTATCCTGTGAAGAGATTGAATGGGGAATCTGGATTTGCTACTGCAATCATTCGAATCGCAACCATTATTGATAACACATTAAATGGGAATGATCAACATGATCTATGCATTCAAATTGAAGAAGTAAATAATCCATCCAATTTGAGTATATTCTCCGAAGAATGTTCGAATATGGAAGAAAAGATTTTTTCTGACTATTCGTATGAACATCAGATAACCATTGGTTCTCGTATTCTGAATATAAAAACAATCGCGACTAAAGAGTATTTTCAGAAAAACCTAACCAATGCATCCCGGTTTCTTTTAATCATATCTTCTCTACTGACCGGATTACTAGGAATGCTCTTACTCATCATCATGGGGAAAGAAAAAAGCATTCAGAATATTGTTGAAAAGAGAACTTTTGAATTAGAAAAAGCCAATCGAGTGAAATCGGAATTTTTGGCCAACATGAGTCATGAAATTCGTACACCGATGAATGGTGTGCTCGGAATGTTGACATTATTGGAACAAACGCCAATTAATTTGGAACAGAAAGATTATTTGGACAATGCCAAAAAATCGGTGTTATCACTTCTCACCATCATCAACGATGTATTAGATGTTGCAAAATTAGAAAATAAAAAGTTGGAGATAGTTCCAAGACCCACCAATATCAACAAGTTATGTAAGGATTTGGTTCAGTTATTTTTGACTGATGCCCAAAGGAAGAATTTAGATTTTCAAGTGAATGTTTCCGATTTAGATACAAACCTGTATGTCCTTGTTGATGAAAATCGCCTTCGTCAAATATTGATCAATCTGATTGGGAATGCTTTGAAATTTACCTTCACCGGATCTTTATCCTTAGACGTCCATTTAAGTGATGATAAAAGGTATATTGTATTTCAAGTGAAGGATAGTGGGATTGGGATTTCTGAGGAGAATATCCCAAAACTATTCAATCGTTTTGTTCAATTAGAAGATTCACGCACCAAAAAATTTGAAGGTTCCGGCCTCGGTCTTTATATTTCCAAACAACTGGTCAATTTAATGGGTGGAGAAATTGATGTACAAAGTGTTCTCGATTCAGGGTCCATCTTCCAGTTTACAATTCCATACCAAGAAACGGATCAAAAAGAAATACAAATTGATAATATGAATCCTAAACTAATGACGGAGGATAAAAAATTTCATCTTTTGATAGCAGAAGATAATTTACTCAATCAAAAGTTTATCGTAAAGATATGTCAGAATGAAAACATAAAAGTCAGTGTTGCCTTCAATGGAATGGAAGCCATTCACTTATTAGATGAATCTCTCGGTCATATGGATGATCGATTCGATATGATCCTTATGGACATCCAAATGCCTGTTCTTGATGGACTGGAAGCAACGAAACTAATTCGCAAACGTAATGATTCCTATCGAGATATTCCGATCATTGCCATCACGGCCAATAGTATGGATTCTCAGCTAAAAGAATATGTAGAAAATGGAATGAACGGATGTGTCAAAAAACCAATCATTCTTTCTGAATTGATGACAACGATCTACAGAAACTTGGTGTAGGGTATCGTAAAACTCCAATCAGTTTTGTTTATAAAATATAAATTCATTCAGCTACCGAAAGCCAATTAGAATTTAATATTTGTCATAACCCTCTTTGGATCAGATAGGCTAGTAGAGAAATCAAAAGACAAAGAGGAGAAAATAGAATCGTATCAAAGTAAGCAAATTCTTTGTTTTTGATTCGTTTGGTAAAACCTAAATAATTAAAATCTCCAATAGCACGAATTCCAAAGATTGCGCTTGTGAACCAACATCCTATCACATAAATCCTAGAATCAAATAACGGTTGTATCATGCCAGTGAGTGTGAAATAAAAACCGGAAAGTAGGAGTAAGAAAAGACCTACAACAAAACTATCTATCCTTTTGGGATAAAATAAAAAACTTCCATCTTTTTTTCTAGGTAATGCGACTTCAAATCCCCAAAGGATACCGATAGACCAAAGAAAGTGTAAAAGGCTAAGGAAAAGAAAAATACCAACCAATACGATTATATATATAAGATTCATAAAGCAAACCTTAGGTGGATAGATCTAAAATGAAAACTAAATATTGTTTATCGATTGTTTACTTTTCTATGGGAAACAGTTTGTTGGGTCATCAGTCAAGTGTTTGCAAATCGTCACTTATAGCATTTGGCGCGATCGGATTTTTTTCACTTTTTCCTTCGTTTTATTCCATTGACAAAATATGTCTCTTTGGGTTTCTTTAGATTCTATTCCGGGAGGAATGAGGTGAAACTCCTCAACTGACGGCGCAACCGTAAATCCATATCTCACTTTAGATAAGGAAAGTCGGATCTTCCCACATATGAATCGCCCGTAAACGATCATCTGTACCGAAAATTTTTTCAGGGCCCCGGACTATTGCTACCGGGATACCCACACCTTCTCCTCAAATAAGATGTTGTGTCCCGACTAACGGAGATTTAGTTATGGATTACCAATCAGAAGTTTTATTAAAAGAAAATAAGGATCGTTTTGTCATCCTTCCTATTAAGTTTCCGCAAATTTGGGAAATGTACAAAAAACAACAGGCATCCTTTTGGACCGCCGAAGAAATCGATTTGAGTAGTGATTTGGAAGACTGGAATTCCCTTACAGATAATGAACGATTTTTTCTGAGTAATGTTTTAGCATTTTTTGCCGCAAGTGATGGAATTGTAAACGAAAACCTAGCAGTGAACTTTATGCGTGAAGTGCAACTTCCTGAAGTTAGGTGCTTTTATGGATTCCAAATTATGATGGAAAACATCCATTCGGAAACCTATTCCCTTCTTATCGATACTTACATAAAAGATCCAAAAGAAAAAAATAGATTATTCCATTCCATAGAAACCATTCCGGCCGTACAAAAAAAATCAGAATGGGCCTTACGTTGGATCGATGAAGGAAATTTTGCGGAACGCCTTCTAGCCTTTGCTGCTGTAGAAGGGATATTCTTTAGTGGAAGTTTTTGTGCCATTTTTTGGATGAAAAAACGAGGACTCCTCCCTGGCCTTAGTTTTTCGAATGAACTGATTAGTCGTGATGAAGCCTTACATTGTGAGTTTGCTTGTATTCTGTTTAAAATGTTAGAAAACAAACCAAGCGCCGACAGGGTGTATGAAATTTTCACTGATGCCGTCAACATTGAAAAGGAATTCATCACCGAATCTCTGTCAGTGGATCTTATTGGTATGAATGCAAAACTCATGCAACAGTACATTGAATTTGTGGCAGACCGTTGGCTCATCGAACTTGGTTTTGATAAACTTTATTATTCCTCCAATCCCTTCGATTTTATGGAAATGATTTCCTTACAAGGGAAAACCAACTTTTTTGAAAAACGAGTGGGTGATTACCAAAAGGCTGGAGTTCTCAATTCGGAACAAAGTTTTACTTTTTCTCTGAACGAAGATTTTTAAATTTTAAACAAGGAAATTATATGTTTGTACTCAAAAGAAATGGAAAACAAGAATCGGTAAAGTTTGATAAAGTCACAGCCAGGATTGAAAAACTATCCTATGGACTCAGTCGTTTGGTAAGTCCTATCGACGTGGCAAAAAAAGTAATCGAAGGTATTTATGATGGGGTAAGCACATCGGAACTCGACAATTTGGCTTCCGAAATTTCAGCCTCTCTCACCACCAAACACCCAGACTATGCACTCCTTGCCAGCCGGATCGCTGTCAGTAACCTTCATAAAAACACGACTAAATCTTTTTCGGAAACCATGGAACGATTGTATTCCTATGTAGATCCCAAAACCGGAAAGGCGATGCCACTCATTGCCGAAGATGTTTGGGAGATTGTCAAAAAACATTCTGAACTTTTGGATAGTTCCATCATTTATGATAGAGACTTTGGATTTGATTATTTTGGTTTCCGAACTCTGGAAAAATCCTATCTACTCAGACTTGATGGAAAAATTGTAGAACGCCCGCAGCATATGTATATGCGAGTGGCCATCGGAATTCATAAAGACCGGATTCAAGACGTAATCAAAACCTATAATTTGATGAGCGAACGTTGGTTCACTCATGCCACACCCACTCTTTTCAATGCAGGCACGCCCAAACCACAGATGAGCAGTTGTTTTCTTCTCACGATGAAAGATGATAGTATTGAAGGAATCTATGATACTCTCAAACAAACGGCAAAAATTTCACAAAGTGCCGGTGGGATAGGTCTTTCCATCCATAATATCCGCGCCACAGGTTCTTATATTGGTGGTACCAATGGAACAAGCAACGGGATCATTCCCATGTTACGCGTGTTTAATGATACAGCCAGGTATGTGGACCAAGGTGGTGGGAAACGAAAAGGTGCCTTTGCCATTTATTTAGAACCATGGCATGCTGATATTTTTCCATTTTTAGAACTAAAGAAAAACCATGGCAAAGAAGAGATGCGGGCTCGTGATTTATTTTATGCACTTTGGATTTCTGATTTGTTTATGAAGCGAGTGGAAGAGGGGAGCGATTGGAGTTTGTTTTGTCCCAACGAAGCTCCGGGTCTTTCTGATGTGTATGGAGATGATTTTGTAAAACTCTATGAACAGTATGAAAGAGAGGGCCGAGCACGAACCAAAGTCAAAGCCCAAGAACTTTGGTTTGCGATTGTGGAATCGCAAATCGAAACAGGAACTCCTTACCTTTTGTATAAAGATGCAGCCAATTCCAAAAGTAACCAGAAAAATTTAGGAACCATCAAAAGTAGCAATCTCTGTACGGAAATTTTAGAATTCACCAGCCCTGATGAAGTGGCTGTTTGTAATTTAGCATCTGTTGCTTTGCCTAAGTTTGTTTCCGAAGGTAAATTTTTATTTGATACTTTGTATGAGATTGTCTATCAAATGACGGTGAATTTGAATCGTATCATTGATGAAAATTATTATCCGGTTCCCGAAGCCAAAAACTCCAACTTAAAACACCGTCCAATTGGGATTGGTGTACAAGGACTTGCCGATGTTTTCATTCTACTTCGAATGCCTTATGAAAGTGATGCGGCAAAAAAACTCAATATAGAGATTTTTGAAACCATCTACTTTGCCTCGATGACAGCGAGTAAAGACATTGCCAAAGTCGAAGGAACCTATCCAAGTTATCCTGGTTCTCCTCTTTCCAAAGGAATTTTCCAATTTGATTTATGGGATGTCAAACCCACAGGACGTTGGGACTTTGAAAGCCTTCGTAAAGAAGTGGTTCAATATGGAGCGCGGAACTCTCTTCTTGTCGCACCTATGCCCACAGCCTCCACTTCCCAAATTTTGGGAAACAACGAATGTTTTGAACCTTATACTTCCAATATCTATTCCCGGAGAGTCTTAAGTGGAGAATTTATTATCGTCAATAAACATTTGTTACATGATTTGATTGAACTCGGTTTATGGAATTCCCAAATGAAAAACCAAATCATAGAAGCTGGCGGTAGCATCCAATCCATCCCTTCGATTCCTGATTCTCTCAAAGAAATTTACAAAACGGTTTGGGAAATGAAACAAAGGTCACTGATTGATATGGCCCGCGATCGTGGTGCTTTTATTTGCCAGTCCCAATCCTTAAACTTGTTTGTTGAAAGCCCTACAGTATCCAAACTTTCCTCCATGCATTTTTATGCTTGGAAACAAGGTTTAAAAACGGGGATGTATTATTTGCGAACGAAAGCTGCCACTCAGGCCATCCAATTCACTGTCGAAAAAGCTAAGGATCAAATTGTCAAAGATACCGAACTTCCGATTCCAGATCCAACTAACAAATCCAATGCGGGATCTGAATTTGTAGGTGAATCCTGTTCTATGGAAGAGGGATGTCTTGTTTGTGGAAGTTAACTCAACTTTTATGGCATAAGAGAGATCGCTAAAAAGGAAGCCATGATCACTAAATGGATGAGTCCATGAAGGGATGTGGTTCTCCCCGATCCAAAAGTAAAACTTCCTGCAAGAAAGGTTACCATAAGAAACACAATTCCCTTGGTGTCGAGTCCGAGGGTTAATGGTTTATCAAACATTAATGAATAGAAACTGACCGCAGGAATGGTGAGTGCAATACTCGCCGCTCCCGATCCCAACGCTAAGTTCAAACTAGTTTGTAGTTCATTGATTTTTGCTGCATTCATCGCCGCTAAAGTTTCCGGTGCCAAAACAAGAATCGCAATCACAATCCCCACCACGGCCTTTGGTGCCCCGAGGGCTGCGATTGTGTGTTCGATGGTAGGGCTTAAAATTTTTGACAATCCGACAACAGCAACAAGGGAAAAGATAAGAGAAATAAAACTAGTGATCGCTCGTTTTTGAGTCGGTTTCGTTTTGGTTGTCTCTGCCGTTACTAACTCCTCACCTTCCGAAGCTGCAAAGAAATTTTTATGAGATTTGGTTTGCGACCAAACCAGAGACCCATACAAAACTAAAGAAGCAAGCGAAACAAAGATCAATTGTCCTGCGCTGTAAGTCCCTCTGTTGGTAGATGTTGTGTATAATGGCAATATCAATGTGAGTGTAGAAAGTACAGCCAGTACTCCAAGCAGTGCCGTTGTGCCAACAGATTGAAATCCTAACTCCTTATGTTTCAATCCACCTAACAGAATGCAGATTCCAATGATTCCGTTCGTGACAATCATAAGGGCCGCAAACACTGTATCTCTCGCAATTTGTGGTGAGTCCGCCGTGTCATTACTCATAAGGCTGACAATGAGAGCCACTTCAATCACTGTAACAGAGATAGCTAAAATCAAAGTCCCGAGTGCAGGTCCCACTCGTTCGGCGATGACTTCCGCGCTATGAACCGCACTAGAAATTCCCGCGGCTAAGAATACAACGGCCATTGCGATGAGGAGGCCTTCGCCAATGGGTGCAACGACCACTCCGATCAAAACGAGAAGGGACGTAAGAGAAAGCCAATCATTGGATGTGAAAGTTTTTGAATTTGCCATTGTGATTCTAAAAATTAAAATTTAATCTCTTTGTCTCTCAGACTCCATGGATTACCATAAAGTTCAACAAAATCCATAGAATTGCCATCGTAAAAAAGGGGGCGCCTCGAATCTCACGAGAACCCAAAATCCCTCACAGGCACGACCGGGCTATCCGCTCCAATCTTCCCTTCGGGAAGGATTTCCGCTTCTATCCCTGGCGCTAACAGTAGGTAGGAGGAAGCTACATTTAGCATGGCTTCCTAATTTTTGGAATGACATTTTCTTGGGATTCGCTTTATTTATGTTTGTTGGTTCGGATGAAGGCAAATCTTTCTAATCAGTCTAGTGATCGTAAGATCGTCAAACTTCCAAAATTATTGTATTTGGTAGTTTGCCTTTTTTCGTTCAATGCCTGTCTTCTCAATCCCATCGTACAAAGCGTACTTTGTCCCGATAAAGATTCTTCTTTCAATCCTGCTCTTTGGTTACTCTCTCCCAATCCCTTGGTCGAATTCAATCAGTCCTGGGCTGGGGTTCGTAAAGGCGACAATTTACAACTCGAAGCTCGGTACTATATGTACGGTTATAGGATCGATACTACTTTCCAATGGTCGAGTAGCAACACTTCTGTTGCCACAGTGGATGCCAATGGATTTGTGCAGAGTATTGGCAATGGAAAGGTTTATATAACAGCGATTTCGGGAGATGGAAGGGCCAGCGCAATTTCTGATATCACTGTGTATTCGGGTTTTGTGTATACTAGTTTGGATACAAGTAATTCTGTCAGTCATCTTACCATGGCTCCTTCCACAGGTTTATTGATATTGTCTGGAACTGATTTAGCTGGCAGTGGACCCACTGGAATTACGGTAAACCCTTCTGGTAAGTTTTTATTTACAGGTGATTTTTATAGTGATACGATCTCTCATTTTTTAATTGATCAATCGGACGGTACACTCACAGCAAATGCCACTCCCACAATTCCTGCTGGCGACCGACCCAGAAACTTAATCACTACCCCTGATGGAAAGTATTTATATTTGGCTTCCGAAGGAACTCAAACCATTCGGGCCTATCGAGTCAATGTAAATGGAACACTTACCTTTATCGATTCATACTCCACAGTCATTGGACAGTCACAAATTCAAATTTCAAGAAATGGAAATTTTATATTCTATTTAAGTCCTACACTAACAGAACTCATTTCTTACAGAATCAATTACTCTGATGGAACACTAACGCAAGCTGGCGTAAGTCCCTCGTTTTCTAATGATGGCTCTGGGAATGTAGCAACCCATCCCAATGGACGTTATCTCTATGTTGGATCTTATCCGACTTTAATGATTTTTAATTTGGATCAGGAAACTGGCTCTATGAGTTTTGTGGATTCCTTGAATCATTCCAAGAGTATCAATGGTTCGGCGATGCATCCCAGCGGCCTTTTTTATTATCTGGTTCATATCAACGAAGGCATAATTGCTTGTTATACGGTTGATCCAAAAACAGGAAAAATCACTTATTCATCTGCAGCGACGGGATATGCTGCAATTAGTTTGCGATTTATGGTGATTGATCCTACAGGCAGGTTCGCTTATGTTGCAGCTAATAATGGTTCGAATTTATTCCAGTTTAGCATCAATCAAACCACAGGAGAACTCACTTCCATGGGAACAGTGAATGCTGGTGGACCCCAATGGAATTTGATCTTTTTGTGAGGAGTACCAAATGGGTTATCTAATTTACATAGTAATTACAATGCTATTAGCACCGCTACTTTCTGTGGTTTTTGAATTCTATTATCGTTCTCCCCAACAGAGATTTTTGGATCTTTCCTGGAAGTGGTTTCTATTTTGGGCCATAGGAATCCGACTCATCACCGCAGGCGCAAATCAAATTGCCAATCCAGCATTCACTGCGAGTATCATGCAACTCGGTGATTCGGCCCATGTTGTGATTCGAGAGTTAGGTTTTGCCAATTTACTGATGGGTGGTTTGGCCGTATTATCGTTATTCTTTCCTTCTTTGCGACCTGCTGCAACACTTGGTGGTCTTTACCTGGGGATGGCGGGATTACTGCATGTCATTCGTGGGATAGAACATGTAAATTTCAAAGAAGCAACAGCACTGATTTCTGATCTGTGGGGTTTTCTTATCGTTGTTGGTTATTATGTAGATTCGTTTTTATTGCGAAAGTAGAAAGGGCGCCTCGCATCAGATTCTTTTTCTCAATTTGTTCTAAGACGCGATCAGGCTTTCCGTTCCAATCTTCGCTTCCGCTCCGATTTCCACTGCAATCCTTGGCGCGGGGCTTTCATGATTGTATGAAAGTTGTTTGATTACAAAACCTTGATCTAACAAATCAAGTATTCCTTAAAATCTTTTCCATTGTTTTTCCCTTTGCCAATTCATCCACAAGTTTGTCCAAATACCTTACTTGTCTTGTTAATGGATTTTCGATCTCTTCCACACGATAACCACAAATCATTCCTTTAATTAGATTTGCATTTTTATTTAATTTTGCTTTTTCAAAGAATGTTTGGAAGGTTACATTCTTATCGATCAACTCTTTGATTTGCTTTTCATCAAAAGAAGTTAACCATTCGATCACTTTGTGTAATTCCTTTTTAGTTCTTCCTTTTTTCTCAACCTTTGTAATATAGTGAGGATAAACGGCGGCAAAAGTCAGTCTGGCAATTTTTTCGTTATGTTCTTTTGTTGGTTCCATAAATTTATATTTATTTTTTCCCGAGTTCTTCTGCCAAACCTATTAATAGTCCTTCGGTTCCGCGAATATAACAGAGCCGATACATGTCTTCATACTGAACCACTTCGCCAACAAGTTTGGCTCCATGAGTCTTGATCAGCCTTGAGACCATTTCATCAATGTCTGCAACGGTGAACATAACGCGCAGATAACCGAGGGAATTTACAGGAGCGGTTCTGTGATCGGAAATCGTAGGTGGGTTCAGATATTGTGCAAGTTCAATTTTACTGTGACCGTCTGGGGTAACGAGCATAGCAATCTCCACACGCTGAGAATTAATTCCAGTTACGCGACCTGCCCATTCTCCTTCGATAATGGCTCTTCCTTCGAGAGTCAAACCAATCTCCTCAAAGAAAGAAATGGCGTCATTAAGGGAGTTTACGACGATACTGACATTATCCATTCTTAGTAGTTTGTTTTGAGCCATAGTTTTATCTCCTTTTGGTTTTGAATTGGATCTTACATCATGATTCATTAGAGACCTTGAAAATCCTTCCAAAGCATGAACCCGATGTCAAAGATGATGATAACATAGTCTCGTTTTTAAAACTAGTATAAACTTTTCCTCGCGCCCGGATCGATCCGCGGATTTTTCATTCTTGTGATTGTGAATATCCTCTGTTCTGATTAGATTCCCAACCGATAACCAAATGTCCGGGGATTTATTACGAAAGTTAAACGTTGTCTCCGTTGTTTCTGATTTTGAATGAAATACCGTTGTTATCGATTTATTTTTTATCCTCCTGATTCCCGTCCCAGGAGGACAAGAGAATCCCAAATATGCTAACATAGAAATGTAATCGTTTAATTTATGAGAATCAATGTTGGATTGTATTGTCTCTGTTTTTTGTATTTTCTTAACTGCAAACCTGCAGATTTGTGCAATCCTGCTGACCTTACAAGTAGATGCGGAATCTTACAATTGGCCATGCAAAAGCCGAATTCCTCAAATTCGCTAAGCAATCCTCACTGTTCCCCGTGTAAAATGTTCGTTACGGCAACAACTTATAATGCCAATTTAGGAGGTATTATAGGTGCAGATAACAAATGTTCATTGGATGCCAACAAACCTGTCTCTGGTATTTATAAAGCTTTGATTGTGGATAATGTCAATCGTAGAGCTTGTACCAGTGTTAATTGCACTTCTGGCGGAGTTACGGAACAAATCGATTGGGTATTGGCACCAAATACGAGCTATGTGCAGGCTTTAAATTCCTCTACTATTATTTTCATATCCGATGGAAATGGAGTATATAACAATAACTTAGCGAGTTTGATTTCGGCTGGGGCGGGAATCTGGACAGGAATCAAAAACGATCCCTCTTGGGATTGGCAGACTGATATAACACATACATGTTCGTCTTGGGTGGATAGCGTTTCAACAGGTTGCGGGTCCTATGGAATTACAAGTTGGACTGATAGTCGTTCAATCGCAATCACGTCCGTTAAAGCAGATGGAAATACTCTAAAAAGTTTACTCTGCGTGGAGCAATAGTTTATGTTTTTTAAAGAGCTTTTAGCATCTTATCGATCTCTTCGTTTTGGATATACCAGCGAATTGATTCTCCCTTTTTAAATACAACGGAAGGCGAAATTCCGAAGATTTCTCGAAACATATTGGTAAAGTGGGCTTGGTCGTAAAAGCCTGCACTCAAGGCCGCGTCGGCGAAGGTGGCACCTTGTTTGAGTGCAATCACTGCCGTTTTGATTCGAAACCACTTACGAAAAGCACGAATGGGAAGACCAACTACATTTTTAAATTCGTGTTGTAACCAAGACTCAGACATTCCGATCTCATGGGCAAGCGCTTCCACATTTACGGTTTCTTCTGGGCTTTCGATGAGTCTTCGTAAAACATGGATTAAACGATTATCATCTTGTATTTTTTTTGCAGGTGTTAGTTGGTTAAATGGAAAGGAACTAGTTAGAATATCGGGATATTGTTCTGGGTTTGCCGTCTGAATTTCAAAACAAGTGGCAATTAATTCCGGAGCCCAATTGGGATTGGAGGAAAGTCCCTCGGGACCTGCTTCCTTTGTTAGAATTTCTCCGATTTCACTTCCAGGATCCGCAAACAAAATTCCGACAGGTCCATTCAGAATCGTCTCGTGACTCAATCTTCCATCAAAAGCAAAACAACGAGAACTCATCCACTCTCGGTTTCCTTTGACACGTTTTTTGATTTCCGTACTAAGGCCTACGACCGTTGCAGAAGTAACGGTAGAATGAAACGCAAGATACGGCAATTGTCCGACGAACAACACCGCACCTCGAAGGGCACAGATTACGTTCTGCATCTGCTTATGTTAAATGAAAAACCTAACAAACGCAATCGAAAAAATCAACGCGGTTCTGCGATTGCATATTTATATTTTGCTTGTGCCGTCCTTTTATTTTCTTCGTTAAAAAAATCGCAGATGTATTCCAAAAGTTTTCCTTTCTTTTGAACGAGTCTTGCTTTGGCGCGAACGGTTTCCGTCCTTACTGGTCGTAGGTATCGAATCGACGCATCCATCGTAAAGGTCCTTTCCTTTTGATTTTCCACATGGAAGAAGGCCATAAGGGAAGTGAGTGTATCACCCACACTAAAGAAACAACCTCCATGCATAAATCCATGAAGAGCTCTGTTGCTCTGAGAGTAGGGAATGTCGGCTTCGGAAATTTCTCTGCTGAGATTCAATACTTTCATATTCGTTGCCCCCGGATGGCATTGGTCGATCAGATTCTGAGCCTGTTCCACCAAAGAACAGTTTTCCTTTAATGTAAAAAGGTCCATTGGTACATTATGGTATAATAATTCTAAAACGGTCATCTTCCCCCCATTTGTTTTTTATAAGGGGAAGAGTAACATGATGCTAGATTCGGGTCTTGGAAAAACCGGCAAATGTCTGCGCATTGATTCCGAAAATCTTAACTTTGTTTGGGTTGTCTGATTAGGATTGGGAATGTAATAGATTGGAATTAATTTATTTCCGAACTTTGCGCGGTTCCTGTTTTTTGATTGTCTCTGTGTTGCTTAGACAGGAGAATCAAAAAGTGGCAAAATTTGCCACTGAAATTGGTAAGTATGACATCAAAAGCTAAGTTATTTTCCTCCGGATTCCCGTCCCAGGAGGACAAGAAAATCTGAAGTATGCTAACATGGAAATCAAATCGTTAAAGTTATGAGAATTAGCATAGGAATTTTTTGTCTCTGTCTTTTCTGCTTTCTTAACTGCAAACCTGCGGATCTTTGCAATTCTGCAGATACTTCCAGTAGATGCGGAATCTTACAATTGGTTTTGCAAAAGCCAACTCCATCAAATTCTCCAGGTGTTCCTCATTGTTCCCCTTGTAAAATGTTCGTTACGGCAACTACCTATAATGCCAGTCTGGGAGGGATCATAGGGGCAGATAACAAATGTACGTCGGATGCCAACAAACCTCCCTCTGGAACTTATAAGGCACTACTTGTGGATGATGCCAATCGCAGAGCTTGTACCAGTACAAATTGCACTTCTGGTGGAGTTACGGAACATATTGATTGGGTATTGGCGCCAAATACGAGCTATGTGCAGTCTTCAAGTCCATCCACTATTATTTTCATATCCGATGTCAATGGGGTATATAACAATAACTTAACGAATTTAATATCAGTGACTGCGGCAGGAATCTGGACAGGTATCAGAAACAATCCATCTTGGGATTGGCTGACTGATACATCACATACATGTTCTTTTTGGACCGATAGCGTCTCAGCAAATTGCGGAACCTATGGGGTAACAAGTTGGACTGATAGCCGTTCGATTGCGATCACATCAGCATTCGGAAACGGAGGTACTCTCAACAATTTACTCTGCGTGGAGCAGTAGAAGGAGCATTTGAGAGAAAATCAAAAGCACAACCAATGACAAGGGTGGTCTAACTTATATGCCTGCTCTTTCCTTTCCTTCGCATCCCGCTACGGAAACAACCTATACTTCCTTACCCAATTCATTTTTCCAATCCATCAAACCCACTCCCGTTTCTTCTCCTAAAGTTTTATTTTGGAACGATGTTTTAGCTTCTGAGTTTCAATTTTCGCATTGGAAAAAACAGGATGAAGCCACGGCTCATTTTTTTTCTGGGACAAATCTTCCGGAAGGCATTCAACCGTTTGCACAAGCCTATGCCGGCCATCAGTTTGGACACTTTACAGTGTTAGGTGATGGCCGAACGATTGTGATGGGCGAATTCAAAAACCGAAGTGGAGAACGATTTGATTTCCAATGGAAAGGTTCAGGAAGGACCAAGTATTCAAGAAATGGCGATGGTCGTGCCACTCTCAGCGCTATGGTGCGAGAGTATATCATGAGCGAGGCGATGGCTGGCTTAAATATTCCAACAACTCGAAGTTTGGCGGTTGTCAAATCAGGAGAGGCTGTTTTACGAGAAGAAGCTCAAGAAGGTGCCGTTTTGACTCGGGTGGCAAAAAGCCATATTCGAGTGGGGACATTTGAATATGCGTACCAAACTTTATCCTTGGAAGAACTGGAATCATTATTTCAATACACTGCCAATCGGCATGCTCCAGAAGTTTTGCAAGCAGACAATCCCGCACTTGCATTTTTGGATTTTGTGATGAAACGCCAAGTAACCCTTATCACAAATTGGATGCGGGTTGGATTTATTCATGGTGTGATGAATACCGACAATATGAGTATTTGCGGAGAAACCATTGACTATGGTCCCTGTGCCTTTATGAATGGATTCTCCGCAAAACGTGTGTTTAGTTCCATTGATGCCAATGGGCGTTATGCATTTTCCAATCAAGTGGGGATTGCCCAGTGGAATCTTGCTTGTTTAACCAATTCCCTTCTTCCTCTCATAGACTCGAATCAGGAGACCGCAATCGAATTGGCAAAATCCAAGTTAACAGAAATGGAAACATGGTTCCAAATTAGTTACTTTCGTATGTTAGGTGAAAAAATCGGATTTCCCAACTTAACTGAAAAGGAATTACCATTAGTCCAGAGCCTTTACCAATGGATGCAAGACACGGAAGCCGATTTTACCAATACATTTCTTGTATTGGAAGGAATATATAAACCAAAGGATTCAATTTATGACGATACACGATGGAAAGATTGGGTTCAAGGTTGGAGGGAGGAAAAAAAGAAACAAGGGATTCGCGATGAGGATTCCATAACTCTCATGCAAAAATCCAATCCAAGTTTGGTTCCCAGAAATCATCTTGTGGAAATTGCACTCGCGAATGCAAACCAAGGTCTCACAAGTGTGGCCGAACAACTCATCGAAAGGAGTTTGTCTCCCTATAAGCGGGAATTAGGCTATGATTACTCAGAAGAAGTCCCATCTGGTGGAGATGGAACTTATCGAACGTTTTGTGGCACTTAGTAATCGTTAACTGAATTTAAAACAGATCGAATACACGACCGGGCTTTAAGTCCCAATCGTTTCTTTCATCAAACACGAGATCAATCAGTAAAATTCTGAAATAGACCTACTTCTTCGTAGGAACCTGCTTTGCGGCAGCGGCTGCATCTTTTTTCCCTTTGTCAATAGCGCTCTTTGCGTTTTTCTGCGATGTCTGCTTGGTTTTCGTTTTCGGATTTTTGTCGCCCATTTGGTCTCCTGACTCATTGGTCCGGGGCTTGCTGGGCCACGTTGTAGTTACAGTCGAGAGGAAATCATCGATTGCATCGATTGTAAACAAGAAAACATAATTGTGACGCTTGTCGTCAGCTGAATGATTGAGGCGGGCGTTGGCTTTATGAAAATGGAAAAATCTGAGGCTTTGGCACTGCGAAACACATCTTTTGCGAATGTGTTTCCTTTTAATGGGCACCTCGCAATTAAAAGTTTGTGACTGAATTGTTTCTGTAAGCGACCGGGCTTTCCGTTCCAATCTTTTCGCAGTCGCGAAAAGGATTTCCACTGCAATCCCTGGTGCGGGGAGGGGATTTATTCAAATTTAATTAGAAAGAGTTTAGTCTCCCGTAATTGAGTGATCCTTTTCACTTAGAAATTCTTTATTTGGATTTGTACTTAGAGCAACAATCACCAATTCTAAAATTTGTGAATTCAGTTGTCTGTATTGAAAATTATACATGATTAAATCTCTAAAAATTCCATACCTAGGATTAGAATCGTTGATTCTTTTTCTCTCATCAAATACTAGATTGATGAGTAATGTGTAGGAGAACGATTCATTAAGAAATTTAATATTTGGAAAACGTATTAGAAGATCATCTTCGATGTGTTTTTTCAATTGGATAGGTTTTCTTCTGAAAACCCAATAAGAAGTGTAGGCCGCTACTTTTTGAGGTTGGGCTTTTTCAATATTATGGAAATCTTTTAGTCGAACTAAATCAGCAAAATAATCAATGACTGCTTCTTCGATCAGTTCGTCGCTTACGAAAAAAATATCCTCAAAGGTGATATTATGATCTAGACAAATACGTTTTAGAAAATCGATTGCTCTATCACGTATAAAAACAAATCTATTTAATATTTTCTCTTCGCCGAAATTTTCGATTAAATATTCATAGTCTGCTTCAGACATGCAAGGATATCAGTTTTATTTTTTATTGATTAAATGAGCAAAATCATCAGACTCAAGGTAGGCTTTATAATTGTCTGATGCCTTTTCTAGAGGATAATCTTCCGATTTATTTGGAAGTGTATTCTTTTTGATGACCCCAGATTTGATCCTATGGATAAATCGTTCCCCTGCTTTTACAGACTCAGGACTTGCATCTTTAAGAATATCAGTCATATTGTAATTATTTGACAAAGTAGCCTTCTCTCAAGCACTTAAAATATTTTGTCTTTCCCCTAGATTTCAAATGATAGAATGCCTTGATTTAAAAGTACAGCAAAAATGAGACATAGTTTGGGTTTTTTCTGGAATGGCGCCGTGGGGAGTGGTTGTTCGGAATTTCCGAACAACCACTTTCTCATCCAATTCGCCTTCCTCGAATACATTCTTGATATGTTCACTGATGGTAGATTTGGATTTTTGAAAGAGTTCACAAATCTGTGCTTGGGTCAACCAAACAGTCTCATCCTCAAGACGAACATCAATCTGTATATCTCCTGTTTGGTTTTGATAAATTAAGAATTCGCTATTCATTGTATTTATTCCTTTTCTGAAAGTCCATTTGTAATCCTTATTTTATCCAAAATCAATATTTTCACCTTCTGTAACAACGACAAAGGATTTAATTTGGTTTTTCGCTCCTTCTGCTAGACAGTGGAGAAAATATATCTTTTGTTAACCTTTATCTAATCCAATCAAGCCAACTCTATAATTCTTTCCAGCTCCATAGGTTTATAATTTCTTTCGTTGTATGAACTTTCGATTTCATACTTAACCTGTTTCATAAAAGTATGACCGTTTTGAATCATTCTGTCAATAGATTGCAAAATTTTGTCCAGGTCAATATCCGAATTTATCGAATAACTCATTTCTTTATATGATGCGATAACAAAATCAAGAATAGTTCTTCGCCTTTCATTAGGAGGATCTTTTTCTCTTGCATAAATAAATAGTTTCTCTATAAGTACGAGATCGTTTATATCATTTGAATAAATTTTGCTTCTTTCTGAATATCTAACAAACCTAGAAGACATCGGATTTGAATCATTTGACAATAAATAATCCACATACCATTGGAAAACGTCACCGCCACTACGATGGATTCTTAAAAAGTATTCGGCAAAAATTTTCTTTTTTAAAATCTTTTTTTCTTTATTAAAGGATACCAATAATGCATTTGATAAATGGTTATAAATGCCATCAATGTTTGAAAAATGTTCAGATCCATAAATATAGAACGAAGCAGCAAAGTTATGCATGAGTTCTAGCTGATCTTCATCGACAACTAATGCATCGCTAATCCATTCTACCTCCAAATCCAAAGGTGAAAAACCGAGCTGGTAGGCGCAATCAAGTATAGTAGGATAGTATTCTTCGGTAATGTGCTCTCTTAAATATTGGGTAATTTTATGCTTTAAAACTTTTTGGAAACCTGGGAAAAGTGAATCTATATGTTTTGAAATATATCCAGTGATTCCAATCATCACTCTTGAGTTTTTTATACCTGCCTCAAAGTTTTCAATTATAAACTTCAAAATGTCTAGACGATCAGGAAGAACTTTACCTAGATAATCTATGGAAAATGAATCATAGTTGACAATAATTGCTCCGTGCATTTGGTTCGGAAAACCCGAGAAGGCAAGTCCGAGGAATTTTTTACCAAACTCTCTTTTGATCTCGGATTTTATCCATTCAGGGTTCAATTTTCTTAATAAATAAGATAATGTGCGGTGAACATTTTTAAGCGGACTAGTGACATTGTTTAATGGAAAGCGCTCTACAACCAGTCTCACCCAATCAATTACTTGATCTATTTCCACTTGCGAAAATTGATTGATGTCAATTGATTTCACCGAACAGTATTGAATTAAAAAATCCATAAAACTTAAATCCCAATCCATGGAATCTAAGATGGAAATAAGTTTATTACGTTCGATGCTTTCTTCATTATCTGTTGTCGAATAGCGAAGTAAAAATAAAACAAATTGATTGATATTTTCAAATTCAAGCTCTTTCTTATAATCCCATAACTTTCCCCTTTGAATTTCTTCTGTCTTTAGTATTTCGAAAATCGATGAAATTTCTTTTTTGATCTCGTTCAAATTGAATGCAATTTTGTAATCGAGTTTTTCTTTTTCTTGTCTAGATTGGTGTGCTTTTTTGGATTCTGAAATTTTAATTTGATCCAGGGCTATTTCTTCTATGAGTTCTGGAGGCGCATTTAATTTAATATAAGAATAAATTTCATGATTGGTATTAAATCCGTAAATTACTGATTTGTAAAGTTGAAAGAGCCTTTCATTATTCTTGATCAAAAATAACTCTTGGAATAAATCATAATCATTTTCAGTTCTAATCATAGTTTGAATTAATTCTGAGAATAACCATACATTTAGATTTGAATGGGGTGCTTTGTTTATAATTTCTTGTAGAAACTGGAAGACGTTCGCTGTCCTTTGAAATTTTTTTACAATTTTGAGAACTGGATTGATATGGATTTCATTGGCACTCTCAAAAATCCAATCCATTAAGAAAATTTTATTTTCTTCCTTTATTTGGAACGAATCTAACTCAAATTCCAAACGTTTTAAAAGGTGTTTAAGATACTCTTCTAATTCATCTGAATTAATGTATTTAGTAAAATATTCATTATAGCTATTTCTTAAATGTCTCAATATTACCCAGAGAGAGTCATGAATTTTCTCTGTCATTTTCTCTGAAAGAATAAGAAAATTTTCCCAAGATGAAACTTTGACATAATCTAAACTAAAATCGTCATCTATTTGAGTAGGTGAGTATCTTGCAACTTGATGGATTTCACTCATTTTTTTTCTTAAAATATAATTTAATAATTCTAGGTATTGTTCTATGTTTATTTCGAAATTCGAATGAATGAGAATCTTGCAAAAATTATCGAAGATCGTATCGCTGTTTCGCAATTCAAAAAGTTTTGTTTTTATTTTTTGGTAATCATCTTCATTGGAAAATTCCCAATATTTGAATTTTGAAACAACACTTAGAATATATTCCACTTTTTCTTGGTTTTTATTATTGATTTTCGAATCCAATAAATTCCATAAAACAGATTTTATTTTAGATTCTTGTTGCTCGGAGAGTACATTGCTATGTTTATACAAGAGACTTTGTAATACGATTGAATAGTAGAAGAATTCATCCGAATTAATTGTGAATTCAAGTTGTTCAACTAGGAATTGAATGTTTTCGTTCCTCGCATCCCCATTTAAGCAAAAATTTTCCAGGTTGGATGGAATATTCCATACACTTCCAGATTTAGCTTCTTGGCTTACTGTTGATTTGAAAATTTTTAAATTTATATCTTTTGTAATTTTATCTGGCTCGATTTGGAGCAATTTTCTTGCATTGCCTTCACCTAGCAAAGACCAATCTAAAATCTCTTCAAATTTAGAATAATTTGTTTCAGTGTTGAAAAGATTCAATAGAAAGCCGAAGGTATTCGTCATAAAGGGAAGGATTTGATTTCCGCGTGCAATCAGTTTTTTCACTATTTCGATTGGTTGTCGGCTTAACTTTTTGGCGGCTAAATATTCCTGTAGATTTTTATGAGAAAATTCAAAGGTTGATGGAAAGTTTGGCAGTGAAAGGAATTTATCGATTTCTTCGATTCTTATTTTAGTCTTTTGGCTTAGAGTCATATATAATGCGAGTGACTCTAAAGAATTCTGAATTTCTGTGAAATTTTCCTGTTTACGAAATACTTTACGGACCTCGTTTTCAATTAAAAATTCAAAGAGTTGAATGATACTATTTGCTGGATTTTCTTTCTGTTCAAAAAAATCCAATAATTTGCTTATATAGAAAATATTATCTTTGAATGAAATAAAGATTGGATCTCTTGTAAAAAGTTCTCTTTTCGAGGTTGTTATCCTTCGAGTATCCAAGAGATATTGTATATCTTCGTTGTCTAATGATTGCAAGTATATAAACTTTACGTCTTGCCAATCATTATTAGTGAATTGAGACAAATCATAAGTATTTTCTCTTACGCTGAGTATTACTTTGCGAATATAAGGTGATTGAATTGTGATTTGATTGATTTCTTTTAGAAGCGCAGATCGATCGGTTTCTGATACTTCATCGAATCCATCAAGGAGCAACAAGGCATCTTTTACTTGGTAAGCACCACTCGCTGCCATACCCGTTTCTATCATATCCATTAAATTTCCAACTGAATAATCGCGTAATGCTACGAAGACTGGCGGAATATTAATTTCTGATAATCGTTTGAGAATTGCCTGGCGTAAAGATTGAAGGCTATATGTTTTTCCATATCCAGCACGTGCTTCGAGTATTGTAAATTGAGGAAGATTTGAAGAATATTCTACTAATGTATAGTTGATGATTTCTCTCGTTTTAGAATTAATTTCATAAACGTTTCTTTGTATGTATGTTGCAATTTCATTAGCAGTTAAATTGAATTGGTTATATCTTTGAAGATAATCTATTGTAATTGCATTTTCTATAGATGGAAGATCTAGAATAGATCCTAACTCTTTGTTTTTATTGATTAATTTAACTAAATTCTCTAAATCATAGATTTCAACCCTTAGCTTTTCATTGTCGTAGATTTTGGATTCTTTAACTCTTTGCGGAATAGGTTGATTGGTAAAAAATCGTAAGAAAGTGTATCTAGTTAAGTTTGTTTTTTCAATTTCCTCCTTTAATTTCCTTTTCCATTGTTTATTGATTGAGAATGCGTATTTTATTTTACCTTCTTCGTATTCAGACCATCCGTCAATTCCACCATCTCCACCAGAATCTAAACCTGTTGCTGGTAAATATTTTGAATCAATTTCTTTGCGAATGACTTCCGAACATAGACTCTCAAATAGTGTCTCGCCATTTTTTCTTTCATTTAAAGTTTCTAAGGAGTATCGTATTAATAATTCAATGTTCATAATGTATCCATTGCATCAAGAGAAGGATCGATAAACAGACTGATAGGTCTTTCTTTTTTTAAAATATTTGTCCAATGCTTCTTATCCGCTATTTTTTTTGTAATTCTTTCACCATCGGCCGGATATAAACTTCCATGATCAATGAAATGATGGTGGCAGTATTTAAGTAACATTGGTGCAGAATTTTTATCCATTGTTAATTTGAACAGATTTGTTTCATCACATAGAGTATCTATAGTATCGAAATTGAAGCTATCAGGATTATCTATAAATTGAACTATTGATGAAAATTCACCGAACTGTGCATTAAAATTCTTTTCGGAAGATAATGGATTGTGAATTTTGATTCTATTATTTATAATTGGTTTCGATACATAAATCCAAACGGCCAACTTTTTTGTATTTGCTAATCTATGGTCTTGTCGTATGTGAGAGATCGCAGCAAAGAAAGCAGCAATAAAAGGATGTTTTGACCAATCTAAAAGAGATGTACTAATTCCTCTGTGTTGAACAACAGCAGAAAATGGTAGATACTCTCCTGATGGCCAAATAATTTTTCTGGAGGAATCTCTAAAAATATCATTCAATTTTTCGCTTTCAAAAAAAGTTTCTAAGTCAATCGTCGGTAGACCTTCCGGCATATCTTTTCGAAATGAAAAATCACCTATATACTTCTTCAGATCTTCAAACTCATTTTTAATACAGACTTTATAATTATTGAAATTCTGAAAATTACCGTTTTTAATAAATTCGCGCATAGCCGATGGTATCAGTCTCCAATCCGCATCTGATTGCCCTCTATATAAAATATTTTCGCAAACATCTAGCGGAAAATTTTTCTTCAAAGGATTTCTTGGATCAAGATATTCCCAAAATTCTTCCACATATGTACAATTTATTTCAGTAAACGACACTTAATTACTCTATTCTAAATTCAAATAAACTCTTATCCGCCCCTTCCACAATCTCTTCCTCATTAAACCAATAAAGTGCACCACTATGGTCTGTTAGTTCTTTTAATTTGATTAAATTTTGATTCATAAAAATGCCAAAGCTCGTATTTCTTATCCTATAACAATATTAGTGTACCATAAACCTAGGACAATTTACAAAGTCTAACGAGGATTCGATTGGGGAAAAGGAGAAAATACTGGTAAGTCGCAGTAATATTTTTGATTCTAGTTCCCAGAATAAACCAAATTGGATTGTTTACAAATTTGATTGAGACTTTTATCTTTTGTCCAGATTTTTACTTTTTCAGCCTTTGCTGAAGCATACAGATTGATATCGATGATGGAAAGCCCGCGCCCATACAGTTTTTCAGCCTCGATCAATCGAAAGACAAAGGATTCTGCTATTGTAGGAATAATGGTAAGTTTGTTTAGCGAATCAAAAAAGAGATCTCTATTTTTAAAAGAGCCTGTCCGAAGTTCCCCTTCGATCCAAGAATGAGTGCAGACTAAGTTTTCTTCTAATAGGTTTTGTAATTTTGATACAGTGGGACTGCCGTGTAAATAATCGATCCAGATGCTTGTATCAATTAAAATGAGATCACTCAATTTCTTTTTCTCGGTGCGACGTTTGCTTTTTTATCGGAACCAAAAAGTCGGATGAGTTGTTTACGTGATGCTTCTTTGATTAAGGTTTCTAAAGCTAAATGAACTAATTTTGTTTTCTCCTGAATCCCTGTATATTTTGCCGCTTGTTCCATTAATTCGTCAGAAAGATTGATCGTCGTTTTCATAGAATTTAGTATGGATCATTGATACATACATGTCAATCGATTCTAGAATCCATGTAATAAGCCAAGCTCTAACTTTGATCGGAAATCCATATTTTTTTTGCCTGAATTTTAAGTTCATTGAAGTCTTGACGCATCAGTGACTCTTTTTTCTTCCGGGACCAACCTTGTATTTGTTTTTCTCGGTAAAAAGCCTGATCGATTCTAGTGTATTCTTCGAAATAAATTAATTTTACAGGCAATCGTTTCTTTGTGAAATTGGCACCCTTACCGCTTTGATGTTGCCGAAGTCTTCGTTCCAAATATTTCGTACTGCCAGTGTAATACGAACCATCGGAACAAATTAATATATACATATAACCCATATGCCAGTCGTTTCGATACGCTTCGCTACTCAACGACCGAAACGACGACTCCGACCAACCAAGTCGAGCATTGAGTAGGGCCGAAGGCCGTATCGAAATGCGGAATTCTCCTCACCAAATAAGGTAAAAATAAAACATTCTGGTTCTATATTCCCTAAAATAATCACCAACCAATCCCCGCGCCCCGGATCGACTGAGCGCCCTCGTCGAAGGAGAGCCGGAGATGTGCGCCCAAAAAAAAAGGAACCATCACTCTGGTTCCCTTTACGATTTAAAATGGAATATTTTAAATTTAAGTCGTCTCGCTCGTTTCGCGTTTCGATACGCTTCGCTACTCAACGACCGAAACGACGGCGATAATGGATCATCAACGACAACTCCGACAATCTAAGTCGAGCATTGAGTAGGCCGAAGGCCGTATCGAAATGCGACCTACCGGATTCCCGGCTTAATGTATTTCAACTCATCCAGATATCTTCCCGTTCCGAGTACCACACAAGTCAGTGGGTTTTCGGCACGGAAGACCGGAACTCCAGTTTCTTTGGTGAGGTAGTGTTCGAGACCACGAAGGAGGCAACCACCACCTGTAAGAACGATTCCTCGTTCTACGATGTCGGCTGCAAGTTCCGGAGGAGTGCGTTCCAATACGGATTTGATTCCGTCTAGGATTTCGTCTGTTGGTTCTTTGAGAGCTTTACGGATTTCGTTAGAATCTAGTTCGAGTGTGCGTGGAAGACCAGAGATCGCATCACGGCCTTTGACTTCCATCGTGTCCACGCGTTTGTCTGCGAAGGCATTACCGATGGTCAGTTTGATATCCTCGGCAGTTCTTTCTCCGACGACTAAGTTGTATTGGTTACGGAGGTATTTGACAATGGCTTCATCAAATTCGTCTCCCCCAGTTCGGATGGACTCAGCGATCACCATACCACCAAGAGAGATCACAGCGATTTCTGTGGTTCCCCCACCGATATCAACGATCATGTTTCCGGCTGGTTCATGGATGGGGATGTTCGCGCCAATGGCTGCGGCAAGAGCTTCTTCGATGAGGAAGATTTCGCGAGCACCCGCTTGTTCTGCGGACTCCCGAACGGCACGTCTTTCTACTTCGGTAATTCCAGAAGGAACTCCGATGACGATGCGCGGTTTTACAAATGTAGTGCGGTTGTGAACTTTAGCGATGAAGTAACGAATCATCTTTTCTACAGTTTCGAAGTCGGCGATGACCCCGTCTTTCATGGGGCGAATGGCAACGATGTCACCAGGAGTTCTTCCTAGCATTCGTTTGGCTTCTTGGCCAACGGCAAGGACCCGACCCGTAGAGGCCTGGACTGCCACGACCGACGGTTCTGATAGGACGATTCCTTGTCCTTTCACATGCACGAGGGTGTTCGCGGTTCCCAAATCGATTCCCATATCGTTCGAGAAAAGTCCGTAGAGGTTATCAAATATCATATCAGATCCTGGTAAAAGAAGTACGAAGGGGGGAATTTACGGTGGGTTAACACCAAAATAATATAATTCTACCCGTTCCCCATAATTTTCGGCTGGTTTTTGCTTTCAACCGTAAAAATTTTCGTTAGGCTAGTTAGATACAAAATGCTTCCTTTCTCACAAATCTTAAGAAAACCCAATCCCGCATTTCGCACGGAAAAGATACTCGCTGCCATTGATTTAGGCACAAATTCTTTCCACATCGTTGTCGTAAAACTAAGACCGGATGGAACACTCGAATATCTGACCAAAGAAAAGGAATCGGTAAGACTCGGAAGCGGTAGCAGCGATTATGCGGTCATTCAAGAGGATGCGATGGAGAGAGGGATCGCTTGTCTCAAACGGTTTCAGTCCCTGGCCGATTCCTATAAGGCCGAAATCAGAGCCGTTGCCACAAGTGCCCTCAGAGAAGCCGAGAACCGACAGGTATTTCTTGACCGAGCCGAGAAAGAAACAGGAATCAAAATCCAAGTCATCTCCGGAAACGAGGAAGCAAGGCTCATTTATATGGGGATTTTGCAAGGCCTTCCGGTCTTTGACAAACGAATCCTTCTCATTGACATTGGGGGCGGGAGTACGGAGCTCCTTGTGGGCGAAAAGGGAGAGATTCTTTTTTCTACCAGTTTGAAACTCGGAGCCATCCGTTTGACAGAAAAGTATCTCAAGAAAGATCCTTTGAGTCTCACCGACATACAAAAATGTCGGATTCATATTGAATCAGTGTTATCTGCCTTTTTGCCCCAAATTGAAACTTGGAAACCCTTTATGGTGGTGGGAAGTTCGGGAACGATTTCCTCAGTAACCTCCATTGTTCTAGAAAAGAAGATGGAAAAAAGGGACAGATTGAACGGAACAGAAATTACCATCGATCAGTTTAAAGAAGCACGAAGGCAAGTGTTGGATGCAGACAGTCTCAAAAAAAGATTAAAAATTCCAGGACTCGATGCCAAACGGGGGGATATCATCGTTGGGGGGGTTTTGGTTTTGGATGAGGTTTTGCAAAGGATCAAAGCCCCATCCTTCACAGTAAGTGATTTTGCTCTCCGCGAGGGAATTGTGTATGATACGATTGAGTCTTGGTATAGGCATACAGATTCCTCTCTTCCTCCTCTCGACAATATCCGTGAAAAGGCAATCAAAACTGTTGCCAATCTTTATCCGGCCGGAAAAAAACATGCTGATGCTGTGGCAAAGATCACCTTGCAGATGTTTGATGATCTGAAGGATTTTCACAAACTTGGAAGTTTAGAACGAGATTATTTAGAGACTGCTTGTCATTTGCACCAAGTGGGGCTTTGTATTTCTCACCACAACTATCACAAACATAGTTATTATATCATCAAAAACTCTGAAGCCATGGTGGGTTTTTCCAATTCAGAAATTGAAATCATAGCCCTTCTTGCCCGTTATCATAGAAAGGGTGGACCCAAAGGGAAACACGAAGAGTTTAAGGCCTTACGCATCGAAGACCAACTCCTTGTTAAAAAGTTAGCCGCGTTTTTACGCATTGGAGATGGACTTGATCGTTCCGAAAAATCCATCATCCAAAGACTTGACGCTGTATACGAAAGAGGAAAGGTTCTCTGTAGATTGTATCACACAAAGGGCACCGATCCCAATTTAGAAATCTGGTCTGTTGCCGAAAAAAAAGATCTCTTTGAAGAAACCTTCGGTGTATCCTTAGAGTTCCAAACTTTTACCCTATGACATCCTATTTCCGATCTTTCTTTATTTTCTTTTTCCTATTTCCCATTTCTCTTTGGGCATTACCGGTAGATCTCACAAAGAACTGGAATGTCAAAAGAGGTTGGTTGGAATCGGAAGTTCCTACCGGTGGCGGATGGATTGTTTTAGAATCCCTTCCTCTAGTTTCTATCAAAGCGCAACTGGAATTGCCTGATGGTGTTTTACAAAAAGCCACCATGGTAAAACCGTTTTTATTGTCTGAGGCTGACTTTAAAGAAACAGAATCGGATTCCTTCGTTTTACATATCCCTTATCTTTCCAATGTGTACGAAGTGTACGTCAATGGGAAGCTAGTTGATAAAAGTGGAATTATTGAAAATGATCATATTGTTCAAAGCGGTTATAAACGAAATATCCTCATCAAACTCTCTCGGCATTTATTACGAGTGGGTAAAAATGAGATCCGAGTCCTTCTTGCGGCAGAACCAGGCGAAGAGCTAAATTATTATAAAGTATTTAATGATTTCGGTTCATCAATTGATCGTTATGCGGTATTACAAAAAGTCGAAGACGAATATGTCACCTTTATGTTGTTGTTTTTGTATTTTTTTGTTGGGATTTATCATGCTTTGTTTTATTGGAAACGGCGGAATGAAACCTACAATCTTTACTTTGCCCTTTTTGCCGTGTTTTTGTCTGCTTATATGTATTTTAGATCCCAATCCATTTACCGGTGGGATATGGATCCCTTTACCACAACAAAAATGGAATACTTTATCGTATTTCTGACTCCCACCTGGTTATTATTATTTGTAGATGCATTCTTTCGTAAAAGGATTAGCCCAATCACTAAAGGATATTTTGTATTTAGTCTTTTTTTGGCAGTGTTACAAATTTTTGTGAATCGTGCGAATTCCGTAGTTCTTTTGCGGGTTTGGCAAGGTTCTGTATTGGCATTCAGCGTTGTATTGTTTTATATCACCATCCGTGCCGTTTTGAAAAACAATAAAGACGCCAAGCGTTTGTTAATCGGTATTTTGTTTTTGATGTTTACCGCGATTTGGGATATTCTGGGTGCCTCCGGAATGATTCCCATTCAAAATCTAAACTTATCCAGGTTTGGATTTTTGTTTTTTGTGTTAGGGATTGCCGTTGTTTTGGCCAACCGGTTTTTACGTGTCCATAAACAAGTGGAAGAATTGAATTCTAGCTTAGAGAGAAAGGTAGTCGAAAGGACAAACGAGTTACAAGAAACTCTCACTCGTGTTCAGGAATTAAAAATCCAACAAGATGGAGATTATTTTTTAACTTCACTTCTCCTTGATCCACTCCATGATTCTAGAAAGTCCCGTTCCTTAATGATTGGAATCCAATCTTATACCAAACAAAAGAAAGAGTTTGAGTTCAAAGGAAAAATCAAAGAGATTGGGGGAGACCTCATCATTTGCGATGATATTGTTCTCAATGGTAAAAAATACTTCGTTTTTATTAACGGAGACGCCATGGGAAAATCCATCCAAGGGGCAGGCGGCGCACTTGTGTTAGGTGTCGTTTTTTTATCCTTTATCAAACGCACTCAGATTCTATTGGAAAGCCAATCCAAATCTCCAGAACGATGGATCAAAGAATGTTTTTACGAACTCCAAACTATATTTGAATCCTTTGATGGTTCGATGCTCGTCTCTGTTGTTCTTGGTCTTGTGGAAGAAGAAACAGGTGTCCTTTATTATCTCAATGCAGAACATCCTTGGACTGTTTTATACAGAGATGGAATTTCTTCCTTTATCGAAGATGAGTTGGAACTCCGTAAGATTGGAACCAAAGGAATGGCGGGAGATGTTCGCGTTCGGGTTTTTGTTTTGGAACAAGGGGATGTTCTTTTTATCGGATCGGATGGTCGAGATGATTTGATTTTGGAAAGTGGGACTGACGGAACTCGTGTGATGAACGAGGATGAAACCCAATTTTTACAAGTGGTGGGTGAGTCGAAAGGGGAATTGGAACAGATTGTTCTAAACCTCCAATCGATCGGAAGTTTTTCTGATGATTTGACTTTGTTACGTTTGGAATGGATGGGTTCGGCCAAAAGGGTGGACGCCTCGTCACTTACCTCCCTTGGCTCCGATCATTTTTTATATTCAGAACTCCAATCAGTATTAGAATCCGGGAATGCAGAAGAAACTTACGAAACCATAGAGAGAATGTTGGCCAACGAACACTTAGAAGATGATGTGCGCATTAATTTACTTAGAGAAAAATCTCGCATTTCTCTTTTGTTAAAAAGGTTTGATTCGGCCGTAGAAACTTTAGAATCCATTTTTCCTTATTTTGTCACCGATAATGAAATTCTATTACAATTGAGTTTTGCCTATAGAAAGTCAAAGAACATCCGTAAGGCGGTAGACATTGGAGAGAGGCTTCGTGCAAGAGATCCGAAACACATTCGTAACCTAATCAATCTTGTGGAATGTTACCGTCTTCAGAAAAATAAGGACAGGGCTCGTAAAATCCTGGAAAGGTTAGGGACAATTGCTCCTGAAAATCCCCAATATTTGAAACTAAAAGAGGTTTTGGGTAAAGAGCTTTAGCTTGTAGAATTTTGGGTGGATTTTGAAATAGAATAAGAATAGGAGATAGAATGGATTTTAAGTTCTCTGCGTATCATATTTTTGTAGTAGGTGTCCTCGCTTTTTTGCAATTCACCGTGGTTCTTGATTTTATGATTCTTTCTCCTCTCGGAGTTTTGGTCATGAAAGAACTACAAATCTCCACACAACAGTTTGGATTTGTAGTTTCTGCTTATGCATTCAGTGCGGGAACCACTGGAATTTTTGCTGCGGGTTTTGCCGATCGTTTTGACCGTAAAAAGATGTTATTATTTTTTTACATCGGGTTTGTACTCGCAACTTTTCTTTGTGGAATCGCCACTAGTTATTTCTTTTTGCTAGGCGCTCGAATCTTGACTGGTGTATTCGCCGGGGTTCTATCTTCCATCTCCTTTGCCATTGTTGCGGATTTGTTTCCACTTCAAGTCAGGGGTAGGGTTATGGGATTTATCATGACTGCCTTTGCCGCAAGCCAGGTCTTTGGACTTCCCATTGGTATTTTTATCTCCAATTTATGGGGATGGCAATCTTCTTTTTTGATGATTGCTGGGATCAGTGGAATTGTTGGGTTTGTGATTTTCTTTTATTTAAAACCTGTCACAACGCACCTAGATAATAAAGTAGAAAGACATGCTTTTTTACATTTGATTAAAACATTAGTCGAACCTAAATATATCCCGGCATTTATCGCAACTACCTTACTGGCCACTGGTGGGTTTATGCTTATGCCTTTTGGTTCTGCATTCTCTGTTCATAACCTTGGAGTGAGTTTAGAAGATCTACCATTGGTTTATATGATCACTGGGGTTGTTTCCATATTTGGTGGGCCGATTATGGGTAGGTTGAGTGACTCAGTAGGGAAATATAGAATGTTTGTGATTGCTTCAATCCTTGCAGCTATAGTCATTATTTATTACACAAGGATGCAGATCACTCCACTCCCTATTGTGATTTTTGTGAACTCTATTCTTTTTGTTTTTGTTTCGGCCCGGATGATTTCTGCCAATGCATTGACCTCTGCCGTTCCCGACTTACACGACCGAGGTGCCTTTATGGCCATCAGTTCCTCTGTCCAACAAATATCTGGCGGAATTGCAGCCTCTGTTGCGGGCCTAATTGTTGTACAAACTTCTAGTGGTTATATGGAAGGGTATGAAACATTGGGTTATGTGGTTGCAGCAGCGATTTTAATTACCATCGCACTGATGTACAATGTGAACAAAATTGTTCTTAGTAAACATGCTAAATAAATCATCGTTAGCTCTGCTTTTGTATTACTGAAAAGCGCAGCCAAGTTTGATTAAAACATGAAATGCAATCATTACGGCGGGGAGAATAAAAATTCACCCGCCGTTTTTATTTTCGTTAGTTAAGGATTTTATTTCTTAGACAACTCGTTTGCTAAATCCACTAACAGGCGCACTCCGTACCCAGTAGGCCCGCTGAATTGGGTTCCTGATTTTTTCTTTCTCCATGCAGCGCCTGCGATGTCAATATGAGCCCAATTGATAGATTCATCCACAAACTTGGAGAGAAAAATTCCTGCAGAAATGGTTCCTGCCCCTTTCCCACCACCAGTGATATTTTTGAGATCGGCAATGTCTGATTTTAAATCTTCACCGTATTCTTCCCAAAGAGGAAGTTCCCAAACCCGGTCGTCCGATGCTTCGGATGCTTTGAAAAGTGCGTCTCGCAGTGGATCGGAATTGGTAAGGATGGCCGCCGCTTCATGACCAAGGGCAATGATCACAGCCCCTGTGAGTGTTGCTAAATCGACCATATAGTCTGGTTTGTAGTTTTTGGAAACATAGGAAAGAACATCACCAAGTACAAGCCTTCCTTCGGCATCAGTGTTTTGTACTTCCACAGTGGTTCCATTGTAGGCTGTATAAACATCACCTGGTTTGATTGCCTTACCATCTGGCATATTTTCCGCCACACCAATGGCTGCCACAATGTGAATGGGAAGTTCGAGTGCTGCGATGGCACCAATCGCGTGTATGGTGGCTGCGGCCCCACACATATCGTACTTCATTTCATGCATTTCCCCTGGAGGTTTCAAGGAAATCCCACCCGTATCAAAGGTTAAACCCTTTCCTACAATCGCGAATTTCTTTTTGGCTTTGGCAGGTTTGTATTCCAAAATGACCATCTTTCCTTGGAGCTCTGACCCACGGGCCACAGCAAGGATTCCACCAAGTCCTTCTTTTTTCAATTGGGGTTCATCCCAAACTTTTACAGATAGTTTGTATTCTTTGGCAATTTCTTTGGAACGAGAAACAAAGTCATCGGGTGTGAAGTAGTTTGCTGGTAAGTGAGCAATGTGGCGAGCACCATTGACGTGTTTGGCGACAATTTTACTTTTGGAAAGACCAGATTCTGCTAAACTGGTAGCTGATTTATCTTCAAATTTTAAGTAAACCGCTCCCACTTTCTTTTTTTCTTTTTTCTTTGTTTGTAAAACAGAAACGGGATAACTTCCGATAAAAAGTGTATTGGCAATTTGGTAGGCAATTCGATCAGCAGAGAACTTTTTAGAAAGTGATTTGGAGATGATGATCTCAAGACCCATTCCATCATAACTTAGGATTTTTTCCCCATACTTAAAAAAGTGGGAAATGAATTTTCTAAAGTTTAATTTTTCTTTTTCACCTAATCCGAGATAAATGATTTGTTCGGATTCATCACGAAACTCTTTTCCGAGTTCCCCTGCGAATACTTTGGTTTCGATTTGAACGGAAAATTTTTTACCAAGTTCTTCTTTCACATCTTCTTGAAAGATGGGGATGAGTTTGTAATAAGACCCGGATTTGGGTGAACCGATATGGATTTGTAGTGGAGAGACTTCTATTTTCATTTCCCTTGGATTTCCTGAATGTCTTTGATGATTTCTTCAACGTGTCCTTTTACCTTCACACTGTCATAGATTTTTTTGATTTTGAGGGAGTTGTCCAAAAGGAAGGTAGACCTGACTATTCCCATTCCTCGTCTTCCCATAAATACTTTCTCTCTCCAAACCCCGTAGGCTTCACAAATTTCCCCAGATTCGTCAGAGATTAGATCAAAATTGATTTCTTGTTTTTCAATGAATTTGGTGTGAGATTTTGGATTGTCTTTGGAAATTCCAATCACATTGTATCCGAACTTTTTCAAACGTGCAAAATTGTCTCGGAAGTCACAGGCTTCTGTTGTACATCCTGGTGTCATGTCTCTGGGATAAAAATAGACAACAATTCCATTTTTTCCTGTTAGGTCTGCGAGTTTTACTTTTTCGCCGTTTTGGTTGATACTTGTAAAATTGGGGGCTTTTTTGCCTACTTCCAACATATATTTCTCTCCTGGTAAATGCATTCTTTTAGACAATTTTCAGTTGTCAATTTCGGAATTTGGTTCGATACTCTTTGTATGGACTCCAAGGAAAGAGTATTACTGATTCGCGAAGCCAATACCGCCTTCAACGCAGGTGATATTCGGAAAGCACGTGAACTCTTCCTTAAAACCGATTACAAAGACGGACTCATCCGTTTGGGTGATCATTTTATGTACGATCGGAAACTTCCCATGTTGGCCTTTGGATACTACAAAAAAGCAGGTCGTCAAGACAAAGTGGACGAAATTTTCCAACGTATGGTCTATGCACTCTCTGTTTGGCTAGGCCGCGACAAGTGGAAACTCCCCGAATCAGCAAACCAAATGGACTCCAGTGCGAAGTCATCGACTCCCCTGAACCCCGATGATTTTGTAGTTCATCCCATCCTAAAAGCCAAGGCTTTAGAAATACTTTCTTCTAAACGATAATCCTTTCGGTTCGTCTAAGGAATAAACATGATAGATAGTTTTACCTTACAAGCCCTTGTTATTTCCACACTCATATTATTTTCTATTCTATCGAGTAAACTATTCTTCCGTTTTGGATTTCCTATATTACTAATTTTTTTAACCTTTGGTATGTTAGCTGGTGCTGATGGCCCAGGTCAAATTGATTTTAGTGATTATGGATTGGCCCAGTCCATTGGAATTTTTGCTTTAATTTATATTTTGTTTTTGGGCGGACTTGAAAGTGAGTGGGATAGTTTAAAAAACTTCCTCGCTGTCGGGATTCGTTTGTCTATCATCGGAACCATCCTTACTGCCCTCATTTTGGGTGTTGTCATTCATTATTTATTTCCTGTACTCGGGTTTATGGAGTCCTTTTTACTCGGATCCATAGTCAGTGCGACCGATGCGGCTTCTGTTTTTAATATTTTCAAAACAGATTCAACGGATCTTCCTGTCCATTTAAAGAAAATCATTGAATTTGAATCTGGGTCGAATGATGCGGTGGGGGTTCTTCTCACCACCATCTTTATGAATCTCATCAGTGCGGATGCCAGTTTCAGCGGATTTCAATTTTTCCGATTCTTTGTGATGCAAGTTCTTGTGGGAATGATGATGGGATATAGTTTGGGTATCCTCATTCTTTATTTGATGAACTCCGTCAAACTCGGGTATGACGGTCTTTATTTAGTTTTTATTACGGCCTCGGTTCCATTCATTTATGCAGTGACCACTGTCTTTCAAGGGAATGGATTTTTAGCAGTATACATCGCTGGTATTATTGTTGGTCGAAACAAATTCATTCATAAAAAATCTATCTTTCGATTCTTGAATGGATATGTTTGGATTTTGCAAATTGGTATGTTCCTTTGTTTTGGCCTTTTGGTATATCCCACTCGTATGGCCAATATTTGGGTACCGGGACTTCTCATTGGGGTATTACTCATTCTTTTTGCAAGACCACTGGCGGTGTTTATTTCTCTCTTCAAAGTGAAGTTACCTGTCAGAGAAAAACTATTTATATCTTGGGTCGGCCTTCGTGGCGCTTCGCCCATTATCCTTGCTACCTTTCCCATAGCCCAAGGTCTTGTTTGGGGAGATTTACTCTTTCATATTGTTTTCTTTGTGGTTCTTGTTTCTCTTCTGGTCCAAGGTTCTCTGATCCCTCGAGTGGCCCAGTGGTTAGGAATTTTGAAAAAGGATCCAGATCGTAAAATTTACCACCCTACCGACTTTGATAACATCGAGTTTCCAGGGATGACCTTACAAGAGTTAATTGTTCCTTATAACTCCAGTGTGGTGGACAAAGCCCTATTTGAAATCAAACTTCCAGAACAGTCTCATATCCTACTCATTGCCCGGGGGGAACAGTTTTTAATTCCTTCTGGGAACACGCAAGTGAAAGGTGGGGATGTGATTTGGGTGCTAGCAAAAGACGAGGTGATGCCAATCATCGGTCGAACCTTTATGGCAATTTCATAAAGGTTGATTTTTAACTTTTGCCATTTTTTTATCTAACCGAAATCCGTAATAAACAGGAAGGGCAATGAGGGTGATCATTAGTCCCCATCCTGCGGTTACCGGCTTTTCGATAAAGAGAATGACCATCACAGCCACATTGGCTAAAATATAAAGTATGATAGGCAAAGGATAAAAAGGAATTTTATAATCGGATTTCATTCCCATCTTTTCAAACCGAAAAGGTGTAGCGGCCGTTAGGCAAGAAAGAATGAGAATGGAACAAGTGATCATATACAGTAGGGCTTCGATTTCTTTTACAAATAAAAAGAGAATGGCAACAAAAGCCTGAAAGAAAATAGAAACATAGGGGCTATGCCATTTGGGATGGATTTTGGAAAAGGATGGCAAAAACACTCCGTCTCTTGCCATAGCAAAATACACCCGACTTCCTCCTATTAGGATGGCCGACATCGATCCTAAAATCACCCAAGCAATGAAACTTGTTGTGAGTATGGAATAATTAGCACCAAATAACTTTTGAAAGGCGATGGCACCAATTCCATCTTGGCCTGCCAACTCTTCAATCGGAGCCGAAATCACAAAAAGCAAATTGATGGCAAAATACAAACCGGCCACAAGAAAACAAGCAGAGATAGCGGAACGAACTATGGTTTTCTCAGGGTTCTTTACTTCTTCTGCGATATAAGTAATCATATTCCAGCCCAAGTAAGAAAAAGAAACCGGAACAATTCCAATCAAAATCTTAGAATAAAAAGAAAGTTTGGTAATGTTGGGAAAAGGAGAGTTCCATAAATAAGACCAGTTGGTATTTCCAATGGAAAACCCAAGGGCCAAAAAAAGAAGGAGTCCTGTAATTTTTAAAACCGCAAATACATTTTGTACGCGAACCGCAGACTTAATCCCAAAAAAGTTCAGACCACTAAAAAATACAATTGGTACAACTCCAATAAAGGTAATAGAACTAATTTGTAAATCCAAACCTAACAAAGTGTATGTGGGGGATTCCCAAACGGGAAGTCCTGGAAATAAAATTTGAATGTATTTGCCGAAAGCAAGTGCGAGTACAGAAACGCAGGCGGAGAAATTTGTGAGTAGAGAAGACCAACCACTCATAAAAGCAATAGCAGGTGAGTAAGCTACTTTTAGATAAACATAATCTCCCCCAGCAAAGGGAAGAAGCCGTGCAGCATAAGCATAGGTAATGGAACCGGAGAGAGCGAGGAGTCCGCCGACAAGCCAACAGAGTAGGACAATCCAAAGATTTCCTGTTTCTTTGATCAAATAACCAGAAGTGAAAAAAATTCCCGAACCCACCATGGAGGAGAATAGGACGGAAATGGAATCAAAAGTATTGAGGGAACGTTTTAATTCCAATTAACCGCCGAGGAGTCTTTTTACCATGGTTTCAGAAATTGGTTTCATCGAAGCCGTGGATACAGTTCCAATTTTACCTTTGAACTCTTCCGGACTTAACATCATTCCAAGAGAAAAGATATTTTCACCTTCTACTTCTTTTTTCTTAAGTTCCGCAAGTAGGCTTGAGATATTGCCTTTGCTATTTTCTAAAATTTCTGGTTTGGTTGCTTTGTTATCACCTAACTCTGGAAACAGTGGTTCCCCTTCAAAAAGAAGTTCTTTGAGTTTGTTTTCTTCTTGAGTGGCATCTTCCAAAAGACCAATCCGAGATTGTTCCTTGGAAAGTTGTTTTTGCAGTTCCGTAAGTCGTGATTGGATATTGTGGTATTGAACAGGAAGGCTGACAACGAAGTCTGATTTTTCATCTGACTTTTGTACGGTGGTTCCTGTTTTTCCAGAACCGACATCTTTAGTGTCTTTTTTGTCCTGGACTAATTTTTCTGCTGAGTTGAGGAGACGATTGAGACGAACATCCATGTCCTACCTTCCTTGGTAAAGGCCTTATGTCTCGGCGGTGCCTGGACACAAATCCTGTGACTACCTGTCTAATTTTCGGTTAGCCTGTACAAGGAAAATAAACTTTTTCTAAAAAAAGTAAAGAATTATTAAAGTTGACTGGGGTTTTTGCAAGGTTTTGCTTGTGGGAGTTTATGGAAAGAAACCAATTTCTTCTCTTTCTCTCCTTTTTGTTCTCCACAATTGCCACAATTCTCGGAATTGCCATCTTGGTATCTGGATCGAGCCTCGCCCGTTTCTCTAGTGGTACCGGCGGAAGTCTTTTCCAAGCCAGTGAAATTGGAGCTGTCGTCATACCCATCGTAGGTGAAATCCACTCCGGTGAGTCTACTTTTGATTCGACTGGCGCGGATACCGTTTTACGCCAATTACGCGAGCTGGAAGAGGATGGAAATGTCAAAGGGATCCTTCTCGAGATCAACTCTCCCGGTGGAACGGTCGCTGCCTCCCAAGAGATTTTTAATGAACTCCTTCATTTACGAAAAACCAAAAAGATTGTCGTGAGTATGAAAGACGTGGCTGCCTCCGGTGGTTACTACATCGCTGCTGCTTCTGATTATATCTTTGCTCAAAATGGAACGATTACAGGCTCCATTGGGGTCATCTCTTTTGCACCTAACGTCAAGGGACTTCTTGACCGGTATGGGGTAGGGGTTCGCACTTATAAAGCAGGAAAGTACAAAGATATGTATTCTCCGTTTCGCGACTCCACGAACGAAGAAGATGATATGATCGCCAAACAGTTGCAAGACACCTATCGCAAGTTTGTGGAAGATGTTGCCAAAGGACGAAACAAAACCGTTAAGTCCATTGAAGAGTTGGCTGAGGGTAAAATTTATTCTGGTGAAGATGCTTTTCGCAACAAACTTGTAGATGATATTGGAGGAAGAAGGGAAGCTCATAAAAAACTTTCTGAACTTTGCCAATACGATGGACTCATTCCTCTTTTTGAACAAGAGATTTCTCCCTTCGATCGATTTTTACAAACCTTGGGTGTAAAGTTTTTTGGAGACAATTCTCATGTATCCAAAATTCGTTCTCTTATCCAATCGCAAGTTTTAGTCATTTTGCCTACGGCTCTTGGAAAATTGATGTTATGAGAGATTTTTTCTTTGATTTAGTTGATGTATTGGAATTGGTATTTTTGGATCCGCTTCGTTATTCGGAGGAGATCCAAGAGATCCCGTTTGCCGCAAGTCCCGTATCCAGCTGGTTGTTTTCGGTTCTTGCCGCCTTATCTCTGTCAGTGGGGATGAGTATCCTTTCTGCTCCCTATACCATTTCCACCATATCCTTTTTGTTTTTTGGTTTTATTGCCAATTTGTTTATGTTTCGTTTTTTCCCTTTCTTTTATTCTTTAGTGGCTGACTACTACGTACAAAAAAAAGGAAGATCTCAAAAACTTCTGTTTTTGTTGCTGTTTGCAAGACATTCAGTCGTATTGTTTTTGTTATTTGCTCCCGTGAGTATTGTCTTTCATGCCGTTGGGCTTTCTGGACTTGGATCGGGTTTCTTTTTGTTATTAACTTTTGTATTGTTATATTGTTTGGCCCTCTCTCGTGGACTGAAATCTATTTATGAATTAAGAAATCGTGACTCGCTAAAGTTTTCATTTTATGCTCTTGGCCTTACGATCTTATTTCCTTTCCTTATGAATTTATATACTGCCACTAGTATATTCCAATCGATTTCAGGTGGTTTATAGTTGAATTTACTCATCACGAATGACGACGGAATTTCTTCCGCCGGAATTAAAGCATTGGAGCGTGTTCTTGGAAAATCCTATAACACATATCTCATTGCGCCTTTAAAAGAACGTTCTGTTACTTCTATGGCACTCACTGTATTCCAAGGAATGCGAGTGGAACGAATCAATGACAATCATTACATTGCTGACGGATTTCCCGCCGACTGTGTGAACATTGGTTTGTATGCAGAGATCTTTCCTAAAATTGATTTTGTAATCTCTGGAATCAACCGCGGTGTGAATATGGGATACGATGTCCATTATTCAGGAACTGTGGGTGCGGCCAAACATGGAGCCCTTCATGGAATTCCAGCCCTTGCCGTGAGTTCCGGTCGTATTGATCCAGATGATGGTTATGAGAGAGAAGCCGAACTTGTTTTATCTTTTCTCGCAAAATACAAATCACAAATCCAATCGGGTGAAGTTTGGAATCTAAACTTTCCCCCAGAAATTGCTGGATCGGGGACCATTGACGAACTTGTATTCACAAGGCTTGGTCGCAGGCGTTATACAGAGAAGTATGAAAAAAAACAAATCATCGAAGGTGTCAGCGAATTTCAGTTAAACGGAAGTTTACTCGGACACGATCAAGAAACAGGAACCGACTTTGAAGCCTACAATCTTGGAAAACTTCCTGTCACTCCCATCCAATTGGACTTAACAGAAAAGAAACGACTTACGGAATTACAATCCAAATAACACAATGGCAGAAGAAACAGACTACCTCGGTTACATGAATAAAGGCAATTATGCCATGGCGCTGAATCTTTTGGATCAGGCCTTACTCCAAAATCCTGAAGATCCCATTCTTTTGTATAATTTTGCCCTCTGTTGTTTCCAGACAAAAAACTTCAAAAAATCAATCCAAGTCCTGGATCGAATTCTCGGTGAATACCCAGGCTTCATTGAACTGGATAATGTTTACCGGCTGAAAGTATTTGCTCTTGTAGAACTAAAAGATTGGGAAACTGCCGAGTCCATTATCAAAGAACGATTGCAAGTGGCAGTGGATGATCCCAAACTCCTTTCTTTTTTGGCCCATGTGTATGAATATACTCATCGGTTGGAAGAAGCCATTGAAATCCACCGCCGTATCTTAAGGCATACTCCCGATTACAAAAACAGCCTAAATTCATTGGGTTATTTACTCGCATTAAAGAAAAAAATCAGCACAGAAGAACGATCGGAAGCCATTCGTTCCTTAAAAAAAGCATTGGAACTGGATCCAAACAACCCGGCTTACCTGGATTCCTTTGGTTATTTTCTCCAAACCATAGGAAAACCTGAGGAGGCTTGGAAGGCCTACCGCAAAGCCCTGCAAAAGAACCCAAATCATCCCGTTCTTCTAGAAAGATTGAAGAACCTGAAGAAATAAATCTCCCTTTTGTTGACACAGTCCTTCTGCCAAAAACACTGGTGATTCAAGGACTTTCTCGGGATGTAGCGCAGTGGTAGCGCATCTGTTTTGGGTACAGAGGGTCGCAGGTTCAAATCCTGTCATCCCGAATCAGTTGGTTCTATCCGACCCGGTAGCTCAGCTGGATAGAGCAACTGCCTTCTAAGCAGTTGGTCGGGGGTTCGAATCCCTCCCGGGTCAAGATGTTTTAGAAATGGTGGATGTAGTTCAGCGGTAGAGCCCTGGTTTGTGGTACCAGTCGTCGCGGGTTCGAATCCCGTCATCCACCCATTCGTTAATTTCCCCTTCAATGTTTAAATCCCCATAAAAATGCCTCGCGCGCCTCGCGTTCGCCTGGCCTTCCGTGGCCAGAACTCCCGCCCGCATCCATTCATGGCTGCTTTTCGTCACCCATTGTCCTTTGAGGAAAAAGATTCGAATTTGTTGGGAAGCTTGGTTCGAATGATAAGTTATTAAGATACCAGTTTTGACTTTGTGAATATCTTCAGATGGAAATAGCGAACTAAAGGACCAACGACAACAAGTTGGGCTACGAGTGCCATTGGATAGTTTTTGATCACAGAACTTATATAATGTTCCAGAAAATGATTTTCTGTTCCAACGTTGATTAGTGTAGTGATGAGTGTCATCAGCAGACACATCCCAGTTACCATAAGGAATACCATAACAAGAATGTGTTTAAACTTTGGATCTGTAGGTGATACTAGAATTTTATGCAATTTATGTACATTATGACTCACTATTAATTGTTCAACAGCAAATGCGATTAGGAATATGGGAACAAATTGTTTTATGATCAATATTATTGTCTCTGTATGAAAACCAAATATCAAAACCATGTTATACGATAACATTATCGTTGCCATACCAATAGTCATCATAGTAGAAAAAGCTAATTCTTCTTTTAGTGTTCGATTCAAAATTTCTCCTCTTCATTTTACTAAAAATGAAATCAGGAGCATCATTATTTTTTTGGTTCATTTTGGCAATAGCATTCATAGGACAAGATCGTTAGTTGCGTGTTTCATTAGTTTGACACCAAAGAAACATAAATGAATTTGATTTAAATTTTAGGTTGTAGTTTTATTCGGGGTTAAATCGTAACTCGTCGAATGAATATCCTTACATATTGTTTTCTTCCGGACTCCAGTCGTATTCGATCCGTTTGGCTACTCGTGTCGCCACCTCTAATCCAAATAGTTGTTGTAGAAGATAAAAACTTAAATGAATGCCGGAGGAGATTCCGCCAGATGTTAGAATTTTTCCACTATCAGTATATCTAGTGTTTGTTTTTACATTTAACAAAGGATAGTTTTTCTTTAGAGTATCGATATCCATCCAATGTGTGGTAACTTCTAAACCGTCTAAAAGACCAACTTCTGCTAGAAGAAATGCTCCTGTACAAATAGAAGCTAAATGCTTAACTTTTAAGTATTTAGCTTTAATCCAACTAAGAGTTGTTTGATTTTTGATCTCTAACTCTTCTGCACCATAACCTCCAGGAACTATCAGAATGTCCATTGCAGGGCAATTGGAATAATCAAAATTAGGTAAAACCATCAATCCATTCCGTGCAGGGATGGGAGAAAGATTTTCTGCCACTAAAAATACCTGGCATAATTTCTTACGGTCGTTAGTTTCTGCGAGGGAAAAAACTTCAAAGGGGCCAGCAAAGTCTAAAACTTCGACTTCTTTGAAAATTAAGATACCTATTTGCAACATAAGTTCATTTTTCCTTTTTTTACTTTACAATATAAATAATTAATTTCTAATATGGGTCGTTTGTAACGAAACAAATTTACGAATAAACTGGAAGGTTAAATTTATATGTCATTCCAAGATGCGATCAAAGTGTGTTTACAAAAGTATGCTGATTTTAGCGGCAATGCGAAACGTCCGGAATTCTGGTGGTGGGTTGTTTTTTGCATTGTCATTAATGCAGCGATTAGCGTGGTTCTTCCTTTTATCGCAGGAATTTTTTCCTTAGCGGTTCTTTTGCCAAGTTTGAGTGTAGGTGCACGCAGGTTGCATGATACAGGAAAAAGTGGATGGTGGCAATTGATTGGGCTTACAGGAATTGGTGTCCTTGTTCTTATTTTCTTCTGGGCTCAGAAGGGAAAAGGTTAAAATCTAAATTTCTAATACAGTTCCCCTGCTAGCGTTAGGGGGACGTAGGGCTTGGTCGCCTACAATCGTTAGATGGTAGGCGACGGGAGCGTAAGCGCACCCCGAAGTGACCCGGCCCATTTTTGGTATCATTCTACTGAAGGATGAAATGGGGAACGCCCCCATTCTTATTTTTCTTTTTCTAAAACGGTTAGGTAAACTTCTCGTAAGTCTTTGGAGAGTTTTCCTTTTTTATTGGCAAAGGTAAACATCCTAGAGTTGGACGAACCGCTGACCAGACGAGTGATTTCAGTGGATGCGGGCCAACCATTACAACCTTCATGCGACCATTCATAAATGATTTCTTTTGGTGATTCGGTTATGGTATTAAAAACCAAGGAAGGGCAGTTTTCGGAAAGTCCGTCTTTGACTGCTTTGATAAAGGCTTCCCGATTGGAAGTGCCAATGGTTTTTAAAATATTCAATCGGTAGATTTCTGTCCAAGTTTCTATTTTTGTTTCTTCTGGTATCATCTCAATTAATATCTGTTCGTCGTTCTCTCCCGAGTTTGCTACATACCAACGCCTGCCATCTAAGTTGCGAAGAAAGGGGGCTTTCACGGTTTCCTTTTTGATGTTTAAGTTTTTTTCCATAACTAGGCGGAGGGTTTCTTTGCTTTTTTCTGAAAAGTTGATCGGTATGTTTAAAAACTTTTTTTCGCCCTTTTTCTTTGTGATTTCGAATGTAAAAAAGAGACTCGTATTTCCAAGTTCATAAATCCATTGGTATTCTTTTTCTGTGAGAGGAAGGCTGGATAAGGAAAGAGTCCCTTGGTTGATCTTCGCTGTTTCGGAAATTTGTTTGGTTTTTTGCGAACCTTTGACTTCATAACCATGGATACTTTCTAAATTCTCCACTTTGACATCAGCGATGAAGTTCCATCGGATTGAGGATGTATCGATAACAGGGCCCAGGCTTTTGGATTGGATCCATTCGTTATCTAACTCGGGTTTGAGTTGAGAGAAAATATCGGAAGAGAAAAAGAGTAGGGAGAATAGGAATAGAAGGATTCGTTGTATCATTGTTATGTTCTTGTCCTTTCGATGGGGGATTCGAATGGATAAAAATATAATGAATGTTTGGATTTCGTCAACTACTTGTTTGGGGGAATGCGGTCTAGAGGACTGGCGATGTTTTCTAGACGGCTCCGTGCCACTTTAGTATAAATTTGAGTGGTTCGGACACTGGCGTGTCCGAGTAAAGTTTGGATCATTCGTAAATCCGTTCCGAGTTCTAACAAATGTGTGGCGAAGGCATGACGCAAACTGTGAAAACTCACTTTCTTTTGGATCTTTGCTTTTTTGGCAGCACTTGTAAAAATACTCTCGGCACTGCGAATGTGTAAGGGCCGATTTTTAGCGCCAGGAAATAACCAAGGATTGCCTCGCACTTCGTTATAACTTTGCCTGAGAAGTAAATTGTATTCTCTGACCTTTAGATATTCTTTGAGTTCCTCGATAAGCGAAGTGGCAAGGACAGTGTATCGATCTTTTTTTCCTTTGCCTTGTTGGACACGGATCATATTTCTTTTCAAATCAATATCTGAAATTTTCAAATGAATCACTTCGCTGACACGAAGGCCAGAAGAGTAACTAATCAGCAGTAACATTTTATGTTTTCTGTTGGGAAGGGCATTGAAGATGGCTCTTGTTTCTTCGGCCGACAGAACTTCTGGAAGTTTGGATCCCATTTTCATTCTCGGAAATTTTAGGTGAGTGAATTGTTTTCGCACTTCACGGAAGTAAAAAACAAAAGCTTGTCTTGAGGATTGGATGCTTGCGGCCTTGACTCCACGATTTATCATTAGGTGGTCAAGGTAACTTTCTAAATCATTCATTCTGATATTCGCTGGGAGTTTTTCAGTAAAAACCAACAATTGCATCAGATGGGAATAGTATGTTTTGATAGTGCAAAAGGAAAAATTACGATCCCTCGTGGCTTTGAAAAAATCCTCTAAAATACCGCATTGTTTCGGGATTTCTTTCGGAAGGATGCGAATGTCATGGGTTTCAAACTCGTTTAATATTTGTTTGATGATCTTTGAATCGTTCGGATAGGACCAGGAATGGTCAGCGGCATGGTAACAACCCTTGGGTATGGATTTCGCAATCGAGAAAAATAGTTTTGAATATCGAAATCGTAAATAGAAACGATTGTCTTTGGGAGAGAAACGCAATTGGATCATACGGCACCTAACCTTATATTGGTAAGTTGATTAGGTGGAATCTTTTCTGTTTGGTTCTTAAAATTTGGTGATAGGTCTTAATTTTTCGGGAAGGGGTGGGGGGATTTTTTTTCGAATCTAGTATCCCCGCCCGATTAGAGGGTGGGGAACTAGACCCGCCGCCTAATGGTTTCCCTCTATCACGGCCACGCCCAACCCGATACCCAAAACTTCTCACCAAAGTTTTTTTTCTTGGAAAGTTCGCATTCTTACATAATCTAATAGAATCAAGGAGACTTATGAACCTAATCACTGTGGGCCTCGGCGTATTTTTTATCCTCTACGGAACGACCACCTACATCCTGCGCCTCTACAAACCAGGTTTTTTTTGGAAACTAGAACCGATGAAACAAAAATGGGGAGAAAAACGCGGATACTTCATCCACGTCTTTAGTTATTCCATCCTGCCCATCATTTTAGGAATTGTTTATACCATTCTTGGAATCAGAGGTTAATGATTGTTTGGTGTAATTTGTTGATTGAAATCCTTTAACATCCGACAAATTTAAGTTATGTGGGCGCCTCCAATTCCTTTTTTGATTGTTATTGAATTGAAAAAGGACCGGGCCCTCCGCTTCAATCTTTCTCTTACGAGAAAGGATTTCCGCTAGGGTCCCTGGCGCTTGCCTTGAAAGGTTTACTTACAGTTTGTGAGAAAGAATTGTATCTTGGCGTGAAGGAGTTCTATCTTCTGGGTAGTCCGTACTAAAATGAAGTCCGCGACTTTCCTTTCTTAGGAGTGCCGACCGAACAATCAGTTCTGCCACCTTCACTAGGTTTCGAAGTTCCAATAATTCAATAGAGACCGTAGTTCGGTTGTAATAGTCCTTCACTTCTTCGGAGATGAGTTTCAACCTACGGAGGGCTCTTTCGAGTCGCATATCAGAGCGAACAATCCCCACATAATTACTCATAATGGTTTTGATTTCCACCAAATCGTGAGAGATGAGAACCCACTCTTCCGTATTTGTGGTTCCTTCTTTGTTCCAATCAGGGATCAAATCCGTTTCCGAGGAATAACTTAATTTCCCTTGTGATCGGATATCACCTGCTATGCGGTGCGAAAACACAAGGCATTCGAGTAGGCTATTCGACGCCAATCGGTTTCCTCCGTGCACCCCAGTGCATGTAGTTTCCCCACAGGCATACAAGTCGGCAATATTTGTCCTTCCGAGTAAATCTGTGGCCACTCCTCCGCACATATAATGCGCGGCAGGAACTACTGGAATCGGATCGGTTGTGATATCAATTCCTAGTTTTTTACAACGTTCATAGATAGAAGGGAAGTGGTTGATGATGTCATTTGCAGGTCTATGGGTAATATCCAGGAGGACATGGGGTTCTCCTTTCTTTTTCATTGTATCATCAATGGCCCGGGCCACAATATCTCTTGGAGCTAGTTCTCCCATTTCGTGGTAGTCTTTCATAAAAGGTCTACCACCTATCTCTCGTAAGATGCCACCATGACCACGAACCGCTTCCGAAATTAAAAAACTATTTCCTTGTTCATGAAAAAGAGAAGTGGGATGGAATTGATAAAACTCCATATTTTTTACAATCGCACCAGCTCGGTAGGCACTCGCCACGCCATCGCCAGTCGCAATGTTTGGGTTTGTTGTGTGCAGATACACTTGGCCGGCACCACCCGTTGCCAAAATGGTTTTCTTAGCAAGGACTGGAAAAACCTCTCCCGTTTCCGTATCCACAATATATGCGCCGTAACACCGAAGGGGAAGATTGTCTTTTTCCTTTAAATGGTGTTTGGTGATGAGGTCCACACAAGCATGGTTTTCTAAAATTTGAATGTTTTTGTTGGCATGGACATGATCGAGTAGCGACTGTTCTACGGCACTACCTGTTCTGTCGAGAGAGTGGATGATTCGGTTTTTGCTATGCCCACCTTCACGAGCAAGATCCAGTTCCCCGGTTTGGTTTCTAGTAAAAGGAACTCCCAGGTCCAGAAGTTCGCGAACCCGAGTGGGTCCTTCTTCTACGAGGACTCGCACAGCTTCTAGGTCACAAAGTCCTGCCCCAGACTCCAAGGTGTCTTTGATATGTTCTTCAAACTTATCCTTGTCGTCAAAGACGGAAGCGATTCCTCCTTGGGCATAATTGGTATTGGATTCGTAGTCTGCTTTTTTGGTAACAACAACTACGGATCCTAGCGGAGCCAACTTTAGTGCGGTAAAGAGGCCACTCACTCCGCTTCCAATGATCAAAAAATCCGATTTAATTCGTGTCACATGGTTTCCAATTTTATCTTAAAGCCATTTCTTTGCCTTTTGGGGACTAAGATTATTTTGCGTTTAACATTCCTTCAATGTAGTCCAAACTTCTGATCAGCATATAGTCTGGTTTGATGGCGTCATTGGCATGTGATTTTAAGAAAGCATCTGCCTTCCCATTTTTTTTCGCATACTCTTTGATCGAATTTACATTGAACTTGGACTTCACAACACCTTCATGCGGAATGAGAGGAAGGTGGTTCCACATATCTTCTTCCCGATAACGGAAAGGAAATCCACCATCTGGTTCTTCCGAAACTTCAATATCAGGGGAAACTCCCACAACTTGGATGGTTTTTCCGGATGGTGAGTAGTAACGTGCATTGGTGATTTTCAGTAGATAATCCGGATTGTTTTCTAAGTTATTTAAACTTTGAACGGTTGCCTTTCCAAAGGTTCTTTCCCCGAGTAAAATTCCACGACCATGGTGTTGGATGGCACTGGCAACAATTTCAGAAGCGGATGCAGACTTAGAGTTGATCATCACAACTAAAGGAAGTTTGGTGATGTCTTTATTCTTCGCGTATTTTTCTTCATCACTACGGAATGGAGTTCTTGTGAATACAATCATTCCTTTTTCCACGAACATATCGGCAATATCAATGGCAAGATCCAAATACCCACCGGAGTTTCCGCGTAAGTCTAAAATCAAGGCTTTCAATGGTTTGCCGCTGTCTTTAGCTTCTTGTTCCATCTCCACAACTGCATTTGCAATTTGTGTGTCGATCGGAGCTTCGCCTGGACCTGGTTTTACAAATCCCGTGAGTTTGATATAACCCACTTGTGGGTTTTCTTTCACAATATGATGTGTTACGTTTTTAATCGTAATTTTATCACGGATCACTTCGATATCCGTTTTTCCTGTATTGCCTTTTCGTGTGATGGTAAGAACCACTTTCGTTGCTTTTGGTCCTTTGATTTTTTTTACCACTTTATCGAGTGATAAGTTTTTAATCACTTTACCATCAACAGCAATGATGGTGTCTCCACTTCGAATTCCTGCTCTTACTGCAGGGCTTCCTTCCAATGGATTTTCCACTACGACTTCACGGCTTCCACCACCAGATAGGATGGCTCCAATTCCTTCGAAAGAACCATCGCTAATCTTAGCCATAGATTCTTCCCACATTTCTTTGAGGAATACGTTGGAATGCGGGTCAAGAGAATTCAAATACCCGTTGGCTGCAGCGAGAAACACTTGTTCCATGCTGAACTCTTTCTTTTCTTCCTCTTCTTCAGGAAGTTCCCCGTCAAGTTCTACAAGTCCTTTGAGGACTGGAGTTTTGTAGGTTTCTAAGTTGTCATGGATGTATGCGATCACTCGATCAAATTCTTTACGAGAAAAGTTAATTTCTTCCCATTTAGAAGCGATCACTGATTTTTTCAGTTTTTCTTTCTCGATAAGTTTTTTTAGTTCTGCATCAGAAAGTTTTCTGTTTTCGTTTTTCTTTAATTTCTCTTTTTGAATTTTTTCTACAAGAGTGTAATCAGGGTCAAATAACACGAATTTGTCGGAAGGAGAAATTTTAAATGTTTTCCCTGGCCAAAGATCGTCCTTGTCATCGTATTTTTCCCTTTCTTTGAAATAACTTTCAGGGTAAATATAGAGTGGATGGGGCATACTCAGAACGGCAAAAGATGCCGCATCCGTGAAAGCTCGGTTTTTATTGATATTTTTATCAATATAGTACTTATCCACGGATTTGACCACGGTTTCGAAGTCTTGGTATGTAAAATTGGTTACACGGTTAGGAGCTTTTTTGGCTTCCGGTTCACAGGAAATAAATCCCACGGGAAGGGCAAAACTGAGTAGGGTGAAAAAGGAAAGTAGGTAAACAATTCGTTTCAAGGGATCGCTCGTAAAGTGGATAGATTATCCTAAGAATTTCCGATTTTCCAGTCCATGCAACTCAAAAAAAATCGGGACAAATCTAGGACACACGTATATCATAGACGGTGTGATGCGTCCTTTCGTTGTTCTGATTTTTGCTCTTTCCCTTGGGTTTTGTACCTCAGAACCTCAGAAGAACCCGACCCGCGATCCGTACAGTTTGGAAACCCTAATCTTTTTGGAAGAGGTACTTCTCGACGTATGGGAGTCCTCAGAGTCCAAAGAAGGGGCCATGTCTCGACTAAGATACGTTTGCCGAACAAGGGACACAGACGATGGATATTTATGTTACACTTGGGGACTTCTCGAATACCACCGCGGGAATTATGCGGAGAGTTATACTGCCTTTAGAAAGGCTCTAGAAAAAAATCCAAGCGACAGCCTTTATAAAAATATGTTACGAATTTCCGCTGAAAAATCGGGAAATTTAGCCGATCTCAAGGCCCATTCTCGAGATGGAGAAGTTTTGGCTGTTTTCACTGAAACACAAAAACATTGTAAGGAAGAGAAACCTCCCGAGTTCGCATCCTTTCGATTTCTTGCCGAACGCGGTATCCTAACCAAGGATTCGTTACGCCGAGGAATCCTTGCCGATTGTTTCCAACGTTTGGGCTCTGATGACAAATCCCAGATCCAAAAAGAAATCCGCTTCTCTTCGCTTTCTTATAAAGAACGCCTTTATGCTGACCAAATGAAATCCGATCCTTTTTCTCGAATTTGGGACACAGATAGTTACCACCGGGGAGAATCGGGAAAGGAAGCGGCAGGTGCCAGTGCGGGAGTCGTGACAGTGAACGCCTCTCAGGGAACCGAAGCGGGAATTTCTGCAACCTCTGGATCCACAAGAACCAGTTCTCCGATTACCGATGCTTGGAGAAAATTGAAACTAGCTTCCCTCTCTGGAAATGAAACCCAGGGCCGAGAAGCCCTTCGTAGTTTTTTATCCGAGATCCAAAATGCCAAACGTAAGGGAAAACTAGAGGGACAGTTGGCTCTCGCCCTCGAAAGGGCAGCGAAGTTACTTCTCGAACAAGACCCGCAGTATTCTAAACTCCGTTCCCTTGTGAAAGAACTTTAAGGTAATCCCTTATCGTTGTCTCCATTCCCACAAGAAGGCTTTGGCTCACAAGTCTATGCCCAATAGAAACTTCCGCTAAGTGTGGAAGTTTCGCAAAGAGCTGTAAATTGTTTGTATCCAAGTCGTGTCCCGCATTCACACCTAACCCTAGTTTGTGGGCATCTTTGGCAGCGCGTTCATAATCTTGGAAACTAATGGCTCCTTCTTCTTTTGAGCTTTCATAAGCATAAGCAAAAGGACCAGTATACAATTCAATTCGATCGGCTCCTAATTCTTTGACCAGCGGATACTGTTCGAAATTGGTTTCCATAAACAAAGCAACGCGGATTCCTTCTCTATGGAATCTTTGGGTCATGGACTTTAAAGTTTGGAACACTGTTTTGTCTTTTAGGTCGAATCCATGATCCGAGGTGATTTCCCCTGGTTTCACAGGAACCAGAGTGGCTTGGTCCGGTCTTGCCGCAAGGACTAGGTCTAAAAATCGTTCACTCGGTTCCCCTTCGATATTGAATTCTTTTTTAGGAAATCCTTTTTTAGATAAATTATCGTTGTAAGATTCTAAAAACTCTCGTATTTCGAATACATCTTGTTTGGTGATATGCCTTTCATCCTCTCTGGGATGGATTGTGATACCGTATGCACCGGCATTGAGAATGATCTCAGAAATTAGAATGACACTAGGAATGGATCCACCACGAGAATTCCGTAGAGTGGCGATCTTGTTGACATTGACACTTAATTGGGTCATAGGAAAAAAAAAACTTTTCATTAAATTTCATCCAGGAGAAAACCGTCCAATTTCAAAAAGGTTGTCCCTCTGAGGGGATTTCCAAAACTGTCAAAAGTACGTTTATGGTCGCAAAAAAAGCAGTCAAGAAGCAGGCCCCGCCCAAGAAAAAAGCGGTAGCCAAAGAAAAACCCAAGGACGCCAAGTCCTCTTCCCCGAAGGAAGATAAGAAAAAGCCCGTAGCCGGCGCTAAACTTCCCGCTACGAAGGCGAAAGCCGTGCCCGCCCCCAAAACAGCCACTTCTGTGGCTACTAAGGACAAACCGGCATTGGCAACCAAACCACCCGTCGTTAAAATTGATCCGAACAACCCGCTCGGCAAAAAGTTCAATTGTTACTCCTGCGGTACCAAGTTTTATGATTTGCACAAACCGGAAAAAAAATGCCCGAAATGTGGTGCAGACCAATTGGCAAAACCCGCAATCAAATCCCGCATGGCTGCCATCCGCAGTTCTGAATATGAAGTGGAAGAAGAGGAAGAGCCAGTTTTAGAAGATGATGAACTCATGGAAGAAACAGAAGAATTGGAAGAGACCGAAGAAGAGGAGGCCGTAGCCGAGGAAGAGGAGTGATCCTCCCCGTACTTGGTGGCCCCACCGGTTCCGGAAAAACCGCACTCACTCAAGTCCTAGACCCTGAACGTTTTGAAATTGTTTCTTTTGACTCACGCCAAGTCTACCGGGACCTTCCGGTAGGCACAACGGCACCTACTGAAATTGAGTCCTCCTACATCCGCCATTGGCTTGTTGGCATTTTGAATGCAGACGAGTCCATCAATGCCAGTCAGTTTTCTTTATGGGCACGCGCTGCCATAGAAGACATTACCTCCAGGGGAAAAATTCCTTTTCTCATTGGTGGCACGGGGTTTTACCTTCGTGCTTTTCTTTTGGGAATGTATCCCGTACCAAATGTACCTAAGGAAACCAAAGATTATGTTTTGGAACTCACCATAGAAAAAGCAACGGCAGAGTTGGCTGCCAAAGATCCGAAAGCACTTGCCTCTTTGTCACCACAAGATGGATACCGAATCAAAAGGGCTTTGGAAGTTGTCCTCACGGGAGTTTTGTGGTCCGAAGTTTCTAAGGAAACAGTGGGAGGATACTTAAACGATTATCCAGATGTCCAACTGATTGGACATTGGTTGGACTGGCCACGTGATCTTCTCTATGAAAGAATCAATCGGCGAGTGGAAGAGATCACCACTGGTATGTTAGCGGAGACAAAAAAAGTTGTTTCCCAGTATGGATCGGACTGTCCAGGCCTACGAACCTTAGGTTACAATTTTGCGCTTGCATTCCTAAATGGAATCATAGACAGTAATACATTCATTGAGCAGCTGGCCCAAAGCCACAGGAATTATGCGAAACGACAGATCACTTGGTTCAAAAAAGATCCGTTACTTTCACCCATTTCCTTCGAAGCCGCTGTCCAATTGTATACAAATATAGATAAAATATAGAGAAAACACTCGGGATTTCCAATGTCGGCAAAAAATAATATCCAAGACCAACTTCTAAATACAGCAAGAAAGGAGAAAATCGATCTCACCATTTACTTGTTAAACGGAGTTCCGCTGAAAGGAAAGGTTGTCAGTTTTGACAACTTCACAATCATCTTAGAAAACGAGAGCAAACAGAACTTGGTTTACAAACACGCAATTTCTACCATCATCCCAGCAAAACCCATCAAACTTCACACTGAAGATGCCCCGAAAGAAGCGGGAGGGACCTAACTCTTTTCTGGTTTTCCTCTGTTTGCTTTGCTAAATTCTGGTTCCAAACCCTATGGCAAAATTACCTAAAGAATCCCCGGTTGTCCTCATTATGGCTGGTGGAAAGGGAGAGAGGTTTTGGCCTCGCTCCCGCACCAATTCTCCTAAACAACTCCAGAAAGTTTATTCCAATAAAACTCTCTTACGTGAGACCATTGACCGCGCTCTCACCATCACAACTCTTGACCGAATTTATATTGGAACCAACGCCAACTTAAAAACGGAGATCCTAAAAAAAGATCCTAAATTTCCTTCTACCAATTTCATCCTAGAGCCAGAAGGAAAAAACACAGCTCCCATCATTGCCCTTTCGGCCTTGCATTTTCAGAAAAAATTTGGAAATCCCAATCTTATCGTTTTGTCTGCCGATGCGTTCATTGATCCCATCAAAGAATTCACAAAAACCATAGAGCAGGCTCTCTACGAAACAGAAAATGGAATGGTTCTACTTGGTGTGAAACCGAATCGTCCCGAAGTAGGGTATGGTTATATCAGCACTGGAAAACCAACTGATGTAGGTTATACGGTGAAAGCTTTTTTTGAAAAACCCGATTTCAAAACTGCCTTAAAATACATAAAGAAAAAGAATTTCTATTGGAATCCGGGGATTTTTCTTTTCCGCACAGAAACCATTCTTTCGGAACTCGAACGCCATGCTCCGCATATTTTAGGACCACTCAAAAATGGATTTCCGTTTAAGAGTTTTGGAGACCTAAAAAACGCCTTCCAAATGCTTCCGTCAGAAGCGATCGATACAGCCATTATGGAAAAATCCAATCGCATTCGTATGGTAGAAGCCACTTTCAATTGGGATGATGTGGGATCTTGGATGTCCTTGGAAAGAATCCTTCCTGGGGACAAAGAAAAGAACCACCACCAAGGAAAAGAGGTTCTTTATCACAAAGCGTCAGGGAATATTTCTTCGGTTCAGAAGGAACTCATTGCCTTTCTGGGTGTGAAGGATCTCATCGTAGTGGAAGAACCAGATGTCCTTCTTGTGACTTCTCGTGATGGTGTAGGGGATATCAAAGCTATGTTATCCACTATGCGGAAAAATAAAGTTTTACAAAAGTACCTCGACTAGAATTTTGACAGAACAGGCTTGATATAAGGAGGAAGGAATGCCTTCCGGAAAAAAGAGAAAGCGTAGAAAAATCGCAACCCACAAACGTAAGAAAAAACGCAGAGCCAACAGACACAAAAAGAAGAAATAATCTTTCTTCAGTGACTTAATGTTTCCTCCGATAGATTTGTTATGAAACAAGTCTGGAGGAAACAGAAACCCCGCACACCTGGTTTCATCCGAGCATTTACCATGGAAACTCCTCTTGGAGATGTCCTGGAGGCTGAGTTCAACTTTCACGAACGTCTCGTTCGTTTAGCTGTCGAAATCAAAGAAGAGAAGGGTCGTATGTATGGTGCCACTGTGAAAAACGGTACCGTACAGGCTGAGAAGGATATTACTTCTGGTCGCGCCTATCCCGTCTTTAGAAAGATTTGGCCCTTTCGCGAATACTTTAGTGCCCTCCCCGATAAAGACATGCTTGCATGTATTGGCGGGGCGTACGAAATTTACCCCCCCTTTGTACCTGATGCCCAAGAGAAAGGTCGATCCCAAGGATTGCCTTTACAGTCGGCTTTATTTCCCTCCACTCGTTATGATTCTATTTTTGGGATCATTCGTGAAACTCGGTTCCAACGTTGGAGAAGGGAGAGACGTGAGGCAAGAGAGGCACGAGGATCGCTCTGGTCGCGTTTCAAGAGACGGGTCTGGGGAGATTTGCAAGATATCTGTATGGGCGTCGGATTTGGATGTTTGGTCTATTACCTCTACTATGATTATGTCGTATTAGGATTGACTCTAGGAATTTTGGGTATGGCCGCAGGGCTTCTCGATTTTCTTGTGAGAAAACGTTCTGTCTTAATGACAAAAGTGTTGTCATTTCTCAGTTTCGGTTCATATTTTTTCTACAATGGCTACGTCTACTTTTAGGCGTAGGTTACATTGTAGAAAAGTTATATGGCAAAAGAAACATCATCCGCAAACCAATTCATTCATGAGCAGTACATTATATTCAATTTGGGCGATGAAGAGTATGCGATTCCCATCACCATTGTCGAAGAGATTGTCAAAATCACTAACCTAATCCGTGTTCCACAATCAAAAAGTTTTTTTGCAGGGATCATGGACATTCGTGGCAAAGTCGTTCGTATGATTGACCTTGCCAAACGTCTGAACATCAAAAACATCACAGAAACTGCCGATCGGGCCATTGTCATCAATGTCTCTGGTAAATCCATTGGTGTGATTGTGGACAAGGTATCTCACGTGGTGCATTTTCCTGCAAACCAAGTGGACCCACCACCACCTTCGGTCAAAGGAATTTCTTCCAGATACATCACTGGTGTGGGTAAAAAGGATAATCGGTTCATTATCCTCATCGACATTGAAAAAATTCTCACTGTGGAAGAAGTTACTGAGCTAGCAACCGTCTAACCACAGAAAGGTTTCCATTTTTAATTATAACGTATGATCATTTCAAAGTTTTATTACCTAAGAAAGAATTTGTATTCCATGGCAGAGCTTGTTTTGGAACAGGTGATTCTTTTAAGTGAAGCCTTGGAAGATGATGATTATGCACAAGCGGAACGTATTGTAGAGCGAGATGATCTTATCGATGATTTGGAAAAGGAAAATGATAACCTTTCCCAAAACGCCATTTTGGAAGCAGTGAGTAATCGTAACATTCTTGGAATGGGTGATGTAGATAACGACATCGTCTTAAAAAAAGATCCACTTCGATTTGCACTCTCCGCCATTCGGATCACAAGGAATATGGAACGGATGGGGGACCAAGTGGTCAACTGTGCCGATGTCTTCCGACATAAAACCATTCGCAAAGGCCTTTTTAAAAATGAAGAGCCGATGACTCTGATCTTATCTCGAGTGACTACCCTTGCGGGTATGGCTATCGAGTCTCTCGTAGAAGAAAAAGAAAGATTTATGGGTAGTGTCAATACCTTAGAAGATGAATTGAATGCCCTTTGCGACCAAGCCTTTCATAAATACCGCTGTGTCCCTGATATGGAAAAACAAGAGTTTGCTGACGTGTATCGAATCATTCTCGCGCTAGAAAGGTTAGGTGATTATGCGGTGAACGTTGCTGAGGAACTTGTGCGACTCAACACGGGAAAAGACATTCGCCATTTGGAGAATGTCGGTAACAATCGTAATTTATACCAATAACTAACGAAAGAAATTGACAACAAAAGCGGAAAGAGTGTAAAATTCCTTCCCTATGATCAAACATGGAACAAATCCAAACCAAAAACCTCCTGGATTTATGGTTTCCTATCTTCTCATCACCAATTTAGATCCATTGATTTTTTTTGCCGGAATGTTCCTACTCTTTGGATTGGAAAATTTTGAATCCATTCTAAAAATATTGATTTATCTAGCTCCGCCGATCATAGGACTTCATGCCATTTTATTCTTTTTTAAAAATTTAGAATTTCGAAAACAATTGAGACGTCCTGAAGGAATTATCTACACTGAAAAAGAATTAAATTTCATTCGTGGATTTTCGAAGGCCGGAGCTGTAAATATTTTATCTACGAATGTGGGTGGCCCCATCTTAACGATGTTACTTGCTTATCATTATGGTTTGGTAAAAACCTATGGTGAAGTAGTATTTTTTATTTTCCTTGGAATTTTACTCGCGATGTCTATTTCCTCGTTTTTTTATGTGATTGTGGAAAAGAAACTTTATGATGTTTATAACGAACTTCATCTACCGCCATTGAGTTTGTTTGCCAATTTGCTCTTCCCTATTTTTTCTACCTTTGTCATCGAATACTTTCTATTTGCATTTTATGTTTATTCACAGTTTCGGTCGCAAGTTGATCCCAGTCGTTTAGAAGTAATTTGTATTGGTCTCAGTGTTTTTATTCTTGTGATGATTGTAATTTTGTTTGTTGTACTTTGGAAACTAACAGGGAATACTTCTGCAACCATTCGAGATGTATCTTTAATGTTAAGGGCCTTTGCCGATGGAGATTTGCACTCTGAGATTAAAACAAACCAAACAAGAAATGAAATTGGTTTGATCTCCGTTTATTTAAATGAAGCCAAAATGAAACTCAACCGATTGATCACTTCCATCACTAACCATTCCGCTCGGATTGAAGGGGAAGCAAAAAATTTAGAAGGATTGTCGGGTGATTCGGCCGAACATTCTCAAATCCAAGCAGCTTCTTTGGAAGAAGTGGCTGCCGCGTTAGAAGAAAATGGATCTTCTATCAATGGAATTTATGCGGATGCTTTAGAACAGAAAAAACTCACAGCATCAACAAACGATTCCATCATTCATCTATTTATTTTATCCTCTAGTTTAAAACAAGTTTCGTTGCATGCAAAAGAAAAAGCAGATTCTGTAGAAAGTGAAGTTTCTAAAAGTGCAAAATCAATTATTTCCTCCATTGAGTCCATTAAAGAAGTGGATAAAAATGCCATTGAAATTGGAAAAATCTTAGTAATCATCAAGGAGATTTCGGAGCAAGTAAACTTACTGGCGTTAAATGCTTCAATTGAAGCAGCGAGAGCTGGTGATATGGGAAGGGGATTTGCTGTTGTTGCTTCTGAAGTAGGAAAATTGGCAGAAAGGACGGCATCTTCTACAAAAACAATATCGGAACTCATCAAAAAGGTATCGGCATCCACCACTCTTTCCGTAGCATCGGTGCAGTCTGCCAATGATACATTTAAGTATCTATCAGAAAGTGTGATTGATATCATTCGCAGCATAGACCAAGTCAATGAAGCAAATCTCGAACAAATTTCTGAAGTAGAGGAAATTCGAAAACAATCAGAGAACATTGTGGATAGGTCCAGTTCGGTTTCCTCTGCGACTGAGGAACAAAAAAAGGTGAACGAGGAAATGAGTTCTTCTGTCCATCACCTGGCAAACGATACAGCGAAGTTGTCACTTATGTCAGAAAAAACAGCAAAATCATCGGCGGAATTAAATTCGTTGATTTTAGAATTAAATCGCGAGTTATCATTATTTAAGTTATAAAATGATTAGTGCTACTTTTATCTTTAAACAAAAAAAAACAGACTCAGAGTTTGAAACTTTGGATCTTTCCATTGAATCGTTTGTTGAAAATCATCCCGAATATCTCGGTAAAGACAGTTGGGTCAACTTAGAACAAAAAACTATGGCCGTTGTTTATTATTTTAAACGTATCTTGGGTTAGAATCTTTGAAGACTTTTTCCGATCATAAGTTGGCAAAATCTCAATATTCCAAATGGTACAAAGGTTACCAAGTGATCATCGCAGAGGTTACGAAAACTTATGGCGATGGCGGAATTTTACATGTAACCAATACTTAATTAGATGATGGTTCCAAACTTCGTTTGGTTGGTTAGATCCTACTTCTGGAATCGAGTATGTCTTTATAAGTTTGAAATATCGTTTCGATGTAAAAAGGTTTTCCGATAAAACCATCCATTCCCACTTCAAAACATCTTTCTTTGTGTTCGGCGAGCACATGTGCAGTCACCGCGAGAATGATGGTTTTTTGTGGTTGGGTCATTTCGAGTTCTCTGATTTTTTGAGTGGCTTCAAAACCATCCATCACTGGCATCTCACAGTCCATTAGGATGAGATCGTATTTGTTTTCTTTGAAAAGTTCTACGGCAACTTCTCCATTTTCGGCAACATCATATTGTACGTTAAACTTTCTTAAAAGTCCACCGACAACGAATTGGTTTAAAATATTGTCTTCAACGATCAAAAATTTTTGATTTTTAATCACTTCTTCGATGGAGTTAGATTCAGAGGAAAGGAGAGATGATGTATTCTCATTGTTTATGGAATCAGGATTTTCCCAAGGGAACTGACACCAAAACAAACTTCCTTTGCCGAGTTCACTCTTAACACCAATGTTGCCACCAAGCAATGAGATTAACCTTTCCGAAATCGCAAGGCCAAGTCCAGTGCCACCATACTTTCGTGAGGTGGATGCATCCGCTTGGGAAAACTTATGGAAAATAAATGGAATTTTCTCTTCAGAGATTCCGATTCCTGTATCTTCTACTTCCAAAAGAATCCGTTCGTTTTCCTTTTTGAGTCGTAAAACAACAGATCCTTTTTCTGTAAATTTGACTGCATTCCCGAGCAAATTGAAAATGATCTGACGAATTCTACTGGAATCTGAATAAATAAACTTAGGAACGTTGGGAGCGATTTCTATTTTTAAATCGATGGATTTTGATTTGGATTCAATGGATAATAGATCATAAATTTCGGTGACTAAATTATGAATGTCGAATTTTACTTTTTCGATATTCATTTTTCCCGCTTCGATTTTTGAAAAATCCAAAATATCGTTTAAAATCAAAAGTAAGGAACTTCCAGCAGAGGCGATGGTTTTTACAAGAGATTCTTGTTCTGAATCTAAGTTTGTTTTAAAAAGCATTTGAGTGAGTCCAAGTACTCCATTCAAAGGAGTTCGGATTTCATGACTCATGGATGCTAAAAATTCAGACTTGGCTCTGTTTGCTATCTCTGCGGAGTTCTTTGCTCGTTCTAATTCTTTTTGGATTTCTTTTGTGATGCTAATGTCTGTGGAAATTCCACAAAGTGCGTAGATCTCTCCATTTTGATTTCTTAATGGAATTTTAACTGTGAGGTAAGAGGTTTCTTTTCCATCAAAAAGATTGTGGATGGTTTCTTCGTCACGAAGTGTTTGACCTTCCACTAATACCAATTTATCATTCGCACATAATTGTTCTGCCGTTTCTTTATCTGTGAATTTAAAGTCTGTTTGGTTTAATATTTCTTCTAATGGATGTCCAAATAGTTTACATACTTCTTGGTTGGCAAAGATATACCTTCCGCCCGTATCTTTTAAATAAATACAAGCAGAGACATTGTCTAAGATAGAACGAAGTTTGGATTCACTATCGATTAATCTTTGTTTTGTGGATTCTCCATCTTCATACAATTCTTGTAATCTTTTTTGTGTTATATTTAAACTATCCAATATGGAATTTTTCTCTACCCCGGATAGAATTTCTCCAGAAAAGTTTCCTTCTCCGAGTAAGGAAATCCTACTGAATGCTTCATCCACACTGCCACCAATGATTGATATGAGAGATCTATGTGTTAAAAAAAGACTCCCTGCAAAAAATATTCCAGCAACAATGAGTATAGTTCTTAGAAAAAAAACTTTTTCCTTTGCATCGGCAATGGCTTTCGTTGTGCGTTCATCCAATTGGTAATACAAATCGTTGATTGGTTTCATAATCTCCGCCTTGGCACGGAGATAGTTGTCATCAAACAATAAATTGATGGCACGGAGATTTGATTTAGATCCTGTTTTTATATCAGAGGCAACGATAGACATCGCTTCAAATTCAATTTTTGTCAATTGGTCGGATTTGATTTTTGACTGTGATAGTAATAAATGATCGGACCAAAGAAACTCAGCATTTTTCATCGAATCATAAATACTAATGCGCTCCCCTTCATTGTCCGGTGGTGGGAGTTTGTTTGCGATGACTAAATCCCAGTAAGCGTAATCGTAATTTTTCGGTCGTGGGCGTTTTCCGTCACGAATGTCCAAAATCATCTGGAAATAGGTTCTGTACTTTTCATCTTTGTGGATTGCATATAATCTCACTAAGTTTGTGAGTTGATCTGAGGACTGCCGTAGTTCGTTTGCGACCTGTAAGGATTTGTATCGGCTTTCTTCGGCCGCATCAATATTTCGTTCGCTGGCAGTATAGAATAAGAAGGCAATCGTGACAAAAATAAAAAGCAGGATATTCAAAAGAAGGTAAGGAAAAAGCCTGCCTTTTGGATTCCAAATTCTCGCCAGCATGGCAAGAATTTAATGATTCATTCTGTAAGGTAAACAATAATATTCCTACAAACCAAATCCAAGTTCAGAAGTTTTTGCGATAAATACGAGTCGTAAGTTTACGGGATGTTTCGGTGATAAAATACTCGTACCCTTACGATATATTACGAATGCCTACCTTTTTCCATCCATATAGGCTTGTAATTCTTGTTGTAAACCCTCGGGTAGACTCAAACCTCGGGCGCGGATTCTTTCATTATACTTATTGAATGACATCCGGTGTTGGTTTGTGTTGAGATAACCTTCCAAGGCCTCTGCCGCCCAAGACATAATTTCTTTTACGAAGTCATGATTTTCTTCCAGTTGGTCGCAAAAGGGAATGAAAAGAGGACGGTTCACCGGCCGTCCGATGTTTCTATAAAACAATAAACAATACAAGGTTTCATCACCGAGCACGGATTCGGTTCGGATTTTTTCTTCTACATATTTTAAATTGATCGTATCCAGATAATCAATGTTAACTGTTTCAGGAGCTAATCTTTTCGAAACGAATTTAGAGATTTCATTTTTTACAAAACTTAAATTTGTACAATGAGCCGGACAACAACTTTGGTCTTTGTGTAAATCACATTCCAAAAGCAAAATACAATCCACATCAGAAGTTGGATCAACAATCCCAAAGTTAATGGAGCCCAAAAGTTCTAAAGCAACTTCATATCCTTTGCGTGATAATTCTTGGGTGGCAAGCCGGAATGCCTGCATACGTTTTAAGGCATATTTTGTATCATAATTTCGGTATTTGTTTTTGAGGACGAGATACCTTTCGACGATGTTTTTTGACATAGGAGACCCGAATCTACAGGCGGATTGCCTTACAGTGAACGCCAGTCATTCCAATTATACAACACCTTTTGGTTGTTGAAATTTGATTTTTCGCCGATAGTTGAGATTAGGGAACTTAAAAACCAATGGTCGCGGCAGGGCCAGTCCCTAGAAATTCTAGGAAAGGACAAAAGAGAGGGAGATGATGGAAAGGAACTTTCTTTGGAAAGTGGGGCACTTTGGTAAGTCGGTGCAAAAGGTAAGTCAGTTACTTTTTCGCGTGGGTTACGATCGCCTCTGCCTATCTTTTTCTCTCGGATTTATCTTTTTCCTACTCAGTCTTAGTGGATTCGGGGAAGTTTTTGCGGGAGAAGAAGACCGGCGAAATTCCTTATCCGGACTTTATTTATCTCCTTTGCAAGTCATCTCGAGAGAGGAAATCCAAACTTTAGATTCCGAAAAACGAATCCTCATAGATGAAGATTCGGGAATTGCCCTTCGGGAAGAACCCAAGGCAGTGGATCCAAATGCAGCAGATGTTCCCGTTGTGCCGGGAGCGGATACTCCGACAGAAACTTCGAGTGCGGACACAGGACCCAAAAGTTTAGAAACTAAGATCCGTGAGGCGGAAGGTCTACTCAAACGATACTATAGCCAGTTCATTGAAGAAAAACGAATTTGGGAAGATCGAGAAAAGGGAAATGTTTATAATTCTAGAACAGAGATGAATGACATTCGTCTTTTGTTATGGCAAAGCACTCATAAAAATTCAGAAACTTATATTGTTCGGGACTCACCATTATTATACAGTCTACACATAAGGCTTGCTCGGTTGTATGTTGAATCAGATAAATATGCGCCTGCCTTACGCCATTACCTCGCTGCATTTCGATACCATCCACTAGAAATGACGGAAGAAGGATTTCGAAGTGGAGAATGGCAAAAAGAAGATATTCTCGGATACGATGCCAATTCTGCAAAAGAACACGATCGTTTGTTTAATGAATGGAAACAGTCAGAACAAAAACTTAAAAAAACAAAAGATGAGATCCATCTTAAAGAAAGTAACTGGATTCGAGAAGGGAAAAAACTATCGGATTTAATTCCTCAATCCAAGGTTTGGAAAGAGGATGTGCGACTTGCGGAAGAAAATCTAAAATCCACCAAACAAAAATATGATGATTCGGTAAACTCAAGGTATTTGGCTTACCTAAACAAACGAAAACAAGTGGAATCCAATGACCTTTATGCATTTGCCAATGTAGTTCGGAAGTTAGAGGACGATAACAAAGAACGCCTAAAGATTGTTAATAAACTTGGCACTGCGGGGAAAGGGATTTACGTTTTATTCGATTACAAAAGGAATACAGATTTTTTTGCTTATGAACTGATTTTGGAACGCGCTTACCGGTTGTGGAATGAAAATCCTTTGGTTCTGACTGACATTGCAGAACAGTACAGGCAAGACGGTAAAAAAGAAAGAGCCGCAGATTTTTACGAAAAGGGTTTGGGTGAACTTTTAAAAGTAAAAAACCCTTCACCAGAAGACCAAGAAAAAATCATCAAATCAAACCTTCGTTTGGCTACCATCAACGCAGATTTAAAAAGAAATATCATCGCGGGCCAATACTATGAAAAGTATTTTAACTTATCCCCTGATTCTGCTGATAAAACGCGAGTTTCCTATGAAATTGGTGTTTTTTTCAATTCACAAATTGGGGATCCGGATCGTGCCGCTTCCTTTTTAGAATATTGGTTAGAACGAAATAGTAAAGACTGGAATCCTTCTTTAGATACAGACACAGGACTTACGGAACTCGAATCGATTGCTTATTACCATCTTAGTAAAAAAGATAAAAAACATAAACGTAATGAACTGGAACGAAATAAGTTAAATATCTCTTTTGCTCAGTGGAAGAGATTAGATGAAAAATTAATCTTAGCTGAAAATGATCTGAAAGATTTGGTTGAGAAAAAACAAAATCTTAAAAAAGACCTTCTTGTGACCACACTCGATGACATACTTTCCCAATACCGATTGATGGATTTAAAAATTGAAGACCAAGAAGCAGCCATTCGTGTATTAGAAACCAAGAGAAAGAAAATACCACTCATTAAGATATTATTTCGATTGGGTGTGTTGGCTGAGGAATCTAGAGACTTCGTGAAAGCAAAAGAATTTTATGAGCGTATCATCAAAGAGGGCGGAGAAACGGATATACGAGTAGCGCTTAAAGAATTAGAACGTGTGAGAAGAATTCTAGAAACAGGAAATATACAACCACCAATCAGCGAGAGTATTTAATAATTTCATCTGTTTGGTCACCAGCTAATTCTTGTTCTAGGTTTTCTTGTGTATAACCTTCATCTGGTAGAATACGGAATTTTACTTCATCTACCGTATCACCTTCGTGAACGATCTTAATCAAATACTCACCAGTCCTTAATAGAGAAAATTCATCTCTAATCGCAAGGGAGTCTGGTTCTGCTCTTTTCTTTTTGATATCAATTTCAACATAATCGAGTTCATAACGGTTGAGTGAGATATGAAAGTCCGTTTCAAGACCTGGACTTCTGGAGAATTGATAAACATAATGAATGGTATCTGTTGGAGAAAAGATAAGATCATCTCGCATCATTTTATAATCGGTGATGGTTTGGATGTGTTTTTCCAAAATATCCATTTCTTCCATTTTGGTTGTGGTCCATCCAAATTCCCCTTTAGGAACCCCACACTGGATGAGAGTGGCAGTGAATAGAATAGGCAAAAGGGGAAGGATACGTTTGGAAAAATTCCGAATGAGGGGATCTAATACCGAATTCTGTCTCATCTTAGTTTCATTTTCGACAGAATTTTCAATTCGCAATGTAGGAAATCGAAACTTTACTCTATAATTTTTCCGCGGTCAGAGATGTCCTTTTCTTTGGATTTGGTCCATTCCGGATTTTTGGGCTGTGCTTCCCTTTGTCTGTTGCCTAGTTCCTCGGCAATTTTTGCAGGTAAAATCAGGATACGACTGACCCAACGTAAGACCAAAAAAAGGAGAATCGCAAGGACAATGATTTTTGCCATAACACCTCATCGGGCTCGAAGCGATTTGGGAAGGTGGCGGTCTTCCTCATTTTCGCCCCAACCGAGCCTTGTCACACCATACAATCCTACTAGGAGAAAAAGGAAAACGGAAAGATAAAGTAAGGGACTGTATTCTTCTGAATAAAAAACCCTTCCTTCCCCTGGTTTGGGCACCTTTTTGGGAGTTTGGGGGAGACCAAATTTTCTGGCAAGGGATTCGATTTGGATAAAGTTGATGACCGGGACTTCTCGTTCTAAGAAGGATTTGATCACAGAATTGGGAATGTGAATCTCTTCTGGTAAATTGGTGATGAGACCATTTTTGAATACCTGTTTCCCTAAGTTGGTTCCAAGGATGGTGGTTCCACCTCCGACATTTACAAATAGTTTGATTGGTTTTCCACCAGACAATTCATCATATAATTTCATTCGTTTATCAATCGAATCATCAAAGTGAAGGGGATCTAAAAGTTTGACATGGTTTCTTTGTAAGGAACGACCAAGGAGGTCCTTTCCTTCTTTGGAAATTCCCATAGCTTTGTCTTGAATTCCCCCGAGCGACGCATAACTAGACTTAAACGAAAAAATTCCTGATTCAACAAGTTCCTTTTCCATATCCAACCATAACATTTGTGGGTGGTTGGCTCCGAACTGTGATGCAGAGGCACTGGAAATGATGATGGGTCTCAGTTTTAAAGTATCGAGTGCCGCAAATAAACAAATATTGAGTGCAGGAAATGATCCCGATACTGCAACAGCAACAGTATCCCCTTCTTCTAATTTTGCTTTTTTTAGAAATTGAATCATTACTGCCGCAAAGTTAGGATTGATAGAAGTTTGTTTTGCCGACAAGGAACCGCTGTTACTTGTTACTACTGTTAAAAATTCACCAATGAGTCCGGAATTAGTTGGATCCAGTTCTTTATAGTCTGGTTTTTTATGTTTTAAAAGTTCTGGTTTTAAAATTTGGAATCCACGTTCTGCAAGTTTTGCCGCATGGAGTTTTTTTTTGAAGTAGGATTGTTCCTTTTTTACCTTACAGGTTTCAATTAACAAAAGACCTAAGATTCCGAGCACGGCTAACAAAAATAATGCAATGCGCGAATGTTTCCAGGGAGACCAATAAATTTTAGTCATCATAATGTTTCTAACTCTGTGCCCAAGATAAAAATCAGGAGAATTTTTACAAATATAGAAGCAAGGATGAGTACAGATGTAGTTTCTAATACACCTTGCCTTTCATACCAAACAGCAATCAGTCCTGGAATGATAAACCCAATCCCCCTCACTTCGGAAAGATATCCAATATCGATATCGGGAAGGATTTGATAGTTTAGTAAGTACCCGAAAAAATAACCAAATAACAATATAAAGACGACCTTTCTTTTTCCAAAAATCAGTAAAAAGTTAGAAAGCACTTCTACGCAAACATAAGAAAGTAAAGCAATGAGAAAGGTAAGAGCAATGTTTTTGGGATGATTTAAAGACATGGCCAAATATCCTGGAACCACTAGTCCCGTTCCGAGAATTCCAAACAATTCTGAAAATACTAAACTAACAACAAGACTAAGCCCGATGGATAGAGGAAGAATTTCATTCATTCGTTTGTTCCGACCTATTTTTCAGATATAAGGATAAATCCATTCCAAGTCCTACTATATTTCCTATACCAAAAACCATAGACTGTTTTGGTAGTATAGAAAGTAAAGATTCAAAAATCCCATCTAAACTTAAATGCTCCCATACAAAAATAGGAATGTCTTTTTTAGAATAAGTTTTTAGGTATTTAAATGCAAGGGAAGTAGATGATCCAATTAAAATCACAGCTTCGTAACCTTCCCAATTCGCAAACTCTTTGACTAATTGACGACTTCGTTCCGGTCTATCCTCTCTTGTATGAAATAATATAAATCGTTTATTGTATTGTGGATATCTTTCAATGACGGAGGACCAAATGAGTTTTGTGCTATTGGGATCGTTTGCTGCCATCGCATTGGCGTAGATAAATTCCTTTCCAAAAAAATGGATTGGTGAAACGGAGAGGGCTCCTGGATCCGGATTTACTTTCCACATGGCTTCGAGAGCTCTGTTTCGATTCACGCCGAGTAATTCGCAAACCTGAAGGGCCAAAGATACATTTTCTTTATGTTCCCAATAAGAAAACTTAGCCATTTCTTCAGCGGTAATTGTTTGAATGGATTCTTCTTTGTTGATGATAACTTTTGATTTACGATCCTTACAAACTTCTTGGATCAGTGATTCAAATTCTGTCGGTCCAACAACAAGTGTTCCTTTGACGGGGCAAGCAGATAATAATGATTTGGCGACATCAACTAAATCTGGTCCCATCACTTCTAAATGGTCTTCTCTAATGTTTGTAATCACACCGATGTCTGATTTTAAAATTTGTCCTTCGCTCGCCCACTGGTAACGCGGCTCCAAGGCCATACATTCTAAAACAACAATTTCTGCCCCCATTCGTTCGGCCTTTTTTAGAATTTTAATTTGTTCTAAAATAGATGGTTTTCCAAATCGAGAAATGGATTCTTCCGATCCGTCCGGGAAAATCATTCTTGCCATACTTCCCGTTGTTTTTGCAAAAACACTCATTCCCGTTGCGGAAAGCCCTGCTCGTATGAGTCTTGTTACACTTGATTTCCCTCGAGTTCCATTCACATGAATTCTATGTTTGAACTTTTTTAATGTTCGTTTGTGTAGAAAGTATTCAATTGTATAATAAAGTAACAAAACGAGGATGATGAGGAAAAAAAGAAAAGCGTTTGGTTTCATCTTAAATTTTCTGGATGATACATTTCCTTCAAGGGAATGTCATTTGATTGTAACTCAAAACTGAGAAGATTCACGTAGTTTTCTATGAGCATACGTTACAAATTCTTATTAATATTGAGTGTGAGTCAAATTCTTCTTGTAATTGCTCTCACAACTAGTTTCGCCTATCTTCTACAATCGGTTAAAAATATCCCACAAACACAACGTGCCGAGGATCTATCTCGGAATTTTCAAAGAGAACTAGAATTTAAAGAAGAAAAACTACGTTTATTACTAGAGGAAATCACTTTTAATTCGCAAACTCGTGGGATTTTAGAAAGAGGTCTTGCGGATCGTTCCGTTTTATCCAAGGAACTTCCTTACTTACAACAAATCCTAAAACGCTACGGTCTTTCTATTTTCGAAATTGGTGACAACCAAGGTAAGGTTTTGTTTCGGGTTCATCGTCCTAAAGATTTTGGGGATGATAAAAAAAATCAACCCATCATCCGGAATGCGCTGAATGGGCAAGCCACTGCTGCTTTGGAGGATGGACATAGTGGGCTTGGGTTTCGATTGGCCGCTCCTCTTTTTGGTCGGGGAACTTTACTGATCGGTCAAGTTGTGGATGATAATTTTACAAAAACCATTTCCAAAGACAATCGAATCCATTTAGCAATTTTTCAAGAAGGAAAGGTAAAAACGATTGGGTCGGATATGATCCGTTTGGTGATGAATGAAAACCCTGGTTTGCTAATGGAGGAACAAAGGTTTCATTTTCAAAGTAAACCATATTATTTAGTTAAAATTCCTTATGCTGGTAGTTCTCAATCTGTGAAAAAGTTAGTATTTCATGTGATGATTGATGAAAATGATGTGGAGTCCAAAACCTGGAAGATTTGGTCTTTTTTCGTTTTGGCATCACTTGTGTTATGCGGTGTGATTTTCCTAATTTCCTTTTTGTTTTCTCGAGATATGGTGGAGGCGATTAAACTCCTCACTACAGCCATGGTGGATTTGGACCAGTGGAAACCAGAAACTTTACCAACTCATAGAAGTGATGAAATTGGACAGATGGGAAGAGTTTTTGTGGGAATGAAAGAGGAGTTGGCGGGACACCAAAATCATTTAGAAGAGATGGTGAACCAAAGGACTAGAGAACTCAATGAAACATTGTCTGAGATGAAAAAACTCCAAGACAAACAAGATGGTGATTATTTTTTAACATCTTTACTCATCAAACCTTTACGTGGTTCTTTTTCTAAATCAGAAACCATTTCGATTAAGATTTTCGAACGCCAAATGAAACAATTTCAATTCAGAAACAAACAATCGGAAATTGGTGGAGATCTTTCTGTTTCTGACTCCATTTATTTGATGGGTAAAAAGTATACGGTCTTTCTCAATGCAGATGCCATGGGTAAGTCTATCCAAGGGGCTGGTGGTGCTCTAGTGATGGGAACTGTTTTTAAATCCATTATCACAAGAACACAAAAACTACGTTATATGCAAGATAGACATCCGGAAAGATGGCTGAAAGAGTGTTTCCAGGAAGTTCATAACGTATTTATCAGTTTTGATGGTCATATGTTACTTTCCGCCATATTAGGGTTAGTGGATGAGGAAACCGGAACTTTGTATTATATCAATGCAGAACATCCTTGGATTGTATTGTATCGAGATGGGAATGCCAGTTTTCTTGAGAATGAACATTCACTGCGGAAAATTGGATTCACTGAAATGAGTGGAGATGAAGTGGTGATTCAAATTTATCCTCTAAGGCCAGGTGATGTTTTGATTTTGGGATCAGATGGACGAGATGATTTGTTTGTGGGCCAATCCGGTGGAAACCGAGTGATCAATGATGATGAAACTGTATTTTTGCGACATGTTACCGAAGGTGCCGGAGACTTAACTCAAATTTGTAAGGCAATGTCTTATTTTGGAGATCTTACCGACGACTTAAGTTTGATGCGAATTGCTTTTTTAGAAGAAGTTGCTTATGCTGCAAAAGAATCTACCAAACCAAATATTTATTACCAAATGTTAGGAGAGGGAATCCAATCCTATCGTGATGGAGAATGGAACAATGCCATCTTTGCCTTAGAACTTGCGTTAGAATCTGAGCCAGACGACCTCTATTGTTTAAGAGAATTGTCAAAGTTACATATGAAATCTAAGGATTATGAAAAGGCGATCGAACTTGCGAATCGTTATTTACAATTGAATCCGGGGGATACTGACTTTTTATTTTATATTGCTTATGCTCACAAACAAAGAAGAGACTTTGTACTCGCAACGGATTTTGCAGAAAGACTTCGATTCAGAGATCCTAAAAACTTTAATAATCTTTTGTTACTTGCGGAAATACTAATGCACCGAAGGGATATTGAACGATCCAAAGAAGTGCTTCTAGCCTTACAAGAAATGGCTCCAGAAAATCCCAAGGTCCAGAAGTTAAAAAACTTTTGGAAAAAAATGGTGACTACTTCTGTAAGTTAAATTATTTGAATGAGTTGATTGCCTCTTCCGTACTTTCAAAGATTTGAATGACGGAAGAGATTTTTGAAATACGAAAGATCTGTCTTATGGTTTTGGATACGTTAACAATTCGCAATCCACCACCTAACTCTGATAATTTGTCATTTAAAGACATGATCAGTCCAAATCCTGAGGAATCAATAAAGCTGACTCCTTCTAAATCGAAGATAAATCGGTGTTCTTCCTGGGATGCAGATTCTTTGATTCGTTCTTTTAGAATGCCGGCGTTTAACATATCTAAGTTGCCGAACAACTTAAGAACAACAATGCCATTAGATTTAAATTCTGTATATTCCATTGAACCGTTTTGAGAATAGCCAATTTTCCGGTTTGGTCAATAGATTAATTCACGAACTTGTCCCATTTTTCTTCAACCGAAATGGATCTGAGAATCCGCCAAATCAGTTTAGAACCATTTTCCGAATTGGTCATAATGACCACCCCATAACCTTTTTCTGTGTTGAAAAGGGCAAGCGACTTATGTCCCTTTGTATGGCCTCCATGGAAGAAGTATTCGGTTTTGCCGGTGCGATTTAAGAAAAATCCGTGAGCTACGAGAGCGTGCACTGTCAGGTTTGCCGCGCTCATTTTGGGTGAGAGTAGGTATTCCGCCGATTCTTTTGTAAGGAAGTTTGATTTTCCTTGTTTTGACTTTGCGATTTCATAAAACAAAAGGCCTACTTCTTCAGGAGTGGTCCAAAGCCCTCCAGAAGAAAGTTCGGGAGTGACAAAGGATTTTTGTGGAAGTAAATTTCCCAGTTCATCATACCCATCACAACGATCATCTGCCGATTCTAGGTTTTGACGAAAGGTACTTCGCTTCATTTCTAAGGGTTGGAAAACCACTTCGGACATAAGGTTTTGAAATGATTTGCCTGTTCGTTCCGTAAGGATTTCTTGCACAATACTATAACCACCTCCGGAGTATCTAGATTTGGTTCCAGGTTTGTAATATAGTTTTAGTCCATTGCCTTTCGTTGTATATGTATCCTTCAATTCTCGAAGGTGTTTTTTTCCTGAGTTGACGGGGTCGTCCCAATTTCCTTTTTCCGTCAGTCCACTTGTATGAGAGAGCAATAAATCTAAATTGACAAGAGAACGTCTCTTTCCTTTCGGAACGGACACTTTGTACTGTTTTAGTTTGCCGACCCAATTAGAATATAAATCGAGTTGCCCAGATTCAACTAACCTCAGTGTTGCGGTGGCTGTCATTGTTTTAGAAAGAGAACCTGCACGAAACAGAGTATGTTGCGATTTGGTTCCATACATTTTTTTCCAACTGAGTCCGTGATTTCTAAATACAGCAATTCCAAGAGAGGGAACTTTTTCTTCCTTCATTAAATCTTCGATATACACTTCGTTGGGAAGGTTGGATTTTTTTTTCAGGTTTAACTTTTTAGCATCAAAAATGATTTCTGTTAAGGCAGATTTTACAGAAGATAGATCTCCTTTGCTATTTCCATAAGGACTAACAACAGTGATAAAAATTCTACTTTTTAAATCGTGATAAACAAAATTAGAAATTCCTTTTTCCTTCCCATAAGTCCAATAAAAATAATCTCCTACAAAGGCTCCTTCACCAAAGGCAATGGGATCTTCGGAAATAGAATCGGACAAAACTGTTTTTTTAATGATTGTGTCTCTAGATAGTTTGGAGATGAGTTTTGGTTTTTTAAGTTCTAAACTGAAAAGTGAAAGGTCTTCCGGTGTAGAAAAAATTCCACTATTACCGATTAAAACTTCATTTGTATCTACATTTGTATGTTGGAAACCAAGAGGATCAAAAATTTTTTCTTTTAAATACTGGGAATAGGAAGTGCCTGAAACTTTTTCTATGATATAGGAAAGGAAGAGGTAGTCGAGTCGGCTATACTTCCAATACTCTCCTGGTGGAAAGGCAGGTTTTAGTTTGGATTCTAAAAACAGTCGTTTGATATCATCACGTTTTAAATGAGATTTTTCAGTATCAAA
>NZ_JAFFPS010000053.1 GCF_016919165.1 Leptospira chreensis
TATCTTCCTTCTTGGTCAGGGATCAAAGGCATTCATGGGTATGCTAAATTTGCAAAAGAAGAAGCACCTACTGCATCACCGCTCGGAGATCCAGAGAATGGCGTGATTGCCGAACGTGTGCGCTCCAATCGTAAGTTTTGGGAATCCACCGCAGAAAAAGATCATTGGAAGAAAGCGCAAAAACTTAGATTGGATTTTTTAGAATCCAAACTTGGCAAACACCAAAGTTATTGGTCCGCTGATGGTGGAAAGTATCCTTCTCTTGGGATCGCTTCGTTTTTACCGAAAGAATTTCCTGGAATCAAAATCTTTTCTACCATTGGGATGAGTGTTCAAAACCAACCGTCCATTGAACTCTACCACAAAGATTATGAAAACTTTTCTCGTCTTGAACTTGTCTTCGCGATCCAACAGATGAAGGATGCAGAAGATAAATCAGAAACATGGATCCAACATGTGCTTGGTGAGATGGTAAAGTTTCCTTGGAACACAGGAATTTGGTTTGGTCATTCGCATACGATTCAAAATCCAAGAAAAGACCCCGACCAACTCTATCTAGACTTCAACTGGTTCGTTCTACGTAACGTCACAGAGGAAATAGAGCAGGGTTCTACTGAATCTCTACCGAAACTTCATGGACTCATCACAGAGAACGGGAAACGCGCTAATTTTCTCTTCTTAACACCAATCGCCACCGAAGAACGAATTTGTTTTATGCGAGAAGGATCATTTAAGTTTTGGGAAACATGGAAGAAGGAAGGATACAGTTTTTTTCACGACAGTGAACGAAGAATGTTGGAATTCTAGATTTAAATTTCAAAAAAATCCGATTCAAACTCTAAAATCTGTCCGTTACTCTATATGATATGGCAGAGACGTATACAAAGTACTTCAATTTAGAGTTTGAACCCTTTTCCTTAGAACGAATTTGCGAAGAGAGACAAGATTCCACTGGATTTTTCCTCTCTACCGTATTCCAGAAGCGGTTTTCGGAAGAAGTAAACCTCAAACGCCACGAAGATCAGAAACTTTGGATCCAAACGAAAAATCTTCGTTACGTTGTTTTGGATGGAGTTCAAAAAATTTCTGATGAAAACGGAAGGTTGGAACCTACCAATATCCTCTACTTACTCGTATTTTTTGATTTTAACACCATCACTGAGTATGGTTTCGAAGATGTATGCAATGTACTGATGAAACGATACGATCTCCCTTCTCTCATCCTCAAAATGCCAGAAACAGACCATTTAGAAATTTGGAGTAAGGATCATTCTCGTAAGAGTTATAAAAATGTGATCCATCCTAACATTGAATCGCTGATGAAAGCCCTCTTTGATTCGATCAATAAAAAGGATCATTTTCAATTTATTGGTATGGAAAAAGCCAATTCTGATAAAAAATCGGGGTTTTTGATGAGTCGGAGGGGTTTTACAAGGGCAATTGCCTAAATTTTTATAGGGCAAAGGCCCTATAAATGAAAAAACCCGCAGGTCTTGCGGGTTCACACAAATCTTACTTCGATCACTCGAAGGAAGAATTAAGGCTAAGCTTATTTCTTAGCTTTTTTCTTTGCAGCTTTTTTCTTAGCGGCTTTCTTTTTTGCGGCTTTCTTTTTAGCAACCATTGTGATCGTCCTTATCTTTTGATTTCAAAACACGGCTGTCCTTGGCAAACAGAGAGTGAATTGATACGACATAATTAAATCAGATCATTTTTAATGTAAAGAAATTTTATTTTTTGCATGAATTTTTATTCAAAATAAAAAAACAGACTAATACTCATTCTACGGAACATTGATAACGATCTTACCAATTGTTTGTCCCGATTGAAATGTACGGAGTGCATCGTGTATCTTTTCGAACGCAAATTCATGTCCGATGGTTTGTTTTGGTAATGATAACATCATTAAATCGGAAAAATGTTTTCGTAATTCATCAATTTCATTCCACAACCATATTAAATTGAATCCCATCACCGATTTATTGTCTGAAATCATGGATAATGGATCAATTTTTGGTCTAGAGAGGTAAGAATATGCAATCGAAAGCCAATTTCGGAATGAATGTGATGGTGTGAAGTTCGCACTACCATAAGTAACAAGCCTTCCCATTGGTGCCATGAGATCATAACTGTCATGAAAATAACGACCACCTAAACATTCTAAAACGATTTTTAACGGATGTTCTGATAAAATTTTCTGCATCTCTTGTTTAAAAAGAGGAGAGCGAATGAGAAAATAATCATAACCAACCTCTTTTAAGATCGAAAACTTACGAGAATCACCTACAAGTCCGATGGTAATTGCTTTTTTTTTCTTCGCGATATGTCCTGCCATGATGCCAACACCACCAGCAGCACTATGAATGAGAACATGATCTCCTTCTTTCACTTGTCCGAGTGGAACGAGAGCATAGTATGCAGTGAGTGCTTGTACAACAAAAGCAGCACCATCTTGCATCGACCAACCCTTAGGAAGAGGGAATACTGTTTTTTCTGAAATGTTAAGATGTGTAGCGTATGCTCCAAACCGAGTGACACCAAACACTGAGTCTCCGACCTCAAAATCCTTAACATTTGGGCCTATTTTTGCGATTTTTCCCGCAAATTCCAATCCAGGAATGAAACTTCCCTTCGGAGTTGCTGAGTACAAACCATAAATCGAAAATACATCCGCGAAGTTAAGACCAATGGCTTTCACTTCAATGGTCACTTCATCTCCTTCCGGTGGGCTTAAAAGTTCTGATTTCCGTTGGAGTTGATCGATAGATCCAGTTTTTTCGATGCGGTAGACTTCTCTTAACATAATGACTTAAAAAAAATTCTATTCCATAACGATGAAACCATTTTTCCATGGTTCCAGAGTCTGATCGAGAGAAAGCTGTGGAACTAAAACAAACCCCTTTACATACAATTCATAAAGAAATGGGAGCCAAGATGGTTCCTTTCGGCGGATGGGACATGCCTGTTCAATATACTGGTATCATACAAGAACATTTGGCCACACGAACGACTGCGGGACTCTTTGATGTTTCGCATATGGGCGAAATTTTTGTGACGGGAAAAGAAGATGAGGTTCTCAGTTTTTTAGAATCGGTCACTTGCAACACCATTAACTCGATGAAAGCAGGCCAAGTGCAGTACAATGCTGTGGTCAATGAAGATGGTGGCCTTGTTGACGACATCACAGTCTATAAATTTAGCGATACCAAATATATGATCTGTTCCAATGCTTCCAATTATCCTGCTGTTACGAAACATTTAGAAAAATATAAAAAGGGGAACGTCACTGTTGTTGATGATAGCAAAAACTGGCATCAAATTGCATTACAAGGACCCAAAGCTGATGAAATTTTTTCCAAATACCTCGGAAAGGACCTAAGTTCGATCCTTTATTATCATTTTGAAGAAATGAATTGGAAAGGAGAAACCATCATCGTATCTCGCACTGGTTATACGGGAGAAGATGGATTTGAAATTTATACATCTAACACACTGGGTGTCACACTCTGGAAAGAATTATTAGAAATAGGAAAAGACTTTGGTCTGACGCCAGTGGGCCTTGGAGCTCGGGACACACTCCGACTCGAAGCCAAGTATCCACTCTATGGTCATGAATTGAATGCGGAATGGACACCGGTAGAATCCGGAATCAACTTTATCGTCAAAGAAAAACCGTCCCCCTACTTGGGATACGAACGCATCATCGCTGACAAAAAGAATGGGCCAAAACGTAAAATTGTGGGAATCCGCCTCATGGAACCTGGGGTTTTGCGGGAAAATTTCCCCATTTTTTCTGCCGATGGGAAAGAAATTGGCAAATCCACCTCAGGAACCCACTCCCCCAGCCGCAAAGAATCCCTAGGACTTGCCATTCTCGAAACTGAATTCACTAAAAACCAAACGGAAGTATTTGTGGAGATTCGTGGACAAAAGAAATTGGCAAAAGTAGAGACTGGTGCCTTCATCCAAGGCAGTGTCCGAAACAATCGCTAAACGAGAGTCACAAAAAGAGGAAAAACCATGGCAGATACACAAGCAAGAGACGGTTATTATTATACAGAAAAACATGAATGGGTGAAGGTCGAGGGCGATGTGGCTCTCATCGGAATCACTGACTTTGCACAAAATGCCCTTGGTGATATTGTCTTTATCGACTTACCAAAACCGGGTAAACAAATCAAAACCAAAGATAGTCTGGGAACGATTGAATCGGTAAAAGCGGCAGAGGATTTATATTCTCCTATTTCCGGCGAAGTGGTGGAAACAAACGGAAACCTTGCTTCCAACCCGGCAGCAGTGAATGCAGAACCTTTTGATACCTGGATGGTAAAATTAAAAAACATCCAAACTTCCGAACTCGGAAGCCTTCTCACCGCAGCGCAGTATAAAGAATACGTATCCAAACTGGATTAATAGGAGTTTTTCTAAAGTGAGTTCTGTAAAACCTACATCACCTCTCCATTCCCCTTACGAAGAAACATTGGAACCAAGCGATACTTTTCTTCGCCGCCATGTTGGTGTAACAGAGGAAAGTGTTAATGCAATGCTTTCCACCATTGGTTACAAGGAATTGGATGACCTCATCAATGATGCGGTTCCCGAAAACATTCGTTTGCGAAAGGAACTAAGTCTCCCCAATCCAATTGGTGAGTATGCTTTACAAAGAGAACTGAAGAAAATCGTATCTAAAAATAAAATCTACAGATCCTACTTGGGACTTGGATATTACTCTTGTATCACACCTGCCGTGATCCAAAGAAATATTTTAGAAAACCCAGGTTGGTATACTGCCTACACTCCTTACCAAGCAGAGATTGCACAAGGTCGTATGGAAGCCCTCATCAACTTCCAAACAATGATCACTGATCTTACAGGAATGGAAATTGCTAACGCTTCCTTACTGGATGAAGGAACCGCTGCTGCCGAAGCGATGAATATGCTCTTCTCTCTCAAAGAGGACACACAAGGAAAATCATTCTTTGTATCACAATCGGTTCATCCTCAAACATTAGATGTAATTCGCACACGTGCCATTCCTCTTGGAATCAATATCGTTGTAGGATCTTTTAAAAAGATGGTTCCTTCCAATGATTTTTTTGGAGCGATTGTACAATACCCATCTACTGATGGAACCATTTATGACTTCAGTGAATTCATTGAAAGTTTACACAAAGTAGGTGCCAAAACTGTAGTCGCTGCTGATCTTTTAGCGCTTACCATTTTAAAAGCACCGGGCGAAATGAATGCCGACGTGGTTGTGGGAAGTACACAACGATTTGGATTGCCACTTGGATTTGGTGGACCTCATGCCGGATACTTCGCAACCAAAGAAGAATACAAAAGGAATATGCCTGGTCGTCTCATTGGAGTTTCCAAAGATTCACAAGGAAAACCAGGTTATCGCCTAAGCCTACAAACACGAGAACAACACATTCGTCGTGACAAAGCTACATCTAACATCTGCACAGCGCAAGTTCTACTTGCTGTTTTATCTTCTATGTATGCTGTGTATCACGGACCCAAAGGTTTAAAACAAATTGCCTCACGTGTCCACCGAATGACAACCATCCTTGCAACTGGACTCGAAAAACTCGGATACAAAATCATTTCTAATCCCTACTTTGATACCATTCGTGTAGAATTGTCTAAAATTTCTTCTGCAGAGATCATTCATTATGCGGAAGAAAGAGAAATCAATATCAGACAAGTTTCTGGTCATGTGATTAGCATCTCTTTAGATGAAACAACCAATCTAAAAGATATCAAAGACCTTCTAGAAATTTTTAATGAGAACAAAGCCCTTCATTTCCCACTAGAAGATCTCACTAAAAAAGAGGAATGGAAAATTCCTGAATTATTAGAAAGAAAGTCGCAGTATCTAACCCATCCTGTTTTCAATAGTTTCCATACAGAAACGGAAATGTTACGATACATTCGTAGACTAGAATCTAAAGATTTGTCACTCACTACTTCTATGATTGCCCTTGGGTCTTGTACAATGAAACTCAATGCATCAACAGAAATGTATCCTGTGACTTGGCCAGAACTTTCGAATATCCATCCCTTTGTTCCAGAAAATCAAACAGAAGGATACAGAACTCTTTTTAGCCAATTAGAAAAATGGCTTTGTGAAATCACAGGTTTTGCGGAAGTATCTCTCCAACCTAATGCTGGTTCGCAAGGAGAATATGCAGGTTTACTTGCCATTCGTAATTTCCACCAAAGCCGCAACGATATGCACAGAGACATCTGTCTCATTCCTATCTCGGCACATGGAACAAACCCTGCGTCCGCAGTGATGGCTGGATTCAAAGTGGTTCCGGTGAACTGTGATACCAATGGAAATATTGACGTAGCTGATCTTAAGAAAAAAGCAATCGAATACAAAGATAGTTTAGGTGCCCTTATGGTTACTTATCCATCCACTCATGGTGTGTTCGAAGCCTCCATCAAAGAAATTTGCCAAACCATTCATGATAACGGTGGTCAGGTGTATATGGATGGAGCCAATATGAATGCCCAAGTGGGACTCACAAGACCTGGTGATATTGGTGCCGATGTTTGCCATTTAAATTTACATAAAACTTTTTGTATCCCTCACGGTGGTGGTGGGCCAGGAGTTGGTCCGATTGGCGTTGCAGAACACCTAGCACCATTTCTTCCTGGACATAGTCTTGTAGAGAATGGATCGAATAACAGCCAGTGGGCGGTCTCTGCTGCTCCTTGGGGATCTGCATCAATCATTGTAATCTCTTGGGCCTACATTGCGATGCTTGGATTCGAAGGATTACAATTTGCAACAAAGGTTGCAATTCTCAATGCCAACTATATCGCAAAAAAATTAGAGTCTTCTTTTCCCGTACTGTATCGTGGAAATAAGGGACTTGTGGCCCATGAATGTATTTTAGATATGCGTGGTTTCAAAAAAGAGAGCGGTGTGGAAGTAGAAGACATCGCCAAACGTTTGATCGACTACGGATTTCACTCACCTACCATGTCATTCCCTGTTCCTGGAACATTAATGGTAGAACCTACTGAGTCAGAATCGAAAGAAGAACTTGATAGATTCATTGATTCTATGTTAGCCATTGCCGGAGAAATTAGTGATATTGAATCGGGTGTTCTTTCGAAAGAAGACAACCCTCTCAAAAATTCACCGCACACCGCAGATATGGTCATCAGTGATTCTTGGCAACATTCCTATCCAAGAGAACGCGCCGCCTACCCACTTCCTTGGTTACGCACTCGTAAATTCTGGCCAAGTGTTGGCCGAGTAGACAACGTATATGGTGACAGGAACTTGGTTTGTTCTTGTATTCCCATGGAAGACTACGCCGTTTAGGAAAACCCAAAGTATATGTTTTACGAAAAACATATTTTTGTCTGTGAAAACCAAAGGGCACCCGGCGAACGGGTGTCTTGCGGGAATCAAGGTTCTATCGAATTATTAAAACTCCTAAAACAAAAAGCAGCGAAAGCCGGAATCGAATATAAATTTAGAGTCCAAAAATCTGGCTGTTTAGACCGGTGTGAACTAGGTCCCATCCAAGTGTCTTATCCCGAAGGAAGATGGTTTGCGATGAGAACAGAAGCCGATGTGGAAACTATTTTAGAATTTTATCTCAAAACAAACCAACCAGAAAAATACCAACACCTAATCGTCGCAGACGATGCAGTAGCGGAAGAAAATTAAAAACACAAACGCAGTTTCTAAATTTTTTTTCCCCGATTCCCAACACCTAACATAATATAAATTAAAGATCTGAATTCCTTTGCGAAAGTATGAACTTTTCCAGAGAAATTTTTATCAAAAGGAAGATTGGCTCGCGGAAAACAGGGGAGTGTGATAAAAGGAATGCATTGGGTGGCGGGTCTAGTTCCCCACCCTCAAATCGGGCGGGGATACCAATATCCAATCCTGTACCACACACCACCCTCCAATTCCCCTTGACCGAAAACATCTTTCCCTATCCCTTTGCTCCACCTATGAAAAAAATATCCCGTATCCTCACCTTCACCTTTCTTTGCTTAGTGGGCATCCTTGTCGTGTTAGTCACTACTATTTACACATTAAGTTCAGCACGTATGAACAAAACTTACGAAGTCAAATCGGTTCCCATTCCAAAATTTTCTAAATCCATTGACATCGCTGAAGGGAAACGCCTCTACCAATCCAGGGGATGTGGGGATTGCCACGACGTGGATGGGAGTGGAAGAACTTTTATCGAAGATCCGGCCCTTGGGACACTTTCTGGAGTCAACCTAACATCGGGTAAAGGAGGAATTTTATCTGATAGAACTGATGAAGAACTAGCCATTGCCATCCGTCATGGTGTTGGTAAAGAAGGAAGGGCTTTGCTATTTATGCCGTCTACCGACTTCCAAGGAATGACCAATGAAGATGTTGGAAAACTAATCGCCTTCCTTCGCAGCTCACCTGCTGTAGACAAACCACAAGGAGAACTGAAAGCAGGTCCACTTGGTCGATTTTTATTTTTAATTGGCGAAATTCCTGTTTTTGTATCCGCAGAGAAAATCAATCACGAAGCAAATCACCTGACAAACATTACACCATCTGTATCCTTAGAATATGGTAAGTATGTTGCTTCCACTTGTACGGGTTGTCATGGATTTAGTTTGAAAGGTGGACCCATCCAAGGAGCTCCTCCCGAATGGCCACCGGCTCAAGATATTAGCAAAAGTGGTTTAACAAACTATACGGAATCAACTTTTATCCAAACCATCAGAACAGGAAAACGCCCCGATGGTTCAGAAATGAAATTCCCAATGCCTTGGCAAAGTTTAGGGCAATTGACAGACACCGAACTCAAAGCCCTTTGGATTTATCTTCAAACAATTTAATCCATCGATTCTAGTGTAAGTAAGATCCGTTTATTTCTCTTTGGTAAAACTCAGTTCTGTTCCATCACTAAAGTCTTTGATGGATTGGAACTGAGCCACTGAGTTTCCTTCCAATGATTTCGATAACTCAAACAAAAATCCGTTTGTCTTCAAAGTATGACTGCCTGGTGACCAAGTTCCATTAAATTGGCGAACCTCTTTTTCGTTTAACTTTAATTTTGCGGTAAACTCCTGACCTTTTCCTTGAATTTCAATCCCAACTAGTTGTGGGCCCGATTTTGGATTCCAATACATGGATGACCAAGTTCCCACAAAAGTAGTTGGCACTTCCTCTAAAGACATAGCTCGTTTTTTCACCTGAACTTTGGGTTCATTCCAAAATACCGAAACAAGATTAGAATCTTTTGATTCCGAACCAAATTCTGATTTGGAGCGAACAGAGTATAAAAACAAATCTCCTGAGTTCCCAGGAAAGGTTTCACTAAAGGTAGTTTTTTTAGAATCTACACCGGAAACAAATTCTAGTTTTCCTGATTTACCAGTTCCTTTCACCTGTTTGCGATAGATATAATATTCAAAACTATCTTTTACCGAATCCCATTTCAAAGTAATGAGTTTGTCTTTGCCTACAGGATTTGTGACCAATTGTTTTGGCGGAGATAAAGTTACACCACCAGCTCTTTTGGTAAGTCCTGGATCTGTTTTTCCAAATGCTACCTCACTTGGCTCCGCATAACCAAGATCATTTGCGGAAATGACAGTATATAAATATTGGTTTCCATTTTGAATGGATGGATCGGAATCTGTATAACTTGTTCCAGAAATTTCAAATTGGCCAGAAGGTTCTGCTCTTTCATCAAATCGGTATAAATAATATGTTTTTGCTCCAGGAGCCGCATCCCAATTTAAAATAATTTTATTTGCATAATCACCACTAGTGGCTGTTAAGTGACTCACTTGATTGGGTAATAAAGTTTGGTCTGCCACATCAATGGCCACAGATTCACTCCAATCTCCTGTCGGTTTTGATTGCACAAGTGCATTGACTCGGTAAAAATTGGATTCTCCTAGTTTGGGAGATGGATCAATGAAATTCGGCGTTTTACTGGTTCCAATATTTTTCCATTTGAGAGAGGAATCCGAACGCGCTATCGTATAACTCGAGGCTCCATCCAATGCCGACCAACTCAGCTCTACATTGGGAGTATTTCCATTCATATAAACCGTTCCCGTGAGACCGGCAACTTGACCAATATTCCCTGACTGTGGTTCGGCTGCAGTAAACCCCTCCACTTCCAAAGAAGCAACCGAAACTTCCTCTGCACCTACAGAAAGAATTCGATACACATATGTAGAGTTAGGAGATACATACAAATCAGTAAAACTCGGTTTATCCGCATATCCTAAATCATAGAAGTCAGCTTCTTCTTTTCTTTGGACTAAATAAGCAACTGCCAAATCTTGATGATTCCAAGTTAAAACAATCTTTGTATCAAATTCTCCTTTGGAAACTTTGATTTCGGTTGGCGGAACAACCTTTTTTTTGGTCGGTGGTGCGACCACCGTTGGTGTGTTTTGCGGAGCCGGTTCATCAATGATGGCATAAGTTTCTTGGCCAACTTTGGCAAGCATGGAATAAGAGACCCAACCAAATCCTTTATCACCCCAACTCGTTCCCCAAGAGTTTTGTAATTTAAAGGCACCCTTTTTTCCTGATTTAGATTTTTTATTATCATCGTAGCCAACAATTGTCATGGCATGACCACCATAACTTTGGCCGCTATTTTCATCATAAATAGCAGAACCTTTTACTTTATAAAAGGCATCATCAATGATCATTCCCGTTAGCACAACATTCTTCCCAGCTAATACTCGTTTAATTTCATCTGGGTTTTTGAAATTCAGCCTAGAGAAAGATTTGATTTTGTATTTAAGTGCTTCCTTTTTAGAACTTTGTGAAGGTTGGGAAAGATAGTCTTTATCAGAATATGGCATGCTACTCCAAGGAACTACACCATTGGATTTTAAAAATTCCATCGTTTTGTAATAATACAAACCTTGATCTACTCCTCCATTTTGTTGGTTATAGATAAAGGCTGGAGAAAAAACATTATTCCCTTTTCCACCAGCAAAAGGAGGATCGAATTCTGTAACCTGTCCTTTGTTTTTTAATAAATAGGATTTGATCGCATAACCACTGGCCCATGCCACACAACTATTTTGTCGGCCTTGGTTTCCCACTGGAGGCATAGAAGCAGATAAGTCGATGGAACTAGGTAACTCCTCAAAGGAATTAAAATCTCTTTTGAGAGGAATGCTATCTTGGATTTCTTTGGAACTCGGAATGTATCCACAAGAAAAAGTTCCGGGTTTACATCCGGGGGAACGAACACTGCTCGGATCAAATTCTTCTGCGAAAATTACATTCGCAAACAAAAGTGACATTCCAACGGATAGTCTGATTAGTTTTAAATTCATGGTTTCATCCTCTCTATAATTTGTATGATAGAATTTTTTTGTTTCCAACTTGGCTCTTTACGTTCTTCTAAACGATAGTAAAACCTCGATTTGGTGGACCCCAACTGAAAAGAAACAAAGTTATAACTGACTCCGGTCATTGTTTCTGTTGGTGGAGATTCAAAAGGCAAAGAGGATATCCCAACTTTTGAAAGTTTTTGCATCCAAGATTCATAAAGTTTCGCAGATACTTCTTTAGTTTCATTCAGGATTTGTTTATTCGCACGAGAGACTTTACGTGTGAGTAAAATTTTATTTTGTCCCGCAACCAGTCGGTATTGTTTTCCATACCGAAACTCAGGAGCCACAGCTCCCGAACTTTCTTCCCAAACAAGTTCCATTGGTTTCCAATTTCCTTTATGATTCTTTAGATTCCAAACCTGTGTTTGGACTTTTTTTGCTTCGAGTTGTGGGACTAGTAAAAGTCCTGGAAACAAAACAAAACAAACCGGAACAAGAAATTTTAAAAATGAAATCAAAGTGGATCGATCACATCTTGTTTCCAAAAGAAAACAAGACTTTTTTCAATGAAAATTTTAGTATTCGAACGAATGAGAAAAACTGGGATCCAAGGTTTTAACTACTTCCTATTTCTGCTTTTAACCATTTTTTTTCACCGATTGACTTTTTCATATTTTCAATCAGAGCCACAGTGATATTCGTATTGAGTTTCACCATATCGGGATCTTGTGCAAAAACAATCATCTCATCAATGAGGTAATCAATCAAATTCTCAATGGACTTTCTACCCGACGGATCAGTAGCCATTGCCACAGTTGCTTGTGAGATCGCGGAATAAATGGTAAGGCTAATTTGTTTCGTAAGATTGGCCTGCATCTCTTTAGGAAGAAGAGAAATGGGTTTCATATTCGCAGAAACACGTTCTGATACTTCTGTCACCAAATTTTGAATTAATGCCTGTAAGTTGGGGTTCTGGGCCGACTTCGCAATATTTTTGATCGCCACTTTTTTTAATTCATCTCTATTTTGATCAATGGCATTCACCAATTGATCAAGAGAATTCCCTGATTTCACTTCGTTTTGTGTTTCTGTCAGAATTTGAATCGTAACAATATCAGAAATTTCTTCTTTGATGATATTGGAATAATATCGTAATGTTCTACTGATCAAATCGTTTCCTAAAATACGAGTGAATTGATTGGTTTGTAACATCAGATAAATTTTATAGACACGCACCAAACGAAAGAAACGGAACGGAGCCAGTGGAATGAGTCCTAAAACATCATACCAATGGTAAATGGGATATAAAAACCAAGCAATGTAGGTTTTATTACGAATGGCAATCAGCCAACTAATGATAAATTCCGCCAAAAAGAAAAAGAGAAATGGTGCATCTAACAATAAATAGTTGTTTACAGGACTTCCATCCGAAGAAATCGCGCGGTAATAATTTAGCGCAAAATACTCTCTAAAGTGGGAATTAAAAAAATCAATTTTCCCTTCGAGAGATCGGTTCTGGTCTCGCCAAAACCAAGCAAAAGCGACCACTGTCGAAGGAATTCGGTCTCGATTTAGCACGGGATCCAATTCTTGTCTGAGTTTGATATCCCGGGCTTTGGTTTTATGAGTTTGGTATTCGTTTTTGATACCAGTTTGGATCTCAGATAAAAATTTGGTTTGTCCCGACATCGCAAAAGGATTCGATTCCACAATCTCTAACATCCGTTTGTCCATTTTTTGCAAAATGGATGTAATTTCTTTCGACTCGTTTGATTCCACACTCAGCCGATTGATAAAAGCATATTTTTCAGATAATTCACTGAGAGTTGTGATTTCATCTGTCTCTTCTAAAACACTAAAGAAATCATTCAGTTGGACTAAAGTATCTTCGACTTTTTTTCTACGAAGTTGGACATCCTCAATTTGAATTGCCTTTTCAAATTCAGCGTATAACAATTCAAATCTTTCATTGGAAGTTTGTGTTTTTAAAGAAGTAAGGATATTATAAATTTCTTCCCGTGTGACTTTTCTTTGGTTTTCTCTAAAACCATCATCTCGCAGTTGTGTGAGGTATTTTAAATCATCCACCAAATCAGTGTAAGCAGTTGTGGTTCGATGGGTCTCAATTCCAAGGATGGGTTTGTCATACAATTTTAAAATTTCGGGAAACTTATGAAAGTAAAAGGGACGTAGGCTTAAATAACTCAAATCAAAAATGATAAGGGCTAAGTTGCCAAGGACAACAAAGACCATGGTTATATCCCAAAGTAATGGAATTCCTAGTTTGTGTTTTTTGATCAAATCCCAAGAAATCATAGAATCACCAAGGGCAAGTTTGTTGCCCTATCCTTTGTTTACATATTGCGGCGGTACTGACCTCCCACTTCATACAAGGCATGGGAGATCTGCCCTAAGGACGCCACTTTCACTGTTTCCAGTAACTCGTGAAAGATATTTTCTTTCGCACGAGCGACTTGTTTTAATTTTATGATGGCCTCGTCCGTTTTGGCTCCATTCCGTTTTTGAAACGCCTTCAAATTTCTAATTTGATGTTGTTTCTCCTCATCTGTCGAACGAATGACCTCACCGGGAATGACAGTCGGAGATCCTTTACTGTTTAAGAAAGTATTCACACCGATGATAGAATATTCTCCCGTATGTTTTAAAGTTTCATAATGAAGGGATTCTTCTTGGATTTTATTTCTTTGGTACATCCGCTCCATCGCACCAAGCACGCCACCCCTTTCGGTCAACCGATTGAACTCAGTCAAGATAGCTTCTTCAACAAGGGTTGTGAGTTCTTCGATGATGAAAGCACCTTGTAAGGGATTTTCATTTTTAGCAAGACCTAACTCCCTATTGATGATGAGCTGGATGGCAACAGCCCTGCGAACCGATTCTTCTGTAGGAGTCGTAATCGCTTCATCATAGGCATTGGTGTGAAGGGAATTGCAGTTGTCATAAATTGCATATAACGCTTGCAAAGTGGTCCTGATATCATTAAAATCAATTTCTTGCGAGTGAAGAGAACGACCCGATGTTTGGATATGGTATTTTAACATCTGCGAACGTTCATTCGCACGATATTTGAACTTCATGGCTTTGGCCCAAATCCTACGTGCGACTCGACCGATCACCGAATACTCAGGATCAATTCCATTGGAAAAAAAGAAGGAAAGGTTTGGAGCAAACTCGTTGATGTCCATCCCGCGACTTAAGTAGTACTCTACATAAGTAAATCCATTGGCCAAAGTAAAAGCCACTTGTGTGATCGGGTTGGCGCCAGCTTCTGCAATATGATAACCACTAATGGAAACCGAATAAAAATTACGTACTCCATTTTGGATGAAGTGGTGTTGGATGTCTCCCATCATCTTTAAAGCAAATTCTGTTGAGAAAATACAAGTATTTTGGGCTTGGTCTTCTTTGAGTATGTCCGCCTGCACCGTTCCTCTGACTTGGGAAAGGGCATCCTTTTTTAGATTTTCATATACTTCTTTGTTAAGAACTTCATCACCCGTGACACCAAGGAGCATGAGCCCCAAACCATCGTTAGTTTCCGGTAAAGGTCCATCAAAACTTGGAACCGATTGTCCTTTGGATTCATAGATCTTTTTGATTTTGGACTGAATCTCCTCTGTTTTGCCTTCCGCTCGAATGTAATTTTCGCAAGCTTGATCAATGGCCGCATTTAAGAAAAAAGCAAGAACCATCGGTGCAGGTCCATTGATTGTCATCGATACGGATGTCGAGGGATGACATAGATCAAACCCAGAATATAATTTTTTGGCATCATCGAGTGTGGCAACGTTCACACCTGAGTTTCCAATCTTTCCATAAATATCTGGCCGAACATCGGGATCTTCCCCGTATAACGTCACTGAGTCGAAAGCAGTAGACAATCGTTTGGCAGGCATTCCCGAACTCAAATAATGAAAACGACGATTGGTTCTTTCGGGCCCACCTTCTCCCGCAAACATACGAGTCGGGTCTTCTCCACTTCGTTTGTATGGATACACACCGGCAGTATAAGGAAAAAATCCGGGAAAGTTTTCTTGATATGACCAATGTAAAATATCACCCCAATCCACAAAACGAGGAGTGGCTATTTTGGGAATTTTCAAATGGCTGAGAGAAACAGTATAATTATCTACTTTGATTTCTTTGCCACGAACAAAATAGGAATACTGTTCCTTACGAAAGGATTCTAATTTCTCTAACCATGTATCGAGAATGTTTCGCGAATCGGGAGATAAGCCGTCCCATAACAGTTGGTATTCGGATTCCAAGTCAGCAGTTGGTTTCCCTTTTTTAGAAAGAACGGCAATCGCACCTTTCAGTTGATAGGCGGATCTGGCGGTTTCTGCTTCTTTAGTAATCCATTCCGCATTCCGATCAATTTCTTCTTTGATTTCTGTCAAATACCGAACACGATCAGGAGGAAGGACAACGGATGCCTCTCTTCCAATTTGGTTTTTTAAGTACTTCGATTTCCAATCCAATTGGCACTTTTCAATCACAACACCAATGAGATGAGCATAGAGTTCATCTGTCCCTGCGTCCTGAAACTGAGAGGCAATGGTTCCGAATACAGGCATCACATCAATCGGATCGTTGAATAAATTCCTAGAACGTTGGTATTGTTTTTTCACATCCCGGAGAGCATCGAGGGCCCCACGTTTATCAAACTTGTTGATGGAAATTACATCCGCATAATCGATCATATCGATTTTTTCTAACTGAGTGGCCGCGCCATACTCCGGTGTCATCACGTATAACGAAACATCGGCGACTTCGGTAATTTCCGAATCACTTTGTCCAATACCGGCAGTTTCTACAATGATGAGGTCATACCCAGCTGACTTTAATATTTGAATGGCACCTTTGACACTCCGATTGAGGGCAATGTTTGCTTCTCTTGTCGCAAAGGATCTCATATACACTTTTTCATTAAAAATCGAATTCATACGAATCCGGTCACCAAGGAGTGCGCCACCTGTTTTTCTTTTGGATGGATCTACCGATAGAATGGCAATGGTTTGGTTTGGAAAATCATGTAAATACCGACGAACGAGTTCATCTGTGAGAGAAGACTTACCAGCACCACCAGTTCCCGTGATTCCAAGAACCGGAATGGTTTTTTTAGGAGGAGGAAAATCTAAATTGATGGAGTAATTGGTTTTTTCTTGTAAAAGAGAAAACTCCATCTGAGTGATGGCTTGTCCGAGTGCTAAATAATTTTTATTTTGGATTTGTGACGTCAAATCACCGTTAAATGACAATGGAGTAGGGAAATCAGATTTTTTGACCACATCATTGATCATACCTTGCAAACCAAGAGTTCTTCCTTCGTCAGGAGAATAGATATGAGCCACACCGTATTTATGAAGGACTTCAATTTCCGAAGGAAGGATGGTTCCACCACCACCACCAAACACGCGTATATGACCTGCACCTTCCTTTTTTAGAAGATCAATCATGTACTGGAAATATTCCACATGCCCACCTTGGTAACTGGTGATGGCAATGCCTTGGACATCTTCTTGGATGGCACATTGAACGATTTCTTGGACACTTCGGTTGTGTCCCAAGTGGATCACTTCCACCCCGCTTTGTTGCAAAATCCTCCGCATGATATTGATCGAGGCATCATGTCCATCAAAGAGAGAAGCCGCCGTCACAAAGCGAATTTTGTTTTGGGGGGTGTAAGCAAGGATTTCGGTCGTCATAGAGAACAACGTTCTAAAAAGATTGGTACGGATTCAATTGGAAAATGTGACGGGAATGACATAGCTATTGAAACTATGCCATAATTTTCCCGAACGGTCGAGACTAAAGTATCGATTCCGCCTTTTTCATCAGCTCTCGCACCCGATTTTCGAGAATTTCCGTCAGTTCTTTGGCCGCTTTTTTCTCAAGGCCTGTCGGAAACTCAGATGGAAGGATGGGTTTCCCAATCAGATAACGAATTTTGGTTTTGAAAGCATCTCCCGTGAGGAAGGCTTTGGGTTTGGACATATTGGTCGCCCCCACAATTCCCGAAGGAATGATCGGAACCCCAGCGCGGATGGCCAGTTTTGCAGCCATCGCCCGAAAGGATTGGATCTCTCCGGTTTCTGAACGAGAACCTTCCGGATAGATGGAAAGAAGTTCCCCTTCTTTCATTAGATCCACCATATAGGTTTCCAGTTTTTCGTAGTAGTCCATGGCGGCCCGTTTGTCCATTTCCGAATCCTTGGCGGCATTGCGAATGATGGGCATACTCCCCCAATTGATCAGGTTCTTTTTCACTACGCTTCCAAGAGAATTTAACAAAACTTCAATAATGGGCTTTGTCAAACTGAGGGGTGGGTAGTTGAAAGGAGAGTTTTTGTGATTGATGATGGCCATAATCTCTTCTTGTGGGTGGAAGAGTTCATATTTGCCTAAATAGACAATTTTACGATCCGCATAGGCACCTTGGACAGGAATGTCCAAATAATCCGTATGGTTGGAGATAATGAGAGCCCCACCGGACTCCGGGATATTCTCCGATCCAGTCACTTTGACATCATAAATCAGCTCCAAAAGGTTACGGAGGATGGTTTTGGGAACTTCCCGGGGGATGACAAAGAGACTTTCTAAAATATCAGAGGCGTTTTGGTTTGAATCCATAGAATCATCACATATTTCAAAATAAAACTTTATGAAATCAAGTTGGATTTTCATCTTAGATGGAAATTCCTATGAAAGATCTCTTCCTAGCACAGAACTCCCTTTGGTTCTCCTCCCTACCCCTGGATTCCCTACATATTTGGGATCCAACGCTCGGTGGAGTCTTACAGACAATTTCTACGATCTGCCACTATTTTGGAGGAAGTAGTTTTTTCTTGAGTCTTATCTCTTTTGTTTATATTTACTACCGGCCCAAACTGGCTTTCGAACTTTCTTTGAGTTTGTTGACTTCTGGAATCTCCGTTTACCTTTTTAAGTTTTTTTTAGAAAGCCCAAGACCTTTTCCTTACCCAGAAGCTTTCGATGAAAAAGCATTTGGATTACCCTCAGGGCATGTGTATTCGGCCATAGTCGTCTGGGGATTGTTAGCTTATAGAATCCCCAAACTTTGGTTTCGTATTCTTTCTGCATTTATCATTCTTTTTATGCCATTCTCTCGGATGTATTTGAAAGTTCACTACCTTGGTGATGTTGGTTTGGGATTTGGATTAGGTTTCATTCACTTAATCATTATTATTTGGTTTCTGAATCGATTTTATGCGAAGGATTCAAAACTTACCTTTATCATCACACAAAAATACAGAACCTTGGGCCTTCTTGGGATTGTCCTCACTCTTTCGCCGATTGCATTAGATTCTCCCTTTCTCTCGGAAGAACATCACCATAGTTTAGTCGGATTAATCATGTCCAGTGGAGCCTTGGGAGGTTTTTGGTTAGGAGTTCTTTTTTATCCAAGATTTAGCAAACCTGAGTTTTTAAATTGGTCTCTTCCAAAGTTTAGTTTCTCATTCGGAACCAAAGAATTTCGTATTTTTTGGAATACGGTTCTAGTTCGTTTGTTAGTTTTAGCCATTGTGATCACGTTACTCTATGTCATTCCAGGCAGTCTGATTAAATCATCCATTTGGAAAGATGATTTGTTTTTGAGATACATACGTTACCTGGTTGTGGGATTTGCGCTTGTAGCCATCGTCCCTTTGGTTCTGCAAAAAATCCAAAAAGGAAAGTTTTTGCAAAACTAATACATGCAAAAATTAAAAAAGATATTTCAGATTCTAAAAACAGAACTAACGAAAGAGGGAGTCCTAAAAAACTCCATCTTCGTTAGTAGTTCCAAAGCCGTATCCGCCATTACCAATTTGGTGTTTATGATTTATTCCGTGAATCTGCTTAGCAAAGCAGAGAACGGAAAACTCCAATATTTTTTAGGTTTTTTACCCGTTGTTTTGGCTGTTGCTGAATTTGGGCTTCCGAATGCCCTCATCAAATACATCTCTCCCCTAGCGGAAAAAAAAGAAAATCCTGGTGCCATCCTCAATGCATCCCTTCGGATCAAATTTTATTCCTTTTTGTTTCTTTCGTTAGTTTGTTTTGCCACTTATTTCGTGAGCGATGAAAACTATTTTGTGTTATTACTTTTGTTATTCGGTGGGATTATCATTTCGTTTATTTCCTATTTCGAAAGTCTTTTTGTTTCTTATCGTAAGTACAAATCGCTATCGCTTTGGAACCCATTACCCAACGTAGTTCGGCTTTTGTTGTTATTGTATTTTTCGGAGTCCAGTGTTCATCCACTGACTTACATGGACATACTTGCGATTTTTTGTATCGCTCCTATCTTTGTTTTGTTTTTGTTTTTTTTCTTTTTTGGGAAAGGAGAAATATCTTTTACAGCGGAGTCTTCCGAGATTCGAACGAGCGAAAAAAAACTTTTACTTTTTAATCTTTGGGCCTTTGCCGCATCAATTTGTGCCATCCTTTCTGATCGATTGGAAATTTTCTTTTTGAACCAATTCCATCCCCCTGAAATTGTTGCCGATTACGGAACCGCCTTACAACTATTTAGCGGCTTTATCATCATCCTTGCGACTTTTAATTCCATCATCTTTCCAAAACTAGCAAGACTTGCAGAAACAGAAGAATTTCCTACGGTCTTAAAAAAATCTGTATTTTTGGGGGGAATGATAGCCATTGCCCTAGCCCCTGGAATTTTACTAGCAGAACCCATCTTAACATTGTTATTCGGGACAAAGTATACCAATTCCATTTCTGTATTTAAAATTCTGTATCCGAACTTTTTATTACAATTGGTATTTGCTCCCTTAGGAACGGCCCTATTCGCTCTGGGATTACCGAGGCTCCTCGCGGGTCTTGCGCTACTTCGGTTGTTATTTGGTGCAATTTTTGACTATTGGATCATTCCCGATTGGGGTGCCAATGGAGCTGCGATATCACTCTTTCTCGGTCAGATAGTTTCTTGGTTACTTTTAACCGGTTACTTTATGGCTTACTTTCGGAAGTAACAAACTCATATATTTTTTTGTAGTTTGTCTCCAAAGTTTCCCACTCGCTCGCAGAAACATTGGTTCCGTATAATTTCAAATAGGCATCTTTTACCGACTTCCCTTCGGCAAGAAATTCTTTGAGTTTTAAAATGACCATTTTCAATTGGATGGAATCGTTTTGAATGTCGTAGTCTCGATTGATTTTAGTTCCTGAGGACAGTTCAAATTCCCGAACAAAAATCTCCGACAAGCCGAGAATCCCATAACCCAAAGATTGGTTCGTATGAAAATCCGATCTTGTTTTGGCCCAAGCCAGTAAAAATAGAGAAGGATTAGGTGGATATCCACCTAACAAAGTGCCATCGGGAAATTGTAATTTTTGCGAAAATCGAACCACAGCTCGGGAAAGTTCTTTTTTACGACGAACCGATAAATTTGTTTTTTCCGCTTCCGTGAGATAAGCAAAGATAACGGCTTCCTCTTTGCTATGGTCTGCCTTTTCAAAAAACCGACTCAAATCTTGAGAAAAACGAGTGTCAGCTTCCCTATAAGAAAAAATAACCAACAGAAGAGGGAAAATGAGAAGAAATCCATGTCTGTATTTCAAAAGTATTTTCTTCATCCCTAAAAGTATCGGGATAGTTTCCCTTCTCTTTCTTTCTTTTTTTTCCAGACTTTCTGCTCAGTCCTATTCTGACTCAGTAATGGATGACGACCGCGCCAATCGTAATTTTGGCCGAGTGGTGGTCAAAGATAGAATCCAAAAGATACCGCAAGCTCCCGAAAACAAAGGTTTCGGTGTCCAAACAGAGCTCATCACCGGTGGAAGGTTCCATTCCCAAAAAGGGGGAGTGGATGCGGAAAAAGCCAACCGTTACTATTCACAAGGCAATGTAACAACACCCACTCTCTTTTATTATGCAGGCCAAGGTTGGAATTTGGGAATCCTTCTCGCACCGCGGATCGCCCTCTCCGAAAGCCGAGTCGTCAATAAAGAAGTACGCACCGTTTATGATTCCGAAGCCACCATCCTTCTCTCTAAAGAAATTTCAGGAATCCAGTTGGGACTCGAAGCAGGTCGCGGGTTCAACAGGTTGGACCGGTTTGGATTTTTCTTTGTGGGTATGGCCAATTACGGATCGGTATCCATATCCCATTCTTCTGGTTTTCGCATAACAGGGATTCACTTAAATGCCAAACCAGAATTAGAAAATTGGTCCAGTCCGCCCTGGACAGGATATCGTAGAGAAATTTACGGTGGGATCATTGGTTCCGAAAAAAATCTATTCTGGGAAGAGTTTCGTTTTTTCCATTATGTATATTCTGATCCCAATCACAATACCAATGGACAAATCCAATCCGGCCAAAGGGTTTCAGGGCGGTATTCTTATAGTGGAATGGAATTCCAATCGAGAAAATTTTGGGAAACATGGGCTATGGATCTTGTAGGCATTCGACTTTTGGGAGAATCCAAATCCTCAACCAATCCTTGGTCAGAGGGAAAAACAGCCACTAATTCCTACTTAGGTTATTTTTCTCTGCATTCTCAAGGTGAAAAATTTAGTTTCGCACTCGCGGGACTTGTAACCAAAAAAGATGAGAAAGATCGGTTAGATTCCAATAGCAATGGTTATGCGTCTAGTTTTGCCGAACCAAGAGTCTTAGGTGGGTACTCTTCTTTTTTATTGTATCAATCTTTGGATTTGATCCATTCCCCTCAGTTCCGAGATGTTCCCACAAAAAAAAATCCGAACTTTGAAAACAAAGGAAATCGAATTTATGGGATTCAAATGGGATGGGACTGGTATTCTTTTTTACGTACCGATCTTTTTCTCAATCGATCTGATTCCATTTTGGGAAAGGGCAATGAAGTGATTGGAAAAATTAGTTTTTTATCCAATGATTACGGTAAGTTCTTTGCCCAAATGAGTGCATCTTATACAGTCATGGACCCGCGTAGAACCCGCGTTTGGATTACAGAACCATTCACGGAAGAAGAACCTAAAAAAGAATACCTACGATTTTATGTTTCTTTAGGAATCCAGTTTTAAGACTGCATTAACTTATACCAAGTTTTGAAAAATCGAACTTCATTGCCTTTTTCATTATAAACAATGGAGTCAATATTCATCTTAGCAAGAAAGATTCCCCTTCCACTCACTAAGTTGGCCGCCGGGTTGACTACTGGATTCGGAATTTGGCTGACAGCAAATCCATTTCCTTCGTCTCGAATCACCACAGTAATTCCCACGTCATCCATAGAGATTTCGATAAACACAGACGAATTGTTTTCTGCACAACGAGAATCGACTAACTTAAAATAATCTTCATTGGCTTCCAAACAAGCTTGTTTTTCTGCGTAACTCACACCGGCAACACCATGTTCAATGGCATTGGCAAGTAGTTCATACAAAACTATCTTTATAGAAATCAAATCTTCTTGGGTAGCAATCGGAGAGTTTAAAATTTCTTTTACGATAAAAGCAATATAGGAATTTAACTTTTTGATTTGTGGTCGGATTTTTATTTTACGTTCCGCACTGAACTGAATGATTTCACCGCTATTAAAAAGTAGAGTTAAATCAATATCGGCATTTTCAAACTTTTTAATCCGTGAACGAAGGGCTTCCATTCGGAATGGTTTTAGGAAAAAATCAACAGCACCCATTCTAAAAACATCAATGGCAATTTGAATGTCGCTATCGCCGGTGATTACCAAAAAGGGCGTTTGGTTTCCATCCGCTCTTAGTTTTTGAATGAATTGAATTCCATTTAATTTTGGTAAGCTGATATCAGAAATGATAAGATCAAATGTATTTTGATTAGAGATGGTAAGAGCCTCTTGCCCATCGGATGCAAGAGTGACATTAAATTCATCTTTGAAGTATTCCCAGAACAATTCGCGGATGGTATCTTCGTCATCAACAAAAAGAATTTTCATAGAGTGGAGTCTTAGAGTAAAGGGAACTCCAATCTATAACAATTGTAAATCTATTTTTGAATTTTAATCTTCTAAGTTGTAAGAACGGCCCAATTTATAAGTCAATTGTAACTCTTGTTGTAAGTCCAAAATTTCCCTACGAGTAAAAAAGGCTATCTTTCCACCAGAAAGCTCAAACGCATAATAGGTGGTGTCTTCCGACTGGAGTAGGGATTTCAATTGACCGAGTGATGTGATTCTTGTTCCATTGACTTTTTCTAAAACCAAATCCTGGAATTCTTGGTATCCTAGGTTCCCCTCTAGGGGAAAAACACGACTGAGAATCACAATCTTCTCTCGGACAGGGTGCACCTTCTTTTGGTAGTAGTCAGAAAGATAAACGAGTTTTTTCTCCGACTTCACCCGGTATTCCGAACCAAATTCTTTCAAATAGGCATTGGTAAGTTCAGTGAAGAAAAACCCACCCACAATCAAAAACAAAGGTTTCCTTTTTTTAGCTTCTTCAGGAATTAAAAAGTCATTAGAATCATAAGCACGTAAATCATAACTCACCGATTGATTTTGAAAGTTCCGGTGGAGTTTCAATTGAACCGTTTCTCCTAACTCACGCAAAACACCGTTTGGTTTTCGTAAAATCAAATCATAAACTTTATCTGTCCGGTCCCAATCATCCACCTTGGAAAGTGAGGTTGCATTGACTTCTGTGACCAAATCTCCCGGAAACAAATTGTAAGCGGGGCCAACTCCAGGAATCACTTCAGTGACAAGAAGTGGATTTGTGATTGTTTTAGAATAATATTCTCGTTCGGATGGGGTTAGGTTGATATCAAAAACCAATCCAGGATGAGGAAATGGTTTTCCACCAGTGCGGTAAAAGGTTTCCACATATTCCGTGGGAATTAAAAATTCAGAAATAGTCACACCACATAACAGTTGATTTTTGAAGAAGAAGTCAGACTCTTCCGATGTTTTTTTATCGAGTAAAAAAACTTTGATTGGTGTTTTAGAAAAAGGAAGGAAAACATAACGAGACTTTCCTGTAGGGCAAAGTTTGTTCGATGATTTGGAATCCAAAACCACGGGCGCTGGGAGTTTCGGGATTTCTTTTGCTTCCAAAAGAAGAAATCCTGTTTCTTCGTCATACGATTTGATTCCTAACTTAGGAACCGAATAATCAAAAGATTCAAACTCAGCAAAAACTGGATTTTGTTTAGGAAGTGTGACTCCAAAAAAAAGACCTTTGCCAATATAAATTAAATTTAACTTACGAGAGAACGGTTCTCCCACAAGCCAGGGATTTTGATGGCTTGTTTTTTGGAATGTAATCCTAGATTCAATGACACGTTTGTCTTCAAAGTTTTCTGCACCAAGAGGAAGTAAGGTGGCAAAAATCAGAAAAAATACAAAAGCGGATTTAAAACTCTTCATAATTCGCACCATATCTTTTTTTCACACGTTGGTTCATCTGATAGACAGACTCTGGCCTTAACACGATGGGTAAGTCCATTCCTCGAAACCTAAGGACAACAAATCCTTTTTTCCCATCCTTCCAAATGGTTTTAAATTCATTTAGGTCTTTGGGAACACGGCCGTTAATCGACTCAACCACTTTGTATTTATACTTTTTATATTTTGATGTTTCAGGATCGTTAAATGTATAACTCAGAACAATATCCCGAGTGGTGTAACGGTATAACAAATCTTGGATAAAATAGCTATAGTGGTATTTTAAAGAACTATCCAAGTCTCCATCTTCGGAATGAAAAAAAGATCTGGTGATGGGTTGAAAAACAAATCCCGCCTGTAAAAAATAATCTTCTGTAGAATCTCTGTACAAATCTAAAGCGTAGTTTTTTTGAAGGTTCACTTCGGCATCATATTTTTTACCGGCTCGGTAGTAACTCACAGTCACTTTGGTATTGAGTTGTTTGTTTTCGATCCAATCTATGATGAACTCTTTTTTGCTAGCCGCGGAAATTTCACCATCGTTTGTGAGTGGCAAACTATCCACTGCGGTTACAAAATCTTTTTCTTTTAAAACTTTGGAGAATGTAGAAGAAGGATAAATTCGGTTCACAAAAATTCCCGATTGGTCGGAAGGAACTTTCATGGCTTGTTTCAGGCTTTTAGGATTTCCATTTTGAAAAGTCAATCCAATATTGGGAAACCCGTCATACTTTCCATCCGCAATGTCTTCTAAAAAATGACGAATGATATCGTTCGAAATCAAATACGCAATCCCTTGTTCCAAAGTACTAATTTGAAAAACAAGACCGACCACTTTACCATTTTGAACGGCAGGGCCCCCAGAATTTCCAGGTTGGATATTGGCATTGATTTTTAATACATTCCGATAATCTAACCCCGAATAGGTGTATCTGTTTTTTTCAAATCGAAGAACCGATCCTTTTTCCACGGATAGGCTATCACTTCCATTTGGAAAACCAAGGAGTAATACATCCGATCCCAAATTGGGAACTCCTTCCAAAAAAGACAGTGAGTTTGTTTGTTCTGAAAAGTCAGGATCGTTTACTTGTAATAATGCCAAATCACAATCGTAACCAATGTATTTAACATCTGCTAAATATTCTTTCTTAGTAAAACTACTTTTTACAAGAATTCTTTTGGCATCACGCACCACATGAGCATTTGTCAAAATGGTTTGGTTCGGCAAAACAAGTCCTGATCCAAATCCTATGGATAAATTCTTTTTCATCCATGGTTGGGTTTTGTTTTCGGTATTAAATCCTTCATTCCGAATTAAAACTACAGAACGAAAAATAGATTCTACTGCTGGCTCAGGATCTACTTGAGCGAGGAGTGACTGACTCAATACAAAAAATAGAATGCAGAGTTTAAATAATTTATTCATAATACAAAATGATTTTCTCCCAAAAAGTTTGAGTCTCTGTGATTTTTTTTAGGACAGCATTTCCTAAAACTCGATCCCCAGGTTTTGGATCTTTCCATATAGTATTCGATGATAACAAATCACCGGAAGTGGAAGAAGGCACTCGGATCAAACTGTAAGCAGAATCACGAATGCATGTGATACGAAAAACATAAGATACTGTTTGATCCCAATAAAAACTCTCATCCTTTTCCAAAAACTCTAAAGGACAAGAGGAATCAAAGAAGACTTCTATATTGGCCGGAACATCTTTTCTTCTACGTGGATTTTCAGTAACGGATTTAAAATAAAACAAATTGGGATTCTGAATCGGTTTGTAAGGACTGATTGTTTTTTTTCCCTCTAAAACAACCGGGCCTTGTTTTTTAGAAGGATAGTCTAGATCCGTATCATCTGTATTCAACCGAGGAGATAACTTTGTTTCCCCAACCACAAGCCCTGTTTCAATTTCTAAATATTGTTTTTTTCCAATCCGATGAACAGCCCTTAATCGAAAGGTATCAGGATCTATTTTTTTTGTTTGATTGGATTGGAACCTAATGAGCATGGGATCGGACTCATTTTGGCAACTGAATCGAAAATAGGTAACAGAAGAGATACGAGATGCAGGTTCCAAATGACAATTTCCATCATCCATTGGAAAACTTTGCCTGGAACGAATCTGTTTTTTAATGGATTGAGACGGTTTTCGCTCTTTCCAAGCACTCACCTCTTCTTTTAGCGATTGTAAGGATGGATTTGTTTTTGTGCGCTCCGCAAACAGAAATCCCGTCGCCAAAAGAAACAAAATCAATCCGAAGTATATAGATAACTGCCTAATCATGGAATACCGACTATGGTGATTATCGGCTCCTCTACCCAGCAGAATCAACTGGCATCCCATTGATTTCTTTTCTCATTATGTCTCGAACCGAGGATGAACTTTTTTTTTGGTTTTCAGACTTTCAAAAATTCGAGGGGTGGAAAAGTAATGTAAGAAATAGGAGAATACTTTTTTGAACTGGAACTTTCTTAAAACCGAAATAGAACCTGGTGACTTCCTCATCGATTGTCGTTCCCAATCAGCATATGAAGAAGAAACATTAGATGGTGCCTACTACTATCCATTTATCAAAAAAGCATTTGGATCTGATCCAGAATCTCAAAAGAAATTGTACGGGCCTATGGCCTCCGTCGTTCAAGAATTTCAAAAATCTAAGAAGACACGAATCATCGTTTTCGATGAGGGAATGGGAATGTTCTCCACTCGTATGGTGTATTTACTCCGAGGAATGGGGATCAAAGACGCCTACGTTCTCGGTCAAAAATGGCCTGCTACGGGAACAAAATCAAAAGGTGTGTTGAAAGTAGAACCACCGATCGCTGACAAAGTAAAACCCATTGAAGGTGTCGTAGACAAAGCCTTTATGGAACGAAATCTTACCAAACTTCAAATTTTCGATGCAAGAACCATGGACGAATACGAAGGCCGATTGCCAAGACTCACTGCCCCGGAAGAAGGAACTCTCTGTGGACGTTTGCCTGGAGCCTTCCTTTGGGATTGGAGGAACTTGTATGATGGGGAAGCAAACCTCATCGAACGTTCTCTATTCAAAAAACGTCTGAATGGTTTTCCTTTTATGCCAGAAAGACCCACTGTGATCTACGATTACAACGGGGCTCGGTCTTGTTTGTTAGCCCTCATGCTCCGTGAAGCAGGTTATATCGACATCACTACCTACCAAGGTTCTTGGTTTGAGTGGAGAAAGTCGAGCCTACCCAAACAAGCCGTTGCGGTTTTTGGTGCCAAACAAGGGGCAGCTGCCGCAGCTCCCAGAGTTGGCGGAGTCGATCGCAAGAAAGTTTAAAAAAGGATTTACGAAACCCAGATCCATCGATCCACTTACTCCTGCTCCTGGAGGGGTCGATGGCATCTCGTTTATTTCTCTTATCATTCTCTATATTCTTTCTGGAATGTGCGTCTCGCATCATTTCCGAGCTTCCCATCGCGGAAGAAACATTCCCTGTAAACAAGGGAATTCAATGGATCCAATCAGCAAATGAATTCACCTTAAGAAACCAATCTCTTGGAAAGGACTTTATCAAACTTTCTTTGGAAGAACCCTTTCTCAAATCCTTCACCAAAGAAACCACCGCCAAATACCGAATGGCCTCTTTTCAATTCAAAGAGAGTTTGCAAAAATCCTGCACAAAACAATCCATAGACGAAGTCAAAAAAGAAACAGGCAAAATTACCATTAAAGGAAAGTTAACTAGTAGTGATTGTTCCAGTGACTACCAAATCGTATTTGTTGCTAAATCAGAAACCGAAATCGAATTCAAAATCACTTTATCGGATCCCACTCTCAACAGAATCCAATTCCAATACGGCTCTCATCCAGAAGAAAAGATTTTTGGACTCGGAGAACAGTTTACTTATGATGAACTCAAAGGAAAAACTCCCTTCCTCTTCACCGAAGAACAAGGAGTCGGACGGGGAGACCAACCCATCACTGCGGGAGCCAACTTACTAGCCGGCGCCGGGGGAAATGCTTACACAACCTACGCACCCATTCCCCACTACATCACTTCCGAAAACCGTTCTTTATTTTTTGAAAACAGCGGTTATGCGAACTTTGACTTCAGTGATTCCAAAAAAACAAAGGTTGAATTTTGGGATTTCCAATCGGAAAAATCTCTGACTGGAACCATTTGGATTGGAAATTCTTCCAAGGCCCTTATCGAGGCCTATACCAAAAAAACAGGTAGGTTTCCTAAACTTCCTGATTGGGCTTATGGAACTTGGCTCGGTGTCCAAGGCGGAACTGAAAAAGTTTCTGCCATCGTCAAACAAGCAAAAGATGCGGGAAACCCAGTGACGGCTCTATGGATCCAAGACTGGTGTGGGCGACGTGTGACTAATTTTGGAGACCAACTCAAATGGCGTTGGTATGCCGACGAAACTCTCTATCCCGACTTCAAAAAATTTGTAAAATCGATGAATGATCAAAATGTACAGGTGTTAGGTTATATTAATTCCTTTCTTGCCGACACAGATCCCAAAAAACCGGGAGATGATTTTACAAACCCACTTTTAACAGAAGCAAAATCGAAAGGGTACCTTGTCAAAAATCAAAAAGGAGAAGACTACCTCATCCAAACCGTTGGTTTTCCGGCTTATCTCATTGATCTCACCAATCCGGTAGCAGTTCGTTGGACCAAAGATTTAATCAAAAAGAACTTAATTGGAACCGGACTCTCCGGTTGGATGGCCGACTTTGGAGAATGGTTGCCTTATGATGCCAAACTTGCTTCTGGGATCGATGCCAAAATCTATCACAACCGTTATCCTGTTGATTGGGCAAGGATCAACAGAGAAGCCATCAAAGAAGCGGGTATGGAAGGAAAAATAGTTTTTTTCACTCGTGCCGGATATAGTTATTCGAATGCACACTCCACACTCTTTTGGGAAGGAGACCAAATGGTAAGTTTTGGAACCAACGATGGACTCCCTTCTTCCATCATTGGCCTCACAAGTTCGGGTATCAGCGGTTATGCGCTAAATCATAGTGATATTGGTGGTTACACAACCATTTCCAATCCACTCCGAAACTACCATAGATCCAAAGAACTCATCTTACGTTGGGCCGAAGCTTCCGCCTTCACTCCCGTCTTTCGTACCCACGAAGGGAACAGACCTCTTAAAAATTGGCAAGTGTACACTTATACCAAACCAGATGGAACCAAATCCCTGGGTGATGAAGATACTGTGGCTCTCTTTGCAAAAATTGCAAGAATCCATTTTGCTTTAAAGCCATATATCCAAAGTTTGGTGGAAGAAGCATCCCAAACAGGGATTCCCGTCGTTCGACACAATGCCATTGTTGAACCGGAAGACAAAACATTACTGAAATACAAATACCAATTTTTCTTAGGAGATGATCTCCTTGTGGCTCCTGTTGTGGAAGGTGGGGAAATTGTTCAGGATGTTTACCTTCCTCGTGGTAGATGGCAACATATTTGGACAGGGACCACTTACGATGGTTATAGAAAGGTGCAAGTTCCGGCACCGATAGGAAAACCACCTGCCTTCATTCGTGTGGGTGGAAAGTCGGAAGGTCTCATTCGTTCTTCCATCAGTAGCATTCGTAATAAAGACTAAATCAGGAGATAGAAATGAAATTTGCATTGATAGGCGACATCCACGGCTATTGGAACCAAAATGATATCGAGTATTTCAATGCATCGGATTACGATTGTTTGTTCTTTACGGGAGACCTTCGTGGCAATCCGAAACTGGGCAAACTTTCGTTCCAAGGTCTCACCAAACGAGCGTATATGATTCCTGGGAATTGGGATGGGATGAGTCTTACTTCCATCATTGGCGAAGTGATCCAATCCAAAATTCTCATCCAATCCGGCCAACTGGGTCAAAGTAGCCGGATGCGTAAACTTTCAGAACTAGTAAAACCAATCAGTTTGCTCGGTTACAGTTCTTTGGTTTTATCATCGGAGTTCGATTTAAGCCTCATCGTCGGTCGCCCTCATGCCATGGGTGGGGGACTTAGTTTTGCACCGAATATGAAAAAAACCTATATGGTTTCAAATATCGATGCCTCTATTGAAAAATACAAACGCCTGATTGATGGAACTAAGGAAAAGAATTTATTCTTTCTTTCGCATAACGGGCCTTTTGGGCTCGGTGCCGCAAAAAATTCCATGTATGGAGCGGAATTCAAAAAAGAAGGTGGGGATTGGGGAGATATCGATCTCACAGAAGCCATTAATTATGCCAAATCCATTGGGAAAAAAGTTCCCTTGGTTCTCTCAGGCCATATGCATCATTCCATTAGTAAAAAAAAGGAACGCGAGACCCATGAATATACGGGTGGGACCTTCTATGTGAACGGTGCCAAAGTCCCAAGGATTCGTGAAGGAAAACACTTCCATACAAAAATCGAATGGGACGGAGGTTCTGCCACCGTGATCCCTCTGTGGGTGTAACGGAAACTTTCTGAATCTATCCTAGTTTGGTTTCGATTTCAATTTTTCCAGATAATAGTTTATGAACAGGACAAGCATTGGCAACGGAGAGTAACCTTTCTCTCTCTGGCTCTGTCAAATTTCCCGAAAGAATCACAACTCTAGTCAATTGGTTATCTTCTGGAGACCGTTTATCGATTGTTACATGAACTTCGACAGAATCCAAAGGATATCCTTTTTTATCAGCATACATTCTGACAGTAATGGAGGTACAAGCACCCAATGAGGAAGCCAGTAACTCGTGAGGTGATGGCCCAAGATCTGTTCCTTCTTTCGAGGCCGGCTCATCAGCGATCCAACTATGTTTTCCCGAAGAGATTTTTGTTTCATATTTAGTTTTAGCGGTGGTTACTACCACCTTGTCTTCGAAGGCTGCTGTCATTGGGATTCTCCTTTATGAATTCTTTCTGCTTCTATGATCGCACGATCACGATTTTTTAACATCGCGTCTTCTACCTTTAGACGCATCTCTTCAAATTCCTCTTCATTCAAATTGCGAGGAACGGAAATGGGTTCTCCATAAGAGACAACAAAAGTAGTGAAGGGTTTCGGAACTCTATGTTTGTCCCAAGCTCTTTCTAAAATCCATTGTCTACTACATTCATAATGGAAAGGAACAATGGGAACTTGTGTGACTTGGGCTGCGGCAATGATTCCGGGTTGGAGGATGAAGGCAGGACCTCTTGGGCCATCGGGTGTAAAGGCAGCAGGTAACCCTTTTTTTAAATGTTGGATCACAGCCTTTAATGCCTTAGATCCCCCTTTGGAACTACTACCCCGAACACTCGTGTTTTTAAACCTGTGTACGACTTGATTGATGTAATCCCCGTCTTTGGATTCGGAAATCAAAACCGCAACGTTTTTGCCTCTATGAAGATAAGGAGAGTACAAAACGTTCGTATGCCAAATGGAATAAATAAAAGGTTTTTTATTTCTGAATAACTCTTCGTATAGTTCGTTTGTGAGAAAACGAAACCTGGAGCTAAGACCAATCAAACGTTGGAACCAAACAGCAAGAAGCGGTAACAACCAAACTAAAAATTTACGTTTCAAATCGAATGATACTCCCGAGAGTTAAACTCCAGGGAAACGAAAATCTAAAGAAAGATCAAGTTAAGTTTTCTTTTTGAACAAATCTCCAAGTTTACCCAAATCTTCCGGTTTGATATTGGTACCGGCCGCTTTTTTGTTTTCTTCCTGAATTTCTTTATACACTTCTGCCCGGTGGACAGAAACATTTTTAGGAGCTTTGACACCAATCTTTACTTGATCACCCTTAATATCTACAATGACAATTTCAATATCGTCACCGATCATAATCGATTGGTTGCTCCTCCTTGCAAGAACTAACACGGATTATACCTTTTCGGAAGACATCTCTTCCATAGATTCAATGATGTTCTTTCGTATTGGATGATTTTCATCCCTGGAAATACATTGTTTTCCCTTTCCCTCTTTTCCATTCAGAATGATAGGCCCTTGTAGGTTTGCAGTCATACCTTTCGGATTGTCATGGGGAATGGTAACAATGAGGAAAATCAGTCCTTCTTTCCACGAGAGAAGTCCAATGTCATGAAGTTCCTCATCAGAAATCGCTGGTTTGTAATCGTTCATAAAAAGTTCAGGTTGGATGACAATAAATGCCAGTCCCGATTCTTTTGTGGATTGTAACCATTTGAATGGACTTTCGGCACTTTCTTCAATCAGTGCATACTCATCAAATTCATCAAACCCTAATAGTCCTTGCGGGAATTTTAAGATTTGTTTTGCGTCCACTTGGATGGTTCCGAAAGGTTTTGTGTGAATCGTTACCGACATTCTAGTTCCTGTACTTTCTTTTCTTTCTAATATAACCGTCATTTAGTTTCCGTTACCGAAGGAAATCCATCAAAGTTGGTTTGATAATTTTAGAACCGACATTGAGCGCATAACTATGAATTGTTTCTAACCACTTCATATTCATAATGGTCTCTGGAAAATCGATCCCTTCATTTTTAGCAAGAAGTTCCGTCATATACATTTTGTCGTAAGACACTCGGTCTTCGTGTTGTTCCAAACGATTCATACGAGCACCAATAGTGGAACGGTGGCGAAGGATGTTTTCCAATGCTAAGTCCAAATCACCCAAATCTCTTCCACCAATACGTTCTTGGTCTTTTTGGATGAGGTCGTTTCTAAGTTGGATGAGAACATCAAAGACAGAAAGTCCTGTTACGGTTGCCGACTTAGAGAAGTTATTCGGTGGTTCACTCGCACTTGGTTCCACAAGTCCGATATCACGAAGCACTGTTCCTCCATCCACATCTTCCAACCAAATTTGGTGAGGTGCTGTAGAAGAAATGGAAATGTTATCTTGAGCAAGTTTACTTGCTTTGACTTCGAGAGGTGCATTATTGATTTTATCAATCACATCATCAATGGTATCACCCACTGAGATATGGATTTCGACACCATCAATTTTGAATTTTTGGTCAGAAGTAGCTTGGTAGGCGGAGTTGTCCACTTTCGATGTGACACTGACGTTCGTTCCCCAAAATACTTTGTTACCGGGAATGGTGATCGGGATGTATTCTCCCTTTTCAATTTCACGGAGTTGTTCGCCGATATCACCGCGATACTCGACACCCACGTATTGGTTTTTGAGTTCAAGACCTTGAAGACCTTTGATTTTAGATTCAATAGGTTCAAAGGGAGGGCGTTCGATCACATGACCACCAAACAAAGGTTGTCCGGTTGCATCTCGAGCATTGGCAAGATCCACAATCGCACGTAAATGTTGGTCGATCTCTTTACCAATCGCCACTTCCAATTCAAAACCCTTGTCCCCTTGGTAAATTCCGTTTCCGGCTTGCACCGTAAGAACACGAGCCCTTTGGAAAATTTCTCCCATTTTGTCGAGAACACCATCGATCTGTTGTAATCTTTGGTATCCGTCCCCAATGTTTTCTTCGTATTGGGAAAGTTCGTTCAATCGGGAACGAAAGTACATTTGGTTTGTGGCAGCCCCCGGATCGTCCGAAGGTTTACGGATTTTTAATCCCGTTCCCAGTTGGGTTTGGGTTTCATCCATAGCCACTTGGTGGCGGTTTAAGTTCCGCACCAAGGAATTGTTCTGCATCATGTTAGTGATTCGAATCATTTTTATACACCTAACCTATTGATGATGGTATCCAACATTTCATTGAGTGTGGATATCATTCTTGCGGATGCGTTATAGGACTGTTGGAACTGAACCATATTGGCCATCTCTTCATCCAAATTCACACCCATCACGGACTGACGCATGTTCTCAAGTTCCACCATCAGTTCATTTTGCGTTGTATACTCTTGTTTTGCTTCGCGAGCTTCTGTTCCCAGTCTAGAAATCAGTGAGTTGTAAAAATCATCCGTAGTTTTGGAATAATCAAACATCACCGGTTTTTCTCGAAGGGCTGCCGCAATGAGAAGGGCATTGGATCCGTCTTTTTGGCCGTTAGGTGAGTTATAATCACCCGATCCATTTACATCCTTACCACGAGCTGCTGCAATGTTAGCCGGATTGTTTCTTACATCTTCAGACATTTTAAAGAATGAAGAGGGATGATACATCGGTGTGAGAGTGATGTCCTGTGCATTGGCTTGGAATTTATTGATCTCCCCTACTTTGCGATAGTCAAAAGATCCAGCCACTCCCGTTGCTGTTAGAATTCCCGTAAGACCCACAAGAAGTTCCCCGGAATCTTCCAAGTGACGGATCATAAAGTTTTCTTTTTTATCTAGTGGGTTTGTCGTTGCTTTTAGCGCCAACTGGTTGTCATGCGACATGTAAGCCACAACCCCTGTTTCCGAACGATTGATTCGTTTGATCACTGCATTGAGAGTATCATCTTTAGAATAAGGAACAAGAACCTCTGTTTCCCCACCAGGACTTGCTTTCAAAAAACGCATGGTTCCGGAAATTCCAATCGGACGATCCGCATCAATGGATGTGCGACCTGTCACACGAAACACAGCCGTTTTATCGTTTAATCCATCTCCGTCCGTATCAATTTCCCCAAAGGTATTGGTGGCAAGTGCACGGCTTTCAAAAAAGTTTAAATTGGTTTTTCCATTCAGACCAAATCCATCTTTGTGGATTTCATTGATGACATCCATAGCATTGATCGCAAGGGCATCAACAGCATTGATTTTTTCTACAAGTACCTTATCGCGGATTTCGTAAAGAGCCTGGATACTTCCCTGACGAAGTAAAACTTTGTCTCCCGTTTGGGACCATTTCAAATCAAGAAGGCCATCGTTATTCGGATTTCCAACGAGATCGATTTTATGAACCTTTTGTCCTTGGACAAGGATTTGTTGGCCAATAAAAACCATAAGCTCATCTTCGTCACTGCGACCAATGGTAATGTCTGCCATTCCCGCAAGTTCTTGTAAAAGTTCGTCCCTTCTGTCGAGAAGGTCGTTCGGATTGTCACCTAATGCTTGTGATTTTGTGATCTTTTCGTTGAGTGATTTGATATTCTCAGCAACCGTATTTAAATGGTTTACCTTCGATTCAATTTCACGATTGGATTGGTCGCGAAGAAGAGAAAGTTTGCGATACACATCTTCCATTCGGGATCCAAGGGCTTCTGCTTTCTCTTGGACCACAGCTCTATGTGCCGTTTCTTCTGGATAGTTGGAAAGATCTTCCCAAGAAGACCAAAACTGATCCATCATGGAACGAAGTGTGGTTCCTGTAGGTTCGTTAAAAACAGTTTCTACTTGGTATAAGTAATCGTTTTTTTTACCCCAATATTCTTTGAGAGAAGAAGAATCAATAATACGGTCATCGATGAAATTATCCCGAACCCTTTCGATTTCGGAAATTTTCACCCCTTGTCCAATTTGACCGGGAACTTCTGCCCGGTTGAAAGCTGGATCATAAATCGGATCCATACTATTCATTACCACTCGTTGGCGAGCATAATGTTTGTTATCCGCATTGGATATGTTATGACCTGTAGTTTGGATCGCTTGTTGGTGGACCGAAAGTCCTCGTTTCCCTATTTCAATTCCCTGGAATGTTGATCCCATACGATTCTCCTAGGCAGTCGCGTTCAAAATGATCGCGCCTTTTTGGCCCTGCCCACGCCTTGTCGGTTGTTTGTGTGAGGTATAAACTTTTTCTCTAGATAACTCTTGCAAAGAGTCAACAGTTGTTTGTAAAAACTCTTTTCTTGTTTTTAAGAGTTTGTCATTGGTGATGATGGCGTCTTTCAGATCGGCCACTACCTTCTTTAATTCTAAAGCAAAGGTTTTTAATTTAAAATTGGACTCACGATCCATTTGATTTAAAAAACTAGTGAGAGTGATGGAAGATTCTTCTTTTGCGAATTTTTCCTTATCGTAGACATCTTCGATGGCCTTCATGCGAATTCGTTCCAATTCGGAGGCTTCTACCATAATATGATAACTGTCTTTTACGAAAGACTCTAGGGATTTTCCGTCCGCAGAATGGATCGCAGCTCTTTTTTTGCCTTCCAATTCCAGGAGGCGCTTGTAACAGTCTATTTCATTAGTAAATAAACTTCTAAGTGATTCTACCCAATCCAACATGCGAATTCCTTTTCCCTTATGGGAAGGATCGACGGATTCCCAAACTAGCTTAGGAAAATTTATAAAAATTTACTATTTTCAGGCCTATGTCACTAAAATCGCCTTGTACTAAAGTCTGTATGATGGACCCAGATTCAGAGCTCTGTGCGGGCTGTTTTCGCACCATTGAAGAGATTGGAAGTTGGTCAGTGATGACCGAGGAAGAGAGGGAAAAAGTTTGGAGTGAGCTCCCGCAAAGAAAAGCGGGAAACTCTCTCAGGTAAATTGGTTATTTAGTGCCTTTGTCGATCTTATTGCGGTGTTCTTCGCACAATCTATAGAGTTGATCTGTAGATGGATTTTTCTTTGTGACTTTTTTTCCGCATACAATACACATTCCTTGGGCTCTTCTTCTTTTGTATAACAATTGAACTCGCTCTGCACCGGAAAGATTGTATTTACTGATTTGAAGGCGAACCCCTTTTACCAAATAGCTTCCGATGGCAGATTCTTCACCTTTTTTAAGTTCGGTAAAAATCTTACTCAGCTCATCCGGTTTAATCGATTTAGGTTTCATACATTCTCCTGCTTTCTTGCTAAATTTAACTCTCTGTTAGATTCTAAATGTTAATGCACATTAGTCAGTACCCACTAACGCGCAACACAATTTTGAAATCATATCCTATTTATCGAATATAGACAAAAAAACTAGGGATAAACTCTAATATTTAGAATCATTTTTGTCTTGGCAAAGTTTAAATATTGATTAAGATCAAGTATAAGGAGCCACGTATGGATAAGAAATACAAAGCACTCAAAGATTTTTTCCCTTTTTATTTAGAGGAACATAGCCATCCCTTCAACCGAGCTCTTCACTTTATTGGATCGAGTCTAGCCTTAGGATGTATCCTTGGATTTTTATCTACTGGTAAATTCTATATCTTAGCATTCGCCCTTGTTAGTGGGTATTTCTTCGCATGGATTGGACATTTTTTCGTAGAAAAGAACCGACCTGCAACCTTTACCTATCCATTTTATTCTTTTGTATCCGATTGGATCATGTATTTCAAAATGTTAACCGGTCGCATTGATGTAGAATTTGCCAAAATTAAGTCAAATAAAGGTTAAGATGAAACTTGTTCTCAACTTACTCGTAACTTTTGTTCTATTCGTTGGTTGCCAACCGAAAGAAGTCACCAAACAGGACATCACTGCTCTGCGAGATGGAAATCATGAAAACCTCTTCAGTTTTTCGAATACGATTTTGCCAAAAATCCTAGGACAAGAATTCAAGCGGTTTGAATCGGGTGTGGATGCGGACAAAAAGAACGAAGTCCACATCACATATGGCAGTAACTCAGCTCTCACCTTCAATGATACTTCCGATTACAGAAAAACAAGCACGGAATACCATAGTTTGGTACTACTGCGAGTGGGTTACGCCCTGGCTCTCCACCAGTTTCATAGACTTTCGCTCAGTCTTTCCAAACCGTTTTTCATTCAGGGAGAAAACAATCCCGATGCCGAGATCCAAGAAGCAGAGATTTTTAGAACCACCATTTCTAAACCAGAATTAGATGTTTTTTGGGAAAACCATCCCAATTTTGATCCTTACAAGGCTCCAAAAATTGGAGAAAAAGAATGGGAGGCTGTTACGGCAGAAGTTCAGAAATTATGGAAAGTGGAATTGGACGAATTTAGTCGGGTGAAGTTGGAATGATCCAAGGGTTAGCGTCACCTAATGCACGTTCCAGACGATCCAAATAAGAAAGTTTAGGAATTTCATAAGCGCCCAACTGCCAGGTCACATGATTGAGTTGTTGGGTGTCAAAAAGGGCAAATCCCGACTGTCTTAATTTTTCGAATAAGTGGAACAACCCCACCTTTCCTGCATCGGATTCAAAAGAAAACATACTCTCCCCGGCAAAGAACTTACCAATCGCAACCCCATACACCCCACCCACCAAAATATTTTCGGCATTCCATACTTCTACAGAATGAGCCCATCCCAATCTATGTAATTCTATATACCCTTCGATAAAACCAGGAGTGATCCAGGTATTATCTTTTTCACGATAAGAACAACCTTGCATCACAATCGGAAAGGCTTCATTAAACGAGATACGAAACTTACCTTGTCTGACTTTGCGGAGTACTGTTTTTGAAAAATGAATTCGTTGTAAATCAAAGATAGCACGTGGGTCTAAACAATACCAACGAATGGGATCTTCTGACCAAGGGAAAATCCCTCGTTTGTAAGCATATAACAAACGCTCTACGGAGAAATCTCCACCGACAGCAACAAGGTCTTCCTTCCAAGTCCGTGGGTTTTTAAAAAATTGGTCTAAGCTCCTTTGGGTCAAGGTTCCAATACTTCCTTTGGATAATCGTAAACGATTTTTACTTTCAAACTTTTTCCGTTTTCATCATTGATATTGGAAAGTCCTTCAAATTGTAAAATCCGCCTGGTTTGGACATCATAAACCAAAAGAAAGGGTTTCACAACCTGTTTCAAAAGAAAATTATCCACTTCCAATCGCAAATACAAGGCAGGTCTTCCCTTCCATTCCCCATCTCGGATTTTCTCTGCGGCAAACTTATAATCATCTAACTGGATGGGGGCAAGGAAATGAAAAGACATCCGTTCTCCCTTGGCCAGTGTCTCCCAATTGTTTCTGACAAAATAATCAAAACCCCCATCCATCACTGCTGGATACTTGGGAGTGTATGATCGTTCAGCAAGAGGATCTTCCTTTTTACGTTTGGAAAATAGACGAACCGACTTAGCCTTTACATCCGCCCCTTCCGTATAACCATCTCGAAAGTCTTCTGTTTTGAAAGTGGGAACTTCTGAATTTTTATCGAATTCAATATGTTTGGTGCCGAACACTTTTCCCTCTGCATCTTTGTAGAGGATGTCCGAATAGATATGTTTTCCATTATTATAATATTCTTTATGATTGTCTGAATAAATGTACTTTCCGGTATTCAGATCGTAGGCTTTCCCGAAGTACTGGTACTTTGGTTTTTCTGCCCATAAAGGCAAAAAAGATGGAAAAACTATGGCAAAAATTAGGATTTTACGTATCATACTGCTTAGACCATGAAAAAATACAGACTGACTGACCAAAGGACACTTTTAGGGATCGTTTCCAAACTGACCACCACTGTCCTCCAAGAGAGAGATTCCAAACAGAAATTCACTCTCCAGAACCCAGTTGCCGTAAACGATATCATGAAGTCGGTTCATTTTACCATTGCCGCGACGGAGCCCCTCCTTTCCAAACCAAAGTCTCTCGTTTGTGTTCTGAAAGAAAACAGAGTCGAACTCCGAGTCAAACCAGTCAATCCCTACCAAGATGATTTACTCCAAGTATATGAAATCCTCATTGAACCATTGGAACGTTCCGCCAAACGAGCCAACATCGAAGACATCTCTGCTTACGAATTCAAAATGGCCCAGACCGCTGACTTAGGAACAGTCATCTCTATCTATGGAAAAACTTCCATCATCAATCAAAGTTTGAACCAATGGCAAGTCCACTTGGAACAAACACTGACCAACTACGGTTACTTCATCAAAAAAGTACAAATTGGATTTTATTATGCTGCGGACACTCAACTGATGGAAGCTCTGGCTACTTCAAAAGCACCGTATTACGTTCGTGATGCGAATCGTAGAATTTTTTATACTGACAGGGGATTTTTTAGCACCAAAAAACTCAGTGAAATCTATGTTCGTTCCTATTTGGATTCTCTCCTCTTAAACAATGCCAAATCTACTTTGATATTTCCCTTTTTCTCGAATGGAAAAGTTTTACTTGGTTACTTTGAAATCATCAGCAATTTGCCGGATCTCGGAAATCCTATTTTACAATCGGATATTGAAGGGCCAGAAGGGATTGGGCCTCTCCTCACCTTCTTAGAACAAAAGGCTGAGGAATTTGTATTCCAATTGGAATTTGCTTATGCAAAAGATTGGGAAACCGTCATTCGCACAACACCCGTTAGAGACATCAGCCAAGATGGTCGTGGAATTGGTATGACATTCCCGGCAGGTTCGAACATTGAAACTAAGGCCTTAGGTTCCCCAGTCTCTTTCCAAATGGTAATCAACTCTTCTCCTTATACTTTTTATGGAAGTCTCAGAAGTATGAAAAAAGGAGAATCCGACAGCGTAAATATCGGATTACAAATTTTCCAATGTGACAAACCAGAAGGAATGTCTTATCTTAGTTCTTACGCATCAAATTTAATTGGAAAAGCTGTGTATGACTCTGGAACAATATGAAACAATTGTAACCTTATTAACAGAAATTCAAAAGACGGGAGGGTCTGACCCTTACCGTTTGGTTCTTTATTTAGTGCCGAACATCGGTATCATCTTTGGCACCACACTTTTGTTTTTTTTGTTTCAGTGGTGGCATAAACAAAAGATGGCACTGATCCAATCTGGCCAATACAAACCCTGGAGTTTTGACATCAGATTGTATTCCTTTTTCCTAGGTCTTTTGTTGACATTCACTGGTTTTGCCTTATCGTTTGTATTTATACTCGTCTTAGGTCGTTCTATGGCGATGTTAGGAGGGTTAATCCCATTCGCAATTGGACTCGGTCTCTTGACCTTTTACAAAATGAGTCGCTAGAGTCGACAAAACGTGTGTGCAATGAGGAAGATTGGAATTCGATCCAATCGGTCTTGCGGGGTGACGTGTCCCAATTCGAATTGCTGATGAAACGATACCAAGGTATGGTTTTTTCCCAAGCAAAGAAAGCCTTCCTAACAAACGAAGAAGCAGAAGATTTTACCCAAGAAGTTTTTTTAAAAGCCTATGAATCACTCAGCCAATTTCGCGGAGAGTCTCAGTTTTCCACTTGGTTGTTTCAAATTGCAAGATTTCGCCTAACAAAAGTTTTCAAAAAGAAAAAACTACCTATTGCTGATTGGAAAGAAGATATCTCTTCTGTGGTTGACCATTCCAATCCTTCAGTTGCAGAAGTTTTAGATAAAGAAGAAACAAGCCACAACCTACGCTCCTTGATTTCGAAATTACCAAAATCATACCAAATGCCGATCCTATTACATTACTTTGAAAACAAACCTCTCAAAGAAATTGCAACTGATCTAAATATAAAACTAAATACGATCAAAAGCCATATCGCAAGAGGGAAAGATCTTTTAAGGAAATGGTGGTCACATGAAATCGAAGGTTGATTCTCAGTCTGCAAATCTATTTCGCAATCCAGATCCATTTTTAAAACATTCGGAAGCACCCGCTGTCATTCGTTTACGAGTGTTAGGACAAATTTTACCTTTGAAGTTTTTATTTTCTTCCGTGGGTCTTTCTATTTTGTTATTTATGATCCCTATCGCTACCATGTTCCTATCTGCTTCTCATGACGAGAATGCGGGATTACTTTTGCCGATTTTGATTAGTTCCAGTTTGTTCTTCTGTTTTTATTCCCTAGTGCTTGGCTTTTTACTCCTCAACACAAGAATTCCTTTTCTGAATGAATGGAAAGAGAAACTTGGATTTGAAGAGGTTTAGAATATTCGTGAAAGGTCTATTGGTTCTCCCACTTTTTTGTTTTGCCGTTTCTCTCTCCGCCGAGGCATTGCCGTCTGGTGAGGAGTTTTTGAAAATGGATTTGGATCGTGCCCTCCCTCTTGTGGAGTCTCTTTCCAAAGAAGATTCCAAAATTCTCGTTTCGGAACTCCGAACAGAAATCAAAAAATCCTACCCCAAAGCAGATCATTTTTATTTCCTCATCTCCCACTTGGAAGAAATCCAAGCCATTGAAAAAGAACAGGCACGCCTACGTTCCCTACTCTGGGTTTATGTACTGGCCTTCTTTTTGTTTTTCGGATTCCTAGGATTTTTGTTACTCCGCCAAAGACAAGCCATCCGAGACATCAACCAAATGCTCGGGAAATAGATAGATATCGTTTCATTGTCATCATTTTGTATTCTCTTTGTAATGAATCCCTGTTACTTTTGGAATAATTCATGAAAATACTAATTGTAGATGACGAAGAAGACATTGCAGGACTCATCCAATTCCATTTAGAGGAAGAAGGATTTCAGACCGAAGTATGTCACAATGGGATGGAAGTTCTCCCCCGTTTAGAAAAACACCTCCCGGACGGAATCATTTTAGATTTGATGTTGCCGGGAATTGGTGGGATGGACCTTTGCAAACGCATTAAAGAAAAATACCCACACATTCCTATTTTGATGGTAACAGCAAAAACAGGGGAAACCGATGTGGTGCTTGGCCTTGAATTAGGCGCTGACGATTACATTCGTAAACCATTTAACATTCGAGAACTTGTTGCTCGCGTAAGAACCGTTACACGAAGAAGCACTGACCCAGGCCAGGAAGTGCAAGGAACCATTTCCACAGGTAAAATCCAAATCAATCCAACAGCACATAAAGTTTTTGTAGAAGGAACAGAAATTGATCTCACTCTGATTGAGTTCAAACTTTTACAACTATTTGCCGGAAATCCAGGTGTTGCTTTTTCTCGTGACAAATTACTCGATCGAATTTGGGGAAAGGATGTATTTGTAACAGATCGAACTGTAGACGTAAACATCAAACGCCTTCGTGATAAACTACTTTCCGAAAAAGAAAGATTAGAAACCATACGCGGGGTCGGTTACCGATTCCGAGATGCGTAGTTTTTTTTCCACATTACTGTTACTCAACTGGGGTCTTTTGCTTGTTTTACTGACCCTAGCATTGGGTGTATTTTTTATTTACGATCTAGTTGTACCTGCTGTACGCCCTCTCATCCTATTTGGATTTGTTTTAATTTCTATCTTTGGAACCTTTTATATTTCTACAAACATTGCGATGCGAATCACAGATCCGCTGGCCACGGTTGAGAAAAAAACAAAAGAAATCAATGCAGGTGACTTTGGAGTTGAACTTTCTTCGCCTGACATTCGCGAGTTGGCAACTCTTGCTCTATCAATCAATGAAATGGCAAAACGACTCAAAGTCCAGTTTTTAGATCTGACAGTCGAAAAAGAAAAATTCAACTACCTATTACAGAATCTAAAAGAAGGGGTTTTTGCGATTGATAGAAATGAAAAATTTCTATTTTTGAATCGTAATATTTCAGATACCTTAATTGTAAAAAATTCGCAATTTAAAGACTATATCCCTTCGATCAAAAACAAAGAACTTCTCACTTTCATTAAAGAAAAAATCCATCATGGAGTGGAAGGGAAAACAGAGTTCCAAGATGGAATTCATTTTTACACAGCTCGTATTTATCCGATTAAATCGGACTCCATCATTCAATTGTATATTGGAGTTTTGTCAGACATCACTGAAGACAGACAAAACCAACTCATCCGAGAACAGTTTTTTCAAAATGCTTCTCACGAATTAAAAACTCCCATAACATCGATTAAAGGGTATGCAGAAACTTTGGAATACAAACTAAAACTTCCCCAAGATTCGAATGAACGAAAATTTTTAGATGCCATTCTTAGAAATACAGAAAGACTGATTCGGATTGTCGAAGACATGCTTACTGTCTCTCGTTTGGAAAACCACAAAACTGTTTTGAATTTAACCGAATTTTCTCTATTTGATCTAGTAAGGAATGTATCCGAATCTTTGGGCGTGATCTACTCTCAGAAAAAACAAAGTTTGGTTTTGGATATCCCTTCAGATTTCCGAGTCAAAGCCGACCGTTTGCTTCTCGAAGATTTACTCGTAAATTTAATTTCTAATGCTTCTGCTTATAGTCCCGAAGGTTCCAGCGTGATTGTAAGGACTTCTTCTACAACGGACAAAAACCAAATCCAAGTCGTCGACCATGGAATTGGAATTTCCGCAGAAGATGCCGAACGAATCTTCGAAAGGTTTTTCCGCGTAGATACCAACCGTTCCCGGAAAGAAGGTGGCACGGGTCTTGGCCTCTCCATTGTGAAACACATCGCTAGACTGCATTCTGGGGAAGTTTCTGTCTCTCAAAACCCCCATGGCGGTTCCATTTTTACCTTTGAATTTCCTAAAAAATAGATTCTCGTAAGGGAAGTCACCGGATAGAATATTGGTATCCGGTAGGTATTTATGAAGTTTCCTTTGGGATTTTATTCCTTCGGCAAAAACATAGGAATCAAAGACACAAGTTTAGATTTTGCAGTCATTTATTCAGAAAATCGATGTAAGGCGGCAGCCGTATTCACTCGTAACAATTTTCCTGGGGCTCCTATTTATGTGGGCCGTGACCATATCAAAGATGGATACCTCCAAGCCATTGTCATCAATTCTAAAAACTCGAATGTCGCTACAGGGGAACAAGGAATCCAAAATTCCTACGCGATCTGTACGGAACTTGGAAAATCGTTAGGAATTCCTGCCAGAGACATCCTCCCCTCCTCTACAGGAGTGATTGGAGTTCCCCTTCCCATAGAAAAAATCCTTAACGCTTGTTCTACGGCAAAGGCAGATTTAAAACCCGGAAATTTAGAAGAAGTGGCAGAAGCCATTATGACTACCGACACCCGTAAAAAAATTTCCTATCGCACTATGACAAACCAAACTAGTGAAGGTGTGATGTTTGGGATTGCGAAAGGCGCCGGAATGATTGAGCCAAATATGGCGACCATGTTGTCTTATATACTTTGTGATTACATTCCGGAATCGGGTGACCTACAAGGAATTCTGAAACGAGTTGTGGATGTCACTTACAACTGTGTTACCATCGACTCCGATACATCCACAAGTGATACCGTGGTTTTAATGTGTTCTGGAGTTCTCGGAACCATTCCCGATGAAGTTTTTGAATCCCATATAAAAGAAATTGCCACCGACCTTTCTAAGTTAATTGCTCGCGACGGAGAAGGTGCATCCAAACTCATCGAACTCACGGTTTCCAATGGACGCGACGATCTACAAGTGACAAAAATTGGAAAGTCCATTCTCAATTCTCCGCTGGTCAAAACTGCCATTTATGGTGGAGATCCCAATTGGGGAAGGTTTGTGATGGCGATCGGAAAGGTATTCGATGAACCCATTCCTTATGATTCTTTAGAAATCCAACTGGGTGGAATCGCCGTCAAAGGGGCCGACAATGGCACCAAAACAAAGTTAGCCGAATATCTAAAATCCAATGAAGAAATTCATATATCGGTCATTTTAAATACAGGATCTTTTCAAAAAACGTTTTGGAGTTGTGATTTTACAGAAGGATACATTCAGGAAAACGCTTACTACACGACATGAATTCCAATAAATTCAAAAGTTCGCTTAAATATTTTTTACCTTCAAGTTATCAGTTAAAACTTTCGGTGACGAATACCCTTACGCGTACTTTATTTATTTTATTCGTTTATCTTTCTTATTTCCTGATTCTATCTCAAATTCCAGAACAGATGTCTTATCGTTTGGAACTGGCTTTACTTCTCACCAGTGCCTTTGCACTGATTTTATATTTACCTATCATCGAAAGGCTCACCCGTTACATTCGGACTCGGTTTCTTTCAGAATACCTTACAGAAGATGCGGAATCTTACAGACAAGCCATCAAACGATTTAACTTTGATGCATTGATTAAAAACGTTTTTCCAGATATGGTAAAAATCACGGGAAGCCATTCAGGAACCATGGCCGTACTCACTCAGAATGGGACCTTTGCCTTTCACTCCTACTTCCGAGGACGCCAAAAAAAACTAAGTCCCACAAAAGACATTATTGTAAAAACAAGTTTCCAATCTTTTTTGCTTAGCAAAAGGCATGGTGCCTCCGTTGCAGAAACTTATTCCCATGAAAACATTAACAATGACTTTATGGAACTCCATGCTAATTATATTTATCCTTTTATTTTCAGGGAAAAACTATTTGGTTTTATTGCGGTATCCAACATTCCGAATACAGATGCTACACATAGTTTGTCACTACTCGCTGGTCAGTCGGCTTTAACCATTCACAATCACATCCTTTCCTATCATATTTCGGAAAATAAAAAATACCAAAAGGAAGCAGAGTATGCTGTACGCGTACAAAATCTTTTGGAAACAGGAACCATTCCCCAACTCATGGGTTGGGAAATCATCGCATTCAAACGTACCAACAGAAATTTAATCGAGTTCTTTCAAGTAGAAGATGGTAGTTGGTTTTTTGTAATTTTGAATACAGGAAAATCTTACCAACATATTGGGATCATACTTTCTTATATTTTGGGAGTTGTGTATTCCCAATCGAAACTTCGTATTCTAAAAGGTTTTTCTGATATCAAAGCCTTAATTCAATCCACCTTTCAGAAGTTAGACTGGAAAGAAAACTACGAACTGATCATTGGAAAAATTGGATATTCAGAACTTTATATTGTGCAAGAAGGCAAACAATTCCGGATCACAAGGAATTCTGAAGAAGTCGTTGCGAGTATGGGATGGAAAAATATGATCAATATGGACAAAGGTCCGATCATCATCCAACAACGAGGCGAACCTGTTCTTAAATTTAGTTTTGAAGAGCCAGAAATCAAATGAGAGAACTTGCCATCACCATTCTATCCTCTCTTTTGTTTTTTTTAATCCTGCTATTTGCCTTTATTGGATTTCAAAACAATACCAAAAGACTTCCCTTCTTCCACTATCCGTCAGGCTTGATTGTCAATATCGGAGAAGAAAACAGAGCGCATTGGGGAAACTCAGTCGTAAGGGAAGATTTAGAAACATTTGAATCCATTTCTGATTTTTCAGGTATTGATTCCGTTCGATTGCATATTAAAGATACAAAAGGTGATATTTATGAAAAAGATTTCAAACTCACCACCATTCGCAAAACCGATGTTTTGGGAGTATTTTTCTCTGATTTATTTTTAGCTTTTTTTAGTCTTGCAATCGCAGTCTATTTTTATTATTCCACAAGAGATGCTTTGATCTTTGGTTTTTTTCTTAACTTTGGACTCATCATCCTTTCAAATGTTTTTGTCTTAACTTTCAAAAATTCAGTTTTCCTTTTTATCCTAACACTTTATTTAGGAAGTTTTTTACAATACCATCTCATCTACCGCCTTCGTGGAAAAGAGATCAACTCCAAGTGGTTATTACCTCAAGTATTGATTTCTTTTATCATGGCGATGATTGCCTCACAAGAAAAGTATGATATGATCCTTATCGAACGAGTCGTGTTGGTTGCTCATGCAATCACCGTTCTATTTGGTTCCATCAATATCATTGCTAATATTTATGAAATCGTTCGTTCCAAACCACAAGAGGAAGCACTTCTCAAAAGAATGGTTTTGGTGTTTTCCATTTTCCTTTATGTAGCGCTTCCCATTAGTATCCTCTTTTTTGATGGATACCCTTGGTTATTTGTCCACCGATCACTTTTTATAGTAACCTATCTTTTATTTATTTTATCTTTCTTTTATGGAACCTACCGGTATACCTTTGTTCCCTCTTTGGTGATTTTTACACCGAGTATCGTCACCTTGATTTTAGTTTTGATTATTTTGGGAACCTATATTGGTACCATTTTTGTTTTAGATTTCATTCTACCCATTCGTTATTTGAAAGACCGTTGGGTGTTCAATTTAATTTATCTTTTTCTCGTCACCGCTTATCTCATTCCACTCAAACTACGAGTGAAAGAGCTATTTGACTATTGGTTCTTTGAACAAAATCCAAAGTTAAGTGAAGGGATCAACAAAATCACAGCCCTTTTATCTTCACCGCTTTCGATGCGTAAAACCATCCTCACCATCAACCGCACAGTCAAAGATACGGTGAATATTTCCAATATCATCATCTTAATTCCTGGAGATCAGTTTGCGAGTACCGATCTAAAAAACATTGACTTTGTTCGGATCTCACCGCAGTCAGAAATTTGGAATTATTTCACAAGCACAGACCGGGTCACTGTCACCTCACATCTCGAATACGGAATTGGACTCCGTGAAACTTTGTATAATTTTTTAAAGGGATTACATATCCAGTTAGCATTTCCTGCTTATGATTCTTCTTCGAACAAAAAAAACATTCAGGCAATGATCCTCATCGGTGAGAAATTAGATAAAAAATATTTCTCCATTGGCGAATTAAAATTCATCAACGAAGTTGTGAAAATTTCAGGTATGTTACTGGAAAACTATAGTTTATTGGAAGATGAAATTCAAAAACGTAAAATTGTCAGAGACATCCAAACCGCATCCATTGTAGACAATACCTTACGTTTGATTTTGCCAAGTGAAATCAAGGGAATTGATTATGGTTATATATCAAAACCTGCCGTTGGAATTTCCGGAGACTATTTAGACATCATTCCTATCTCTCAAACAAAGATGATCGTTCTGTTAGGCGATGTTGCAGGACATGGACTCGGAACTGGATTTTTAGTCAGTGCCATCAAAGGAATTGTCAGAGAACAACTTAGGAATGGAACTTCTCTAGAAGGTTTGTTTCGTGAGATCAATTCGTTTTTCCGCGCACGTTATAAAGGAAACGAGTTTATGACTCTTCTTGGCGGAATTTTTGATTCCAATGAAAATATCTTTAAGTATGTGAATGCAGGCCATCTCTCTTTGATTGAGATGCGAGCTGATGGACAAATCAAACTGCATTCCAAAACACAACGGGTTCTTGGAATTTTAGAAACAGATTACCATGCCCAAGAATTAAAATTACTTCCAGGAACCAAACTCTTCCTCTACTCGGATGGAATCACAGAAGCCTTCAGTGAACGAGATGAAATTTTTGGGGAAGAAACACTCATCGAATTTTTACACTTCCACGCGGAAAAAACGGTCAAAGAAATCCCTCCGATTCTAGAAGCCAAGATGACAAATTTTCGTGGGAACCGGGAACAATCGGATGATATTACATTTATTGGTCTTTCTTTTACGCCGAACTAGCCGATATTTAAATCGATGATGGCAGAAAAACCAGTAAAGTTTGTCATTTTTCTATCTTTGATTCTGAGCCTAGTTGCGTTTTGGGACCACCAATTCACATCTTACCTCAAAGAATTTGTTGTACTCATCCATGAAATTTGCCATGCCACTGCTGCCCTCTTTAGTGGTGGGGTTGTGAAAGGAATTGCCCTTCACGGAAATGAAGGTGGGGAAACCATTGCTGTTCCTGCTTCCTTTCGTGGTTCCTTTATCCTTGTGGTATCCGCAGGATACATTGGTTCCTCTCTCGTCGGTGCTTTTTTACTTCGTTTAGGTTTCCAAGGACGGCATGCTCGCCAAACAATGATTTTGTTTGGTTTGTTTCTCATCTCTGTCAGCGTATTGTATTCTAAACTGGGTGATCTTGCTTATTTTACCGGTATCTTTTGGGGTGTAGGAATTCTCGTCACAGGAATGTTAGGCGAAACTATATCAATCCTTTCTCTAGTTTTTTTAGGCACTAGTATCTCCCTCTATTCTTTGTATGACCTCTCTGATTTTGCCGAAAGACTCACAGAAACCGATGCCGGAATCCTCGCCTTTTGGATGGCGGGGCTCGGCCCCGAAGACCTACAGAATCAGGAAGTTCCCACCGTGGTTGTGGTGCTCGGATATATGATCGCAACCCTTTGGTCCCTCCTGAGTATCGGGATCATTTTTATGTCGCTGCGCAGTTCGCTCAGCCACGAAGAAACCCATGATTTTCCTGAGATGGAAGAAAGTTTCGAACGGTTCCCCGGTGACCTTTCTCCCGAAGCAAAACTTTGGTTGGAAAAACGTGGGGTCGACCCGGAAAGTGGGATCGTTTTGCCCCCGAATTTGTTCCTAGACAGCCCTCCCAAAGACAACAGTCCCTAAACCTTCACGCAAATTTTCATTTGCGTAGGACACCGACTTCATAAATATAGAATCTCAATGGCAAAAAGAATCCTTATCACAGGTGGAGCCGGATTCATCGGATCCCATCTTGCAGAAACTCTTCTGAACGCTGGGAACCAAATCATCGTATTGGATAATTTCCATACCGGACGAAAGGAAAACCTAACTCACCTTCTCCCCAATCCAAATTTTGAACTGATCCGACATGACATAACGGATCCGATCAAATTGGAAGTAGACGAGATCTACAATATGGCTTGTCCTGCCTCTCCCGTTCATTACCAAAGTAATCCCATTAAAACCATCAAAACCAATGTTTTGGGTATGACGAATATGCTTGGGCTCGCCAAACGAGTGAAGGCAAGAATCCTCCAAGCCAGTACTTCCGAAGTCTATGGAAACCCACTCGAACACCCTCAGACAGAATCGTATTGGGGAAATGTGAATACCATTGGAATTCGCAGTTGTTATGATGAAGGAAAACGTGTGGCCGAAACTCTATGTTTTGACTACCACCGCCAACATGCAGTAGACATTCGTGTGATCCGTATTTTTAATACTTACGGCCCAAGAATGATACCAGACGACGGTCGTGTGGTGAGTAACTTCATCGTACAAGCGTTACGTGGCGAAAACATTACCATTTACGGCGATGGAAGTCAAACTCGTTCCTTTTGTTATGTCGATGATTTAGTCCGTGGAATTATCACAATGATGAACACAGACAATTTCATTGGACCTGTCAACTTAGGTAACGAAGGCGAATTTACTGTGAAGGAATTGGCTGAACTCGTAATCAAAGAAACGGGAAGTAAATCTAAAATCATTTACCTTCCACTTCCTCAAGATGACCCAACCAGAAGAAAACCAAACCTAAGTTTGGCGAAAGAAAAATTGAATTATTCAACGACCGTCCCGCTCGTGGAAGGCGTAAAAAAAACCATCGAATATTTTAGCAAAAGAGTATAAAATGAAAATAGGCGTAATCAAAGAACCATCTTATGAAAACCGAGTGGCAATCACTCCGGATGTTGTCGAACCTTTGAAAAAGTTAGGTTTCACTGTATCAGTAGAAACAACAGCTGGGGACAATGCATATTTCTCCGACAAAGATTATAAAGATGTTGGTGCTACAGTGGAATCAAGAGATGCGATTCTTTCTGGATCAGACATCGTTGTATCCATCCATACATTGGATGAGGCAAGTGCAAAAAAGATTGGAAAAGACAAAATCTACATTGCTACTCTCTCTCCCCTTGCTTTCCCAAAGAAAGTAAAAGAGATCGCAAATGCTTCCTTTAAAATTTTCTCTATGGACACCATCCCACGAATCACTCGTGCACAATCGATGGACGTTCTGAGTAGCCAAGCAACTGTTTCTGGATACAAAGCAGTTTTACTTGCGGCTTCCAACTACAGTCGTTTTTTCCCAATGTTAACTACAGCAGCGGGAACCATCACACCGGCAAGAGTACTCATCCTTGGTGCTGGTGTTGCTGGTTTACAAGCCATTGCAACTTCTCGCCGGTTAGGTGCAGTAGTCGACGTATTTGACACAAGACCAGAAGTGAAAGAGCAGTGTATGTCTCTTGGTGCCAAATTTGTAGAAGTGGAAGGTGCAGCGGATGCATCGAAGACAGGTGGTTATGCGGTAGAACAAACAGAGGACTACCAACGTCGCCAAAAAGAAGCCATTGCCAAATTTGCGGAAAAAGCAGATATCATCATCACCACAGCCCTCATTCCAGGAAGAAAAGCTCCTGTACTCATTACCAAAGAAATGGTAGATTCCATGAGACAAGGATCCGTGATTGTTGACTTAGCCGCTGTCAATGGTGGTAACTGTGAAGTGACTGAAAATGACAAAACTATTGTTTATAAAGGGATTACAGTGATTGGAAATTCCAACCTACAAAGTACGCAACCAATGGATGCAAGTAAGATGTATGCAAAGAATATTGTAAACTTCCTAAAACTTTTTGTGAATAAAGAAAAACAATTCAGCATCAACTTAGAAGATGAAATCATCAATGCATGTATGATTGCAGAAAATGGAGCGGTTCGTCACAAACCTACGTTAGCACTTCTCGGAGAATAACTCCGAGAGTTGTAGAGGAAAGATTAGAATTTTAAATTTCTAATCTTTCTCTTTCGATTATTAATTGTTTCCGGTGACTTGCGGTTGGGTTCTCCAACGACGGTGCACCCAAAAGTACTGCTCCGGAAACAACTTCACTTCTTCTTCCAAAGTTTTTGTCCAAAGTTCTGTATAATGCCTGATCACATCATCTTTTGATGGATAAAGTTTTTTATCCACAAAACCCAAATCCTTAACTCGAACAATCACCTTACCTTCCGCACCAGCTAACACGGAATAGTATAACATCTTGGCTCCTGTTAAATAAGCCATAAGGGCCGGACCCACAAAGGTTGAAGCTTGCCTATTCATAAAGGGAACAAAAATCCCGGCTTTTCCAGCATTTTGGTCAGCACCAAAACCAATCCAATACCCTTGTTTGAGAAGTTTGATGACTTGTGTAGACTCTTGTACAGGGACAAGAACCACACCATTTTTAGAACGCATATTGCGTAAAAGTCGGTCTACAAAAGGATTTCTTACCTTTTTATAAATCCCACCGCCCTTCATTCGAATTCCTAAAAATTGAACTAAAATTTCCCAAGTACCAAAGTGACCGGAAATTAAAATCACTCCGACTCCTTGTTTCTTAGTTTCTTCTTCAATTTGTAAACTCTCCGCATCGATGATCAAATTTTCATCCAACCATTTTTTTGTCATACGCGGAGCCCAAAGAGTATGAGCCAGTAAGATACCCAAATGTCTGTAATGAGCCTTTACTAAGTTTTGAATTTGTTCTTCTGAATAGTTTGGGAAGGCAAAACGAATGTTATCGGCCGCTACCTTTTGGTGTTTTTTATCCAGCGGGTAAAGAAGTTTGGTTAAAAAAATTCCATACGACAAACACCATTTATACGGAAGAACTTTAAAAGGGAAATAGAACAAATAAACAATTAAAAATGAGAAAAAGTATCCAATATGTTTCATAGTGTTAAACAATAAGGCCAAAGATAATAATGAAATAGAACTGCAACAAGTCCAATCCCAAAACCGATGATCCATCCTCCCACAATATCACTTACAAAATGGTGTAAGGTGATTAACCTACCCACACCCGCAAACAAACTGAAGAAAAAGAAATAGGGAGTTTCGTGAAATGCAAATACCAAAATGGTAGATACAACAATCGAATTGGCACTATGTGCCGAAGGAAAGGAGTGTTTCATATCGGGATTGGAATCTACTTTTCCCATAACACTGACAAGGGGACGTTTCCTTGCGAAGTATTTCTTTAGTACCAAAACCAATCGATCGGTTAAATAAGTGAAAACCAAAACAAAAGGCAAACTAAAGTAAACCGGTTTGTATAGATCACTTAAAAACATAAGTGGTAACAAAACCAAAGCAAACATCTCTCCCCGATTGACTCGGGATAAAACCCAACTTAATTTTGGGTGGTGGAGATTTTTTTGAATCCAAATGGATAATTTTAAATCGATAGCAGAAATCAAATTCATTTAGAAAGCTCTTCTTTTATCTTTTGAAGTGCTTCAGAAAAAGAAAAAGTCCATTGGTTGCGAGTCGCCATGTCTTTTAAAGTTACGGTTCCTGCTTTGATTTCATCTTCCCCACGAAGGAGAATCCATCGGTATCCCTTTTTTTCCGCATAAGAAAGTTGTTTTCCCATCTTTTGAGAAACTAAAGAAACTTCAGTGGCAATTTTTTCTTTTCGAAGTTCTCTTGCAAAGTTATGGTTCTCAGAAAAAGAAGACTCATCCAAAAGTGGAATATAAACTGTGGAGTCACTGGAAAAATTCGGTAACAAATTATGGGCTGTTAAAAAGTTTTGAAGAGTCACATCTCCTAATCCAAAACCGATTCCAGAAAGTTCTTCATTGGAAAAAAGCCCAATTAAATTGTCATACCTTCCACCACCGTATAACGAACGTTTATTCTGCGGTGAAGTATCAAAAATTTCAAAAATAAAACCTGTATAATAATCAAACCCACGAACCACAGAAGGATCAAAATAAACAATATCATTTAATCCTATGGTTCTCAGATCCTCGAACAAAGTCTGGATGGCTTTTAAAGTTTCTTCCTTGATCCCAGGAATTTGGTTCAATGTATCAGTGGTCGCAGCCAAAAACAAATTGATCTTCGAAACGGCCGTTGGGTCGTTCGGGATGGTTTTCGAAACAAGGGCAATGTATTCGTCTTCCGTGATTTTGTTTTTTTTATCTAAAATTTTAGAAACTTCATGGGCTTGGTTCGGACTCACCTTCAAACCATCTAACAAAAATTCGTCGAGAAGAGATCTATGGGAAATAGTAACTTTGAAACTATTTCGTGGTGCACCAAAGGCAAAAAGAATATCACAAGCCAAAGACAAAATTTCTAATTCAGCCCTCTGGCTTGTCACACCAAACATATCGACATTCAACTGCCAGTGTTCCCGAAGGCGCCCAAGACCTGGTTGTTCATATCTCCAAAGGTTGGGAATGGAAAACCAACGGATGGGTCTTGGAAGATCGCGTAACTTTTTTGCCACCATCCTTGCTACGGTCGGAGTCATTTCCGGACGAATCGCTACTTCGCGGTCTCCTTTATCGATGAAATTGTAAATTTGTTTGCCTACAATTTCTTCCCCTGTTTTAGCTCGGTATAAATCCAAAGATTCCACCATGGGGCCATCATACTCTTCGTATCCGTAAGACCTGGCGACATCTTTCATCACCGAAAATAGATAATTGCGAAGGCGCATATCTTCAGGATAAAAATCCCGAGTGCCTTTATAGTTTTCTGTAGTTAGTTTTTGTTCTTTCAATGTATGGCCCCTGGAACCTGCGCAGATTAGCCAAAAAATTCAATGAGACTATGGTAAATCTCTTTGGCTTTTTTATCTCCGCTGACACCTGTGATCCTACCACCCAATCTAAAATAGTCATTCACCTCTTCCAAATGACGAAGTTCTACTGCCATCCGGATCGGTGCCTGCAATTTGAAATTGATATCCAATGTAAATGTAGGTTTCACTTTCAGTGCTCTGATAATTTCCATATCGTTAACTTCCAAGGCGACTCCACCTCGGGAAACGTTCAGAACGTTTTGTTTGATATCAAGAATATGGGTATTTGAGTCCATGATTCTTTCTTGAAACGTACGTTCAACCTCTTTAAACAAATCCAGAACTTCACCGGGAATCCCTGGCCTTTCTGTTTCAAGCGAAAGATATGCAAAAAAATGCATGTCTTTCATTTGAATGAATAGAGGGTAATAAATATAAGAACCAATTTTTTTCTTTTTATATTCTTGGATTTTATCATCCAACAAAAACTCATCTTCAAAAGTTTTTTTAGGATCGAAAACATCCTCAGAAGGAAAGGATTCAAACGTTTCTGTATCTAATACAAAAATTGGTTTTTTATGTTCCTTCATCAATTCAATTTCATCGCCGTGAATGGATCCAGAAAGAAAAACCACTTTTGATTGCGGATAGTTTTTTAGAACGGTTCGTTGGATATCAGAAAGAATCACTTGCGAACTAACGCCAGTAAGTTTAGAAAAATCAATATTTGTTTTAGCCACTAAAAAGTTAGAAGCGACTGCGTTTCCACGAACTTTTTCATTTCTAGGATCTTGTCTTGTCGCATACGTTTGTCTGCGATCTATAATTTTTCCAAGAAGGAGATTGTCCTTTTGGTTGATCAGTTCATAATCGACTTCGGCATGAAAACCGGGAGTTGCTTGTACAGAAAAAATAGTTTCGATGAGTTCGGGAATGGTTTCTAATTCCCAAATATGCGCCCCATCCGGTCTTTCCCCTTTGAACTTCACTCGAATCGAAGTGTCGTATCCTTTGAGAAACAATCCATTTCCACCCATCATTTGTTTGAAAAATTCAGGTAACGCGCGTACTGCCTCTAAGGGAAGGTAATCTCTTTCTTGGTCGAAATGAATTTTAACACGATTGATCATAACTAGTCTATTTTTTTGAAATTCACACGTCTATTTCGAGATCGTCCTTCTTCTGTTTCATTCTCGGCAATCGGTTGGGAATAATGGTAAGCTTGTACCTTCATTCGTTCCTTAGGAACACCTTTCACTCGCATATATTGATAAACAGAAAGAGCTCTATCCTCGCTAAGGCTAATGTTGTATTCCTTATTCCCTATATTATCAGTATGTCCACCAATTTCAACTTTTTCATTCTTGTGTTGGATGAGGAAGTCGGCCAAAAGATCCAACTTTTTCTTATCTTCATCACTCAATACCCGTTCGTTGAATGGGAAATAAATAATTGTATTATACAAATTGTCAAAATCATTTAAATTTCTGAGATAAAGAACTGTTTCTTTTCCTTCCATTCCTGAAATTTTATCTTTGGAAAAGAGGAAAGTTTCCTCTTTATACCCTTTGGCTCTCACCAAAATTTCAAAATCCATTGTGGGAGATTTATCTAAATCAAACCGTGCATCCTTTGCTTCTAATGATTTTCCTTTGCGAGTTAAATCATCAAAGTAATAACAAATGGCGTTAGGAATGACAAGGTCTGTTTTCCTATCCTTGACTATGAAACGAATGCCTTGGATGGTTTTATCCGGTCGTTCTTCTTTAATCGGACGGATCGGTTGTAAAATGATTTGAGAGTATTGTTCTTTATTCTTTCCCACATTTCCCCTCAGATCCAAAAGGACTTCTGTGGGATGAAATCCTGGAGAGGAAACTTCCACTCGATACAATTTGCCCGTTTTGATGGTGGTGCGAAAATTCTCCGCATCGGCAATGGATAAGTCGGCTCCAATTCGTTTGGAAGTGATCACTTGGATGGGTCTTGTTTCATCATAAATTTTGAGAGTCGAATCAAGTCCAATCATGATGGCTTCTGATCCATCGAGCACAAGTCCTCGAAATACAAATTCATAACTCCGACGTAGGTCTTCAGGAACCATGGTTCGGTAGATATCAAATTGGCCTTCCCCACCCGGACGGTTGGAAGAAAAATAAAACCACAAATCGTCAAAGGTAACAGAGATCCCTTCGTTATCACTTTCTTCCCAAAGGCTATAAGTGGAATAATCAGCTGGGGTATCAAAAGGGAATCCGGTAGATTCGCCTGACAGTTGTTGTTTGGTATTAAAAGGAGATCCTAATAATATAGGAGGTTCAAAACTGTTTTGTGATTCATTATATTCACTGTAGTAAAAACTAAATTTACGATTTTTATCTCCGCGATTGGAACTAAAATACAACCGTAAACCATCCCAATGGTAAGTAGGACTAATTTCATCATCTTTTGTATTGATGACTGTCCCCATAGAAATCGGTTTTTGCCAAACCCCATCCTTACAAGTGATTTTGGGTTTATCAGGTACAACTTCCTTTGTTCCGGTTGTGGGTTCTCGTTTGGAAATCCAAAGGTCAAAACCTCCCAGTCCCCCCGGACGGTTCGAAGAAAATACCATAGAACAACCATCAGGCGAAACTGCAGGCATTTTATCTTCAAAGTGGGAGTTAACTTCGTTCATATGGATGGGAACAGACCAAAGGCCAGTTCTTTGGTTTATTTTTGTATAATATAAATTGAGTCCGTCATAACCTTCTCGATTCTTTTTGGGATCGGCTTGAGATTTGTCACGAACCGATGTAAAGTACAGTTCGTACGGTTTTTCCTCTTCATCAAAGAGGATGGAAAACATTCCTTCAAAATTAGTTGTATTTAATTCCCGAAAGTTCTTAGGAGGGGACCAAACCGGCAGTTTCATTCGATCGGGAAAACTTAAGTTTTCCGAAATCCAAATATCCATCCCCCCTTCTCCACCTGGACGGTTGGATTGGAACACCAAATACCGACCCGTTGGGGAAATGATGGGATTGTATTCCACATTTTGTGTGTTGAGTGGCTGGTAAAACCTTACATCCTTCACTTTCGGTAAAGGCTGCGCCAGGAGTGGAAATGCCGAAATGATTAAGGAAATAAGGAATTTTTTCATCTGCCGTCTCTCCTATGTATCGGCCAATCGGAATTTTCTGCCAAGGGAAAAATAAGGCTTTTAGGGGGAGGTGAACCGATAATCCTTCTCATTCATGGCCGAAATCTTCGGAATCTTAAACATTACCACAGACTCATTTAGCGACGGGGGAAAATTCCTTAACCCAGACGATGCGATTGAACAAGGAAATAAACTCTTACAAGAGGGAGCTGATTGGTTGGATGTATCGGGCCAGTCCTCTAACATTAACGCGGCTTTAGTTTCTGAGGAAGAGGAATGGAAACGCGTCGAACCCGTGATTCGGCATTTTGTCCCCAAAGGGATTCGCATCAGTTTGGATAGTTTTCGCCCAACAGTTCAGAAAAAAGGAATTGAGGCCGGGGTACGTTGTATCAACGATATCACTGGTTTTACTTATGAAGGAGATCGTAGTTTTTTAAAACCAGCAATCCAAAAACACCCAGAACTAAAACTCATCATCATGCATTCGCATAACAAAAACATTGCGAAATACAAATCGGAACTTACACCAGAAAAAGTAATCAGAAAGATCCAAGCTTTTTTCAGGGACCGCCGCTCCGACTTACTTGCCATGGACATACCAGAATCGGCACTTCACTATGATCCTGGTATGGGTTTTTTCTTAAGCGAAAATCCGATGGTATCCTTTCGGGTTTTACAAGAATTAGAAATCCTCAAATTAGAATTTCCACAATTGATGGTAGGAGTTTCCAGAAAGTCATTTCTTGGAAATGTGCTCGGTGATTTATCAATTCCAGATAGAGAATTTGCTACTTTGGCCTGCGAACTCCATTTATTAAGATACAAAGTCCCCTTCATTCGGACGCATAACGTGCTTAAGCTGAGACAAGCAGAAAAAATTTGGAATTTATGCCAGGAAATGGAATGAAAAAAACGAAGTCGAAAGGAAAGAAAAAGTCTTTCTTTAACTTCGCCCAGAACGAGAAGCTTTCCGAATGTCTCTTCCTTCTTTAGACAAAGTAGGAAAAAAGGAAGATTCAGGAACCGCATATCCTTTTTCGACCGCCTTACGGTAGTAAGGCAAAAGCCCATCCCATTTAGGAAAATCTTTTAAAACGAGTAATGTATCACGCCAAACTTCCAAAAAACCGATTTGAGACTTTTCGCCAGCAGTAGCCGATTCTGCCCACTTTATAGCTTCTTCGTAACGACCTAATTCATAATTGGCTTTGACAAAATAAAAATGAAATTCCTTATTCTTTTTGGCCGCAACTTCCAAAGACTTTGCGTAATCTAACAAACTATACCAGTTCCCTTTTTGTACTTGGATGTCTGCCATTCCATACAGTGCATTTTCATGGAAAGGAACTACTTCTAATATCTGATTCAAATAACCTTCCGCATAAACAAAGTTACCTGTTTGTATATAATAATTGGCTAACTCTTCGTATGCGTATAATTCCCATCCCTTTACCCTGGATAAGGCATCTAACAAAACGACTTTTTCCTCGTTTCGCAAACGGATTTCCAGTTCTTTTAAAATTGTTGTGTAAGTGACGGAAGAACGTGAGGGAGCTTCCTTTGCAACCTTTTGTTTCAGGGGTTCAAATTCATCCAACAAAAAGTAGAACCGAAGTCGGTTCAAATGGACAACTACTTCATTTGGGTTGGTTTGAATGCACTTGTCCCAAACCGATTCCGCTTGGTCCAATTGGATGGACTTGGACAATCGAATTCCTTCCGCATTGCAGTCGCTTGCTTGTGAATTTGCCAGTTCCAAAAACAAAGTATCCGATTCCAATTCATCTTGTTTTGCGATGGGATATCTACATCCGAAGGAAACTAAAATAGAACAAAAGTATAAGATGTATAAAATACGAAATTTCAATCTAGGTCGGCCTTTCGGGATCTGTCTTTTCCTTCATCTTTTGAGCAAATACCAAATATTGCATCGCTTTTTCAGGGTTTCCATTGAAAAGATATAACAAACTTAAATCCAAAGCTTCCTGTGCATCCGGGGGGGAAAACTCTTCTGGATTCTCTTTGGAGAGTTCTAATTTGGTTTGGAACTCTTTTAATTTCTTTTTGGCTTTGGATTGGATCCGAACCAAACTTTCATGAGCCACTCCATCTTCTTCTTGCCATGCCGCATGCAAACTTTCATTAAAATTTGTAAATCCCACATCCTCTTTCACCATAGTAGTGAGTAGTGTGGCCGATGCTTTGTAATTTCCTTGTTTGGCAAGGATTTCGGATTGGATGATTTTTAATTGAGCATTCCCGGGATATAGAATCAAGTAACGTTCAATCATTTTTAAACTTTCTGGAAAACGATTCCTTTCGTAATAAAACATCGCAAGCCCTCCTAAAGCTGATTTATGGTCTGGTTCGATTTTAATGACATTATTGAGATAAACTTCGGTTTTTTCATCGTTGCCTAACTTCTGATAGGCTTGGGCGAGTAATAAATGAGCGGAGATAAATTTCTTTTCAAAGGTTAAAGTTTGTTTCAGAAAACTGATGGCTTTTTCAGTTTCCTCATGTTTGTAAAGAGAAACAGCTAGATTATAACAGTTTTTAACATTGGCATTCAGTTTGTATGCCTTAGAAAACAAAGGAATTGCTGCTTCATGTTTCCCTTGTTTGGCGTAAATCACTCCCAAATTCTGTAAGGCCAAATGGTAATTTGGATCCTTCTCCAGTAAAACTTTGTATTGGGCCTCGGCACGATCCCACTCGCCGTTTCGCTCCAAACGGACTGCTTCATTGAACAAGGATTGAATTTCTTGTGCCATACTAGCCATTATCGTTTCAGAAACGAATCTCCCCCGAGAAAATTTATCACGAGATTGGAAAAACCTTCCGAAAGGTACACACAAGAGTCCAGAGGAAGGGGAAAGTTATGCAAAGACTCATACTTATATCAATTATGTTGTGGCTGGTGTCCTGCAGTTCTGCTGACGCTACCCGAAGAGATTATAGCGCTTCCGGCGATCCGGAAGATATTTTTTTTGAACGTTCTGGAAAGTCAAAACCAGCGAGTCAAACTAAGTCGGAAGACCCAGTGGCTCGTTCCATCATTGACGATTTAGATTCCAATGCAAAAACAGCAACACCTGTCGCCGCAGCAATCCCTGTGAAAAAACCGGCAGATCAGTTTGATGAAGTCGGTTTATCATCCTGGTATGGACAAAAGTTTCAAGGTCGTCCGACTGCGAGTGGAGAGCCATTTGATCGAATGAAAATGACGGGTGCTCATAGAACACTCCCGATTGGAAGTGTGATCAAAATCCAAAACTTAGAAAACAATAAAGAAGCAGTGGTTCGTATCAACGATCGTGGACCATTTGTGGATGAACGTATTGTGGATGTATCCGAAAAAACCGCTGAACTTTTAGAGTTTAAGGACAAAGGAATTACCAAAGTTGGGATCAAAGTTCTCAAAAAAGGAGAGGATGATCTGGGCGACGATTTGGATGATTCTGATCTTTTAGATGATGCTCCGGCAAAACCAGAAAAACTCACACCGGTCAAACCGGGTGTCGTGAAGCCGGTCGCTGCGGGAAAAGGCTTTACTGTGCAAGTGGGAGTCTTTCAGGAAAAAGAAAGAGCCATCAAATATCAAGAAAACATGAAATCTGAATACAACCAATCCGTGTTCGTAACTCCCAGAGATGGAAAGTTCGTAGTTCAAGTTGGGGATTTTGCAGACCGCACCAAAGCGGAATCTCTCAAATCAAAATTGAAATACGACGGGATTGATTGTTTTATCGCAAATCGTTAGTTTCTCCCATCCGACCGGGCAAATGGCTATCTCGCCGATTTGCTCGGGAAGGTTGGAAAATGAATTGATTTCGCATTTCCGCCTGTTACGATTTCGTATTAAATTAGCAACTAGAAGACCCTATGAGTGAAAGCATATTATCCGTTGACCACATACTAACAAATTATTATACATTCGGTAGTTTAATTGTCACTGTCCTCCTTACGGTCTTGACTACATTCTTCTTCTCACTGAAAGACAAAACAGTCGCCACCAAACACATGGCTCTTGCCTGTTTGTTTTTAGGATTGTTCCAGTTCGGATACCTTTTGGGAGCTTTTTATTACCATCCCATTGCTTCCTACCATCGTTGGATCACTGGCGGAATCATCCTCTTTGGAATCATTCATTTTGGTCAGTTCTTCTTTCGTTTCCCTGATAACGAAAACCCAAAAGCAGCTCGCATCATCCTGGCGATCCTTCATGCCGTTGCGATTGTTGTTGTTTTGTGGTTCCTAGTGACTGTATCCCAAGGGGAAAGAAAATACCACTTCACCGCCCACCACTGGGATTTTAATTCAGAAGGTGCCAGTAGGATTTTAAGTTTCTTTATTGCTGCTTATTCCTTTATCAACTTCCTAGTGCTTCCCGGTTACCGATTATTCCATGTTGCCAAAGAAAAACGCGGAACCTTGATCATTATGTTAATTGCAGCCTTAATCGCAGCAATTGTTCCCAACATAACAAACGTTATGAGTCGTGATGGGGCAATGGAACGTTCCACTTACCTCACTGCTCTTGTATTACTTTTCACTTTTACTTTTTTCATTATCACTATTACATTTATCAATAACAGTAGTGAACGAACCACATTCATGGTGAAGATTGTGGGAATTTCATTTGTTACCATTCTCCTCATCATGCAAGCCTTCAGTTATTTGGTGGATCAAGAAAAAGAGACATCTTTTGACAATACTGCCATCCAAAAGGCTCTTCGTGCCGCGGAAGGTGGAGAACGTTCCAAAGACATCTTATTTGTGATTGAATACGATTCCGTTGGGCAAAATCTAAAAAAGGCTTATTTACCAGCATCTGTCAATGTGGATCTGCCATTAGTCCAAGCGGATCTTTACAACACAGCCTTATATGATGAAGTAGTGACCATAGCGGAAGCCGATTATAGAAATTCTCTTAAAGCAAGTTTATCGAAAACACCATACTACTTTGAAGGTTATAAAAATGCCATCCTAGAGTTTTTGGAAGAAAATCCAGATTCAGAAGGAGCCGAACTAAAGGTAGAGGTTTCTAAATTAATTGAAAAACTGAATCGCAGAACCTTCATCAACACAAACAAACTCGGTGATATTTTACCAGACCAGTTTTGTGAAGAAGGTGTTAAATACGTTGAAAAGGTGAAAAACGTAGATAGCTTCCGCGATGCCATTCTCAAACATGTAAACGATTGTAAGTGGGACGGAAAAGAAATTTCAGGACGAGACCTCCGCGTGGAAATGTTGAAGTTCTTCCGTTATTTCAAACCAGACTTAACCAGACACTATAGAAAAGATTTGGATGGCGTTTCGCATTACGTTGCTTATATGACTTATGACTCGAAAAAGAAAATCAACAGAGAAATTGGTTTTAACTATCGAGATTACAGAGCTTACATGCACAAGTCTGCTAAACTAGAGTTAGTCATCCTTGCAATCGTGATGTTTGTTCTACTTGTTATCTTCCCGTTATTCTTTAGGTCAGCCCTTGTCAATCCACTCTATGCTTTGCTTGCCGGGGTAGAAAAAGTAAACCAAGGAAATTTAGAAGTAGAAGTTCCCATCAAAGTAAATGATGAGATTGGTTACCTGGCCGAATCGTTCAACGGAATGGTGTCCTCCATTCGTGATGCGAGAAGAGAACTCCAAGATTACGCAGAAAACTTGGAAGAGAAAGTAAAAGAACGTACCAAAGAACTTCAAGAGAAAATGGATGAGATCCATCGTTTGAAAGTTCAACAAGATGGTGACTACTTCCTCACTTCACTCCTTGCAAAACCATTATTCTTTAACGCAAACAAGTCTGATAACATTCGATGTGATTTCTTTGTTCATCAAAAGAAAACCTTCGAATTCCGTAATAAAACGGGAGATTTAGGTGGTGATATTTGTATCACAGGAAACCTAAAGTTAGGAAAACCTGATGATTTTCATCGTTACACTATGGTGATGAACGGTGATGCCATGGGAAAATCCATGCAAGGTGCTGGTGGATCTCTAGTGATGGGTGTTGTGATGAACTCCATCATGGCTCGTTCTGCCGGTAACAAAAGAATTCTCAACCGTACTCCTGAAGAATGGCTAACAGACGTATACGAAGAAGTTAACGCTGTGTTCAAATCTTTCAGTGGTACTATGGTGATCTCTGCAACAGTAATGTTGATTGACGATGACAGCGGAAAAATTTGGTATTTCAACGCAGAACACCCTTATAGCATTCTTTATCGCGATGGTAAGGCAAGTTTCATTGAAGACGAATTGAAACTCCGAAAATTGGGATTGGATTCAGAATATCCTTTCGAAGTACAAACCTTCCAACTTCTTCCTGGTGACCAATTGATCCTTGGTTCCGATGGACGCGATGATATTGACCTCACTCCTGATGAAGATGTAAGAACCATCAACGAAGATGAAACTATGGTTCTGCGATTCATTGAACAAGCAGACGGCGATATTTATGAAGTAGAAAAACTCGTAAAAAAAACGGGAGATGTTACAGACGATATCTCCATGCTGAGCCTTGTCTTCAAAAGTGACAAATCTCCTATCCATCATTCTCCTGAAAAAGGTGACCTTTCAGAGCAACCTGTGGATGATTTTTTCGATACACCAGGTGATGATTGGGATGAAGCGCTCACGACCTCTGGTGCCTTCGAAGAAGGAAAGGTTCTCTACCAAAACGGGGAGATTGAAAGAGCCATCACGGTAATGAAAAAAGCATTCCTTGGTGATCCCACCAACCAAAAACTAAACAAGTTTTTGGGCCTCGTGAGTTACAAAGGAAAAGAATACGATATCGCAGCCAAAGTTCTTACTGAATTTTTGAAAGAAAACGAAGGTTCCGGAGAGTATTGGTACTACTTAGCGATGTCCGAAAAAAAACTTGGTCATTACGAAAGTGCGCTCAAAGCAGCACAAGAAGCTTTGAAATACGATTCAGAGAACTTTCAAAACCTAATTAACCTTGCAGACGTTAGCCGACTTCTTGGAAACGTAGATCGTGCTGTTACTTATGTAACCCGAGCGCAGTCTATCGATCCAACAAACAAAAACGTTCTCAAACTTTCCAAGTTATTAGAAAAAGCGACTAGCCTCAATTAATTGAGGTTAGTCCAAATCCTACCTTAAAAAATGACATCGGTTTTTGTATTACAAATCCGTTGTCATTTCATTACATCACCCTTGCATTAAAATGAAACATAATCCAAATGGTGATTTAAAATCGTTTTAACAGATGTCGCATTTTATTAAATTGTGACCTTGAATTTCAAAAAACCAGCTTGCCAGAGAAAAAATTTCTGTCAGAATAAGCGAACCCAATTTTATAGAATAAGGATCTATATGAATCAAAAACTTGTTTTAAGTGTATGGACGGCCATCCTCTTCACGGGAAGTTCTTTACTTGCCCAAGAGGCTGACGTTGCAGTGGGAAGATACCTTCCACCTGAAAAAGACTCAGTCATCGAGATTTTCAAATGTGGTGATAAATACTGCGGAAAAACAGTTTGTATCAAAGACAATGCGTACCAAGAAAAAGAAAAAGACAAAGGTGTTCCGGGAACTCCTTACTTAGATCATAACAACGAAGATCCAAAGTTACGCAATCGTCCAAACCTTGGAATGGTATTCATCAATGGTTTTGATTACGTAGGTGAAGGTGTTTACAAAAACGGAAAAATCTACAATCCACGTGATGGAAAAACCTACTGTGGAAAATTCACTTCTCTAGAAAATGGAAACCGTTTGGATTTAAAAGGAACTCTTTGTTCCATTACCTTCATTGGAAAAACGAACAACTGGGTAAAACTCGGTGGTTTGAATCTTGATGACCCGAAATGGGACTGTACTTTCAAAGCTAAAAAATAACGATTCTACGAAATACCTGCCATCCACTTCGGAGGCAGGTTCATCGCTTTCCCTTCTTTCATTCCTTCGAAAAAACCTAAACCTTACTTCTTTTCAAAGTCCTTATACAACAAAGAAGGTTGGATGCCTTGGTTGGCTTGGTATTTTCCTGATTTGTATTCACTGATTTCCCCTTCCACTGTATGGTAGAAAATCTGGCAGATTTGTACTCCCGCATAAACACGAAGAGGGTGTGTGACTTGGATTTCTAAAGTCCAAAATCCTTTAAAACCAACATCCCCAAAACCAGCAGTAATATGGACAAACATTCCGAGGCGCCCAATAGAAGAACGACCTTCTAACATGGGAACTAGGTTGTGAGTCTCTGTGAATTCGATGGTTCTTCCTAAATACAATGTACCTGGTTCGAGTAACAAACCCTCTTCCGGTATTTTCAAAGTTTGTACAGGATTTGGTTTTTTCATATCCAAAGGAAATTCAGAATAAACCAAAAGATCTTCATGCAAACGTAAGTTATATGAATTTGGATTTAATAAATTTGCATCGTATGGTTCGATTTGAATATCGTTCCCTAGTCTTTTTAAAATTTCTTTTCCGGTTAAAATCACGGATCATTCTCCCTTAAAATTAGGTTTTCTTTTTTCAGCAAACGCCTGTAAGGCCTCAATTCGATCTTTTGTGCCTATCGTTTCAAAATAACACAATCTCTCCCATTCTAGGGCAGATTCGATTGGTAACTCCAATCCACGACGCACCGCTTTTTTGGCAGCAGAAACAGCGATAGGTGCAGATTCCGATATCTCTCGTGCTAAGGCAAGAGAAGATTCCCGTAAATGATCTGGTTCAAAAACTTGAGAAACAAGACCACGAGCCGTTGCTTCTTTTCCGGTTAGTTTTTTTCCAGAAAATATCCATTCCATGGCGGTCGACTCCCCCACAATCCGGGAAAGTCTTTGGGTTCCCCCGGCTCCTGGAATGATTCCTAGTTTTGTTTCCGTCAGTCCCATTAAAGCGGTTTCACTCGCATAACGAATATCACATGATAAAGCTAATTCCAATCCGCCCCCAAAAGCAAATCCATTGATAGCCGCAATGGTGGGAATGGCAAGACCAGCTAGTTCCGAAAAACAAAGGTTGATATCTCGCAGGAATTGTTTTACCTGTAGCTCGGACATGGATTTTCTTTCTTTTAAATCAGCACCAGAGGAGAACGAATCCCCTGTACCGATGATGACCAAGGCCCGGGCCGGGCTTTTTTTCACTTCCCGAATCCTCTCTCTCAATTCCGCGAGAAGTTGCATGGAAATCGCATTTTTTGCCTCAGGGCGGCTTAGTTCAATTAATGCTACATAAGTATGGTGGGTTTGGAGAGTGACAGTGTTCATAGAATTTCCTCCCGATGAAAAAATAGAAATGAAAACTGTTTTGATTTTCCGATAATGGAATCAGCCGTCATGAGAAGGATTTTATACACAATCGGATTCTCACTAGTACTTGGAAGCAGTTTTTCCTGCATATCCTCATCCTCAGAAGATCCTTTGGCCGCACTCTTGACCTCACCACCGGTTGTGTCCTCTGTGACCCCTCAGATCGGAACTCCTGCTCAAAACAACGCCAATGCCACCTACTCCGCAACAGAAGTTGTCATCAAAGGGGAGAATTTTGGTTTAGAACCAATTGTCCGATTCAATGATATTGTTGCTTCCATCACCCTAAACACGGGTACCGAACTCTATACCAAGGTTCCGGATGGAACATTTTCAGGATTCATCACTGTATCAAAATCTGGCGGTTCTTGTTTGCCTAACTCCAAAACTGGGGTCAACTGTGCCGGTATGGAATACTTTATCGACTGCTATGCGGTAACAAACAAACAATACGGTGCAGAAATTGAATTGAAACAAGGGCAAAGTATATCCGTTGAATTTGATGGGAACGAAACCAAAGCCTTCCATACAGATACACTACTTGCGACCCGAAGTTTAACGATTGGATGTGAGAGTGTTGTGACGGTCCGAGTATTTGATAGATCTTGTCAGGCCACAGACTATGTTTTACAAAACGACCCCATCATCCCCTTCCCTGCGGGAGTTGCGACACAGTTTTACATTACAGCAGAATCGGCGACCTGTAGTTTAGTTCTTTAGAAAGATTTGTTTTTCACAAATCGTTTGAAGATAATGATATTGGCTGCACCCATCCATTCATTCATATGTTCCCGAAAGATCAAATCCCTTGGTTTTGAATTTTTGATTTCTTCATCCAATTCATCATACTTTTGAATGGTTAGTTTTGAGATTTCTTTGTATTTCTCTTCAATCATTTCTGTTAATTTCTTAAGCAAAGCCAGGTTGTTCTTTTCTTCACCTACATTTGGCAAAATGATTTCGTTCCAATAATCGATCACATGTTTTTTGACATATTCACCTGGAATCACCCGAATTACTTTTTTACCATCAGTTCCCCGTGCATGGATATAACCTGTGTTTACTTCCATTAGAAACTTTTTTGCAATCATATAAAAATGAGAAGGCCCTAGATGAAACAAAAACACATATTTCACTTGGTTGGGAATCATCATATTCATAAGCACAACATTCTCGCAGAACTGAAAGAACTGTTTTAAAAAATTCTGATATTCTACTTCGAAATCTTCAGGAGATTTATTTTTCTTTTCCGTACTTGTTAATGACCGAATGAGTTCAGCACGAAGCACTTGTTCATCAGCTCCCAGATGTAAATCCATGCTGATAGCAGTCTTAAATAAGGCTTTTTCGGCTAAATATTTATCTTGTTCATACCTGAAAAAATAATGTTGGTCGGAGTTCCAAGTATACTTTCCATAAGCCTGGATGTAAGTGGTCGCACCCTCTTCCTTCAGTTTAGCCTTTTGATTGGCCCATTCCTTTTTTTTATCCGATTCTTCATTCTCTTTTTGAATCACTTCATCGGCTTTGTACACGATTCCAGAATCTTCTGGGTCGAGGGAGGCCGGTTTATCATATAGATTTTCATCAAAAACTGTAGACAATCGATAGATGACTCGATCACGAAACTTTGGTTTGGTGGGTTTGTATTCCGTTAAATAATTTGGATTATCAATCTGTAAAATATAACTCATTCGTTTTAGAAAGATTTCAAGTTGGTTTAACCTTTCTAAGGCAGGCAAGATTCGGTAATTTAACAAAGCATTGGTTTGAAAATCTGGATCGCTAAACTTTGCGTTCGAAACAGCATCCCGTAAAAAAATCCAACCTTCTTTACTTTCAATATAAAAGTAACGAAGCATTTCAAAGACTAAGTGGAATTGAACATAATCATCTCGACTCGCCTCATCCAAATTACGCGAAAAATAGCGAGAGTATTCCTTTCGCACCTGCGCATACATATGTTTTTCATCTAAGTTAAAGATGATCTCTTTGATTTTCTTTTGTGATTTATCTAATTCTTGATCGAGGTTCTTTCGAAAGGAAAGGATTTCGCGTTTGTTAGCTTCGGTAAGCCCGGTACTAAGAAATTGGAGGAAACTTCCCACCAAGTTCTGAAACCCAGTGAGGAAATACACATAACCCTTTTTGAAATCGGTAAGTAGGTCTAATTCGTTCCCACCCCCTTGGTTCTCTGCCGACATACCAAGAGGATAGTAAGTAGGATTTTTAAAAAATCAACAGGATTTAGTTAGAGTAGAAAATCTCTATTAAATTTTGGCTTGGGTCTGCAAACGTAAGAGATTCCCCAGAATCAGATCCTTCTGGTCCTTTGATGATCTTTACGTTCTTTTCCTCAAGTTCGCTGATGGCTTCTGTGAAATCATCCACATCCATCACAAAACTTAAGAGCGGGAGAGACCTGTCAGGGACTTCTGCAACCACCAATCGGATCCGAAAGGAATCCAGAGAAAGAATTGCCTCAGTAGCCTTCTTTGTCTCCACTTCGAAGTCAAAAATGTCCCGGTAAAAATCGATAGAGGTGTCGAGCTGGGAGACGGGGATACTGACGTGGCCAATGCCTTCTACAATAATCATAATGGAATTACACCTTCGTGAACTTTTCTGTCATCATGCTTGAAAAACCGGCTTTGTCGAGAAAAAAGCAATTTCCCTCTAACAAACTCGAAAGTAAAATTTGAATTCCAATTCCAACTTAGGAAAAAAGAATCAAAATATGAATGCATTTCGGATTTCACTCATCGTTTTAGCCATTTTGACCCTTTCTTGCAAGGAAGCGGTCGTTCCTTTTGATACTGCCCACGAAAACTTAGCGGCAAAACTCCTATCTGAGAACCAAATCCTTCTCGAAGAGTATCTAAAAGAGGATCCAAAACCAAATTGGAAAATTTTTTCAGAATCAATTGATGCTTTGAAAGCCAGTGGACATCCAAAATTAAAGGCCTGGGCTGAGACTTTAAGTCCACTCCTTCCCACAAATGGAACCGATCTAGAAACTAGTTATGAAAAAATTTCCAAAATTCAAGAAATATTGGTTCAAATCAAAACAGAAGTACCAAACCAATCCAAGTACAATCGATTTTATTGTCCTATGGTCGATAAATCATGGTTAATGACAGGAAGAGAAGTAAAGAATCCATATGCTCCTGAAATGAGAGATTGTGGAGAACTGATACAATAATAGTCCATGCCAAAATGTTTCCTCGGTACATCCTTATACGAAGCCTGCCCACCCAGTTGCAGGCTTTCTTTCGCTAAACAAGACGTAGATGAAGATTGTATTGCGAAAAACAAACTCGAGGCATTTTTACAGGATAAAGTAACATTCAAAATTGGGTTTTCTGCGTTTTCCCAAATTCCCGCCAAAACTTTAGAAAAGTTCATTTGGACTTCCAAAGACAATTTAGAATTAATCTCTTATTTTCTCTATATAGGAGAACCGACTCTCGTAAGGGAAATTATAGAATCCTTTTCCAATCACACACTCAGTTATCTTTTTAAATGTGATTTTGAAAACTATATGAACATTCGAGACTCAATCAAAAGAGAAAAGTCCATCAAACATATGTTTGATATACGTAGTTTCAAATATTGGACTTTTGTGAGTTATTTACGCATTTGCGATTTGATTCAGTATTTTGTTCGTTATTTAAAAGAACCAGAATACGCCTGCCAATTTATCGTCATTTTACCATCAGAAATCGTTTCCAATCTGAACAAATACACTGGTTTGGATTTTGATGAAGAAAAGTCTTTATACACGGCTCTCGGAGATTCGATCTACGAATTACCATTACAATCACCAAAAATCTACGATCATATGATGCAGCTCTTTGCAGAAGATCCAGAGGTATCCATTATACTTTCTACCATGGAAGGTCTCATTCATAGGCAACAATTGATATTAGAAACGAGTGAAAAACTCCATGCTTATATTGCAGAACATCGAATTGATAAAAACTTTCAGTTTATTTTTTCGGAATTGAACGGGATGGAAATTGGAACCGCGTCAGAAATTCTAAACCAACTTCTCGAAAAAAAGATGATCACGGTATCTCAAAAACTCATGATCATTGATTTTCTTGAAACTGGTAAATTAGAATTGTAGAATCAACTAATCTTCGCTAGTTGATTCTGTAAAATAGACTATCTTAACCAGCAATTTTAACTTTTTTCGCAAGATAAACACTAAATAATAAACTAAACACGGCAATCATTCCCACTAGTTCATAATTCACTAACTGATTGTCAGGTGTTTGCACCAAAATAAGACCGGCTACATAGGATGCGGCACCAGAAGAAATTTGTTGGATGGCCGAATTCACAGACATAAAACTCCCTCGAATCCTTGGTTCCACAGCGGAGGTGATCATTGCAAATGCAGGCACCATTCGTCCAGAAACCAAAATCATAAATATAGTAGTGACGGTAAGAACCACAGGCAATGAAGTTTTTGTCAAAGTCACAACGACCACAATTGGAATCACAGCAACAATCGAAATGATTTGGTAAACAGTCAATTTTCCATAACGATCCGAGAGTTTTCCAATGAATCTGCTCGTAAAAAAAGTAAATAACCCACCAAAGAAATAAATATAAGGAAGATCACCGATCGCTAAACCAACGTTAGAGACAAGAAATGGACTGAGAAAAGGAATGATGGTAAATCCACCGAACATCAAAAACACCATAAAAAGAAAAGGGGCCAAGTGGTCTTTTTTGGTAATCACTTGTTTTAATGATTTTAGTTGCGATTGTTTTGGATGGATCTCTGAATCTAAATGGTAACGAATCGATGGTAATACTTTGTAACAGATTGGAAGAATTAAAAACCCAGCAATTGCCAAAGATAAAAACGGGAAATGCCATCCAAATTTATTTGCTAACGAAAGTCCGATAGGAATTCCAATCACAGATGCGACAGAGAAAGAACTCATCACAACACCAGTGGCTGTCCCTCTTCTAAACACCGGAATGATATCTCCAATGATGGAAAGAACGGTTGCACCAATCATTCCCCCAAAACCACCGGCAACTACCCTTGCAAAAAGTAAAAATCCATAATTAGGAGCAAAAGCACAAAGTAACGTCCCGAAAGAGAATCCAAAAAACAAAACAAGAAGACTCATTTTGCGATCATAAGAATCCAAAAATAAAGCCCCAATCAGCCCAAACACTCCCGCACTGATAGAATAAGAAGAAACAAGGAGTCCGAAGGCAGCAGAGTTGATTTTGAAACTTTCCATAAACACTGGCCCTAGTGGCATCATGATGACAAAATCCAGGATGTGTAAAAATTGGAGGGCCGCAAGGATGAAGATGATGGCTCTTTCTTTTTGGATGGTATGAAGCGGATGGGTAAGAGGTTGGCTCATAAAACTAATATTGACCAGCCGTTCAAAATTTCCAAAACTATTTAGTTTCGTATTGCCAACTTTTACATTCTGTAATAAATTTCCCTCTATGAAATATGCGTTAATTACAGGGGCTTCTACTGGACTCGGAAAAGATTTTGCTCTGACTTTGGCTAAAAAGGGTTATACTCCCGTTTTAGTTGCTCGTAGTGCGGATCGATTGAAGGCACTCGCCACGGAAATCAAAACCAAATACGGATTACAAAGTGTTGTCATAGCACAAGACTTGGCCAAACCGAAATCGGCAGAAGCAGTATACAAAGCGGTTAAAAAACTAAAGATATCGATTCATTGTTTGGTGAACAATGCGGGTTTCGGTATCAATGGTGAGTTCCATAAAAATTCCTTTGAAAAAGAAACAGGATTAATCCAACTCAATGTCACTACTCTCGCAGAACTTTGCCATTTGTTTTTGCAAGATATGGTGACGGCAAAAGATGGTTACATCCTAAATGTTGCATCCACCGCGGGATTCCAACCAGGGCCACTCATGTCGAGTTACTATGCCTCAAAAGCTTATGTTCTTTCTTTCAGTGAAGGACTTGCGGAAGAAGTGCGCGATTATGGTGTTACCGTAACATGCGTTTGTCCAGGACCGACGCAAACCGAATTTTTTGAAAGAGCGAATATGACTAAAATCAATTTAGTAAAGTCCTCTTTTCTGATTATGAAATCTCAAGATGTGGTGGATATTGGACTCGATGCATTGTTTGGAAAAAAGGTCGTAAAAATTACAGGATTCTTTAATTTCCTTTTAGCGCAATCGGTTCGAGTTTCACCAAGATTTCTCGTTCGTAAAATTGCTAAATATTTACACCAAGCAGGATGATTTGACCGAATTCCCATTTTCATTTTCCAATCGATTCCAGTTGTTAGGTGATTTAAATTCAGAAAATAAAATTTACCAAACAAAACAAAACCTGGAAAAGTCAGGAAATGCGATTTTTGATCTGACCAATTCCAATCCTACAAAACTAGGGTTGGAGTTCCCACCAGGGGCACTGTCCCATATATTCTCTAGTTTAGACTGCAGTCAGTATGACCCCCTTGCCGAAGGATTAGAATCTGCAAGAAAGGCCATCGTTTCTGAATATACAAACCGAGAAATCCCAGCCAAACCTTCTGATTTGGTTTTAACAGCCAGTACATCAGAAGCCTATTCTTATACATTCAAACTATTCACAAACCCAGGGGATGAAGTTCTAACACCAAATCCTGGTTATCCGTTATTTAGTTTTCTCATTGGTTTGGAAAATCTAAAGGAAGTTCACTACCCGCTGAAAGAAGATCCAGAAACAGGAAGGTGGGTTTATTCTGCAGAAACCATCGCCAATTGTGTGAGTACAAAAACCAAACTCATTGTCCTGGTCAGTCCCGCAAACCCCACAGGTTCTAGAACCACTGCTAACTTTTGGAAGGAATGGGAAGCACTCGGAATCAAAATCCCAATTCTGTTAGACGAAGTTTTTGTAGGTTATGAGTTTTCTGGAGAACCACACCAAATTCCCGAGGAGCCCACTTTTCCCCTATTGGTATGTAATGGATTTTCTAAAATGTTGGCCCTTCCTCAGCTCAAACTGGGTTGGATCCTGACCAAAGGTCCAGAGGTTTACCAATCGGAAATTCAGAAAAATTTAGGATTCATCGCCGACACCTATCTCTCCGTGAATTCCCCCGTGCAACTTGCCACACCAGAACTCATTCCTTGGAAAACAATGATGCAAAATCGCATACGAACAAGAATTATGCGAAACATGGCACAATGTGTTTTGTTTGTTGAAGAAAATCCTAAAATCAAAAAGAAACCAGCCACGGAAGCCGGATGGTATTTTTTACTAGAACTAGATTTGGAGAAAAAAGACGAGGATTTGGTTTTGGAAATTTTATCCAAAACCAACGTCTTTTTACATCCAGGGTCATGGTATGGATTTTCGCATAACCGCTGTATACTTATTGTTAGTTTGATTTCAGAAGAAGAAACTTTGCGTTCTGGTCTAGAAACCCTTCAAACCTTTCTTAAATAATCAATGATCGCCGTTTTTTGAGCGAGGGCATCAGCCTTTCCCAATTCATAAGTTTCTCTCACTCCCTTTGGGTTTGTATAATCAAAAGAAGTGATTGGTAAAGGTTTGGATGGAGTGATCAGATAAGACTTTGCCAAAAGTTCCGGAGTTTTTCCCACAATGGTGTTGGGTTCATAGTGAATTCCAATAATCTTCGCGTTAGGCGAAAAAGTTTCGATCATCATATTATTGGTCAGTCCCCCATCCAAATAATATTCATTTCCAACCGATTGAAAATCCACAATGGGAGGAATGGAGGAAGAATTCATAATGAATTGTTCGATGGTTTCTGAATTCACAAAATCTTTCTCTGTGAAATCCACATCTTCCATATTCCATTTTTTAATCATCTCGGCGGTTCTGTTTGCAGGAATTCCATCCGACCGGTCCCGATCATCCAAAATAAAAGCTCGGCCCGTTTCAGAGATGAGTCTCGCCAAACGGAACTTATTCTTTAGTGAATCTTCCCTTGGATGGGCCTTCACCGAATGGATCCAAATTTTAGCACCCGATTCCAGTACCTTATCAAACTTCATTCCAAAGCGAATTGTACGGCGATACATATCTTCATGAGGGAAAGTGGATTCTCCCCGGAGGAAATTCGAAAAATGAAAGTTACGCGAATTTCGTTTTGTGATTTCTTCAAAGTATTCTACGGATTCTTCTTCGGTTTGCGACAAAATACAAAGTGCCATAGCGGCACCGGCAGAAACTCCAGAAAGTTCTGTAAAGCGCACTCCCCATTCACGAAGGGTTTTCCCAACCCCTAAAGCATAAAAAGCCTTACAACCACCACCAGCGATGGCAAGAGAAGCATCATAAGAGGGAAAAATTTTAACTAATGTTTGTAATACTTGTTCTCGAACGCCCATAAGATCGACAAAATCTATTCCCCTTCCCAACGAAAGCATAGAGTGTTGTTTTCTCCTAAAAATCTATCAAAGTACAAACTAGCTCGGCAATCGTCTTCTGTCGCAAGAAAGAAATCATATCCGCCGGCTGGATATTTAATTTTACAACAGCCTTTTTTGTCCTTACGATCGGGAGGTTGGCGCACCGATTTGTCTTGGCCCTTTAAATCCCCAAGAGTTGGAGGAAGTTCCTGTCTAGGGTCGGCCATCTTTTCGGATACAAAGACCGAAAAGAACAATAGAGTTAACAAAATGGTTCGCATTCTATACAGGTAGACGACCTTAAAGATACGCAAGTTCGGTGATTCCTAAAAAAGTCATGAATTAGGTTCAATGGTACGAACTGTATTTCTATTGAATAGGAAATATTTTTCTTTACCCTTTGGTAAAATCTTTTATAATCTCCCCACTAATCATCCTTTGGGGACACCAATGAACAATACGAGACTACAATACCACGCAACGGGAGGACAACTCTTCGTTTTATTCCTGAAGAACGCGTTTCTTACCGTAGTAACTTTAGGGATATATAGCTTTTGGGCCAGAACCAATATCCAAAAGTTTACGGCAGAAAATTTGGAATGGGCTGGAGAACGTTTTTCCTTCCACGGAACAGGAAAAGAGAGATTCATCGGTTTTCTAAAAGCTTTAGGAATATTCATAGTCCTTTATATTGGAATCTATATCGTTCAATACATCTTAGCTTTCATTCCCATCCCTTACTTTGCTATGATCGTAGGATATCTTCTGACATTAGGAGTCTTTCTTGCTCTAGTTCCCATCATCGTGGTTGGCGGAAGAAAATATCTAACTTCACGCACAGGTTATCGGAACCTCCGCTTTGGGTTTGATGGAAAGATCTTGGAAGTAGCAAAACTTTACGGAAAAGGCATTCTACTAACAATCATTACGCTCGGAATTTATTACCCATGGTTTTTTGCAGAAAAGGAAGCCTACCTCCAAAGCAAAACAAGATATGGAAATACAAACTTTGGTTTTTCGGCAGAAGGTAAGGAGATTTTTTTCCTCTATTTAAAAGGATTTTTACTCAGCATTGTGACTTTGGGAATTTACTATTCTTGGTTTTTGGCAGATGTTCAAAACTACATTTGGAACCGAACTAGTTTCCAAGGGAAAAAATTCAGATCCGATATCACTGGTGGTAAAATTTTTGTTAATTTTCTCATCGCCTATTTGATTATCCTATTTACTTTAGGAATTGGATTTGCTTGGGCTGTAGTCCGATTGACTAAACTTTTTATCGAGTCAATCAGTTTAGAGGCAGAGGTTGATTTCTCTACCATTTCAGCACAACCAGATACGCAAGCAAATGCTACCGCGGAAGGTTTGGAAGCACTAGCGGAAACTTTAGAAGCCTTCCTCACATAAACATTGTTTCAAAATCAAACATTTACATCCCGATATTTTGACGGAGTATCAGCGGTCCCTGAAGAAGGGACCGTTCTGGTTCACGGCCAAACCATCGACTTCTCATCTGGAGATACTGCCCACAAACTAGGAATCTCTCAATTTACAGAATTCAATTTGACGCATAAAGGTTGTAAGTTGGTCTTACTACCCGACGAAGTAAGAGAAAGCCCTGTATTAGAAATCTTTTGCTCCAAAGAAGATGCCAAAAAATTAGAATCCCTTTGGATCCAAACCAAAAAATCCAAAAGTCCCACTCATGCATTTTTCTATTCGATTCGAGAAATGAATCCCATCGTACTCGGGGTTTTATCCATTATCATCGTTACTGTTATTGGTTTCTTTTATTTTAAGGGACTAGAGTTAGTTACCAACTTCATTCCCGTTTCCATGGACAAATCGCTGGGTGAATCCGTTCAACTCAAAATGGATGCCCAATTTGAAGCATGTAATACCAAAGCCACAGACAAATTCTTTTCCGAAGCTTTGAAGAAAGTTGTACTTAAAGGAAGTCCACACCAGTTTTCCGTATCTGTCATTGGTTCTACCATTCCCAATGCCTTTGCGCTTTCCAACGGAAAGATTTATTTTTTTTCTGGATTGTTAAACGATGCCAAATCACAAGAGGAAGTTATCGGAGTTTTAGCCCACGAAGTAGCCCATGTGGAAAAAAGACACCATATGAGAAACTTAGTCAAAGCGGGAGGCACTTCGCTTGCGATTAGTTTAGTGATTGGGCCGGGCCTTGGAAATATGGAATTTTTAGAAACATTTACAGAGCTTGGTTCTACCTTTCTTGTTCTAAAGTTTTCTAGAGATTTCGAAACGGAAGCCGACATCACTTCCATTGAATATCTAAAAAGCCAAAATATCTCAACATCTGGACTTCTCACATTCTTCCACCGAATGCAAGAATTAGAAAAAGAAATTACAAAATCGGAAGATGGGCCAAAAGATGCAAATGCAAAAGACGACCAGGTGGTTACCAAATCAATTACTGATTTTTTAAGTACCCATCCGGCCACTGACGAAAGAATGAAAACTTTAGAAACTTTGATCCAATCTGGTAAAAAGGGTTCCATCAAAAAGATTGTTTCTGACAAAACTTGGAAAGAAGTTCAATCGGTTTGTTTGGATCTTAAAAATTCCGATTCTAAGTGATCGTAAATTTGTTTGAGAGTTTCGCTTAAGCTATGTTTGTTTTTCCAACCAAGGCTTTTTAGTTTAGAATTATCACCGTAAACTTTGGATGTTTCGGACGCTCTCACACGTTCGGCATCCACAACAAATTGAATCTCTTTCCCTGAGTATTTCGCTAATTCTTCTACCATATAACGGATACTTCGTTCTTCCCCAGAACAAATATTATAAATTTCGCCAGATTCTCCCTTCTCGATTAAGGTTAGATAACCACTTACGATATCTTCCACATGAGAAAAGTCTCTCGTCGGTTCCAAATCACCAACAGCAATGGTCGACTTCCCTGAATGTTTTGCTTCGATGATTTGGGAACAGAAATTGGGAATCACAAACTCCTTTCGTTGTCCAATCCCAATATGGTTGAAAGGGCGAGCAATCACAACGGACAGATAAGGGCTGTACTGCGCATACTGTCGGCAATATGATTCTGCAGCCAATTTACTACCGGCATAGGGATTGACTGGGTTTGGTAAAAAAGATTCTTTTAAAGGCAGAAGAGAAAGGTTTTGTTTTCCGTAGACATCTGCGGAAGAAATGTACAATATTTTACACGGTCTTTGCAAGCGGTGTAAAGACTCCAATAGATTCAATGTTCCACCGACATTGATTTCTTCGGTTTCCCAGGGATTTTCAATGGCAATCGGAACAAAGGCTTGGGCTGCTAAATGGACAACGGTATCTGGTTTGACCTCTTCTAAATTCTTAAGGACAGTCTTTCGATCACGAATGTCACCTTGAAAACAATGGATTTGGGATTCGCCTTGGGCTTCAAGAGCAGGAAGTAGATAACTTCCGACAAATCCACTGGCTCCGGTGACTAAAGTTTGTTTTTTTTTCATAGAAAAGGGAAATTTCCGATTCGGCCCTAAGATTTAGTTGCCATTCTTCCAATTTTTCAAATCCTCTCAACAAAAGAAAGAAAACTGTGGAAGACAAAAAGAAATTCAATCCCTCCCCCTTTGTCGAAGTTCGCGACCCACAGTTAAACGTATCGGAATTGGTTCAGGAAATCGAATCCAAGATCCCTCTCGATCCAAACCAAACTCCCAACTGGTTGGAACTCACAAAGATCAGCTACAAACCAGAATCCCCACAAGGATTTCGAAAATTTGACCCGGCCGGAACTGCTCACCTCTTTGAAAAAGGGATTTCTAGCCCCAAGTTCTCCAACCCAAAATTTTGGTTTATCAAAGGACCAATCAAATATCTCATCACTCGCCTAATCTCTGTTTATGGACTGATCGATAAAAAACTTTCAGAGAATCGAATCCGAGCTTTTTTTTCAGTTCTACATGAACTGGTTCGTTTAGGAAAAAGATTAGAACAGATCGAAACCCGATTTGATGGATTTTATAGAGATCATTTGTTAAATACTTCCACAGATGAGTTGCCTAACTTTGGTTGGGCGGTAAATTCCTATTTTACAGATGCAGGTTCCAATCCCACGTGGAAAGTTGCCTTAGAAGATATCTCTAAAACAAATGAAATTACTGTCTTGTTTCCTGAGTGGGGAGACATTCTAAAACAACTTTCTAGTAACAAAATTCCTTTTCAGTGTATCACTTCTCACGAAAACGAATTTTCATTCATCCAAAGTAAAATTACTGCCACAGTTCAATTGGAAAAAAAACTTTTTCCGTTAAAACAAATCCTAAAAAAATCCACGGATGTTTTGATATATTTGCCTTTGAACCGATTTCCATCCTTTTGGATTGAAAGGATATTTGCAGAAATTTCCAACTCACTTTCGTCTGGAAAACATTTGTATTTTTCCGTTTCCACGAAACCAAATGACACCAATCGCCCGTTCCGTGATCTGCAAGTTTCTGAAATCGATTTGGATCTGTTACCAAACTATTTAGGAACTCTTGGTTTCCAACAAGTTCGAGATCTTTCCGCAACGGAAGACACGCAAGTATATAGATATACAAAATTTGATACATGAATGTTTTCCAACATTTAGATGAACTCAAAGATTCCGATGGTGTGGGAAACGACGCCATTGGACTTGCAGAAGTATTTATTTCTCTCGGTTACAAATCACATTTCATTACAAGATTAGAAAGGAAGGGGAAATCTTTAACAAGCCAGTTCCACTTGGTTGATTCCTTCCAACATCCCACAAATCCTGACGATATCCACATTCTACATTATGGCGGAGCTGGTTATCCTTACAGTTTATTCCAAAACTTACCAGGTAGGAAAATTCTAAGATTTCACAATATCACACCCGCTCAATTTTATAAAGATACCACAACTCCTGATATTTTTTCCGCGATGGAAAAATTTGAATCTTTATCTTATTTGGAAATCGCCAGTTTATCCATTATTTGTGATTCTGTTTGGTGTGATTCGGATTTTAACTTCCAAACGATTTCGGGATACCAGTTTAGAAATCCCTACGTAGTTCCTATTTGTAAATCTTATGATAGAAATTTACAAAACGAACCAGAATCTAGAAATCATTCTTTAGTATTTGTGGGACGATATTCTCCTCAAAAGAAATGGGAGGATTTCATTGCATTGTTTTCCCATTGGGTAAAAGAATTTCCTGAAGCAAAATGTTTGTGTATTGGATCTGTGATAGGTGCTTTTGACGGCTATTTTGATAAGTTAACTGATGTTGTGCGAAAATTTAACCTGGAAGGAAAAATTCAATTCTTAACTGGCAAAACAGATGGAGAAGTAATTTCGATTTTAAAAGAATCGGGGGCTTTTGTTTCGATGAGCGAACACGAAGGTTTTTGTTTGCCAATTCTTGAAGCTTTCGGTTCGGGGATTCCTGTTTTTGCTTATGAGGCTGGAGCCATTCCCGGAACAATGTGTGGTGCTGGTATTTTATTCCATACAAAAGATTTTCCTTCGATCGTACAAGAAATGAAAGAGAATTTATTCCAAAAAGAAAAACGAACTTCCCTGATTTCCAATCAATACAAAGTATTGGAATCTTATAACCAGTTTCCATTTCCAGAAGTAATTTCTGGAATTCTTAACTCTGGTATCCAATGAACATACATCAATTTTCCGCAGGATTCCAATTAGGTGATGCCATCTCCCAAGAAATGTTGGAGATCAAACGTTTACTTTCTAAAGAAGGATATAGTGGAAAAATATTTGCGGAGAATGTTTTTTCCTATGATAGAAAGTATGCCGAAAAAATCACCAAAGCAAAAATCAAACCAAATGATGTATTGGTATATCACCACTCGATTCATAGTGATGTTTTAGATTTTGTTTTAAAATTTCCAAACAGAAAAATTCTGATTTATCACAATGTCACACCCGAAGATTTTTTCACCGGTTATGATCTCAAATTTTCTTATTTATTACGTAAAGGGAGAGAAGATTTAGAAATCATCCGAGATACGTTCCATCATTCCTTTGCCGTTTCTCATTTTAACTTAAACGAACTCCAAGAGATTGGATTTAAACATGCGCGCTTACTCCCACTCCATCTCAACTTTCAAAAATGGAAAGATGTTCCGAGAGATTTTAAATCTAAATCATTTACCAATCCATCTTTTTTATTTGTTGGTCGCATAGCACCGAATAAACGACAAGACGATTTGATTCGGTTTGCCAGAACCTGGAAATCTAAAATGGGAAATCAATTTTCCTTGCGAATGTTGGGTTTTTGTAACCCAAACCAACAATCCTATTTGGATGAACTCAATTTTATGATCCACCACTTGGATCTCACCGAAGAAGTAAAAATCATTTCATATGTTGATGAAACAATGTTAAAAAAAATCTACTCTGAAAGTAATATGTTTATATCGATGAGTGAACATGAAGGTTTTTGTGTGCCACTGATGGAAGCCATATATTTTCATCTACCTGTGGTAGCCTTTGCCGCAGGAGCGGTACCCGAAACTTTAGATCGTTCCGGAATTCTTTTTGAATCCAAAGATTTTGATTCCATTGTTACTCTTGTTGATTCTGTTTTTCAAAAACAGGACTTTCGAAACTCAATCATAGGCGCTCAAAATATTCGGTTGGATGAGTATTTACAATCTACGAGCATCCTTCCCCTTCTGGAAGTTGTGAGAGATTAGTAATGGCAAAGATTCTCATCATCACTGCCCGTTTTTTAGAACATGCCTCTGGTGGTGCGGAAAAACTAGCTTATGATTATGCATCCATCTTATCAGAATCCAATGATGTGACGGTATGTACATCTTCTGCGAAAGACTATGTAAGTTGGAAAAATGAATTTCCGAAAGGCGAAACGAAAGAAAATTCCATTCGGATCCTTCGATTTCCGGTGACTCAAACAAGAAAGATGTCCAAGATGAATCAAATCCTAAGCCGATGTTTGGAAAAAAGGGATTCTGTATCCGACAAAGACCAGTGGGAATTTCTAAAAGAACAAGGCCCTTATTGTCCGGACTTAATCAACTATGTAACCAAAGAACAGAACTCTTATGACATCGCCATTCTTATCGGGTATCTGTATTATCCGGTTGTTGCCAGTATTCCAAAACTAAAAATTCCCTTTGTGATTGTTCCTACATTTCATGATGAACCTCCCTTTCGGCTTCCTATGTATAGAAAGACCTACTCCAATCAGTATGTCTATAGTTTCAATGCTCCAGAAGAAATGTCGGTTTACGAGGCCTATACAAAACAAAAAACTAGTTCGTATTTTTTGATTGGAACCTATATCAATGATAGTTTCGTAAACACAGAACTCTCAAATCAAAATTCCAACCAATTGATCACTATCGGTCGAATTGAACCAGCAAAGGGATATCCTGAACTTTTTGATTACTTTCAAAATTGGAAATTGTTTTCTAATAGAAAAGACATTACCATCAAATCTTTGGGATCGGTTTCATCTATGGAAGTCCCAACAGATCCTTTGATTACTTTTACTGGTTATGTTAGCGAAGAAGAAAAAATTTCAGAAATCCAAAAGTCTTTTTTATTACTCAATCCGTCTGCCTTTGAAAGTTTTTCTATTTCTATTATGGAAGCATGGATTCAAAAAAAAGCTGTACTTGTGAATGCAAAATCCTCGGTGATGCGAGGACATTGTTTGCGGAGTCAGGGGGGACTATATTATTCAGATTCTCTTTCGTTCCAAAGGACTTTGGATTTTTTATTGGAGAATCGAGACATTGCCACCCGTTTAGGTCAGAATGGTCGGGAATATGTTTTGGCTAACTTTAGCAAAGAAGTGATTCGTAAAAAACTAAACCAAATGGTTAGTATGCTACTCGGTTGATCTGTCCTTCAAATTCGGCTAACAAGTATTCATGTACAAGGCCATTAGTTGCCAATAGACTCGGATTCATAATAGAAAAATCGTTACCATCCATAGAAGTGATTTTTCCTTTAGCTTCGAGAACAACAAGACCTGCCGCTGCCATATCCCAAGGTTTTAGTCCCAGTTCATAATATCCTTCAAACTTTCCTTCGGCTAACCAACATAAATCGAGTGTGGCCGCTCCCGTTCTACGAATTCCACGAGATTTTTGCAAAATGGATTTATAATATTGCATGAGTGTATCTAAAGATAAATTCCGATCGTAAGGAAATCCTGTGACAAAAAGAGAATCCTTTAAGGAAGGTGTTTTAGAAACTTGGATGGGAGTTTTTTCTCGGAAAGCCCCTTGGCCTTTGATCGCATGATAATAGGTATTCAACTCGGGAAAAAAAACCATTCCAATCAGAGGGGTCATGGTTTCTGTTTCCACAACACCCACAGATATTCCATACAACGGTAGACCATGAGTATAGTTAGTCGTTCCATCCAAAGGATCCACTACCCAAGTATAACCTGATTTCCCTTCGATCTTCCCTCGTTCTTCCGAAAGAATCCCATCCGTTGGATAGTTTTTTTGAATCTCATCCAAAATCATAGATTCTGCTTTTAAATCAGCTTCTGTAACCAGGTTGTATAAACCTTTTTCATCTACCTTAAGTCCCGATTCTTTATGTTTTTGAACAAGGAAGTCGGCAACAGTCGGAAGGAATTTTAAAAAATGATAAGATCTATCCAGTAACTCAGATTGCATCAATACCCACCAAATTCGATGTTTTTCTTCATGGCGGTGATCTCAACATCTAAATTTAGGGTTTCATCTGCTTTCAGTTTATTTCTTACCTGTTCGGTAGTTTTAATTACTTCACTGAGTAAAGAGTTTAGTTCTGTTTTTCTTTTTTCTGTATCAGCGGAACCAACATCGACACTTACTTTGTTGTATTGGCTTAAGATCTTAGATACAGTTTCGGGAAAATAATTCAAAAATTGTTTTGCCTTTCGATAAGATAACGGATCTTCTGCGAGACGAACACGTAAATCAGATAACGAATGTAAATATTCTGTACTCAATCCTTGGAGTGTTGGATCCGTGAGTGATTTGGATTCTTTTTCTGTAACAAGGCGAAATCCATCCAAACGTTCCATTTGCGATTTATATTCGGTAAACTCTACCTTATCTTCAAATTTTTTCTTTAGTTCATTCCAATTCTCTTTTGTTGTATTAGAAGAAAATAGAAGAGGGAAAAAACTGAATGGATAGCTGTGAGCTTTTCCAATGGTAGTTCGATAAATAGCAATTCCCAAAAGAATCACATGTAGGAAAGCCATAAACACATAGGAAAACACTAGTAAAACCCGATCATCACCAAACTTAGTTCCAAATCCAAAAAATCCGAGTGATAACAAAGCTTGTAAGTAAATTGCCTCTAATGATTGTTTTGCGGAATAAGAAGATTTATTTCTTGAAAGCCACATCACAAAAGGATAAATCATGGCTCCCAGGGAAGAGATAAAAAATGGAAACGGCAATAAAGCCATTGGATAAGTAAGGATAGTAGAAATATGGGCGCGCCTCGCCCATTTCTTTTCGTCTTGATTTTGTTCCAATTGCACTTCAGTCATTCTATTTTGATTCCAAAAGTTTTTGTTTGATTTCTGATTCAATTTTGATCATTTCTTGTTCCGCTAACTTTCTTTTTTGACGACCCTCTTCTTGGATTTTCAAAGTTTCCGTAATGGTTGAAATTAGCTGTTGGTTTACAGTTTTTAATGTTTCGATTTCGATGATTCCTTTTTCAGATTCTCTTGCGATCTCAACAGTTCCTGTTTTTAACATTTCCGCATTTTTTTGGATTAGGTCATTGGTAGTTTTGGAAACTTGTTTTTGCGCTTCCAAGGCTTTTCTTTGGCGTAACAAACCTAATGCGATTACAATTTGGTTTTTCCAAAGAGGAATTGTATTCAAAATGGAACTTTGGATTTTTTCGACAAGAACCTGATTTCCATTTTGGATGAGGCGAATCTGTGGCCCGGTTTGCAAAGAAAGGATTCGTGTGAGTTTCAGATCGTGGATTTTTTTCTCAAAACGATCCACCATTTGGATCATATCTTGGTATTGTTGGGAAGCCAGCGTATCCCCTTGGGCTTTTGCTTTTCCCAACATCTCTGGCAGAATTTTGTCTCTTAATTCTTGGACTTTTTTATCACCAGCAGCGATATACACCTGAATTTCTTTAAAATATTCCAAGTTTTTCTCATATAACGCCTGTAATAATGTTATGTCTTTTGTTAGGTTGGTTCGAGCCGTATGTAATTCTTCCACAATCTTCTCGATTTGGGACTGTAAGTCTTCAAATTTTGCTAAAAACTTCCTGGAAGCGTCAAAAAGACCTCCAATCAGCGGAATTTTGGACAAAGTGTTCCCTTCGCCGGCAAAACTATCCAAATTTAAATCTGTAATTTTGAACAATAGGTTGTTTAAAAGTTCTCCCGCATATCCAGAATCTTTAGTTTTGATTTCCGAAAGTACTTTATCTGCAAATTCAGAAACTTTGGCTTGGGCTGAGGCTCCGTAGGAGACAACATCATTCGGATTGTTGAGTTGTATCTGTCCCGTGAGTTCTTCAACTTTTGCTAAGTCTTCCTTTGTGAGTTGTAGTTCCGGGTCATTCGTTTTTAGTTCCAAAGAGTCCATAAGTATCTGTCCTTTCTCGTTTCTCCCAAAGATAGGATCGTTTTTACGATATGAATCAAGCAGAAAATGAGAAGGTGTGAAAACATGAACTAGTAAATTTATTTCTTAGGAAATTCGATCCAAAACCACAGTTTGGTGACAATTTGATTGCATGATTTGTTATAACTGTTACATTCCTGCGAGAAAAATTTATGCTAAATAATGATTTGAATCTACCAATCCTCCTCCCACAAGTATTGACGGTTGATGTTATGACACTCGACAATCGTTTGTTTGACCAAACGGAGATTCGAACTCTATTGTTTCGACTGCGTGCGAGAAATTACCTTCATTATTTAATCATCAAATTCTTAGTCTGCACAGGACTCTCGCTCCCAGAACTGATCCATCTCAAAATTTCCGATTTTAGTCCCGAACGGAACCTATTCAAATTAAAGAACGGTGGTCGTTTGCGTAGAAGGAAGATCTTCCTCGAACCCAACTTAGCATTGGAGCTCTATCGGTATTCCTCCGAGTTCTTACCGACCGATTATCTGTTTCCCGGTCGTTATGGAAAATTAAGAACAAGAACCATTCAAAAAATTCTTAAGAATGCAAGCCATCTCATCTCTAAAGAAATCCATATTCCCTTCCTTCGTGATGTGATTGCATTAGAGCTTTTCAAAAAAGGTTTTCCTGTTTGGGAAATTCAAGAGTTTTTGGGACATAGAACCACTCGTTCCACCAAGCAAAGAATATTATTACACATTCCGGTCGAAGAACGAACAGATCCGCGACTTTTTAATCGAAACAAAAACCAAGCAGCTTAAAAATTTCTTGAACCTTTGGTGTTTTCAGAGATTCTAGTCACCAAGTAGGCTCGCTTTGGAAATAAAGACCAAAAAAATCGGAAAGCACACACTCGTTCACCTAAACGGTCGTTTGGACATTACCCATTCGGATGAAGTGGAGGCCAAATTGGCCGACGACGTGCAAAACGGCGAGGGCGATATCATCATCAACCTAGAGCTTATCTCCTACATCTCCTCTTCAGGAATTCGTATCTTTGTTGGGATGGTTCGAGAATTGGACAAACAAGGTAGAAAGTTGAAACTCTGCTGTATCACACCTCCTGTCAAAAAGGTGTTTGATGTAGTGGAACTTTTGGATCTGTTTGAAGTTTTTGAAACGGAACAAGAAGCCGTTAACTCCCTCTCTAAATAGTAACCACGTGGCTTACGCCTCGTTTTTCATTATCTCTGCACTGTTTTTCTTCCAGGTTGGGATCAACTTGGATATCTTCCCGGTCGTTTGGCCGGATGAAGTTTTGTTTTTCTCCCCTTCCTTTTCTTTTTCCACAAGTGGCCATTTGCAAACCAATGTGTTGAAAGGTCTTATCCCCGGTATGGAATCCAAAACCCTTTGGATGCCACCGGTGTATTTCCTGTTTTCTGGATTTTCCCTATCGATTTTTCCTGACACACTAACGACCGTTCGCCTTGCAAATGTCATCATTGTCTATCTTACTGCACTTGGTTTTTACCTTTTATTAAAAAGACAATCGATCTCCGAATGGGGATGCCAAATTGCCTTTGCTAGTGTTCTCTGGGAACCACTTCTATTTCGTTTTGGAACGGCAGCAAGGATGGAAGGCCTCACTGCTTTTTTCATTATCTTAAGTCTATTATTTGCAACTAACAAAGATAAATCGAAATTATGGTTTGTTTTTTTAGCAGGAGTGGCTCTTTCCCTCTCCTCGTTGTCCCATCCCATTGGAGCTTCCTTTGGACTTGTAACTGCATTTCTCGTTTGGAGAAACTTTGGCTTAAAATCCCTTCCCTGGTTTTTCCTGGGAGGTGTTCTACCCATTCTTGGTTGGTTGTATTACATCCATCCGCATTGGGATTGGTTTGAAATTCAATTTGGTGCCCAACTCGCAAGAAAACGAAACTTACTCGGAAGTTTTACGCTGATCGACAAAGTCAAAGTATTTTCCTTCGGGTTTGGATTTTCAAAATTACGACTGGTGATCATCCTAACACAACTCATTGCCTTGGTTTTGATTTCTTATCAGTCCTTCCAAAAGTATGGAAAACTAAACCAAAAATGGATTTTGTTTTGGATTTGGATTCTATCCATTCTCGTCTCTTTATATACCTCTTCCGAAGGATGGTATGTTTTCCATATTCTTTTCCCTCTAGCATTCGGAATGGCTTTGTTATACGACTCCAAACAATCCGTTTCAAAATTAGCGCTGGTTGGAGTTTTGGTATCACTTGGAAGTTTACTTTATACCAATCATATCCATTGGTTTCAAACCGATTCCAAACAAATTTTAGATTCACATTTCCAACATTTAGAAATGAGTTTAGCTCAGTCCAAATCGGTTTATTTACAGGCCCTTCCCGATCCCTATTTTGATTTACGAAAGAAAAGACCTGATTTAGATATTTTGGAATTCATCCCAGGAGAGTTGGACATTCCATCTGTTGCATACATCAAAACCATCCGGTCACGAGATAGTTTTGTATTCTATGATGACCAATTGATGAATCCCGTCATAAAAGATTTTATCAATCAGTCCTCATGGCAGAGAGAAGAATGGGAGATTCCTGTTCCCGGCAATCATTGGCTGCATTATAAAACCATTGTTTATACAAAAAAATGAAAGTCCGGGTTCTTTCTAAAACCTACTTAATTCCCATTTTCAGTTTGGTTTTACTTATGGGATGTTACCATTCCGACAAACCAACAAACCAATACCTATCACTGCTCGGAGGAATTTCCTTGGAACGTCGCATCACTATCGTTGGAGATTCTTTAGGTCAATGGTCGGATGGTTTTGGACTCAGAACCAAACTTCCCTCAGAATTTAAGATCACCGATATCTCGGTGGCAGGTTACACAACGGAGGATTGGTTACAGAACAAAAATCGTATGAATGAAATTCCTACCGATCTTTGGATCATTGAACTGGGAACAAATGATGCCATGGTATATGGAGCAAGTGGATTCGAATCTAAAACGAGGGAGTTGGTATCTTTTTTGGAGTCTTCGCAAGTATCAAGAGTCTTACTCACCGCAATCCCTTTGACGAATATGACCTCGATTCGAGAAACCATCAGAACCAATAACCAAACCATCCGCAACTTAAAAGAAAACAAAACCAATATCGATTTTGTAGACATCGAATCTATTTTTGAATCCTATTCCGGAAGTCTTCCCTTGTATCCTATCTCTGACCCCATCCATCCCAACCAAATTGGATATGAACTGATGGGGGAAGCTTATCGTAAAAAAATATTAGGAATTTAGATCCGCGAGGATTTTGAGTCCTTTCAAAGTCATCATAGGATCAATTTCGTCGAACACTTGGTTATGCGAAGCATGAATGGTGGTAACAAGTCCCCCGGTTCCAACGACTACGTAATCTCCGGGATGTTCTTCTTTGATGGCTCTTACGATTTCTTTTAATAAACCAATCCAACCAAAGAAAAATCCAGCTTGGATAGATTCCACAGTAGATTCGCCTAACACTCGCTTTGGGGAACCAAAAACAATAGGAGGGAGTTGGGCCGTATTACGAGTTAAGGCATCCATGGAAATTTTAAGACCAGGAGCAATCACACCACCAACATATTCAGGTTTTTCGCTGATCACACAAAAGGTAGTCGCTGTTCCCAAGTCCACAAGGATGGCTTTCTTTCCGGGATAGGTTTTCGCACAGTAGGCCGCATTCACCAACCGGTCCGCACCAATTTCAAACGGACGCGGATAACTAATTCCAAAGTTAAGATTCATTTGATAGTGAACACGTAGAGGATTTACATCAAACCAATCTTCTAACATCCTCTCAACGATCGGATTTAACGACGGAACAACACTCGAATAAATAGCCCTTTTCACACGATCCGCTTTTACATTTTCTTGTGTTAAAAAACCCTTTAGAAAAAGTCCAAGTTCATCGGACGTTCTGTCTTTTCGAGTTACAGTTCGTTTGTGAAAGTCAGGAGTGTCCTCTCCTTCACGAAATACACCGAACACAGTGTTCGTATTCCCTACATCGATAACTAATAATAATGGTGATTCTGACATTTATATAATCCGAAATTTTGGTGAGGTATCCATCAGTTCAATCTTTTCGCCGGTTTCGGTCATAATGAGAAGGAATCCTAATTCATCAATTCCCAAAACACGGCCACGAACCATTCTAGAATCCCATTCGGTTTCAATCACCTTGTGTTTTAATAACGAATGATCCTCAATCCAAACTAAATCTTTGAGAATTTGTCCTTGGTCGAGTAAGGAAATTACCGATTGGTTTAAATCAACAATCAATTGGTTTGCGAATCGTTCTAAAATTCCTTCTTCCAATGGTTTGTCACACAAAAAGGTGGCCTTATCTTTGAGGGCATCTGGGATCGCAGATCCAAAGAAATTTAATCCAATCCCCACAACCACATCAAAGATTCCATTTGTGAATTCGGATTGGACCAAAATTCCTCCCACTTTTTTATCATTACGATAAATATCATTCGGCCACTTCACCGTTGTGTCAGCTTCTCGTTCCGGAAAAAAAAGAAAGATGGATTTCAGTAACGCCGAAGAAACAAAAATAGATAATAAAGGAAGGGAAATCTCTGCTGCAGACATTCTGATTTTTCCAGAAAAAATCAGGGGATCTTCGCCTAACGATTGCCAAATATTTTGTCCACGACCTTTGCCTGCAGTTTGATCGTCCGCAATCACCCACGAACCAAAGGGGATCGAAACATCACGAATCCATTCATTCGTCGATGTGACGGTGGAAAGTCTATGACCCAATTCCGGTTTTAACAATCTATATTCCATGCGTCCATTTCTCACTCGATTCGGATTGACGAAAGTAAAAAATACCATAGGTTTAGGGAATGAAATTATCAGGAAATACAGTACTTGTCACTGGATGTGGTATGGGAATCGGGGCTTTGACGGCAGAACGATTGGCAAAAGAAGGAAACGATATCATTGGTGTGGATATCAAACTACCATTATTAAAAGAAATTCAAAACAAGGTAGAATCTCTCGGTAGAAAATTCTACCTGATTTTTCCAGAAAAAATCAGGGGATCTTCGCCTAACGATTGCCAAATATTTTGTCCACGACCTTTGCCTGCAGTTTGATCGTCCGCAATCACCCACGAACCAAAGGGGATCGAAACATCACGAATCCATTCATTCGTCGATGTGACGGTGGAAAGTCTATGACCCAATTCCGGTTTTAACAATCTATATTCCATGCGTCCATTTCTCACTCGATTCGGATTGACGAAAGTAAAAAATACCATAGGTTTAGGGAATGAAATTATCAGGAAATACAGTACTTGTCACTGGATGTGGTATGGGAATCGGGGCTTTGACGGCAGAACGATTGGCAAAAGAAGGAAACGATATCATTGGTGTGGATATCAAACTACCATTATTAAAAGAAATTCAAAACAAGGTAGAATCTCTCGGTAGAAAATTCTACGGTTTTGCTTGTGACCTTTCCAAAGAGTCAGAAGTAGAATCTCTAATCAAACAAATCAAAAAGAAACGTTTGAGTTACCAAATCCTAATCAACAATGCCGGAATTGCACCGAGTGGAGCTTACGAGGGAAAGGATTTTTCCGTTTGGAGTAAAGCCATCCAAATCAATGTGACTGCTCCCATGAAATTGGTTTATCTTTCTCTTCCCATCTTAAAAGAACAAAAAGAAGCAGCTATCATCAATTTAGCAAGTATTGCAGGTAAGTTTGGAACAGAAGGAACGGTTACCTATTCCGCAACAAAACATGCAATGGTTGGATTTTCCCAAGCACTTAAGATGGAACTTTACGAAACACAAATCGGTGTTAGTTGGATTTGTCCCACAATGGTGAATACTAGAATGATTGCCGGGGTCAAACCTTCCCTCTTTACACCTGTGATCGAACCTTCCCAAGTAGCCGATGCCATTCTTTACGCGATCAAAAAAAATCCTGGGGAAGTGATGGTTCCATCCTACTTACGAGCATCCATTGTCATCCTACCTGCCTTGTTTCCTAAATTTTCGCTTTGGTTGGCAGTGAAAACAAAAGCCTCAAAAGGTTGGCTTGTGGCAAACAAGGGACTTGAGAAAAATATTCCTGTTTAGAGGATAGGTTTTATGCATATTTCTCAGATTCTCGGTAAAAAACAAACCACCATCAGCTTCGAATTTTTCCCTCCTAAAAACGCGGAAGCATCTGAGGATTTGTTCCGAAACATCCAAGAATTGTCCGAAATGAACCCGGCCTATGTAAGTGTAACTTATGGGGCGGGTGGATCCACAAGAGACCTCACTCATGACTTGGTGGTAAAACTCCAAGAACAGACTGGTTTAACAATCATTAGCCACCTTACCTGCGTTGGCTCTACCAAAGATGAAATCAGAGACATCCTCAAACGATATCAAAAAAGTGGAATCCACAATATCATGGCTCTACGGGGAGATCCACCGAAAGGACAAACCGAATTCAAACAGACCGAGAATGGTTTTGCTTATGCCGGTGAATTGGTTAGTTTCATCAAAAAAGAATTTCCAGAAATGGGAATTGGTATCGCAGGATTTCCAGAAGGACATCCCTCCACTCCCAACCGTTTGAAAGAAATTGAATATTTAAAATGGAAAGTGGACCAAGGTGCTGATTATATCTGTACACAAATGTTTTTTAATAATAACTACTTTTATGATTTTGTAGAACGTTGTGAAATTGCAGGAATCAAAGTTCCCATCATTGCCGGAATTATGCCGGTCACTTCCAGAAAAGGAATGGCGAGAATGGCAGAACTATCTTTAGGAACCAATTTCCCGGCAAAATTGTTAAAATCTCTTTCCCGCGCGGAAGACGATTCCTATGCAGAGAATGTGGGGATCCATTGGGCAACAGAACAAGTAAGAGATTTGTTAGACCATAAGGTCGCAGGGATTCATATGTATACGCTTAACAAGTCTAAGGCGACTAGAAAAATTTACGAATCACTCGGGGTTCGAAACTTCGACAGTATTGGTTGATGCGGACGCAGGTGTCGGTGTGATTCCCATCCACCGATTGTCTTTCCAAATTCCTTCCACTACTAAACTACCTTTTGCATTGATGATCTTTGCCTGGCCTTGTAATTGGTTGTTTTCCCAATACCCTTCCAATACCAAACCATCAGAATAAATATATTTTCCCAAACCTTGGCGTTTTCCTTTGGAATACAAACCAATGAATTTATCTCCATTGGCAAAAGAATAAACTCCCAAACCTTCTTTATATCCGAATTGGTAATTACCTTCAAAAACATCACCATTGGCATAACGGTAAATCCCTGAACCTTGTTTGATATCTTCTAAAAATTCTCCGTCAAACCGATCGCCATTTTCATATTGAACCTGGAATTTTCCGTTTCTGCAATTTTCACCTTCACAGATTTTTTGGTTCGACTTGCAGAAGCAGAAAAGGTATAAAAATAAAAATATAAAGTTTTTGGATCGCATGTATGGTCAGGGAGAAGGTTTTTTTTCCGTCAATTAATAGGTGCAATCTCATATATAAACTAGTTCGGAATTAAGGCAATAACATATGTCACAAAAAAAAGCGCTAATCGTAGACGATAGCACAGTCACTCGTTTGATGATCCGAAAGATTATTTTAGATAAATACCCAAATTGGGAAATTTTGGAGGCTGATACTGCGGATGCTGCCAAGATCGTTTTAACCGAACACCAAAATATTGATTTTTTTAGTTTAGACCAAAACATGCCAGGAACCCTTTCGGGATTAGATTTAGCAGAAGACCTCAGAAAAACTTACAAAAATACAAAAATGGTTTTGATTACAGCTAACATTCAAGATGCGATCAAAAATAGAGCAAAGTCAATAGGAATTGATTTTGTAGAAAAACCTGTAACCGCAGAAAAAATCTTTCCACATCTAGATTAAACATGAATTCTTTAACTGAAATAGAAAGAGATTCGTTATGCGAACTATTCAACATTAGCCTTGGTGCGGCTGCCAAACTAATGGGTGAAATGATTTCCGATGAAATATTACTCACCGTACCAAGTTTAAAACTAATCACAACAGAAGAAGCAAAGAAAATAGAATATCTTGCAAATCAAGATGTATGCACAATTGAACAAAAGTTTGTTGGTGAAATTGGTGATGGTTCTGCATTCTTATTATTTCATAAAAGCGCAAGTTTGGAAATAGTCAAAATGATGATGAAGGACTATGTAGCCTTAAACGAAGTTTCACAATTTGAAAAAGATGCACTCAGTGAAATTGGAAATATTATCTTAAATGCCATATTGTCAAATTTATCCAAATTGTCTGATTATAAAATAGAAACTCATGTTCCAGAATTCTTTGCTGGAAAATATGAAGATTTATTGTTCGGACGGAACCCAAAAAAAGATAACTCCATCCTTTTAGTTTTTATTGATTATAAACTAAAAGGAAAGGATATTAAAGGATATATATTTTTCATTCTTAATTTCGATAGCATCAAAAACCTTTCTAGAGTACTCATTGAAAAGTTAAAACAGTGAACTCTCTCAGTGAAAAGCATTTACTAACGATCGTTAAAAAATCCGGGATAGGGATTCTTATTCTGGATAAAAATCTAAATATTGTTTTGGTAAATAGTTGGTTTTTAAAAAGTTCAAACCTCAAAGAAGTAGACTTACTGCATTCTTCTTTTTTAGAAATATTTCCTGAATTAATCAATACCAGGACATTCAAATCCATTGAACTTTGTTTGCAGTATTCGCAATATTCCATATTAACTCATACTTTAAATCCATTTCCATTCCCCCTTTATGATAATGAAAAAAGAAGGGAAGCCGAAGAACGAATCTATCAATATTTACATATCATTCCTATCTCCATTGAAGATGAAACGGATCATTTTTGTATGATTCAGATTTCAGATGTTTCGCAACAAGTGGTTCGGGAAAAACTTTTGCGGGAACAAATGACCTTAGCCAATCAAAGAGAAGTCGAAGCACAAAAAGCATCCCAAGCAAAAACAGATTTTTTAGCGTCTATGAGTCATGAAATTCGGACTCCACTAAATGCCATCCTTGGAATGACAGATACATTAAATGAAACTGAATTAACAGAGGAACAACAAGAGTATTTGACTGTCCTTCGAAATTCAGGAAAAGCCTTATTCAATATTATTAATGATATATTGGACTTATCACGGATTGAATCGGGAAAATTTGAGATGGAACATATCCATTTTTCCATTCGAAACCTATTGAATGAAACAGTTTCATTATTTTTCATGAAGGCAAAAGCCAAAGGGATTCTAATTGAATTTCATGTAGGAGATGATATATCCGAAAGTATTGCTGGTGATTCTACAAGATTACAACAAGTTCTTATTAATTTGTTAGGCAATGCGATGAAATTTACTGAAAAAGGAAAAATTTTCGTAAATGCTTCGTTATGCGAAAACAAAAAGAATTTAAAAATATCGGTAGAAGATTCTGGAATTGGAATTCCTTCCGAAAAACTGGCATCTATATTTGAAAGTTTTACTCAAGTAGATAGTTCAACCACGAGAAAATATGGTGGGACTGGCCTTGGATTGACCATTACAAAAAAATTAATTCAGCTGATGGGTGGGGATATTTCGGTTGTCAGTGAAGTTGGGGTTGGGTCCAAATTTATATTCGAAATACCTTATGAAGGTTTTATCAAACGGATTTCTGGAATTCACCAACACTGGCTCAATTTAGAACTTCCTGAACCGGAAAATTTCCCCAACTGCAAAGTCCTTTTAGCAGAAGATTCAGAAGAAAATATTTTTATCATTAAGACTTTTTTTCGCAAATATCCAATTGATATTGTTACCGCTTATAATGGCAAACAGGCTTTAGAAAATTTCAAATCACAGAAATTCGATATCATTCTTATGGATATGCAAATGCCAGAAATGGATGGAATGGAGGCCACAAGAGAAATACGAAAAATCGAATTGGCTAACCAAACTAGTGATAGTAATTCCATACCAATCATTGCCATTTCAGCAAATGTTCAAAAAGAGGATATTAGCAAAAGTTTTTTAGCAGGAATTACTTCCTACCTTTCAAAACCAGTGAGAAAACAGGAAATTCTGAAGTTGATGTATTTTTATCTCGCAATGTAACCATCAATGATTGGTTATGCGAATCTTATTTTAAACTTTTTTGAACGGCCGTATCTGGATATGCTTCCAATACATTCGGCTCTGATAGAATTTCATTACCTTTTTCCACAGACACAAAACCTGGTTCTGTTTGAAAACTCACCAATCGTGGAGAAAACTGATTTAGGATTTGTATTCCATATTTTTTAGAAATTCGTTCTAAAGATTCTTGTGATTGGTTACTAGAAAATGTCACAATCAAAATTCCCGGTAACACAATGTTAGCACCGGCACCGACGGAAGTAGAATATACTTCTGTTACTTTAGCAGTCGAAGTCGATTTGGATGATTTGGGAAAAAGTTCTTTGCCAGCCGGTCGAACGTTCCATCCAAACTTAATCCCTTGTTTGCCTTGATTTGTTTGTTGGTTCGTCTGAGCCTGATTTTGGTTTACAAATTCAGCTACAACACCAGGGTTCCGATAAAAAGTTTTAGTGACTCCACCTTCCACAAAAGTAATGGAACTCGGGGGGTCTTTTGGTTCTGCGCTGAGTGGAACCAACATCCACCAAACTAAAGTTAGTAAGCAAATCCAATTGGTAAAATTCATTCTTTGTTTGTCCATTGGTTTACCTTCCATAAATTCGTAATCGAACGGAGTTGATGGATCCCGTGTCAGAGGCACTGGCATCATACACTCGAATGATCCAAGTCCCGTTGGGATTTTCACCTAAAGTGCGGGCCAGTCCAAAACGGTAAGTGGGAGAACCTGTCATTGTTGCAATGGAAGTATTTCCTGAAGAACATAAAGTATTACTATATGGATTGAGACATGCATGTGCCTCTGATAGGAAACTTGTTGTTCCACTTGGCGAGGTAATGAGAATGTATAACTCTGGAAAAAAAGTGTGATGTGATGTAAATTCTACATCAACATACTCAATGTAACTAATACTAGAGGTAACAGGATAATTAACCGTTGCACCGGTCACAACATCATTATCGGGAATAGGAGTGTTGGGAGACAATGTTGCCTTGGTATCGATAATTTGTGGTGCCACAATGTTTGGCCAAGTCAAAGCCCTCTGAATGAGATTCGTAGCATCTACTGCACCAAATCCATATTTATGGTTGATATTGAGTCCTGCTGCATTCATACTCCAATCCGTATCTCCTGGATCGTTTTGTCTCGCAGAATAAGCAACTAACTCGCGTATATCGCGCCAAGTTAAACTGGATTTATCACTTGCCAAAAGGGCGATGACACCGGCAGCCAAAGGAGTCGCAGAAGAAGTTCCATTGAATTTTCTTGTATAGTTTGCAAACGAATAATCTCCAGAAGTACCACCAGCATTCAAGCCGTTACTACCTGTTGCATCCGTAGTAGAAATGGCAGTTGTGTAGGCGGTTGCATTATTCCCTTGGGTATGAGCAACTGCCCATAAGTTAGCACCTGATTCTGAATAGTTTGCTTTAATACCATCTTGACCAATTCCGCCAATAGCCATCACACCATAATAATTGGCCTGGCCATCGTAATTGGCATTATCGACAAGAACGGGAGAAGAAATGGTCCCACCATTGGCTCCATTGCCCGCGGCCCAAACATAGACGCTGCCTTTACCAGACTTACCCTTTTGAATTCCTTCGTTCACCCCTTGTTGCCAAAGAGAACTAGATGGCCAAAGCCAACCATATCCATCAGGAGAACCCCAGCTATTATTCGAAATAGAAACACGGACCGATTCATTCACCATGGCCCGATATTCATCCGAAGTATAAATGGTCGATTTTTCGAGTATGTTGACACCAACTATCTTAGAACAGGGGGCAGCTCCACGAACACCAATTCCATTTCCCCCTCTTGCGGCAATTACACCGCTGACCGCAGTTCCATGAAAACTCTTTGCATAGGAATGCGTAGGATAGATGGTACTGTTAAGGAGATTCAATCCACGTGCAGTCACAGAAATATTAGAAGATAGGTCTTCGTGACGAATGTCGACTCCATCATCGACAACACTCACAATCACTTGATTTCCGGAAATACCTAGGTTCCAAACAGAATTTACATTCGCGTCCTCACCAAAGATACCTCCAGATTGACCCATGTTTTGTAAATGCCACTGGTCGAAATAAAGTGCGTCACCACTTGCACTTGGAGAAAAATTACAGTTTTCTTCACTCGCATTCGCTACTGCTTGAAGAAGGAGAAAATAAACAAGCGAGTCACTGAGCGGATCATTATCATTGACTGGATTACAATTTCCAAAGAAGGTAATAACAAAAACAAGGATAGAAATTGAAGTTTTCATTCGATTCATCTGATGGAAATTCCCGACCTATTTCTTATAACATTCGAACCGGCCGAAACAATCCAATTTCAAACAAATTTGAAATCTTTTTTAGGCTTTCGCTTCTGCGAGTCTTTTGGATCTGTCTTCTTGCACCAAAGCATCAATTAATTCGTCCAAGTCACCTTCCATAATGGCTGGTAAATTATGACTCGTAAAACCAATACGATGGTCAGTACAACGACCTTGTGGAAAGTTATAAGTTCGAATTCGTTCCGACCTATCCCCTGACCCCACTTGTGCCTTTTTCAGAGCATCTGCGCTTTGTTTTGCGGCATCGGCCATTTGGTCAACAATCCTTGCACGTAAAACTCGCATCGCTTTATCACGGTTTTTGATTTGAGAACGTTCTTCCTGCGAAGCAACCACAATACCGGTAGGAATATGGGTGATCCTAACAGCAGAGTCAGTTGTGTTTACGTGCTGTCCACCTGCACCTGACGACCGATATACGTCAATTCTTAGGTCACTTTCCCTGATTTCTACTTCTTTTTCTTCTGCTTCTGGGAGTATAGCAACCGTTACTGCGGAAGTATGAATCCTTCCCCCAGATTCTGTTTCTGGAATTCTTTGCACTCGGTGAGTTCCAGATTCAAATTTAAATAAATCGTAGGCCTTATCATCATCTAAAGAAAATACAATTTCTTTAAAACCGCCGATACCTGTCGGGCTTGCATCAATGATTTCTGTCCTGATTCCTTGTTTATCCGCATACTTGTTGTACATTCGGAATAAATGTGCACAAAATAATCCTGACTCTTCCCCACCTGTTCCGGCACGGATTTCCACAAGAATACTTTTTCCAGAATTTGGATCTGGAGGTAATAACATGATTTCGAGTTCTTTTGCTAACTCTTCTAGTTTTTTTTCACCTTCTTCTATTTCCGATTTCAACATGGCATGCATGTCTGGGTCATTTTCGGACTCAAGAAGTGATTTTGCATCCTGGCAATCTTTCGTTATTTTCAAATAATCATCGGCTTTTGTATATACGGGCGTTAGGCGGGATCTTTCTTTCGATAGATTCTTCAATGTATCAGGTGAAGTGGCTCTAGCGAGCTCATCCTCGATACGCAGGTATTTTTCTTGAATTTTTTTCAATCTATCTATCATGTCTATGGAAAGGATATAGAATGCCTGTTTTTGATAAACCAAAATCTAACGAGGATTTAAGAAACCCGTGAACGAAACGCAATCCCAGGCCAAATCCGAAGGTTTTTTAGACGGCCTAGTCGAATTATTTGCCGGCTTAGAGGATTACAGAAGCCCCTACGCACCCACAATCCAACCTCCAGACAATCTCATCCAGGAATTGGTTCAAAATGCTTCCTTTAAATCAGGGCTCGTCAGCGCCACCTGTTCCCTTCCCCCAGGCCCTCTTGGGATTCTGAGTATCCTCCCTGAATTACTTTTTGTGTACCGAATCCAGGGCCATTTGATTTTAGACATAGCCGCCCTTTATGGAAAAGAAGTCCAGGTCACAAAAGAATTATTACTCTATTGCCTTTTTAAACATGGCGGGGCTCACGTGTTTCGTAAAATTATAGAAGAATCATCCCTAAAAATTTTGATTCGCCCAACAACCGTTAGAGTTTTTCAAACAATGTTAGAAAAACTAGGTTTGATGATTTCTAAGTCCATTCTCCGCAAACAATTTGCTCGTTGGATTCCGATTGGAGGGGCTGTAGTAACCGGAACCTTTGCCTATTATGATACAAAACGTGTTGGCAAAACAGCCATGGATCTTTTTTCTAAAGAAATCCATGGCGAAGAAATTCGAGAATTTTTGGAGTCTCAGTGAAATTATTTTCTTTTTTAATCCCTCTTGTTTTATTTCTTATCTCTTGCCAATCAAAACATGAATCGTTAGTATCCGAAATAGAAGATTTAATCTCCAAAGAAAAATACGAAAAGGCTTTAGTCCTATTACAGGATAGGCTCTCCGCCAATCGCCCTACATCAGAAATACTTTCCAAAAATAAACCGAACCAACCTCGTTTGTTTGTGCTCTCCGAAGATAGAACCAAAATTGTTTGGACGGAAAACAAAACTCTTTATTTTAAAGACTTGGTCAATGACAGTCGAAACTCCATTGAATTAAAACTAAGACCAGATTCGATACAAATATCAGCTAACGGTAATTTTGTGGCCGTTCAATATCCGTTAAAACAATATGGAGGTTGCGCCTTATTTGGATACTCCACTTCCGATTCCTCTTTAGAACATGAATCCATTGTACACATCCCTTGCAAAACCGGAATGACCATCACCAATTCAGGGGATTTGTTAGTTTACTTCTTTGAAAACCAACTCTTCGTTGAAAGGACTGGCAAAAGTTCAAAACCAGAAAAGTATATCAATGACGATCTTTTCCCCACTCCCTATCCAAAACTAAAAACACATTATCACATCACATCCATTGGAAACGAGTTTTTGGTATGGTCTGGCATTGGAGGATCATACAATTTATTCTTTTTGAATTTGGAATCAAAACGAGTGAATCTCCTTTCCAAAGATATCGTACTACCAAGATTTTATTATAACAATGGAATTTCAGGTTATGTTGTCGGTGGAAAAATCGGGGACCTCTATCTTAAGGAAGTTGTTTACCACCAAGGCAAAACTCCCTCCATCAATCGAGGAATTCCTATTGTGACTCGCGAAGCATTCTCTTGGAGGATGAGTGGGAAAGATGAATTCATTGCTACCAATCAAAATGATCCCAACCAACCGATGAAATGGAAGGTTGCTGGTAAAAAGGAACATTTTCCATTTTTTATAGAGAGGTTGTGGGGAGTCGCTGGGGACCGAATCGTTTATGAAAGTAAAAGAGGGGAACTGGTGTTAGATGATCTTAATTTTTCAGCAGAAGATTGGATGATTTATGACTATTTCAAAAAAGTAAGAAAAATGAACGATGGCTAAGCTGCCTGTTCCTTTTCTTTTTTTGCAGAAAAGATATCACAAGCTTTGTAAGTGTCAGTGATACAATGAGAAGTAAGCCTTTCTAGATCTTCCAATTGTAAACGATCTTTGGAACTAGGACAAATGGAGAGTCCTTTAGAATACAAAGGGCATTTTACATAAAACTCATTTTTAGGAAGGGACTTCTGTGCCATAACTCTGAAAATTTTTGGGGAAAGGAATGCCCTGTCAAATCGATTTTAGGTCCGATCTCAAAATTAAGGATTCAAAAAACCGTACAATCCCGGAAAATTAAAAGTACAAGTTTAAGATCGTAGGAGTTTCTACCGATCCCACCTGATCTTCATTCGAAAAGTCTCTCAGGTTAAATGTTTTTCCATTCCAGTTTTTATCATATAAATGCCCAGCCATAAACACTTGTACAAGGTCTTGTGCTTTTGTTGATTTGATAAATTTTGCCATCCCTTCTTGTTTCCAAATATTAGGATCTTCTAAATCAAAGGATTCCCATTTCATATTAGGATAAGAAGCCGATGGGGAAATCAAACCATCAATTGGTTTTCCCACAAGACGGTTGTAAATACTACTATCGAAAACTTCTTGCCCAATGAAAATGGCAACCTTCCAACCTGGTACAATCCAAACTCGATCCTGAGTGGCTTCACCAGCCGAAAGAACTTTCAATTCATCTTCTGTTAAGATGGATTTTTTAACCAATGGATCCATTAACTTTCCATCAGCCGAAAAAGGAATGGCGACATTGTATAAGGGCCCTTTTGGATCGATCACAAGACTACCTTTGACAATCTTTGGATTCGGTAAAATGATCGTTCCTGCTAAAATCGGGACATTGTATTGTTTTGCTAATTCAGAAAAAGTTCGGACATATACATCTGCCATTTTTTCTGCTTTCAAATAAAACAAATCGGAAATTGTAAAATTTTCCCCTTTGGTCTTTAGAGCTGATTCCAAAGAATCCGAATTCAAAAATCTAGATTTTTCATCTAAAAACAATAATCCAGTTCCAGTATGTTCTGGAAGAATAATGATTGTTTTGCGATCAAAAATTCCGGCTGTTTTACCTTTGTTTAAAGTTTCTTCAATTCGTTCTTTCCACCACTCTTCTTTGACAAAGTCTTCTGGTTGCAGGACCAATTGAATTCCAACTAAATTACCATACTTTCGATCAATTCCATTGGTTTGAATGGTAACATCATTCCAAGGTTTTGTGGGTTTGGAAATCTCTTCATCGACTTCGGGTTTGCTAAAATTAAAGTTAAAATCAAAATTAAAGTCAAAACTTAGATCCGGTTTCGGAATATCAAACTTTGGTAAAGTGGTTTGATCGTCTTTTAAATAGGATGCTGAAAAATAACCAAATCCAAACAAAACAAGAAAAGTGAGAATCTTATAAGGGGGAACATATAAATTATGCATATTTTTTTAAATAGAGTTGGATTGCATCCAACATATACTCCGAAAAAAGTTTGGATGGATCATAAGTTTTGATGTCAACCCAATCCATAAAATCGTGTTCATCCGACAACTGGATGTTTCCGTCTACTAGTTTGGCTGAATAAGCAATGATGATACAGGGAATATTCCCTTCATTCACCATATGTTTATGAATAAAAATTGGTTCTGGACTTACATCAATTTTTATTTGTTCTCCCAATTCTTCTGTTACTTCGCGAAAGATACTCTCAGACCAATCAGAAAAAAATTCGTCTTCGTTCATCCGGCCACCGGGAAGATCTCCATGGCCCGACTTTCTGTCACGTAATACCAATAACTGATCTCCGTTACGAAGAAACAACTTCTGTGTAATTTGAAAAAAACCGTGGTTACTCACAAAAACTTTCCCCAAACATTAATTTGGTGGTCAACTGCATACAAATCTGGACTCGGAAGTTTCTTAGATTTATAATCATTCACCATACCTAATGAAACACTGGCTAACTGCGAAATGATCGGATCCATTGATTCTGTAGGAACTCCAAAAAATAAAAAGTTTACCGGACTTCCGTCACTGATTAAAAATACTTCTTTCTCTATTTGTTTTTTCTCAATTCGAAAGATGATTTTGGAACCCAAGTCCATTTGTGTTTGTGGATCTAAAATTCGATAGAAGGAAATTTTCAAATCTTCTCCGCCTAATTTTGGATTTTCCGATAGATTTAGTTCGTTTGTCCATTTGATAAAATCGGCAAACTCAACTGTTTTAGTGGAACCGGAGGCAATAAACAATTGTTTGTGTTTGCTATGCAATATCCAGGATTCCCAGGTTTTCGGTAAAATAATGGATTCCCCTGTGACACCAAGAATCAAATCGATCTCGGTAAACTCGGTATCCGATAGATGAGTAAAATCGGATTTTAAGTATCTCGATTCTTCCGTTATTTTTCGATCTACTTCTAAAATATCTAAATTGTTTTCATGAAGGAATCCACCGATTAGGTAACGTTTTAAAAAACCACCAATGTTACCTTTTGATCCAAGTAGTAGAACTTTTCGTTTTGATAGAACCTTACCGATACCGTGCAAAGTGTTATCCAGTGCATTCAAAATGGAACGAGCTACTTCCTTCGATTCTTCTTGTGTTTTTTCCGTTGAAATCGCGATCGAAAAAGCTGGTAAAAACAAAGATTTTTTATCCGCTTTCACTTTTACTAAACGATCATATCCGTTTCGAGTATGTTCCACAGTTCCGATCACATGAGATTTCAGAATTTCCTGGAATGATTTTTCTCGGATAGAACGATCTTTTGTTTCTACCCAAAATTCATCCAAAACAGCTCCAAATGAAACTCCATCTAATGCACGTTCGTTTAAAATGGGGGCTACATAACCGCCATCTTCAATCAAAATTAGTTTTTCATTTTTTTGAATGGTAGACAGTAATTTATTTAAAAACAAAAATACGGCCAATCGTCTCATCGCATCAAAAAAACCTAATTTAGCATCTTCTAGTTTATGACGGAAAGTAGCGTGAACTTCAAAATCACTATACAAAGGGGATACACCATAATAAGGAGTATTGTTTTTTGTGAGTTTGAATTCAAGACCGGCCATAAAAAACATTTCTGTTGGTATATCCAAAAGAATATCCAAATACACAGGAGGGATATTACCACCATACTTAACGAAGGCGACATCCAAAGAATTTGCCTTAAGCCGTCGGAAGGTTTCTATGAGTGAAATGATTTCTGAAGTAATGTGGTGAATCAAAAAAATATGTACACCTTCAAAACTAAAATTATGCCCATGCGAATTTGCAATTTCTTCCAACATCGGCATCCGTTTCAAATAGAAGGAAGAATCAAGTAAGGTTCTTTTCTGATTGATACTAAAATTCAAAACACGATCTAAACGAGAAAGATCCACATAAACAGAAACCTTTCCAATGACAGCACGGATGGTATTTCCCTCTTTGATTTTTTTCGAAGCAGAAGAATCTTCGAGTAAAAGAAAAAGTTTTTTTAGAATCGATAATGAAACACTAGGATCCGAACTTAAAATCAAACTCCGGTATTGTTCTTCCCAATAGAAATTTATATTTGTGAGTTTACCAAGTGGCGTTTTTTCAATTTGAGAAAATACTTTACTAAAATGACTATTTTCCTCTTCGTAAAAGGTTTCCCCTTTCTGGGCGGCATTAATCATTCCATTGCTGAGTGATTCACTAATTTTGGAGGCCCCTGCAATATATGTTCTTGTATGAGCGTCGCTAATGATTTCATGTTTGATATTTGCCAAATTCAAACATCCGTCTTCCTGGGTATCAATTGTTATGCGAAGAAAAAAATCACCAATTCGATATTGGCTAGCAACCCTTTCCATCAAAATGTAATAACCAGAATCGTGAACAAATTCGGTTTCAAAGGGAAATAGCAATGCTACAGACGAATTACGGTTAGGATCTTCACCGTAAAATTCCGGGTGAATTTTTTTTGCTACAGATTGCTGTTGGAAGGAACCGAATACGAAACGTAAGTTTTCTTCGAATTGTTCCCGGAATAATACCCAGTCTTTTAAAATCCCCGCTCTAGCGAATACTTGCACATGTTGGATATGCATATCCACCAATTCGTGATTGATGTTGGGATTGATTTTGTAAGTAAAAGACAAATCACCGGGAAGAGAATGTAATTGGTTGCCAATCTCTTCTCCGATGGTTCGAGAAAGAATAGAAAGTCCAAAAAAGATCCTTAAGTGTGTGAGATCTATTTCCCAAAGTCCATCTTCTACGGGAACGAGGACTGGTCCGAGCGATGTATGTATCTCTTTTTTTTCTGGCATAGAGTTATTTAAAATCAACCACTACCTTAACACTCGACGGATCTTTTGCTGTTGCGTACGCTTCTTCCAATTGGTCAGAAGAAAAACGATGTGAAATCAAATTGGTTTCCAATGCATGAGTAATGTTTGGATTGTCGCGAAGTAAGGAGATGGCCATATGAAAATCTCCACATCGAGAACTATGAATTTCTTTTCCCTCAGCAAAAAACTTAGCGACCAAGTTTGTCTCTTCTGCCCATCCATTTCCATGAGTAGGGTCAATTAGAATGGCACCCCTTGGGCGCACCAATGAGTTTTCATGATTCGGGTTCGGTCTGATGGCAAGACTCAATTCTTCCGGATTGGAAACAACAACGAAGTCAAATCTTGGCAGCCGATCGGAGAATGCAGCCGAACTTAAGATAGTTTCTGCTTGCGTTGCATTTCCTTCAAATACAGTGAAATGTTTTTTTAGATTCTCTTTGATCGTTTCAGAAACTCCGCTAAATAGAAATACGTTTTGGTTTTTGCGAGTTTCCTTTTTCCAATGAAACAATGAATTAGATTCTGAATAAGGAAGGATCGAAAGTTCATCAACAACAAGTTCTGTCAAATGAGCAATGCCTGCCATCACTTGACCATTGGTTGTTTTGAGATGGACTTCGCGTTTAGCAATCTGCAATGCAGATTCAAATCCAGAAGTGGTGGAAGTTGTGTCATAAACTATATCAAACTTATTTTTAAGTTCCGTAATCTCCGTTTTGCGAAGATCAACAACTTCGTCGGCACCCATAGCTTTTGACAAAGTAACCAAATGATCGTGGCGAGTGATTGCCGTTATGCGAAAATCCGCTCCATTTGTTTTTCGATAAGAAGCGAGAGCAGCTAAAATCAAACTCCCCAAACGACGAGGTCCAAGGACCGCTACATGGTCTCCTGGTTTGGGAGGGGAAGCAAGGATTGCTTGTAATGCCGCCGCAAAAGGTTCCATAAGAACTGCTGCTTTTGGAGAAACTCCCTCGAGCGAAATCGCGGCATGAATCGGAGCTAAAATATACGGACCGAATCCACCAGGAAGCCGATCAATTCCAAGCACTCGCCTTTCAGGGGAATGGGTTGGGATCCCTTCCTTACAGAATGCATCTGGGTTTTTGTCCCCGCGAGCTTCGAAGGTATCATTAATTTCGACTACAAATTGTTTGCCTTGGTTCTCACCAAGACCTTCGGCAAGGACTTCATGCCCAATGATTTGAGGAAGAGGGAAAGGCAAAAAACGTCTGTCAATATCGGTAGAACAAACTCCACAGGATATGGTTTTGAGAGGGATATAACCCGGGCCTAATTGGAGATAGGGTTGGCCATTGCGTTTGATTTCCCAACCTTCCGTTTCCGTTCCAAAATACTCGTATTCTGCGGATTCAAACGAGTCATCGGATGTATAATCCTTCGCTCGAAATTTTAAGTTCATTACCTATTGTTGATAAAAAAAAGAAGAATGATCGTCAATGTAAAAAAGGTAAAGTTCAAAAGAAAGGCCTGTCTAATTTCTCGTCTCTCGTTATCACCAAGCAAGTAACTGGTAACAAAGACAGAAAAAAATCCACCTAAATGCGCCCAATGAGCCACTTGGTCACGTGCAAACAAATTAGTAACATCCGAATATACCATCATCCAACCAAATAGAAATACGGGAAAAGGAATGGACCTTCTTTTCGAAATTGGAAAACGAAAAGGAGAAAGTAAAGTGGCAGCCGATGCCAAACCGGAGATGGCGCCACTTGCCCCCACAATCGGAGTTCGATCACCTAAAATGAGACCTCTTACCACTGCATCACCTAACACAGACAATAGGCCGGCCATAAAATAAAACAATAACCACTTACTCTTACCAACTCGGTTCTCAACCACCCGACCAAGAAGTAAGAGGAAAAACAAATTGGATAAAAGATGAGCACCAGATCCGTGAAAGAAAGTAGAAAGAATCCAATTGATTGGTTCGAATTCTCCCGGTGTTGCAATAAAGTAAACTCCAACCAATTCCGGAAAAAAAATAGAAACAACGGGGTACAACAAAAAAAGAAATAATGAAAATCCAGCAGTGAGTGGGAATTCCCAAAGAAATGATCGCATAACTATTTAAATGTGGGACGTTTTGGTTCTTCGGGGTTTCTTACGTAGGAAGGATCAAAACCAGGAATCCCTGCTGCCAATTCATGTAAGTCCGGTTGTTTCCAAATGAGTTCATAATAATCCAAAGCCCCATAAGAATCAAAATGACTATCGTAGAGTAGTCGTAAATACTTTTCGCGGTCCGAAAAGATGATCCTGTTGACTTCATGAACCATTTCCGCAAAAGTTCGGCTTTCTTTATCGAATTCATCGACTGAATCATGTAAAAGTCCAAGAAGGACAATGTACTTTTCCGCTTGTTTGAGGGACTTCAGAGAATATGCCAACTCTTGGAGTTTCATCAAATACAAATAAGGTCGGATGTTTTTTCCGATAATTAGTTTCTGTTTGGCAACGGCGATTTCACGATACCCTAATCTAAGATAAGATTTAGTTTCTGTTTTTTCCTTTCCATTGGCAAGTCTAGCAAGCCGTCCCAATTCAATTTCCAGTTCTTCAATTTCATCTTCCAAAACATGAATGTAAAGTTGGATGAGTAACCCTTGTGTCCTTCTGAGTTCCGCGTAGGAACGCCCCAAATCCATTTGTAAATGGAGAATTTCTGATTCTATATGGTGTTGTACGCAACGTTTGAAGTATTTTTTTTGGTCTTCTGTTCCTCGATTGCTGATTGTAGAATTTAGAATGCGTAGAAACTCGTAGTTGTCCTTAAGCCCGTAGCTAACACGAATTAACTGAGTTGCCTTGGAACTGGACTGATCCGGTGTCATCTCTCCGATTGCTGTCAAGAAGAGTAGTAGTATTACCGAAAAACGTTTCATCTATGGAAATAGTTTCGGTCGTACGCAGAAAACATTAGCATGATAAAAAAGAAAAGACATCTACGTCTCATATTCTAGAATTATGTCGAGAGGAACCTGTGCAAAAGTTAGGATCACTACCAACTTCCCCTTCGGAAGCCATTGACCTCCTGAAATCCGAAATGGACCAACCGGTCTGGGAATCACGTCTTTTGGATTTAATGAAATTAGCTGCGGATGGTGATAAAAACACCTGGACTATGATCTACCAAATCATTCGAGAAGCCGACTCTGGTCGACTGAGTTGGGGATATCATAAAGTATTATTATCCGGTATGGTTTACCTTCTCTCCTACGTGGGTGATTCTAAAAGTTATCGGGTTCTGTTGAATTATGTCAAGTCACTCGACCGTGCCATTCCCATCGGTGCCATGGAACTGATCTCCGATTTACTTCCCACATTTGTTGAATTGGATATTCGCGAATTGTTTACCATCGCTTCGAATTCGGATGAACTAAAGTCTGCATTTGGTGTTCTAGCATTGTGCAAACTCAATATGGAAAATCGACTTTCTGAAGATGAAAAAGAAAAACTAAAAACTTTTTTATCTACATATAAAAATTATAAATACTACCTCTCTGATACAATCGAAGTAACGTTAGAACAATTAAATGAAACGGATGCAAGCGACATGTTGTCGGAGTTAGATGGAATCTTTCAATGAAAGCAGCAGTTTTGCCCGCCGGTGCCAGATCTCTTGAAATTCAAGAATTAGATCTCCCTTCCCTTCTTCCCAACCAAGTAAAAATCAAAGTCAAAGCCTGCGGAATTTGTGGGTCAGACATTCACCTTGTTCTTCATGGAAAGATGAAAGCAAGTTATACTCCTTGTGTTCCAGGCCATGAAACTTCCGGAGTTGTGGAAGAAATCGGAGAACAAGTCACCAAATTTAAAAAAGGTGACCGGGTGGTTGTTAGCGCCGGCACTTCTTGTGGAAAATGTAAACACTGTTTGGCGAATAGGGAAAATCTTTGTGAAGAGATTGGAGTTCTTGGATTCAACCAGCGGGGTGGATTTGCGGAATATTTACAAATCGAAGAACGATATTTACACCAGTTACCTGACGAAATTCCTTTTACAGAAGGCGCCATTCTTGCCGATGCCGTTTCCACTCCCTACCATGCCGTCAAATACCAAGGAGAAATCAAACCGGGGGATACAGTTGCCATCATTGGTTGTGGTGGCCTCGGAATCCATGCGGTAGCCATTGCCAAGGCACTGGGAGCAGGTCGTATCTTTGCCGTGGATATTGATAGTGGGTCTTTAGAAAATGCAAAAGCGTACGGGGCCGACGAACTCATACTCGTTGAAAAAAATATGCAAGTGGGAAAGGTTCTAAAAGAAAAATCGGGCGGTATAGATCTGTTATGCGACTTTTCTGGACATATGCCCAATGTCGAAAATTCTGTTCGTGCTATGAGCCGCGGGGGTAGGATTGTGCTCGTGGGTATCGGCCGAATCAAATTAGAAATCCCCATGCCGTTTTTTCTCATCGAACGACAAATCAGAATCACAGGTTCTTATGGTTCTGATAGAAGGGCCATCCCTGAACTCATCCAACTCTATAAAGATAAAAAGTTAAGTTTAACAAAGTCCATCAGCGGTGTTCATAAGTTAGAAGAAACAAATGAGTTTTTACATGCCTTGGAAGAAAAAAAAGGAAATCCGATCCGGTTTATCATCAATCCAGAATTATAAGTTCTGGATTTAAATTTGTTGGTTTCAACCTAAAAGTTTTGGGTTCCATGAAGATGGTTCCAAGTTTAGAATTTAGACTGCTTTCTATTTAATCTCTACTAAGAGAAAACTCAAATCATCCATTTGGTATTTCCAGCCGACCGAGAATCGAAAGAGCGAATCTTGGACTATCTTTGCCAGTTCTTGGATTTGTTGGTATCGATTGTCCCATAACAATGATTTGAGTCTCTCTTCGCCAAAACTTTCACCGACATCATTTAACAAATCAAAAATTCCATCGGTGTAGAGTAAGATTTTGTCACCGGATTCCAGTTTCATCGTCTCCTCGGCATAAGGTAAATGAGAGAACAAACCCAAAGGTTTCCCTTTGACATTCCATTGAATGACATCTGATTCCGAATTTCGAATTAGAAAAAATCCTGGGTGGCCGGCATTACTGAATGTGGCAGTATAAGATTCTGTATCAATAAATAGATAAGAAGCGGTAATGAAGAGGTTTTTTGTTTTTCCCACCAAATGCCGATTCATCGAATGAAACACTCGCGATGGAAATTGTAAATAGGCGGAAGCTCCCACAAAGGCCATCTTCGACATAGCGGCCACCATAGCCGAAGAAATTCCATGCCCAGAAACATCTGCCATCAGGATGGCCCAATTTCCCATACTATCTTTGGTATGGTCAAAATAATCTCCGCCCACCGACTCTAAGTTTTGCGAAAAACCAATGATACGAATCTTTTCATCTTCATTATACTTGGAGGATAATAATGATTTCTGGAGTGCATGAGCCAAAGCCAAATCCTTATCAATTTGGATTAATCTTTGTAGTTCTTTATTTTTATTTCGTAATTCGGCATTCATCCTGCTAATGGAATGTAACAAATCCCAATAGTGTTTAAAAACAAAAAATCCAAACAACACTAACATAATAATAAAACCATAATGGATCATTCGATGTCCGTACCGAATCCATTCAAGATCTACTAAAATATCATGTAGGCCTGCAATGATGATGGCCAACAATCCTAAAGTAATCGTCCGTAGATTTTTATTTCCTTTGATTAGAACATAAGCAGAAGAAAAAATGGCACCGATCGCTTCTAATACTATGATCCAATGATAATCATCTTCGCTATTCAGAAAAGAGATCCCATCCTCGTAACTACTCACAAGCGATATAAAAAAAACAATCAGATGGAGGCCGGCGATTACCTTAAAAAGATTTCGAAAGAATGGAGGAAAAATCCCAATCAAAAAAAGTAAAAGGGCAAAGGGGAAAAAAGCAAAATTGATAAAGGTCAGCGGAATGACAAAATAGGAAAACTGGTTCAAGGCGAATCCAACAAAACCGTTGAGTACCTCAACTAGAGATGCAGAAAACAAAAGAGTGGCGAAATTCAGAAATATGATTTCTCTCTTTCTTAGAAAATAAAACCCAAGGAAAACAGTGGAAAGAATTAATAAAATCGGTGCGAAGAAAGTTTCTGAAAAATTATCAATAAACAAATCAACAAGCGCCATGGAATGATCTTTAAAATATACTTCCCGATCCATTCCGATAAAACCATGATATCTAGATTGAAATTGGATGATGAGTGAACCAGAAGGATTTTGTTTTAAAGGGATGATATAGGGAAAAATATGATCTTGGAGTTTGGATTCAAAAACCAATTCACTACCCTGAAAAATTTTAAATTGCTCCAAAGCGATCTCAACGGAAAGAACCGGACTTTTGAGTTGTCTTACAAATTGATCACTAAATTTAACATATAGATATTGGCTCTCTTTGGATTCCATTCCCAACTGATTGGGTTGCATTTTTCGCCAAACATTGTTAGGAATAGAATTTGGGTCTGATACTTCCTCGGAAGACCAAAAGTAATACCGATCCAGAAGGTAAATGGATTGTTGGAATTGGTGGTCCGGTTTGACTTCCGAATGTAAGTCCAAACAACTTGAAAATAAAACCACAAACCCTAAATAAAGAACAAACTGTGAGAGAGTATGAATCGATTTATATGATTTGACTTCTTTCAAAATTTTATTCCTATAGGATAGCAGGATACGTTCAATGAATCGCAATCGATTCCTATCATTTTTTTACCTACTCACTTTCCTATTATTGTCTCTTACGGCACTTATGGCCCAAGAAGAGAAAACTCCCCAAGAACTATTCATGGAAGACAAAATGGAATGTTATTCCATCGCCACGGAAATTGACGGACAAGAACACCAGAAATCTTTGAAGTGTATTTCTAAAGATTCTATCTGTTACATTATCCAAGGTTTTGCGATGAGTTGTATCCCTCGTACAGGAAGATATCCTGCTGAATTACCCAATCTGATTCCAAAACCGGCCCAACCATAATCGTATAACAGGAGATTTATGAAAATCAAAACAAAAATCAGTGAAATGTTGAAAATTGATCTACCGATCATCGCAGCCCCCATGTTCCTCGTCTCCTACCCGGAGTTAGTGGTAGCAGTTTCCGAAGCGGGAGGAATTGGATGTTTTCCTTCTTTGAACTATAGAACCCCGGAACAACTCCGCGAAGGCATCTTAGAAATTCGTTCCAAAACCAAAAAACCAATCGGGGTCAACCTCATCCTTCACAAAGAACATAATCCCAATTGGGCAAAACAGTTTGAAGTGGTTATGGATTTAAAAGTAGAACTTATCATTACAAGTCTTGGAACTCCGAGAACCATCGCAAAAGAAATCAAATCCAATGGATCCACTTTGTTTTGTGATGTGACCACTTTAAAACATGCAAACATTGTAGCTAAGTCTGGGGCAGATGCTCTCATCGCTGTTTCCCAAGGTGCTGGTGGACACGCCGGTGCCATCACTCCTTTTGCTCTCATTCCTTATCTAAAAAAGGAAGTTGGTTTGCCAGTGATTGCTGCTGGTGCCATCTCTACCGGATCACAAATGGCAGCAGCTTTATCTTTGGGAGCAGATGCAGTTTATATCGGAACTCGATTTATCGCAACACCTGAATCCAAAGCGCAAAGTGAATACAAACAGATGTTAATTGATTCAAGCCCGGATGAAATTGTTTACACAGAAAAAATTTCAGGAATCCCTGCCAATTGGTTATCAAAATCAGTAGAACGTTCCCCTGAAATTTTAGAAGACGGTCCTAAAAAAATTGCGGCTGGTCATGCTGGGGGCGAAAAAGCCATTGAGCAGGAATACAAACGCTGGAGAGACATTTGGTCTGCTGGCCAAGGTGTGGCACAAATCCATGAAGTCAAACCAGCTGGCGAAATCGTAAAAGAGATTGCTAGCGAATACTTGGCAACTGTCAACAATCTTCCTCGCTAAACAAAGATAATGCGAATCGGTCAGATCGACCGGTTCGTTTTGCACCTACTCCCAGAGATTCTGATTCACCTTTTTTAACCCAATCCCCTTTCCGAAATAAATTAAAAACTTAAAATTTGTGAATGGCTTCCATCATTCCTTTGGTATCTAAATAATCATTTGATTTATAAATCATTTTTCCCTCTGGATTGAGGATTAGAAAAAATGGTAAGCCGATTTTCAATTCCGGATAGTTCGGATCATTTGCAAATTCTTCAAAGATAGGATCTGTGTCATAAACCTTCCAAAGAATGGCTTTGTTTTTTAAGGTTTCATTCCATTCTTTATGGGAAAGAGTGAGTTTTTGAAACTCTTTACAGTTCGTACACCAGTCTGCATAAAAATCAATAAATATCGGTTTTCCAGTTTCTTTGGCGAGCTGATACACTTCCTCTTTTGACCGGTTCCATTCTAAATTCCCATGCACTTCTGTGAGCACTGAATTGGATCCCTTACCCGATGACACCAAGGAGAATTTAAAAGTTGCAGGTAGCAAAAGTAGAATAAGAACAACGAGCGAGGTATAGGCTCCCATTTGTAACAATGCGAGTTTCATTTTCTCACAAGGAAGGCCTTCTTTCTTTTGTAAGTAGAGAAAGCCTAATGCCAAAGTCCAAATGAAAAATACTTTTGCCGACAAACTCGAATCCAATCCCCAAAGTTCAAAAGCCTTTTCTAAATAGTTATAAGAAAAATATAAAATGAGGAGGGCAAGAATCCATTGCACCGATTTCATCCACTTACCAGACTTTGGTAAGGCAAAACCAAAAACTCCAATGAGTAAAAAAGGAATCCCAAGACCCAAACCAAAAACAAACATTTTTAAAGAGGTGAAAAGGATCGGCAAAATACTAAAACCTTCCGTTTGGTAAGTAATGAGCTGTACCAAGATAGAAACCACCACAGGTCCTACGCAAGGTGAGGAAAGAAGGCCTGCACCCACCCCCAGAAAAAAAGTATTCGCATAACTTACGTTTACTGAATTTCTTAAATCACCGGAGAAAAAAGGAAAGTATAAAAATTCGGCAACACTCAAACCTAAAATGAATAATAAAATAGCGAGAACCACTAACGTTTCTGGGTAACGCAAAAAAGAATTAAAAGCACCGCCACTGAAACCAGCAATTAGCCCAAATACAGCATACATTGTTGCAAGCCCAATGTAATACACCAGTGGATGAGACCATTTGTGTTTGGAAACACGGGACTTTAAGATACCAGCAGTGATGGGATACAACGGATAGACACAGGGCAAAAGCCCTGCCAAAAGTCCGCCTAAGGCTAAAAAGAAAATACTAAAAAAGGAAAAAGAACCCGAAGACAATTGGGCTTCAATAAAGGATTGGATTTCAGATACCATACACTCTGTCTTAGAACGTAGCTGTGGCTTTCAAAACAATACTTCGATCCAATCTTCCATATTCGGAAATCGGATGCGAAACAGGTTTGGAAAACTGTTCTATATATTCGACACGATTTGATGCCTCCCCGGTACTGTCTACATACCATTTATTTGGATCTCCTTTAGAATCATACGAACGAACTTCCGTATATCCCAAAGCAAGCCGTGCTGATGGGGTGATGAACCATTCCCCAAAGATTTGCCGACTGATATAATAAGATTGGTTCGAATAGAGAGGATCAACAGTTCCTGGTTTGAATCGGAGCCAAGGCTCTCGTTCTACCGTTTCCGTTGTTTGGAGGCCAGGAGCTGGGCCACCTGTGGCAATTTCTCCTCTGGCTACGATACGAAGAGTTCCATTTCCAAGTCCGGCCCAAAGATAGGCTCCGCGACCCGTCGATTCTGCGATTTTCGTAGCTGGTGAGTAAGGAGACAAACGATCTACAATTTCCCCACCCAGACGTTTTTTTACCATTCCTCCAAGGCCTAGGTTTAGGATCTCTCTCCAAACTAGGTGGGATTCGACTGCCACCACCTGTTCTTGGTTTAGGGAAACACTTCCCTGCTTTCTAGTGGCCGGGTTTCCATCACTAGCAAGGCAACTTGTTTTACCTTCTCTACATTCATCACTCGCATAACCGAATGCATTCGATGCTCTTCCCAAAACATGAAGTCCCGTTTTTAGATTTTCGGACCAAGTGGGATCCCATCCTAGTTTACCGATGACATCATATCCTGTATTCGTTGTATTTTGTGTATTGCGGTAACCTTCTCCGTTGACGACAGCGGTTTGGACAGAAAAGGATTTCCAACGAAGTATATAATTGATTCCAAGATCCACTGGATCTTTTGCGAATCCCATGGATTCTAATGGTGACTTATCAAAATAACGCCAATCATAGTTTCCTGACCAAACAGAAAACATATGAGGTAATTCAAACATTCCAAATTGAATTTGGTGTTTTGTATTTCCTAGTTCAAAAGTTTTCGCGATATTTGCTCGCCTAACAAGAAATACATAAGGATTGGACTTATTGCCAGTACCTGCTAAAGTATCATTAGTAAGGGCATCGTTTCGGAGAATTTCTCCCCAAAACTCAGCTTTAATACCCGTGTCTTCCCATTCTTTCGACATTGTAATCATTGTCCAAGGCATTGAAAACCCTGCTTTATCTGATGGAGATAAGTCCGTTGTTCCTGAGGCCTTATCTCGAATGCGGTAGGATGCTGTGGGAGTTAAAATGGCTCCTAGTTTGAGTCCATAGTAGCCATCAGGTTCGTCTTTTTTGGTTGTAACAACTTCTTCACCTAGTATAGGATAGGTGAAGATACAGATAAGAACAAAGAATCGGAAATATAATTTCACTTTTTACCGTAAGTTTCGTCCGGAGTAAAACTAGAATCTTCCCAACCTACAGGTTTATGACAAGGAAGGCATCGAGACAACATTGGCATCTCTTTTCGTTTTTCTCTAAACTTGATGGTAGCACCTTCCTTAGTGATTATATCTTTGTAATCATTTTTTTCAATTTCTGTGGCACCCATTTTCAATGCCCCACCGCTACCTTTTGCAAATTCAGATCCGTTGATATTGACAAGACCTTCACAAACGCAAGTGTAACCTTTTTTTTCCTTCTCTTCGTAAAACACGCCAAAGGCTGTCCCGCGTACACCGGCAGTTGTTGTAGGTGTGGAAACCTCAAAACTGCCTTTTTTGAAATTGCTTACCCGAAACCAGGCTGCCCCTTTTTCAACATAGGCTTTTGCGACTTTATTTTCGGAATTCCATTCTTTCAATGTAAAGTCTGTGTTAGGTTGGATTCGAATTTCCGTTTCTTGGTAGAGGAAATCAACTTTGGATCCATTCCCTGTTTTGATTCTATCGCCGGGTTTTAGGATATCGTTGACTTTCAGTGTCTTCCAAAGTTTGGAAGAATCTGTGGAAGATAAAAAACTGACTTTCCCACGGGTAAACGTTGCCACGGCAAATTCTTCTGCAGAGAGGGAAACGCTGGTCAGGATTAAGGAAGTAAGGATTAGAGAGATTCTGAGGCTCATAATCTCTCTAACAATCATAAGGAAAAAAATTATCAACCGAATTACAGAATTCGGTTGTAGCTTAATTTACCAGGGAATCGAAATTCCCATACCTTTCAGTTTAGTTTCCAATTCTTCACGTTCGCGACTTTTTTTCGCTGTGGTTCCTTGTTCATCTAACAACCCAAATTCGATTGCTTTTTTCTTGGCACCTTCTTTTCCAGAAGTGTTCAGAGCATGGATGATTTCCGCATCATACTGAGTGAGGTTCACCGCATTCAAACGATAATCAACAAAAGCTTCCCAAGCATTTGGAACCCATTTTTGTACGATTTGCTCTCCAATGGTTTTGGCAAACAAACGAACTTCTAATTGTGCATGGTCATCCATTCGAAGTGCCAAAAAATGCAGTAAGTTATGAAGGTCTATTTTCCAATACGCTTCCGTATAAGTTGCGAGTGGTAGATCCTTTCTTGCTTGTTCCCGAGCTACCCCCATCTCCAATCTTTCATTATAAATTTCAGAAGCAAATTTTTGGTATTCCGTTTCTCTTTTTGTTAGGTGGTCACCTTTAGATGATTCTAAATATCCGCTACTCCCTTGTTTGTTTCCCAGTGATTGGATTCGCCATTCTCCAGGAAGTGTGGTTTGTGCGGAGTCGATGGCTACGGAGTAACGCGTAGAGTATTCATTGACATTTGCCATACGGTGGCGAATCCACTGACGCCATGTGTCCATAGGAACACGAACATGTAGCTTTAGTTCGCACATTTCGAAAGGAGTGCTGTGGCGGTGGCGCATCAAATACCGAATGAGACCTCGGTCTTCACTTACCTTTTTTGTGCCTTTTCCGTACGAAACGCGTGCTGCCTGAACGATTGATTCATCAGATCCCATGTAATCAACGAGTCTGACAAATCCGTCGTCCAAAACAGGGAATGGTTTTCCTAAAATAGAGTCTAATTCGGGAACGGAAACTCTTGAAATGGATTCGAAATCAGATTGTTGCATATTAGCTTTATTTTTTAGTTCACAGGCAGATGAAAAGTCGAAAATAGAGTTATAGCGTACCGTATCGCCTTATAAATAGAAAGGATGCTAAATGGCACTTGAAGAAAATTCGTTGGAAGATCGTTTGATCAAAATTTCCTCCCGAGACAGCAATAAAAGTCTCATGGTGAACCCGGACAAAATCTATATTTTTCCGGTCCCAAAAACGACGTTCCAATTTTTGGAAAATATTTGGCAGTCTTTCACAAATAAAATGGTTTCTCTCGTGGACTTCAACGATGACCCCATTTTTAATTTTTCGATTTTTGAAGTCATCGACCAAGATGAAATGAAAATTGTGGCTACTGCCACTCACTTCAAACTGAAAGAAATTGCGGAGCGTCGTCGTATCCCTGGGATCGAAGAATACATTAAAAAATCTCGCCCCATCCACTTGGGAGATCCGCGTAACGAATCAGCAGGATTCATTCGTAAGTCCATCATTGATTTCAATAAGGGCCTAAGACCGGAAGTCATCTTCATCAATTTGAAACAGCAAGAAATCCATCCTGAGAAAAAAGTTTTACTCTCAGAAACCATGAACCATGCGATTGGAATTCCTCTTTTTGTGAACGAAAACCCTATTGGGATTTTGTGGGGAATAACCAAAGATCCGATTCCGGAAGACAAAATTCGTCCGCTCACTCTCCAACTCTATTCTTTGTTTGATGTGATCGAATTTGTTGTGGCAAAGGAAATGGAATCAGGTAACGACCATTACATTGCCCAAAAGAATATCGAAAAGGCCGATACTGTTTCTAATTCTAGAAACTTATTTTATACCACAACCAAAGACCAAAAAGAACCGGTCACATCCATTATATTCAAATCTCACCAATACAACATTGAATATAGAATGGATGCCTCTTTTATCATACCAACTACTGATGGTTATGCGGTATCCCTCAAAAGTTTTACTCCTGAAAAACTAAACAATACAGGTAAGAACCTATTACTGATTCCTGGATTTTTCTGCCGGCGTTCCGTGATGGACAAACTGGCAAAAGAACTTGCACTTAAATATGGATACCGAGTTTTCCTAATGGATATGCGAGGAAGGTCCAGACAAACCATGCCTAAACATGGAAAAAAAGAAGGATGGACGGTTGATAATTACATCCAAGATGATTTTCCAGAAATCCTTCGTTGGATTCGTTGGCATTATCCCAGTGAAAGAACTGTTGTTCTTGGTCACAGTATGGGGGGAATGATTCCTCGTTTTTATGTTTCTTCTTATGAAAAAATCAAAGAACTCAAAGAAGAATTCAATTTACCCCAACCAGAAGAATACATTGCGGGGATTGTTTCCATCACTTCGCCTAACTACATTAGTTTGAAATCCAACTTCATTGGATTGGATACTTTGAAACGTGGATTCAGTTTGCTTCCACACAAAATGATTTCCGATATGATTTTGAGTATGGCAAGTTTTTCCATGCAAGCCACCATCCAAACCATTGACTTAAAAAAGTTCTTTAAATTGATTCTAAACCTACATTCCAGTTTAAGAAGTTTTAGTTACAATATTGGAACCAAAGTTTTAACTATCAAAGACTTTGTGGGTTATAAAGAAATCACACCTCCCGAGTGGTACTTTCTCATGGAAGATGTGTTTTGCGAAGAATCGGTTTCTGTGATTATGCAATTTTTCCAAAGCCAAATCTCCAATGAGAGAAGTTTCTGGTCCAATGACGGTCGCATCAATTATACTGAAAACTTCTTAAACAATTTCAATATGCCCATTTACAGTGTGGTAGGTACGGTTGATAAAATTGTTCCAGAAGAAAGTCTCACAGAACTGAAAGACCTAAAATCAGAAAACAAGGTGATCACTTATTATGAACAAGGTCACCTTGGGATTATCTTTCACGGGGAAACGGTTAGAAAGATTTGTAAAGGGATCGATGAATGGATCCAAGGTTTAAAATAATCTAAATTCCCCTAACGACCGCTAAACCGGTTGCGAATGAGTTCCATCTCTTTTTGGAGAGTGGCATCGCGACCGGCCAGGAAATAGGCCCCTCTTACAGGAATACTTGTAATCTCCGAATCTTCCTTTATGGTCACCACGGTTCCTGGAATCTTTGGTTCCAAAGTGTAAGACCAAGACCCGCGCATTTTAAAACTCGCATCTGTGAGTTCAATTTTCCAACGTTTGTTTGGTATGAATTCGCGAAGTTCAAAAATCATATACCCACCCATATCTGGTGTTTCTTCCCACTTCGTCACAGTCCCGTCAGGTCTAGTTTCCAAAATTTTGATAGCGACCACTTCCTTTCTGCGATTCGGAAGGTCTTTAATGTCGGTAACATAGTTCCAAATGTCTTCCGGTTCTGCCTTTAGCCATTCACTGGTTTCCGCATGAAATTTGGGATCTTGGAAATAACCCACGGCTAAAAAAAGAACAACAAGCCCGATGAGTAAAAAACTGGTTCCAAAAGCAAAGAGAACAATTCGTTTCATAACTTTTTTTCTTGCTAAGTCTTCCAATGATCAATCATAATCTTTTCCACAATGCATGCAAATGAAGAGTTAATTCAAAAGTTTTACACAGCCTTCCAAAACAAGGATGGCCAGACTATGGTCTCCCTTTACCATCCCGATATCGAATTCCAAGATCCTGCCTTTGGTCATTTGAAAGGGAAGGAAGCGGTGGCTATGTGGCTTATGTTAATCGAAAAAAGTCAAAATCTAACCATTCGTTTTTCTAATATCAAAGCAGATGATAACAAAGGTTCAGCAGACTGGGAAGCGGATTATAGTTTTAGCAAAACCGGTAGAACGATACAAAATAAAATCCATGCAAATTTTACATTTAAAGAAGGAAAGATCCTCATCCACAAAGATCATTTTTCCATGTGGAAATGGTTAGGAATGGCTATGGGTCCTGTTGGTTATTTTCTTGGTTGGTGGCCGGCTCTTGGAAACAAAGTAAAGAAGGAAGCATTGACTGGCTTACAATTGTATATGAAACGCAAACGAATGTAGTTTTTTGTATAGGGAAGGGAGCACTCTTCCCTATGAATAATTTCAAAGGATTCCTAATGCAAGGAATTCATCTACGGGTTTGGCATATTGGAAAGTCCACCCGCATTGACTACGTCAGTATATCCGACGGATTCCAAAAAAGATTTCGCACTTCCACTCCGACCACCAGAAGCACAATACACAATGATGGCTCGGTTCTTATCCCCAAATTCATCCAGGCGTTTCGATACCTGATCTACTGGAATATTGATGGCTCCGGGAAAATGAGCTGACTGGAATTCTGTGACTGTCCTTACATCGACCACGAGAGCTCCGCCATCAATTTTTTCTTTTAATTGGGATTGGTTTGCACCTAACGAAGATTTTAATTTATAAACGATAAAAACAACACAAACAATTACTAATACGATGATGACAATTCGATTCAAAACTAAACTCCTACTTTGTTAGAATAGACGAAGGAAATAGAATCATTGGGACCGAGTTCACGAAAAAAACAAGAATAATAACCTGTATGGCAAGCCGCACCGATTTGGCCTGTAATGTATTGGATAAAAAATGGATTCGAATGTACATAGATGGCAGATAAATTTTGAAGGTGGCCGGACTCTTCTCCTTTCACCCACTTTCCATTCCGAGACCGACTGAAGTAAGTTCCAAGTCCTGATTCCACTGCTGACAAAAGACTTTCCTTTTTTCCCCAAGCCAACATCAAATCCTTTCCAGAAAGGTCCTGTGCCAAAAATGGAGAAAGGGGTGGGATGGTTTCTTGAAAGGCCTTCCACTCTTCTTCCGTGAATTTCAATTTTCCCGATTCCCATAACAAACGTTTGGTTTCTAAATTGAGACTCGGGTCAATTTCTAATAAAGCATCTTCATCGCAATCAACAAACAATTGTTTTTTTCCAAACTCAAAACGATCTACAAAGTCTTGAGCTTCTTTAGAACCAACCACCCGTAAACTGACTTCGTTAGAATCTAAGGAAGGTTTGGAAATGATTGTGATTTCTTTGCCTGAGGGAAGTTGGATCATACACTTGTCTCCACAGATAAAATATCCGTAG